>JAEWQJ010000026.1 GCA_023399215.1 Methanobacteriota archaeon
GATTCTTTTTTGTTCAGATTCCCATGCATTCTTCCTTAATGCCAAGGTTTCATTATAGACCCATCTACAGAGTTCCAGAGTCTTATTTAACTTTGTAATCTGTGATTTTGTTGGGTAAATTCTATAACGATTCACTTTAGGCATATTATACTATACTGTACTTTTACTTAAATAATGGTTACTATAGAAAGTTTACGGGCTGTATCCCACAGATAAAGCAATGGGGATTAGCCCTTACTTGCTCCTAAAAAGGCCAGCTAGATGCCAGTCACCCTGCCTGCATACAGCCGGGGGATCACTGGAGCTTAAGGTGAGAGAAACATTGCGGATATGTGGGGACACTCTGCTGAGAAATGATTATGGCAAAAGGGAATGGCCTTGCTCTTGAAACAGTAAAAACGTTAGTAACAATTGAGATCTTAATTAAGATTCTTAAATTTAAGAATAAAATTGGTCCTGGAATGAGCTCACACAGAAAACGAAATATAAAAGGAAGTAGTAAAAAGAAAAGTGTAAGAAAAATAGTTTGAACAATAATTTATCTTAGTAATTTTAAAATTTATAATATAAATTCTTTGTGGCCAAATTGTGAATACTTTAATATCTAGTTACTGATTGGAATAATCTTAATCTAATTTGGGGATAAGCCGCTTGAAAATTTTGAGTGTTCTTGATTACATCAAAGAAAAAGAAAAATCATTTCCACTTATGTTTTATATGTGATTGATATTCTATATCATGCAGTTCTAAATGCTAATATTGAATGGGGTTCATGAGTAGCATTTAGCGAAAACGTAGAGCAAGGTAAATGAGGTTCGCCATTCCTCAGCCCTGCCCTCCACAAACCCGAAACCCCGCCTGAATGGAAAAGCCACTGAGGTTTTTTGCCATTCCTCAAGCTTTAGTTCGGAGAGGTTTCAAGGGAACCTAAAATGAGGTTCGCCATTCCTCAATTAGGTTCCGAATATCAGAAACAAAAAGAAGTGAGAGAAAATCCCTCTCTATTACTATTTTTATCTCTCACTTCAATTTGTTTTTAACTGCAGTCCAGCCTTTGAGATCTGTTAAATCCTTTTGATTCTGCTTTTAACCTCAGTCTATGATCTTTTAGATTATCTATTTCTCAGCCCCTCCCTCTTCCAGGCTGCTCCTCTTTTTTGTCACTTCCTCTTCCAGGCTGCTCCTCTTTTTTGTCACTTCCTCTCCCAGGCTGCTCCTCTTTTTTGTCACTTCCTCTTCCAGGTTGTTCTTCTTCAACTTCCCTTGGTTGATCTGGCATTCTATCACTTCCTCTCTCAGGCTGTTCCGTTCCGGTTCTTCCGACGATCCCTGCTTTCTATTACTTCCTCTCCGAGGTTGTTTCTGTTCAATTTATTACGATTGCTCCCGTTTTCCATCACTGTCTCTCCGAGGTTGCTCATTTTTGTCACTTTCTCTCTCAAGCTGCTCCCGACTCATTTAACACCTCTTTTTCTCTGTTTACCTTCTCTGTTTACCTTCTCTGTTTCCTCTTCTCTGTTTCCTCTTCTCTGTTTACCTTCTCCTTTTTCTTTTCCTTTATTTCACATGTTTTTATTAGTAAATTCTCCCTCAAGAACTATTATTGTTATCTCCAGTTCGGCATGTGGATGAACGGAATTGGTATTCCTGAAGACTTTAGTTTAGAAAACTCCAATTCTTTTGGATTGCAGTTAATGGAAACCCTGGTAGATCAGTTAGGAGGAGAAGTTGAGTTAAAAAGAGATTCTGGGACTGAATTCTTTATAAGGTTTACAGTACCAGTACAAATCTGAAAAATAGTAAAATCGGATTCTCATACAATACTCAGTTTACAAATTTTGTAATTTTGTCACCTATTTTTCTTCACCATTCTACAAGGAAGACTCAGAATTGCACAGGTTTCTTCTTCTTTTTATTCGATGAGGAAAGACTGCTATAATTAAGGGCATTGACAGCATCCTGAAGTTTTGCCTTTATATTCAAATAAGACCCCTATTTTCCTATCAACTTCTATTCTAACACAAACAAATATTTGGTTATGAAGTCTAATGATGAAGTTTTACCTTGTAATGTGGCGTGGTCAAGCTAATTATAAACCAATTATTCTATAGATTGTAATCAGACTTAGAGATAGAGCTATAATAAAATTGATTGCTCCACTAAATGAAAATCTTCTAAAGCCCATTCTGATACTCTTGAATAAAAAGCCAGCAAACATGACTATAAGAGATATTAATAGTAAGGGTAGGTAGGAAGGTTGTTCGGATGGAGTTATCATTCCTGAGACTATTTTAACATCTGTTTGAAAATCAGCGTTACTTATTTTGATATGATATATTCCTGATGCTTTCGGTGTAAATGAAAAGAAATCGATGGTTTGTTGTGTCATAGCTTCCTTTTGTGTCCCAGTCTCATCAGATGGAATAGGAGTAAAGCTTTTTTCCCAGAAAAACTCTTTTTTTTGCGGGTCAACTAAGGAGATATTCAGCGATTCTGAATTTAAAGCCTGTTCTTCTGTTTTGAGTACAACGGTTACCTTTTCATTTTCAGTTAGCAATATGTTTGCTTCAAGGTCTTTTGATGGCCCAATGGAATCATTTAAAATATTATCGCCCGAGATATATTCCGCTATAAAAGGAAGGGTAATTAACAAAAAAAAATTTATAAAGGCAACTAGCCAAATAATCCTGATAATGTAAGTAAATATGTTATCTGACATTTTACCCGCCTGTTTACAATTAATAAAACTTAAAGATTCATATAGAAATAATTCATCATGTCTGTTTTAGGTTGACTTTTCCGTAGATACAATACAGTCATTACGAAAATCTGTCCACATGATCCTGTTGCTACAGATAACAGAATAGTATTGGTGGTGATCTGAGTTTCAGCATTAAAATAGTGTTATAGTATAAGATACTTTGTAATAATATTTTATTATTTTATAATTATTTTCATAGAGTAGTGTGGAGAGCCACAAATATTAGATCTTTACAGGCTGTCTAGTGAATCGATTCCAAAGTATGTTCAAAATGAATTTTTTGAAAACCAGATTGAATAACTCTGCAACCGGCTGCGTTTTCCGTGTTACAAAATTCCATGTGACTTTAAAATAATATTTGCATCATAAGCTGTAATTATTTTCTTATTATGTATGTATTTGAGAATCGATGCACTAGAAAAGACAAAGAAAAGCAACTAAATATTGCGAAAGGGATAGTTAAAAAAGTTTTACTGAAATTTTACTTTTATTGGACTGCTTATAGGAATAGCGGTCGATATGGATACAAATGGGCTAGCGATATACTTTTGAATTATTCAAAGCTATTCATTGATCTTTATGTAGAAGTGTACGAGATATTACCAGAGAGATCAACGAATGAGGTCAGAAACATTGCAACTAAAATTAGAGAAGTCCAGTTTGTCCCACTTTCCGAATGAGAGGACAAAATAAAATAATATTTTATAGGTTCTCAATCTGAGTTTATATACTCGTGTCTGAAGGGCCGCTCTCCTGCGTCGAGCGTGACGAGACCGACACAGTGTGACGAATGACGTTGTGCAGGTCAGAATTTAGGATTTCTAACCGTACGCTACTTTTCTTATCAGTATTCAAAAACAGCTTCAATCAAGGGCTCTGCAAGTTTAATCACATCTTCTTTAAAAGCATACACATCCTCTAAAACCGCAGAATTTTCTCCCCCTAGCAGTTCCTGCTTCAGTTTTTTACCCAGAATATCATCATTTCCCGCTGCCAGCCTGAGCACAATAGAACCTGGAAAAATGGCCGTTTGGCAAGCAAGCCTGTCACAATCTCCATCCGTGATCCCTAAAATGGGGATTCCAAGCCTGAAGAGAATGTCGCCTGCTATTGTTGTGGTGTCATCTCCGACGGTAACTACAAGTTCGGCATCGGCAGCCAGCTCAAAAGTATCTTCCGCAGCATGGTCTATAAGTACGACTCTTCCTGCTGCTGGCCTGTAAGAAAAACCAGAATTCCTGACGCACACTTTCGGTTTCCGGGCTTGCAGGGCAGAGAAATTGCTTCTTCTCAGGCCACCGCTTTTTATCCAGGCTTTTGCAAGGTCAACAGGGTCCCTTTTTTCATAATTATGAAGTTTTTCGAGCCCATGTTCTTTTATTTCTCCACCTTCGATTGAGACAATAAAACCGTTTTCGGAGATTATGCTTACTTTGGAAGAAAAAGCTTTTCCAATCACGGTTCCGTTTACCAAGATATTTTCTCCGGGAAAAACGCCTGAAAGCTTGCGTATAACCTGGATTTTGCCTGTTGCCGGGCACTTTTCTACAAGGACAGAATTTTGAACTCTCAAACTTTGAAGGGGCAAAGGACTTTCCACAGGAAGCCCCAGGATTTCAGAAAGCTTCTCAAGATATTCTCCATATTCTCCAGCTTTTTTATTGAGAAATACCAGAATTCCATTGGTACTTTCCGGGCTTTCGATCTGGATAAGAGGTTTTATCTCAGGCTCTCTAAGCCGGGCAACAACCATTTCTCCAAATACCTTCCCGGTTTCAATGGTTTTTCCCCGGTTCAGGAGGCATACAAGGTCTGAGGTTTCGAAAAGCGATTCAATGCAGACACTTGGCTTCTGGTGCTGACTTATGTCTATAATGTTTTCAAGTCCGGCATCCAGGACAGCTACTTTTCCCATTGTTCCGCCAAGTTTCGCCTCGACTTTGCCCACGCAGGAAAGCTTTTCAAAAACCCTTTTAGCCTCTCCCGAATCAATCACTTCGGGACCATGGATTACCAGACCGATTTTCATTTTCACTCCGTTTGACAGAAGAAGCATATTAACATGATCCTCAGTACGACTTTTTATTTTTCCTTTATCTTTGCTTTATCTTTCATTCTCTATTGTTAATATTTCATAACCAGCCAAAAATTATCGAAAATTAAATTATTGATTGCGAAAATACTGATAGCTAAATTACTTACTGATAGCCAAATTACTTACTGATAACTAAATTACTCACTGATAGCTAAATTACGGACAACTTAATTCCTTAATAACATTTTATTATTTTAATAGAAGTAATGATTTTGAGGCAAAAAGATGGCTGGCGTAAAGATTACCTGGCTCGGGCATTCGGCTTTTTTGTTCGAAACTGAAAAGAAATTGTTGATCGACCCTTTTATTTCAGGGAACCCACTGGCTCCATGTAGCCCTGAAGAACTGAACCCTGATATAATAGCCGTGACTCACGGACACCACGATCACCTTGGAGATACGATCGAAATCGGAAAACGGACCGGATGCCGGATAATCTCCGTTCATGAGGTTGCAAACTATATAAAATCGAAAGGAGTTTTTGCAGAGGGTATGGGCAAAGGTGGTACAGTAAATGTAGAAGGTATAAAGTTAACCATGACCGATGCGCTCCATTCCTCCTCAATTGATGCTTCGGGTTTTAGTTTCGATGGTGGCTCCCCGGCAGGTTTCATTATACAAATCAACGGACATTCCATCTACCACGCCGGAGACACTGGGGTTTTCGGTGACATGAAGCTCATAGGTGAACTCTATGAACCTGAACTGGCTCTTCTGCCCATAGGCGACAAATTTACAATGGGCATAAAAGAAGCTACAAAAGCCGTAGAACTAATTCAGCCCAAAATTGTAATTCCTATGCACTATAGCACATTTGACGTAATAAAACAGGACCCTGAAGAGTTCAAAAGAGCAGTTGAGGCAAAAGTCGATACAAAAGTCATTATCATGAAACCCGGAGAATCTATAGATCTTTGATTTATGCCTTGATTTAGGCTTTGATTTAGGCTTTGATTTAGGCTTTGATTTAAGCTTTGATTTAAGCTTTGATTTCTCAGGTTCTGGTCTATCCTGTTTAGAAATAAAATGTAAAAGAGAGCAGATAAATCCGAATTTTTCGGCTCTCTTCTTCTCTCTTCTTATTAGACCTCTTCTTCTCAGAAATCTGTTATTATCTGGTTTTCAGATTCCAAGCTTAGATTCCAAGCTTAGATTCCAGGCTTAGATTCCAGGCTTAGATTCCAAGCTTTTTTCTCTTTTCCAGAATGTGTTGTTCTATCCCATCAACGGCTTTTACTGCATCTTTTTCCACATTCATGACCCCGCCTGTAACTTCCCGACAGTCTTCTGTAAGCAGTTTGACCAGATTCGGGGCGCCTGTGACTGTTGGGACCGGGTTCACATAGGTATAGAGCCCGAGGGCCAGAGCAAAGACAGCATCTATTGTGGCTTTTTGTTCCATATACTCAGGGGCTGCAGCCGCAACCGGCAGATCTGGAACTGGAACTCCTCCGAGGGCTCCGGAGATAGCTCCAAGAAGGTCAGCAAGCCTGCCCGTATCAGTACAGGTCCCAAAGCTGAGCACTGGTGGAATACCCAGGGCTTTGCATACGGCTTTTAGACTGTCTCCTGCAAATTCTCTAGCTTCAGGGGTACAGAGGCCTGCCACCTGCATAGCTCCGTTCCCGCAACCAAGGGACAGAACAAGAATATTTCTTTTGATCAGCTCTTTTACCACAGCAACGCTGTGTACATCCTGACCGTAGTCCCTCAAGGTAGTACAGGATACCATTCCCACAATTCCTTTAATTGCTCCGTTTTTTATAGCATCAAGGAGAGGGTCAAAGCTGCCTCCAAGTGCTGCAAGAATACTCTCATTTGAAAAGCCTACCACGGCTTCTTTCATAGGGAGCTTCGAAACTGATTCTATCGAACTTTTTCGTTTTTTGAAATTTTCAATCGCCATATCCAGGAGTTGTGCTGCCTGCTTTTCGGCTTCGGTGGGATTATAGTTCAGGCGTTCCCCTATGCCTTCAAAGGCCACAAGCTCACTCACAGGCATGAGTTTAAAATTGTATTTTTCGGCATAAAGAGGAGCAACAGGGAGAGAACAGTTCATATCTGCTGCAAAGAGATCCACACTTCCGCTTGCAAATACCGCTTCCTGGGAAATCCAGTTGCCTGTAAATCCGTAGAAAGCATTATCTTCCTCCCACCTCTGGATCATTTCCTGCCCTGTTTCAATACTGGCAATAACCCTCAGGCCCTTTGCCCCTGCAATTTTTGCTTTCTCCTGCCATTCTGGTTTTCGGGCAAGCTGGACCATGGCAAAGCCGATGAATGGTTCGTGCCCATTAGGGAGCACATTCACATACTCGGGATCAAGCACACCAAGGTCTACTCTCATAGTGTGGGGACTGGGTATTCCAAAAAGGATGTCCTGGCAATATTCGTTTACAATCTGGCTCTGGTATCCCATTGCAATTCCCAGACGCATGGCTTTTAGTGCCAGGCTCGCATAATACCCGTCCACATTTGTCAGGCAGGAGCTTGTGGAAAGCATCATCTCCCCATAGATTCCGCCTGGAAATATGTCCAGTGCTTTCCACTTTTCTTTTCTTTCGGGAGGGGCAAGGAACTCAACAATCCGGCTCGGTTCGTAGGCAGGTCTGTTAAACTCCTTTTCTACAAACTCACAGAGGCGAAGAGCAACTTCTGAGTCAGACCCTTCAGTTTTAATCCCCAGCCGGCTTGCAAACGTCCTTAACTTTTCAGGTTCCATTATCGTGTAAGGAGTGTTGCCTCTGGCAGTTTCCCTCAAAGTCCTTATGGTCTGGTCCGTATGATATTGGTAAGTTGAAGCTCCCATCACATTTCTGAGAAGCATCATCCGCATCGCCATACCATCGGCAGTGATTCCGCATACTCCTCTTTTGTCTTTCGCAGCATCCGAACGGCATGGTCCGTTGGAACACAGGTCGCAGCGCACTCCTCCCATACAGAAAGTACATCTTTTGTCAGGATTTCCCCCCAGACCCTGGGCTTCATAACGGTCCCATACATTCGTCATCCCGTCTTTTTTTATCCGTTCATACATATTCAGAACGGATTCGTGATAAGAAATTCTTTCTTTGTCCATTGTAATTGTTCCCCCACAACAGATTCCATTTTCCTGCCTCCTCTGAAGCACCAAAAAAGTTCTTTCCGGCACTTATGCATATGAAGTTTTTTAAATAGATTGCCAGTGGTATGCAGGTTTGTAATGACTTTAATGTTTGTAGTGACTTTAATGTTTGTAGTGACTATAGTCGGTGATTATAGTCGGTGAAGGAAATATTTACTTTTTAGGACTCGACGCCTTGAGAAGTAAAAAAGTATCTATTCAAAGTATATATTGCGATCCCATCCCAAAACTCAAAATTACGTCCTTAAATCTCTAATTTTTAATTATCAATCAATCAATCAATCAATCTTCCTATTATAAAACCAGTTCTGAACTCTTATTTATGTGCAAATAAGATCAGTTCTGGAACGAGATCAATAGGTATAAGTAAAAGTGCCTCTTGCGGAGTTTTAAAATCGCGTGTAAATTAATGGCAGGAAATGAAGCACTGCAAATGTTACACTGCAAATGATACATTGCAAACGCTACATTGCAAACGCTACATTGCAAACGCTACAATGCAAATGCTACAATGCAAATGCTACAATGCAAACGTTACCGGAAATTTAGTTGAAGCTTCTGAAAAAAAAGAAGCGGAAACCAAATATAACATAAAAAACCAGTTGCAATATGGTAAACTAATTATAATATAAAAGTCCTATTAATGTCGGTTCGAATTCTTTTTAGAATTTAATTTTGATTGTTTACCTATACGATTTTATATAATTAATACTATGACATCGGAATGATCATGACTACGAATGTAAAAACGATTCCACTTGCGTATGGAAGCGGGATTTTGGAGCTTGATATTCCTGAAAGGAATATTTCCAGTATTATCCTGCCTTCAGAATTAGAAATAAAGGAAGAAGGGGCTTCCCTAATTAAAAAAGCGCTTGAAAATCCCATAAAAAGTAAAAGGCTTTCTGAAATTGTAAACCCTGATTCGAGAATTGCAATTATCGTAAGCGATGTTACACGGCCAACTCCTACTGCAAAAATTCTTCCTCCTCTACTTGAAGAGCTTTATCTGGGAGGAGCAAAAAACGAGAATATCACTATTGTTTTTGCCCTGGGGCTCCATCGTTTGCAGACTGAAGAAGAGTGCAGGCAGATTGTAGGGGAAGAGATCTTTGAAAAAATAAGGTGTATCCAGCACGACAGGGAAAGGTGCAGACATCTCGGAGAGACAAGTTTCGGAACGCCTGTAGAGGTTTTCGAAGAAGTAGTAGACTCTGACATTACCATAAGCACAGGAACCCTGGAATTTCACTATTATGCAGGATACGGAGGAGGAGGTAAATCCATCCTTCCAGGGGTAAGTTCGGAAAAATCCATTCTCTCATTCCATAGCTTTTATAGCAAACTCTTTGAAGGAGATCCTCTCTCAGGTAGAGCCGATAGTCCGGCAAGAAAGAATATAGAGGAAGCTGCAAGGATTGCAGGCCTTGACTTTATCCTGAATGTTGTACTTGACAGCAAAAAAGAGATAGTTGATGCCGTCGCAGGCGATTTAATCGAAGCCCACAGGAAAGGTGCAGAGTATGTCGATGCCATGTATAAAGTACCTGTAGAGTCTGCGGATGCTGTAGTTGTTTCCTGCGGTGGTTTTCCAAAAGATATCAATCTTTACCAGGCAACAAAATCACTTGAAAATGCTACCTCTGCTGTAAAAAGAGGGGGTTCAATTATTCTTGTAGCCGAATGTGCCGAGGGAATAGGAAACAAAGTTTATGAGTGCTGGAACAGGGAATGCAGAGCTCCTGAAGATGCAGTCAAACGTTTTAAGAACTGTTTTGAGTTCGGTGGGCATAAAGCTGCTATTGTCGGGAGGGCTGCAAAAGAATTCAAACTTTATCTGGTCTCAAAGCTTCCAGAGATGGAAAGTAGAAACGCTTTCTTTATACCAACAAAAAGCATAGATGAAGCGCTTGAGAAAGTTCTTTCCGAAAATCCTGATGCTAAAATCCATGTTATGCCAAATGGCGGGTGGACTTTGACTGTAAAGCAATAAATATGTACTATAGATAAAAAGACGAAGGTTTAATGCCTTTAAAATTATCTTTTCATTTAAAATTACATTTTCATTTAAAATTATCTTTTCATTTAAAACTACATTTTCATTTAAAACTACATTTTCATTCGAAATTACATTTTCATTCGAAATTACATTTTCATTTAAAATTGCCTTCTCCTTTAAAATTACCTTCTAGTTCTTTTTATACTTGTTTAACCTTATTATTGTAAAATAATAATGAGAAAAATAATATCAAGAGAAAACATCGGCATAAACATGACTGCAAACATAAAAAAAATATCACTTGCTTTTGGAAGTACGGGAATTGAGTTTGAAATCCCTGAAAGAAATCTTGCCAGTGTTATTTTGCCTTCGGAATTTGAAATAAAGGAAGAAGGAGCTTCCCTTATTAAAAAAACGCTTGAAAATCCAATAAAAAGCAGACGGCTTTCTGAGATTGTAAACCCTGATTCGAAGGTTGCAATCATAGTTAGTGATGTTACTCGGCCAACTCCTACTGCAAAGCTTCTTCCTCCTCTACTTGAAGAGCTTTATCTGGGAGGAGCAAAGGATGAAAATATCACTATTGTTTTTGCCCTCGGACTCCATCGCTTACAGACTGAAGAGGAATCCCGAAAACTGGTTGGAGAGCAGGTTTACGAAAAAATTCGCTGCATTCAGCACGACAGGAAAAGATGCAGGTCTCTCGGAGAAACAAGTTTCGGAACGCCTGTAGAGGTTTTCGAAGAAGTAGCAGACTCAGACGTTATCATAAGCACAGGAACCCTGGAATTTCACTATTATGCCGGATACAGTGGAGGAGGGAAATCTGTTCTTCCGGGAGTCAGTTCGGAAAAATCTATTCTTTCTTATCATAGCTTTTATAGCAAACTCTTTGAAGGTGACCCTCTCTCAGGCAGAACTGACAGTCCTGCAAGACAAAATATAGAAGAAGCTGCAAGGATTGCAGGCCTTAACTTTATCCTTAATGTCGTGCTTAACAGCAAAAAAGAGATAGTTGCTGCCGTTGCTGGAGATTTAATCGAAGCTCACAGAAAAGGCGTAGAAGTTGTCGATTCCATGTACAAGGTGCCTGTAGAGCCTGCGGATGCAGTAATTGTCTCGTGCGGAGGCTTTCCAAAAGACATTAACCTTTTCCAGGCGACAAAATCCCTTGAAAATGCAGTTTTTGCCGTAAAAAAAGGAGGTTCAATAGTGCTTGTGGCTGAATGTACTGAAGGGATAGGGGATAAGGTATATGAGCGCTGGAGTACAGAATGCAAAACTCCCGATGAGGCGATACAGAAATTCAGAAAATGTTTTGAGTTCGGGGGACACAAAGCTGCCACTGTTGGGAGGACTGCAAAAACCTTCAAGCTTTATCTTGTCTCAAAACTTCCAGACACTGAAAGCAGAAATACTTTCTTTACTCCTGTAAAAAGCGTCGAAAAAGCGCTTGAAATGATTTTTTCCGAAAACCCTGATGCTAAAATTCATGTTATGCCCAATGGCGGGTGGACTCTCCCTGTAAAACGGTAAAAAGGTACTATAGAGAGCTGATCCCAAAACTCAAAATTGCTTATCTGAATATCATATTCTAGACTCTCAATAGAACTCCTGGTCCTGATATACTTCTGAAATTCTTAATAATGTGGGAGTGAAATTGGTTTTGGGATGGGCTCGATAAAAGATGAAGGTTTCAACAACATATAGGATTATTTTATACTTTTTTATACTTTTTTATACTTATCCCACATTCTGCAGTATTTTCCGATAGCGTTTATAAACATAACCAGAAAGAGCCACAGGATTAAATAACGATTTGTAAACGACAATCTTGTACAGCAGATTCTTCCAAAACAAATACATTTAATTTTTCAATAAATAGGATGTTATAAAAATAACTATTTTTTTGATCACTCGCAGCATCTGTCACCTGCTTTAAGCTTTTCCAATAACACTAAATCGTCTTTACAAACGTTTATTTTCTCAACTTCATCACTAATAATCATTGAGAGAAAGGGAAATTTTTGAAAAGTAGAATCATTGAGTCGATAATAGACCCACGGGGATTTTTTTACAGAGACAATAATTCCTGCCATTTTCAGTTTATTCAGATGTCTGGAAGTGTTAGATTGCTTAATACCTAAAACCGCCTCAATATCACAAACACACAGTTCTCGGTTTTTTAAAAGATTCAATATCCTTATCCTGTTTTCATCAGCCAATGCTTTAAGTATGTAAACAATATCCGTGGGCACCACCACCTCTAAATAGTATATGCAATTATACTCAGACATTATTTAAAATTTCTGTTTTATTTTTAATTTTGAATTCTACTTGAAATTATATTAGTAACATCATATTATTAACTGTTTAAGTCTCAATAATTTTGACGAGGCTATTTCTGATTCTAAATAAATGTTTTTTTACTAAAGAAACCTCGTGATCGTTGAAACCTCCCAACAGAAACATCACAGATAGATAAACAAACGCACCCATTCCTGCAGCCACGAAAAGCGTATAGATACTTAAGATATCGAAACGGGAAACAAAGAAGTACATAGCCGTTGAAGATAGAATGCATTTTGTAATATCATAAAAATAAAAGTTATGCTTGAAATGTTTTAGAGACATGTGCGTGCAAAGAATGGCCATAAAGAAGTATGAGAGTAATGTTGATAGAGCAGCCCCGACAATCCCTATCCTAGGTATTAGGAGGAAGTTGATTAGTACGTTCAAAACCGCCACTGCAAAATTGATATAAGTTGGCACTTTCGTTTTTTTGACAATTAATAGGGTATTGACAAAAATTTGAGCGATTCCTGCTAGAAGGCCAGAAAAAGCTATAATAGGGATCACAAACCAACCCGAAACAAAATTTTCGGTTGTAAATATTCCAAGCAAAGGCTTTGCAAAAGCTGAAAGCCCAAAGACTGCAGGAATAGAAATAATAAGGAAATATCGCAAAGAATAAGACATATAAATTGTTAATTCGTCAATTTTATTTTCATCAAACAGTTTTGAGAGCTCTGGGAAAAGAATAAGTTGAAGAGGATTTACAAAAAGCTGTATAAGGTTACCGAAGGAGCAAGCTGCCGAATATATACCTACACTATTGAGACCGAGAAAATAGGTAACCAAATATCTGTCACTCGATTCAGTTACCCATCTTACAAGAGTGTTTGGTGTTAACGGTAGAGAAAAGTGCAGATACTCCCTTAAATAAGTAAATCGAGGGATAACAAATCCTATCTGTTTTATAATAATCAAAACAGCGATTAAAATAATGATGCCCTGTACCAGTAATGTGGCTAGTATTACGCCAAGGAGCCCATATCCAATTTTGATAAGAACAAGAATAAAAAGTAATTTCCCAAGCGCTTCAAAAAGAGTAAAGTAAGAAAATTTCGTGATCTGCCTGAACACTCTGAAATAATAAAGAGACACGGGCTCGATCACATTCACAAGAATCAAAAGGGAGCCTGCCTTGATGAAATAGGCCGCATTTGGATCCTTGAAACCGTATGTTGCCAGGGGGTTGGCAAGTATATACAGCGAAAGGGATGCCAGAAGGCCAGACACAGTCACGAAAAAAAGAATGGAATACACAGCCTCCTTTATTATTTCTTTATCTGTTTCGGAGGATAAAAATCTGATAAGGCCCATTGAAAGACCCATAAGTGCAAGAGGAGAGATTAAAGATACTGAAATGTTTATCTGCGCCCAGAGGCCGTAATCATATGTCCCAAGGCTTTTTGTGATTATAGGGATTAGAAGGAAGTTACTCAAGTTTGTAAGTATCTGAACAATTCCGATAAGGCCAACATCTCTTACAAATTTTTGATATGACAATATAACACCTTAAACTTAGTCTTATTTAACTCTCTGACTGGAGACTAACAGAAGTAATCTTGAGATAAATTGCTCTAAAAATACAATCGCCAAAACGGTTTGTTATCCTGATACCTTCAGCCTAATTAAATATCTAGAAACGTTGCTTAATACCTAAAACCGCCTTAATATCACAGACACACAATACCCCATTTTTGTAAAAGATCCAATATCCTTATCCTGTTTTCATCAGCCAGAACCTTAAATATGGAAAATGATATCCGTGGAGATCACCACCTATAAATGAGTATATGCGAGTATACTCATATATTATTTAAATATGTTGATTTATATTACATATAGATTTATATTATACTGCTGATTATAATGCTGCTCAAACTGCTTAGTACCCTGTGCAGTACCCAACCTCTGTAGACTTGAGAGTGGACTCATTGCAAAATCTCTGGCAAAAAAGGTGGGCAGTATCAGTATTGAATTTAAGGATGTTTAACTGCCTTTCCTGCTTCATGAGTCTTTAATGGGATTTAAGCGAATCTTGCCTTTTTTTATTCAAGTCCAACAGCTTCCTAGAACTATTAACTTAATAAATTTCAATTTCAGATACTGCTGAAATGGTTCTTATAAACCATATAAAAGCCGACTCCTAGAATTATAAAGCCTGCAACTTTTTTTAGTGGAAAACCGAATTTTGAAACTTTCTGAAGCCTCGTGGAAGAAAAACTTGCAGAATAAGCAACAAGAAGCATTGGAACTGAAAAACCAAGAGAATATATGAAAAGCATTAATCCTCCATAAACAACTTCGCCTGAAACAGCAACCATTGTAAGGATTGAACCCAGTACTGGACCAACACACGGAAGCCAGACAATCCCAAGAGAAAGCCCAAGTAAAAACCCTCCTAAAAGGCCTTCTCGTTTAGAGTTTGCAAGGGATGAAAATTTTCCGAAAATGTTGAATATGTTTAAATCAAATAGTAGCGAAATGCCCATTGCGATCAGAAGAACTTCTGCAAAAATGTTGAGGTAATCGAGATAAGCTGTAAGCGTTGCCCCGAAAATAGAAGTAACAATTCCCATGCAAGTAAAGGAAAGAGACAAACCTAATATGATTGCAATTGGTCTGAACTTCCCTTCTCCAGTTGAGTATGCAAAAACTGCCGGAATCACGGGCAGGATACATGGAGAGAGCACACTAACGACTCCCGCAAAAAAAGCTGCAACTGGTAAAAAATTGGAAAACATCTTTTAACCCTCTGTTTTCTTGGATTCAATAGCTTTGTCAAGAGTTTCTGAAAGGGTTTCTTTGTCGGTAACACCCAGGAATCTTGCGCTTTCTCTTTCTTGGCTTTTGCTGCCATCCTGCCGCATATAAACGTATTTTCCATTTTCTATATCCGTAATAATACAGGTATCCGGAATAACTCTTACTCCAAATTCTGTTGCGAACTCGGGATACTGTTTGATATCAATAAGCATAAATGAGGCAGAATCCTGATACATTGGGAGTAGCTCTGTGAATATATCTTCCTGTTCTCCACAGGGAATACAACCCTTTGAACCAAGTTTCAGCACAACAGGACCTTTTTTGAGAGCTTTATCAATCTGACTCAGGTTCGTAACTTCGATTAATTCCATTCCACTACCTGAATCGCTAATGTTCTTCGTAACTTCAGCAGGCTCTGTTTCATTGCCGGAATCATCAAGACCCGTGCAACCTGAGCTGAAGAGAAAGAAACAAAAAATCGCTAAAATCGAGAGCGATTTTATCAAAGGAAATGGTAAAAAAGAAGTTCGTTCTTTACTTAGTATTCTATGCAATCGCTTCATTACAGTCCTCCAAAATTTTCATATTCTATTTTATAGCTAAGAAGCAAGAATATATTATAGGATATCAAGATATGTTGATATATTCAAATGTGTTAAATATTATAAGTATTTTGCTCAAATTATCTGTAATTATCAAAAGGTATACGAAAGATTCTTGCATTGATGAACTTGATTAACAAGAGAAAATATTTTTAATTGGATTATAAAAAAAGTTCTACGGAAAAATCTCGATGTATCAGAGCCTGTGTTTATCGTTACGGATTTTGATAAGAGATACCCTGATATTAAAGGAAATTTTGGAGATAAGTTAGTGCATCAATATTGTTTGATGCACTAAACAAGTTTATAGTTAGTGATTTCCCAAAGAAAACAACTATTGAACAGGAACTATTGAATATATTTTATAACCGTGAAAATGAAATCAAATTTCTGGAAAAACTTCGATCTGAAGAACTTAAAGTAATTAATAGCGAAGAAAAACATTTAAAATGGAGTAAAAAAGAAAAAAGGAATTTAATCAATATAGATATAGTTAAAGCTGGAAAGGGAGCGAAAAAAGAAAACCTTCCATTTAATATTTTTGAAAAAGCAAAATATAACTTCAATAAATTAATGGAAAATATAAGAACATATGATTAAGCGATTCAAAAACGATTGTGGATGATCCAATAAACACTGGTTAAATCTTACTCTGTTTCATCATCTTCCTGGAGCTCCGGTGACAAATAACCCTATTGAAAGTTACTATTCAAAAAATCTAAAAACGGATAGCAAGAAGAAGTTTAGAACTGATAAAAGAATTGAAAACAAGATAGACTTACTAAAATGAAAAGACTAAATTTACTCAAGAAACCAAAAAAGTCATTTTTAGAATTGTTCAGATTATTTACTCCATTTAAGCTGTAGTAAGTTATTTTGATAAAAATTTCACGTTGGGAAGTAGCGGAGCGTATCGATTTTAGGTGAAGGATTCAGTAAAAATATCAAATGAATAAACAGATTCTCTGGCATTTTTGCCAAAGAATCTGTTTTTCAAGATTATTGCGGCTTTTTGAGGTAGTTAGCAAAGAAAAGTTTAGGTTTAAGGAAGCAAAAATAAGAGAAATCACTAGATTATAGAATTGTACCATTTCAGGTGAATATTGATGCACCCACCTCATCACACCCTGAAATTTTTATTTATTTCATTGTATCTATCTTATAATTTTTTTGCAGCGTAACCGATATAAGCAACTGACATCCTCATCTTTTTGCAGTGATAAATATGAGTAAGACTAAAGAAATTTCTGTCTTTATGATTTTTCTTGTTCTCTTTGTACTTGCAGGAGTATTTTTAAAATTACCAATTTTTACTCCAACATCAACTGGTGAAAAACAATCAGATGTAGTAGCTGGTTTAGTAATTCAATTTAGAGATGGAACTACTGAACTGGAAGCAAAAACTATTCTTGATAACTACAGCCTTCCCACATACAAGCTCGATTATAATATATATAACGCGCCAGGATACTACATAATAGTAGATAAAAATAAAACGAATGATATAAGAGATGAGTTGAGAAAAGGAACAGATTGGACTGATCCTGTGTTCCCTGATATAGACAAAGGAAATTATTACATAATTACAGTAACTGGAAAAGCTATTCAGGATAAAAATTTCCTTGCGATATTGGAAAAAAATAATCTTCAGCTGAAAAGAATAGTATGGTGTCATGTTCATTTTGGAGAACGTCCTATGACTGGGATTTCGAAGGAACGCGCAAATGAATTAAAGCGTGAACTTGAAATGAACGAAAAAGTTTTCTTAGTAGAGTTCGAAACTATTTTTTCATAAATAATAAATTCAATACCTAATCTTTATTTTTTTATAATAGTATTGCAATGATTCGCTCTTTTTTGAGCTTCAAATGTTTTGTTATTTTTAGATTTCCTTGAGGTTGAAGGCGAAGACTATGTTGCAAAAATTTCAGAATAAGCATGTAAATATAATGGATGATGAACAAAAGCCTGCTTTCCTCTCTTCATTTCCATTTCAGGTGAATGTTGATGCACTCATCTCATAATTGTTGTATAATCGACTTTTATTCCTTTTTTGCCATCATTTCTTTTAAATTTCGGTATCTTATGCATGTTTTAAATACCGTCTTACACCTAATAACTCACATTTCGACTCCCTGCTAATTTGAGACAATAATCACTTGATATTGGCCAGTTTGTTAATAGATAACCATTATAATTCTATTTTTGTGATTTGAAATTGTACAAAAGTATTAGAAATCGAAATGTGAGTAATAAGATAATTTATCCTTCATAACACTTTCATTTAAAGGCGTTTAACGACATATCATATACTTTTATCTTATTTATTTCAGCATATCCCTCATAATTTTTTAACAATGGAACCAGCAGCTATAAAAGAGGATAGCTATAGTTAACAAATAAAAGAAGACAATTATAAAAACAAATATCAAAAAAGATTAAGTGAAGTGCCAAATATGATTGAAAACACAAAAACAATATCATTAGCTTTTGGAAGCATGGCACTTGAGCTGGATATCCCGGAAAAAAATGTATCCAGTATTATTCTGCCTTCAGAGCCTGAAAAAAAGGAAGATCCGACTTCTTTGATTAAAAAAGCGCTTGAAAATCCCATAAAAAGTAAAAGGCTTTTTGAGATTGTAAACCCTGATTCGAAAATTGCAATTATAGTTAGTGATGTTACTCGGCCAACTCCTACTGCAAAGCTTCTTCCTCCTCTACTTGAAGAGCTTTATCTTGGAGGAGCAAAGGACGAAAATATTACTATTGTCTTTGCTCTCGGGCTTCATCGAAACCAGACTGAAGAGGAATCCCGAAAACTGGTTGGAGAAGAAGTCTACAAAAAAATTCGTTGCATTCAGCATGATACCGACAGATGCAGACGCATTGGCATAACTTCCCGTGGAACTCCGATTGAAGTCTTTGAAGACATTATGGATGCCGATGTTGTTATAGGGATCGGAAGCATTGAATTTCATTATTATGCAGGATACAGTGGAGGGGCAAAGTCCGTACTGCCTGGAGTAAGCTCGAAAGAAACAGTTATCACAAACCATAAAATGATGATTGATGAAAAAGCTGTTTCCGGAAGGGTTGATGGACCTGTCAGGCAGGACATGGAAGAAGCAGCAAAAATTTTCGGCCTTGACTTTATCCTGAATGTGGTGCTTGACAGCAAAAAAGAGATAGTTACTGCTGTTGCTGGGGACTTTATCGAGGCCCACAGGAAAGGCGTGGAAGTTGTGGATTCTATGTATAAAGTGCCTGTGGTACCTGCCGATGCGGTAATTGTTTCCTGCGGAGGCTTTCCTAAAGATATCAATCTCTTCCAGGCAAATAAGGCGCTTGACAATGCAACTCAGGCTGTGAAAGCAGGAGGCTCCATCATTCTTGTAGCCGAATGTGCCGAAGGGATAGGAAACCAGGTCTATGAATGCTGGAACAGGGAGTGCCGGAGTCCAGATGAGGCAATCGAGCGTTTCAAAAAATGTTTTGAGTTCGGCGGGCACAAGACTGCAATCATTGCAAAAACTTCAAAGAAATTTAAACTTTATCTGGTTTCAAAACTTTCGGACGAACAAACAAGAAATGCATTCTTTACTCCTATGGCAAGTGTAGAGGATGCTCTGTATGCAGTGCTCTCGGAAAATCCTGGCGCAAAAATTCACCTTATGCCTCATGGAGGGCAGACCCTACCTGTTAGAAAAGAAAATTGAGAGATTTCTAAAATAAGCAGGAAAAAAGGGAGTAAAACTAAAAAATAAACGGAAATAAACTGCGAAACTAAAAAATAAACGGAAATAAGCTGCGGGAGGTCAGGCTTAAACGCCTGCCGAATCCGCTGCACTGTGTGATGTTGCTTCCGATGCTTCTTCTTCATCTTCAAACCTGAGACTGAAAGCTCTTTTGAGGAACTCTGGAGAGAACCGGGGTGTCATAAGGCTTACTACTATCAGGACAAGGAAGGATAGTGGAGTTGCGATCATAATTGGATCTACAAGGGGCCAGGTACCTGTAAGTAAAGTTTCTTTTCCAAAGATTGCCTGGCAGATTCCTAGAGGCACTGCTTCTTTTGCATGGACAAAGACCAGCCAGAAAAGACTGCTTATCGATCCGATAACAAGACTTGCAGTTGCTCCGGCTTTTGTTGTGCGTTTCCAGAACAGCGCTCCAATATAGAGAGGCAGGAAAGCAGATGTGCACAGTCCCATGAACATGGCAGTAGCTCTTGCGATAATACTTCCAGGAAGAACGTAAGCCAGAATAACTGCTACCACGATGGTAAAGGCAATTCCTATTTTTGTAACATGGACTGTGCTCGAACTTGACTTGCCTTTCATAAGGCCGTGCTGGTAAAAGTCGTACCCTATGGCTGTACCCATGGTGTGAAACTGGGCAGCTGCAGTAGACATTGCTGCCGAAAGCAGGCTTAGCATGAAGATTGCCACAAACAGCGCGGGCATTGCGTGGTTCAGATAGGCGGGAATTATAAGGTCAGTGTTTCCACCCGGGACAACCTGAGTGGCGATCATTCCTGTAGTTCTGTAAAAGTATACGTTAGAAAGAGCTCCCACAACATATGCGACTCCTGCCATCATAAGAAGAAAGGGACCCCCAACAGCAACTGCTCTTTTCAGGGAGCGGTCGTCCTTTACAGTCATGAACCTGACTACAAGCTGTGGCTGTGCAAGTGCTCCTATCCCTACTCCCATTACGATTGTGGAAACCATTGTCCACCATATTGAGGAATTGAATGCTGGCATTGAAGTCCAGCCCCTGTGTCCCTGGTCAACAAGCGCCTGAGGCACAAGGTTTGCCATATTGGTAAGAGCCTGGTGGGCTTCTACGACTCCTCCCAGTTTACTGTAGGTATATATCAGCAAAAAGGTCATTCCTACCAGCATGATAGTGGCCTGCATTGCATCTACGTACATTACTGAGAGGAGACCGCCTTTAATCACATAAAAAGCAATGATGACGATAAAGATCAAAAGAGAGACATTATAGTTTATCCCAAGCGTGGTTTCAAGAAATCGGCCTGCCCCTATGATCACGCTTGCGGCGTATATCGGCATGAAAACCGCGATAAGAAGACCGGAAAAGGCTTGAATAGACCTGGACTGGAAGCGTTTTCCGATAAATTCAGGGAAAGTAATGGCTCCAAGGTTTAGCCCCATACGCCGGGTTCCTGGGCCAAAAATCACGAAGGCAATGAATATTCCAAAAAAGATATTCATAAAGACAAGCCACAGAAGCCCCATTCCTAAAGAAGCGGCTACTCCTCCGAACCCTATAATTGCAGAAGTGCTGATAAACGCAGCTCCGTAGGAGAGGGCCATAACTGCCGGGGGTACACGTCGGCCTGCAAGCATATACCCGTCATCGGTCTGGGAATTTTTCTTATACCCCAGCCGAGCAACGTAGAAGGTGCACGCAAAGTAGATAACGACAAGGAGGATTAGAGTTGAAGTACTGACTGCCATAAAAATTACTCCAGAATAGTTTCAATTACTGTTTTTTCTCAGGCATTACCAAAAAGGTTTGATTGAAGTGAACTCTTTAGGGAACTCTTTAGAGTGAATTTCTCACTAGTTTACTGGTCTTGAGTCACCTGTTTCTGGGTACTGCTCTTTACTGCCTGTTCTTCTTTCTCCTCTCTCCAGTTCAATATTCCATAAACCATGCACCCGAGTGCACTAAATATACAAGCAAGATATGCAAGCCAAATTTGCGGATCATTTATTCCTAATACCATCTACAATAACCTTCCTGGAAATATCCTGATAATAGTTAACGTGATACTTGTTAGCATTGTACATTAAGCTTTTTGTTATTTAAATATATTGAGTAAGGTAAAACTCCAGCAGAAAGTAACGAAGTGAATTCTGCAAACTAAACAACTAATTTTATGCATTTCTGCCACAGATCTAACTGGATCAAGACTGAATTCCAATATTTTGAGGGACTTTTAACGCAGATTAGTAAAAGACAGCCGTAAAAGACAGCCTTATTGTCTTATTTTTCTTTGTTCTGAAACCCAGTATGTTGTTCTGTATCCAATCTGTTGTTATGTAATCTAATATGTTGTTCTGTAGTCTAATCTGTTGTTCTGTAATCTAATATGTTATACTCTCGTGCAGACAAGTTCTATCATGACAGCTTTGTGAGTTTTCTTACGAATATGGTATTACTCTTCACGCGTATCCGCAAAATGCCCGCATTGAAAACAGACCAGTTTGTTCCAGACCATATTCTCCTACCGGTGCAGGTGAAATTTCATAGCCAGAAAAGCATCTTACATTCAAGGCTCAGAGCTGGCAGATCAAGTGAAAAAACAAAAAAATGAGAAAACGAGATTCAGAAAAAAGAAATGAAGAAAGAAAAATGAAGAAAGAAAAATGAAGAAGAAAAATCTGATTTATTACTTAAAACAGCACTTTGTAATCTCTCCACTGAGATCTTCCCTGAGCATTTTGACAGCTTCGTCAAATTCATCGGTCTGACCGAGCACCCACATAAGTTTAACAAGGGCGGTTTCGGGCAAGGTATCTTCCCCTTCGATTGCACCGGCTTTCAGCATATCACGGCCGGTATCATAGACGCGGTCGCAGATTCTGCCATTAATGCACTGGGATGTAACTATAACAGGCATCTTTGCATCTGTTGCTTTCCGGATCTTAGGAATCCACTTTGTAGAAACATGCCCGAGCCCGGTACCTTCGAGAACCAGTCCTCTGTACCCGCTGTCAATATAATGGTCAAGGATTTCAGGGCCTGAACCTGGAGTGAATTTAACAAGAGCACATTTCGGTTCCATGCCTGGTTTGAATTTGAGAGGTCTTTCTCCACGTTTAATATAGTCAATGAAAGTTTTTATTTCCCTTGTATTGTAATCCACGATTCCTAGAGGTCGGGAATTTATTGACTTGAAGGCATCTCTACGGGAAGTATGCATTTTCCTGACTTTCGTTCCACGGTGGATCTCGCAGAAATCATCTGAGGTCGTTCCATGCATAACAACCGAAACTTCAGCAATATCACTAATAGCAACAAGGGCTGCGCAGATTGCATTCATGGCATTGTCGCTGCTCGGACGATCTGCACTTCTCTGGGAACCTACAATAACGATGGGCACAGGTGTTTCAATCATAAAGGAAAGAGCTGCAGCCGTGTACATCATGGTATCTGTCCCATGGGTTACAATTATTCCATCGGCACCTGCCTCGATTTCCTCTACGATTGCACGGGCAAGATTTTGCCAGGACTCTGAATCCATGTTTTCCGAGAGAATGCTTGAGATTACCCTGCCTTTGAAATCGGCTATCTCTCTGAGTTCAGGGATAGCTGCAAGGATATCGTCAGCAGTGAACTGGGAAGTTACTGCGCCTGTCCTGTAATCGATTTTGCTTGCAATCGTTCCGCCTGTGGAAAGAATAGCGACCTTTGGAAGCTTTTTTCCAGATTTCTGGACTTCCTCTCCTGTCTTTTTAGGTTCTTTTCTGCCGTTCCGGCCTCCGTTTGTGTTTTCTCCATTGTTTTCTAGAAGAGTTATCTTTACCTTATCCATGGAAAAACCGGCATTGTAACCGCTGTTCATTTTTATTGTAATATATCCTTCCATGGACGGCATTACTTTGCCTTCGTAGACAGTGCCGTTCTTTTCAATACGTACCCGATCGCCCTGTTTAAATTCCATAAATAATCCCTTTTATGACAACTTTTTGAAACGCTGTATAGATAATCGGTATTCCGGCATCATACATACATTCTTGTATAATACCTGGCTACTTTTACAATATTATACATTTTGCATGATACTGAGAAGTCAAGTAGTATTAATACTGAGATTAATACTGAAATTAATACTAATAAGTTTAAGAGGTCAATGTAATATTAATACTGAGTATCAATACTTGGTTCATTGACATCTTGGTTCATTGACATCAAGTATACTTAAGTCTGAAGTTTGCTTCGTTATAGCTCAAGTTTTCCTGTACTCATTAACAGTTGCAAGCAGATTTTCAAAAGCTGAGTCTGTAATATCTTTCAGGGTTGCAATTTCCTGCCTGTTAAGTTCAAGCTCGGTCTGCCTTTTCGAGAGATAATTTCGCATTTCTTCGGGAGCAGGTCCGCCAGTGATTTTTCTTCTCTTTACGTTCGAAACTGGGTTAAGGGCTTCTGTTACCATTTTCTCTGTGAGCCCCCGGTTTGAAAGAGATTCGCCCAGCACAATTTCGGTTACAGTGTCTATTTTTTCTAGAGTTGGTTTTTCCATTTCTCTCGCGAGCATCCCAACGATCTGGTGGGCAGTCCTGAAAGGAATTCCGGTTTCCCGGACAAAGGTATCCGCAAGTTCGGTTGCGGTTGTAAAACCTGTAACTGACTGGGCAGCAAGCACTTCAGGGTGAACTTTCATAGTTTTTGTCATTCCTTCCATGACCCTTACTGAAGCCCTTACGGTTTCTACAGACCGCCAGATATTTGGGGTTGCTTCCTGAAGGTCGCGGTTGTAACTCAGTGGAAGCCCTTTGCAGATAGTAATCAGAGACATTAGTGCGCCCACTGCTACTCCTGTTTTCCCGCGCATAAGTTCAGCAGTGTCAGGATTTTTCTTCTGCGGCATGATTGAAGAAGTAGAAGCGTACATGTCGTCAAGTTCTATGAAATTGAATTCGGAAGTAGACCACATTACAAGTTCTTCAGCCATGCGACTCAGGTTTATCATAAGGTTTGTAAATCCTGAGGCACATTCAATAAGAAAGTCCCTGGTGCTGACTGCGTCCATTGAATTTTCAAGCAAGCCGTCAAAGCCCAGAAGCTCCTGTGTTCTTTTCCTGTTCAGGTTAAAACCCGTGGAAGCAAAAGCCGCAGCCCCAAGCGGGCAGAGGTTTACCCTGGAGTAAGCATCCTGAATCCTGTCAAAGTCCCTGCCAAGAACGGCTTCGTGGGCGCAGAGGTGATGAGCAAACGTTGTCGGCTGGGCATGTTGCATGTGAGTAAAACCAGGCATGAGCGTCTCGGTATGTTTTTCCGAAAGGGTAAGAAGCGTTTGCCTTAGCTCATGGATTTCTTCAAGCAGCCCGGTCAGTTCTTCCCTGAGCACCAGCCTGATACAGGTCGCAACCTCATCGTTTCTGGAACGCCCAGAATGCATCCTGCCCCCAACGTCTTCCCCAACCATATCGATGAGCCTTGACTCAAGAGAGATATGGATGTCTTCATAGCTGAAATCGAGCTTTTCCATTCCTTCCTCTCGGATTTTTAAAAGCCCACTAAGGATTTTGCTGCAGTCCTCTCTATTTATGATGCCCTGCTCTTTTAGCATTACTGTGTGGGCAAGGTCTACTGCTATGTCAGCATCAAAAATCCACCTGTCAGCTTCCATAGAGGAAGTATAACGTAAGATTTCCTCGTCCTGGGCAGCCTCCAGCCTGCCTCTGCGTAAAATATTGCTCATCGGTTTTCCTCTCTCTGATTTTTGTGATATAAGTAGGTGTGAGTGTAATTCCTGTTGATACGAATCTAATTTCTGTTAATGTATGTGGCAATAGTATCTGTGAAACTAATATGAGATTTAATATGAGGCTTATACGAATTAATATAAGACTTAAATGAAATACTTGATGCAAGATTTAAAGTAGGATTTGTAGCGTGGTATTATTTCGAACGCTTAAATATGAATCGGTTTCGGGGAGTTATTCTTATTTTTCCTTTAAGGCTAACTGTATCATCAGGTAGGCCCTTGTTTTTTTCAGTAAAAATTCTTGAAAACTATTACGGCTTACTTATTTGTTCGATTTTTATGGTATCCCAAAAAAATAAATTGTAAGGAAAGCGTAAATTTGTTTAATGTCCGCTGTTTCAAAGTATAACCGAATCGCACCCATATATGAACTGATAGATTTACCTCTAGAATTCTTCTTTTTCCGGGAATGGAGAAAAGAAGCCCTTTCAGACCTGAGCGGAAAAATTCTGGAAGTCGGGGTGGGTACCGGAAGAAATCTGAAATACTATCCGGCAGGCTGTAGAGTAATAGGGATCGACAAAAGCGAAAAGATGCTCCGGAGAGCCCAGGAAAAAGCCGAAGGCAAGAAAAATATTACTCTTTATCCTATGGATGCCGAGCACCTTGAATTTCCGGATAATAGTTTCGATTACGTGGTCATAACTTTTGTTCTTTGCACAATCCATGACCCTGTGAAAGCTCTCAGGGAAATGAGAAGAGTCCTGAAACCTTCAGGGGAATTGATAGCCCTTGAGCACGTTCACAGTGACTACCCTATTGTTGACTTCATAGAACATTTGATTAATCCGGTTCTGTTTTTCTTGCTTGGGGATCATGCGACCCGGCATACTGTGAAGAATATTGAAAAAGCTGGCTTCACCATTAAGGAAGCAAAAAAATTGGCTTTTAGGGATGTTTTCAGGAAGATCAGGGCAAAACCGTAAGGATTTTTTCTTTGAGTGTATGCCCGGTTATTAAAAGCAATTAATCTGTCAAAAGGGTAATGTAAAAGCGAAAAACTCTTTAATGCAATTTAAAGAAACTCTCTTAAACAATAATAACCAATTAATAAATGGATGCTGGGGAAAACAAAGCGTTACCTTGAGGTCACACGGGTCCTTTTAAAATACAACCTTATTCCTGAACTCTATCGGGATCTGCGCACCAATTATATTTCAAATCCTGAGTGTACCTGTACTTTTGATCTTGAAAACAGGCAGACGGCTGTAAAACTCAGAGAGGCCTTTGAAGAGCTCGGACCGACTTTTATCAAAATGGGACAGACAATGAGCAAGCGGCCTGATCTTGTTCCGCAGCCTTATGTTATAGAAATGGCAAACCTTCAGGACAAGGTTAAACCGATACCTTTTGAGGAAATGGCTGAATCTCTTGACCTTGCCTGTGTTTGCGAATTCGATCCGCCTAAAGAGCGAAAACGAAAAAAAACGGAAGCAGAGCTTAAGGCTTCCCGGGAGAGGAGAGCAAAAGCTTTTATTAATATTTTTGACAGCTTTGATACGGATCCCATTGCCAGCGGTTCGATTGCGCAGGTTTACAAAGGAGTTCTGGAAGGGAAAACGGTTGCTGTAAAGATTCTTCGCCCGAACCTGATTGACACTATAAATATCGACCTTTCTATCCTGGATGATTTCAGGCCTGTTATGAGAAAGATTCTCGGCCTGGGGAGTAATTTTGATATTGATGCTTTCTTGCTTGAGATCCGGGAAATGCTTACCCGTGAAGTTGACCTGAGAATCGAAGCCGTCAATATGCGGCGTTTTGAGGACAATTTCAAGAACGTGAAAAACGTTTCTGTGCCCAAAATCTATCCCGATTACTGTTCAGCCAATGTCCTTACAATGGAGTTCATCCAGGGAATCCAGATTAAGGACATAATCAATATGCCTGTGCCCCAGAGTAAGAAATCGGAATATACGCGTACCATTACCAAAAGTTATCTTAAACAGGTTTATATCGACGGTTTTTACCATGCTGACCCTCACGGGGGCAATATGCTGGTTGAAGAAAACGATACTATTGCCTTTATCGATTTCGGGGCTGTAGGCAGTATTGACGACGAGCTCAAAAAGAACATGCTGGAGTTTTATTACGCCATCAATAACAGGGATGTGGAAGGAGCGACTCAGGGCTTCCTGAAAATCGGGGGTGCGGATGCACGGGATGTAGATATCCGCAGGCTCAGGAAAGATATGGATAGCCTGATTGCAAACCAGAACTACGGGCTTGAAGGCAGGCAGAGTGATAATTATGCAAAACTCGGCTTGAAATACGATATTCGGCTGCCCGGGGAATTTTCAACCCTGCAGAGGGCGATCCTGCTTATAGAGGGGGTTTGCCTGGAGCTGGACCCCAGATACAACATTAAAACCATTGCTATTCCTGTGCTAATGGACGCTTATAAAAAGCTTAATACTCCAAAAGGAGCCGCTCTTCATATTGAATTTTCCACCGAACCTATGGACGAAAAGGCTGAATTGAGGGCTGCAATTCGAGAAGTCGCCGATAAAATGGAAGGAATGGGGGATAAGTTCCTTTCCTTAAAGCAGAAAGAAACAAGGAAAACTACATTTTCAAAAGAACTCTACCTGACTGTCCTGCTTATTGCTTCAACTTACATCCTGTTAAACGGAGGTACTTTTTCCTGGGTCGGACTGGCTGGGTTTGGGGGATCGGTTCTGATAGCACTTCTTCTTGTATTCCGAGGTAAATAAAGGTAAATAAAAATCAAAAATTTTTCAGTAAACTCAGGTCTTAATGGTTAATTACTTAATTACTTAATTACTTAATTACTCAATTACTTAATTTGGTAGCTAACGACTGAAAACTGCTGAAGAAGACTCTTTTTCTATCATACCTGACCTGCATCCACCAGAAGAAAGGCTGTCGTTAAGTTAAGGAAATAACACCAGCTTCAAACCAAATAGAAATATGAAAACTGCCACAAAATTCCTGAATTTTTCCTGGGGTATTTTTTCAATTCCGATTTTCCCGATCATTGCTCCAATTAAAGATACGGGTATGAAGATCAAAAAGCCTGATACAAGGACAGGGTCAAGTCTCGTACCTCCCTGGATATATGTCACTATCCTTGTAGAGTCGATCATAAAAGCTATAGCACCAGCAGTTGCAACGTAAACAGCTTTTTCCAGGTTGAAAGCGCTCAAGGCTACGGCATTTATCTCCCCGCCTATGCCGAATATACCTGCAAAAAATCCTGTAAGGGTTCCACCGGATATTGCTACTGATAACTTCTGGCTCAGTTTGAAAGTTCGGTTGAAAATGATGAAGATAACATAGGCTATAAGGAACACCCCTAAAGCTCTTGAAAGAATTTCCCTTGAGATTCTTAAGGATAGGGATGATCCCAGAAAACTGGCAAAGATCCCTGGAAGCCCGAAGGCAAGAAGAAGCTTCAATCTTATTCCTTTCCGAAATAAGAGTATCTTCCAGATGTCATTAAACCAGTGAACTATACCCACCAGAAGTAAAGTCTGAGGCAGAGGGAAAATAATCAGCAGGATAGGTACCATGATTGTGGATATTCCAAATCCGGCCATAGTCCCTATCAGGCTTGCCAGCAGTGTAATCAGAGCTATATAGATAACTTCTTCATAGACAACCATGCTACACAACCATATTCAATCGAATTCAATCAGATTCAATCGAATTCAATCAGATTCAATCAGATTCAATTAGACTTAATTAGACTTAATTAAACTCAATTTTCTCTTGCATTCGACATCTTGAGGCCTAATTGGTCTTGCTTTGGTCTGGGTACTTCTGGAAGTGCTGTATCCAAAAAACAGGTCACTCTCCAGGGCAAGGGTGACAAGCTATCGTAAAGTATCAGATGATAATTATAAATAAATTAACATATCTTTAATTATTGGGGTATTATGGCGGTGGTTGATTTTTTTGTCTGCAAGGTGAGACATTAACCGTGTTGTGGTTAAAAGCTGAGGTTTAGAGTTTCAAAATGAAGAGAAACTTGGTCGAGAGTTTACATAAGAATACACCAAGAATTGAACAAGCTCATTCAATTGTTCAGAGCACCCCGTTTTAATGTAATTGCCGGAGTTTGATTGTATTTTTTCGTCCAAAAATATGGTTAAATCAGAGTTACTTACTAAAATTTGATAAAAATATTTGATATTCAAATGAAAAGTCCGGTTAGCTGCTGATTTAACTATTAGAACTTAATCCGATACAGAATTTAATTCGAGGCGATCATGGCAGACAGCAAAAATATCATAATTGGTCTGTTAGTATTGGCAGTAATAGTCCTTCTTTTTTTTCTAGCTTTCAGGCCAATGACATACAATTCAACCTATAGCCAGGGAGATTATCAGCCAGGGCAGATGGGGCCAGGAATGATGAACAATCCAGGCTATAATTATAGCTATGGACCGGGAATGATGAATAATCCAGGCTATAACTATGGCTATGGACCGGGAATGATGGGCAATATGATGGCAATATATTATCCGGAGTCAAAACCTGTAACCCAGGATGAGGCTTTGAAAAGCCTGGAGAACTTCGCCAGCCAGTATGGCTCGAATACTCAGGTCGAGGACTTCATGATATTTAGCGGCAATTATTATGCTGTCTTAAAGGACACAAAAAACAATCAGAGTATAGCTGAAGTGCTGGTAGATCGTTATTCAGGGTCAGCCTATCCTGAACCAGGGCCAAACATGATGTGGAACACACGCTTTGGAGCTGGCAGAACAACGACCGGAGCGCCTGAGTATGATATAAATGAGGCTAAAAAGCTGGCAGGGAATTTCTTAACAGGCTATCTGCCAGGAGCGCAGGTCCTGGAATCTAACGAAATGCCCGGTTATTACACTTTTGATTTTGGAAGACAAGATATTGAAGGGATGTTGAGCGTAAATGCCTACAATGGTCAGATCTGGGTGCATACCTGGCACGGGCCTTATCTGGGCGAGGCAAACATAACAGGCTAAATTCCATCTATAGTCTAGTTGAGAGATTCAAGTGTAAGTCTTTGCGCCCAATAGTGCAGATAGAAACAATAAAACGAGAGATTGACGGTTATATGGGGAGTGTGGTGGCAATGGATGGATTTATGGATCATTACGGTTACGGCACGATGGGATATGGAGGTATGTTTTTCGGGCTCCTTTTCTGGATTTTCATAATTGTACTAGCTTATTTTCTAATTAGATGGTTTGTTGAGCAAAATAAAACTAAAGGAGGTGAAGAAAAGTCTGCGCTGGATATTGCAAAGGAGAGATATGCGAAAGGTGAAATTACTGAAGAAGAATTTGAAGAAATGAAAAAACATTTGATGTGAAAGCCTTCAACCTGCTGAGCAGGAACATCTTCCAACTTGTTTCCATTTTTGTCAAAGATGCCCATAGGGACTAAATATCAAACAAAGAATGTGGTGAATCTCAAACCTTTTTAAAAAAGGCTTGAGCAAAAACATCTATCAATATCCTGGTCGTAATTCTTCTTAAGATGGATTGATGAAACCTTTCCGGTGGAAATATCTAATGTAGCGATTAATGTAGCGATAAACTCAGTCTCATTAACCTGAATTTGCGCAAAGAATTTGTGGCAAATAGAACATATTATTATTCAATCCTACAATATTCCAGGAAATTATTATATTAATTTAATATGTTGGATTATCAGGTAAAGCTAGACGGAGATTGAAACCATGACCCAAGAAACCATAAAAGTTGAAGGCATGACCTGTATGCACTGCCAGTTGAGGGTTAAAAAGGCTGTTGAAGCTGTAGAAGGTGTACAGAGGGCGGATGTAAACCTGCAGACCAAACAGGTAACTGTTGATTTTGAAGAAGGAAAGGCAAATCTCGACAAGGTCAAGGCTGCAATTCGTGAAACCGGGTATGAACCTGTTTAATGTAGTCTCACACAAATAATATCTGGTACTGGTTTCAAAGAATATATATAAAAGGTACAAATGCAAATACTATCTAGTACTGATTTCAAAGAATATATCGTAAAAGTCGTAAAAGGTACAAATTTTACATGTGGGTGAAGCGTCTGTTTGAAAAATACAGTTGTGCTGCGGGGGTGAACACATCGGGGAGACAACATTCATAGTAGATGATCTGGTATGCAGGTACTGCAAGGATATGGTCACAAAACTCATTACTTCTATCAACGGGGTTTCCAGAGTAAATATCAATATTCCTGAAAGAACCGTAAATGTAACTTATGATAGCCGGATAACTGATTCATACGTTATACAGATGACTTTATTTAAAGCTGGCTATAAAATCGTAGAAGAGCCCGGAAGAATCTTTTAAGCACAGGGCAATCCTTGAAAATCTGGATAGTGGCAGATCCAATATCTGGATAGTGATCGATCCGATGGAAGGTACTATTAGAGTTTACAGCATGACCTGTGGTCATCAAAATAAATGAATAGCTAATGCTATTCAGAGCAGAATAGCATTAGCTATTTTTCTCTTTATGAAATGAAAACTGCTTAAGTTCTAACTGGACTTTTAAAGGTATTTTCAAACAAATTGAATTTTGAAGGGATTTTAAACTTAAAAAGTACAGTTCTGAAAGATGTCATCCATATGATCAAGCAGTTACGTTTTCTCTTTCATACACACAGTCATTTTGAGGGAAAAACTGTGCTTTTGCAGGTGGAATCACGGATTTCCTTATGTAGATTATCCCGTTTTTCTGCCCATTGTATTAAAGGAATTATTACTTCACAAAGCTCTTTTCCATCGTCTGTCAAAAAGTATTCAACCCTCGGAGGTATCTCGGGAAATGCTTCTCGTTGGATCAGGCCTTCTTTTTGGAGTTCTTTTAACAGGTCGGTAAGTGACTTTGGGCTGATACCCTCAAGAGTATTCATGAGATCATTGAATCGTAATCTACTGTGATGCCCAAGAGCACTGATAACCTGGATGGCCCATTTTTTAGATATTATGGTGATAATCCCCTCGATGGGGCACAAACAAATCCCATTACTATTCTTTTTCATAGTCACTTTATCACTATTAACTTTATAGTTTAAATACTATAGTAAAGTATTCTAGTTATTAATATTTTATGTTACAATCTAATGTATTTTTAATATTAAATATTCTAACACAGAGGTAAAAGGATGAAAGTTCTTATATGTGGAAAAGGTGGAAGCGGTAAGAGTACCATTACTGCTCTGCTTGCAAAATCTATGGCTAAAAGAGGTTACAATGTACTCATTGTTGACAGTGATGAGTCAAATTTCGGGCTTCATAAACAGTTAGGCCTTGAAATGCCCGAAGATTTCATGAATTATCTCGGAGGGAAAAAAACTCTTGGGGAAAAATTAATGCAGGCGTATCAGAATGGAGACACTGCCTGTATTTTTGAAAACAAATGGCAAATTTCTGAGATTCCTGAAGATTATACTGTAGAAAAAGATAACATTAAAATGATAACCATAGGCAAGATCCATAATTTCGGGGAAGGATGTGCCTGTCCGATGGGTGCTCTTGCAAAGAATTTTCTGATAAACACAGAAACTACTCCTGAAGATGTTGTATTTGTGGATACTGAAGCTGGTATTGAACATTTCGGAAGAGGAGTTGAAGAAGGTTGTGACCTTGTGTTAATGGTGCTTGATCCATCTTATGAATCCATAAGGCTTTCTCAAAAAATAAATGAACTTGCCGAGAAAGCCGGGAAGCCTCTATATTTTATTCTTAATCGTGCAGACAAAATAGGGACTCAGTTAATGATGGAAACCGTGGATAAAAATCGGATTCTAACTTCAGTCCCTTCAAACTCGGAGGTATTTCTAGCAGGATTCGAAGGAGAAGAGCTAAAAGTGGAACTTCCAGAAATCGAGTCAGTTGCTGATTTTCTAATCTCAGGAACCCATTCTTGAGGTCGGAATAAGAGAATTGTACGGGACTTACACGGTTGAACTGAGAAATCAATAGCATCAAACCTTCAATTGTCTAAACCACTAAACAAGTCACACCTCCTAAAGTGCTTGATTTTGCAATTCAAGTGTGTAAGTCCTATTGTAAATAGAGTAGTGGTAATATGATATTAGAAAATTTCAAAAGAGAATCAATAGTACCCTTGCCAGTGGCATTCATATCAACGATCAGTGAAAATGGAATTAGAAATATAGCCCCATATTCTTGCTTTATGCCTGTTTTACGCCCATTTGATTTAGTTTGTGTAGCTTCAGCAAAAAGGAGAGACACATTAGATAATTTAAAAAGCACAGGGGAATTCGTTATTAACATGCCTGGTACTGATATGGCAGATAAAGTGATACCAACGGCTTCACACGTCCCTCCCGCTGTTGATGAATTTGAATTAGCTGGTCTAAAGGAGAAACCTTCAAAAAAGATCAAGGCTCCAGGAATTGAAGGATGCTATGCATGGATGGAATGTGAACTGGACCACATAATTGATGAAGTTTACAATGGCTTTCCTTACGCATTGATTATTGGTAAAGTAGTGTATCTTGAGATGGAAGATAGTGTCTACAACAAAGAAAGTGGTTCCTGGGACGTCGAAAAAGCTAAACCATTAATGATGACAGGGTCAGACGAGGGTATGCATTTCTGTACTGTCAACGATATCGGTAAATTTGAGCCTTATGGAGCTATGTTCAAGAACGGTAAAGATCCTCTCGAAAGGATATATAAAAAAGAAGAGGGTCAAGAATGCAAGTAATGAGTATGGAAGATTTTAATGAACTCGAAAAGCCACGAGTTCAAAAAATTCCAGGATTTTACGGTGAAAAACTTATTGAAGGAGTTTTTATAAGGGATATGAAATTGTTCAGTGATGAAAGAGGGTTATTAACCGAGGTTATACGTTTAGACGATGAAGATCTGAAAGCACAAAATATCAAGCAGATAATTGCATCATATTCATATCCTGGAATGATCAAAGGTTGGCATCTCCATTCAAAACAAGAGGATCATCTGTTTTGTGCTACTGGAATGGTAAAAGTTGCATTATACGATTATAGGGCAGATTCTCCCACTTACAAAGTTATTAATGAAATTTTTATGGGAGATAAATATCCCCGTACTATTTACATCCCCCCGGGAATATTCCATGGTACAAAAAACATAGGAAATGATATATCTGTGGTTATAGGAATGCCTTCCATATTTTACAATCCCGAAGACGTGGATGAAAGACGAGTAAATCCTATTGACAATGATATCATTCCCTATGACTGGAACTGCAGAATGGAGTGAAATAGAAAACTCAGGAACCAGCCTGTGTTGATCTGAATTTTTGACTTTGTAAGTGTTCCTCTATACTAATTATTCATCAACTTGAGCTAAATAGCATGATGTATTTTTGTTTGTTTTCGACTCCCGGAAATTGGTTCGAGTAGGCTTTCTATAAAGCCAAAAATTTTTGCCTATTAAACAACCAGAATTTATGTACCTAAGGTGTAAAATCAAGCACAGATAATGTTGTAATCTAAGTTCGTGTTTTTAACTGCTGAGAGTCTAATGAGAATCTAATGAGAGTCTACTATTATTGTAATCTCAATTATTGTTTTCTCAGTCAGTACTGCACAGTTCAACTGAAAAAACAGCGTTCTCAGGTACATTGATCTATTAATAAATAAAATAGCTAATAGATAAAATAGCCAATTATGTGATTAAATTTAAGCACACTGACCAAAGGATCAATATTGAAACCATAATGATACAGCTTGAGTATTAAATGATTTGTATAATCTTTGCATAATTATACATATGAATTTAATACTTGGAAGCTCTAAGTTTAATAGCTTGATTTTATATTAAGAACATTTTAAATATATAAATGGGGATTGAAACCATGACTCAAGAAACCATAAAAGTTGAAGGCATGTCCTGTATGCACTGTCAAATGAGAGTTAAAAAAGCAGTCGAAGCTGTAGAAGGTGTACAGAAGGCGGACGTAAACCTTCAGACCAAACAGGTAACTGTTGATTTTGAAGAAGGGAAGGAAAACCTCGAAAAGGTCAAAGATGCGATCAGGGAAGCCGGATATGAACCTATCTAATGTAATATTCTTGCGTAAGTAATATCTCAGGAATATCTCTTACAGGTCTCAAAGGTTATTATACCAAAAAGTTATACTAAAAAGTACAAGCTTTTACATATGGGCGAAACACCTGTTTGAAAAACGTAATTGTGCTTTGGGGGTAAACGTATGGGAAAGACTGCGTTTATAACAGACTAAACCTTCTGCAGTTACAGGATAAGATCGCAAGGCAGGATGCCTCTATGGGGTTTCCAGAGTAAATGCCAATATTCCTGAAAGAACTATAAGTGTAGCCTATGACAGCCGGATAACTGATGCGTATTTCATACAGGTTATTTTGCTTAAAACTGAATATAAAACTGTAAAAAAGCTCGGAAAAATCTTTTAAACGCCGGGCAGTCCTGAAAAATCTGGATAGGCGGCAGATCCGATGGAAGTTACTATAAAAGTTTATGACATGACCTGTGGTCACTGCCAAAAAAGAGTAGCAGATGCAATTTCTTCTCTTGAAGGGGTAGAGTCCGTTGACGTAAACCTTGAATCCGAAAGTGCAACGGTTAGCTTTGATCCTGAAAAAGTAAGCCTGGATGACATAAAGGCAGCTATTCGGAAGGCAGGATATCCAACAGAAAGCGAAAGTGAAGCTCAGGAAAAGGCTGGGGCAGAGGTTCCCTACACAACAGAGGTCGAAGAAGAGACTTTAAAAACTGCGGAACCGGTTTTAGAGGAATCCGAGGAATCTGAAGAGGCTTCTCAAACCTGTCCCCTGACTGAAACCTGTGAACTGGCAGAAGAGGAACCTCAAACCTCAGGCCTGAAAACCGGTCGGAAAGAAATTACACTTGGGGTTTCCGGTATGACCTGTTCAGCCTGTGCCTCAAATATTGAGAGAGTACTGAAGAAAAAAGCAGGCGTGGACTCAGCAGTTGTCAACCTTGAACTTGGAAGGGCAAATGTTATTTTTGATCCCTCACTGATATCTCCAAAAGAAATTGGGGAAACCATCGAATCTATCGGATATAAGGTAGAAAAAGACACAGTGACTTTGAGTCTTGAAGGTATGAGCTGTGCCTCCTGTGCTGCAAATATCGAGAAAATCCTTAACAGGACTGAAGGCGTAATTTCAGCATCTGTGAATTTCCCGCTTGAAAAGGCAGTTGTAGAGTTTGATTCCTCCCGCGTCTCCGTCAGAGAAATAATTGCCGCAGTTCAGGGAATTGGCTATGGAGCATTTGTTAAAACTGAGGCTGTTGAGTATGAAGACAGAGAACAGATGTCCAGAGAGGCTGAAATCAAGAGGCAGAGAAATAACCTGATAATTGCTCTTGTTCTGGGAATTCCAATCGGGCTGGGAAACATGAGCATGATGTTTCCTTTCCTGTCCTTTGTACCTGATTTCCTTTCCAATCATATCGTTCTTTTTATACTATCCACTCTCGTTCTTCTTTTCCCTGGCAGACAATTTTTTGTCGGGACTTTCAAGGGATTCAAGTATGGGGTAACTGATATGAACCTGCTGATTGCAGCAGGGACAGGGTCAGCTTACCTTATCAGTGTAGCAGCAACATTTCTTGATCTTGGCCCCGGGTATAATAGCCTTTACTATGACACCGTAGCTTTCCTGATAATTTTCATTGTCCTTGGCAGATATTTAGAGGCAAGAGCAAGGGGTCAGACCTCTGCAGCAATTAGGAAACTGATGGGCCTCAGGGCAAAAACTTCCAGAATCCTTGTAAATGGCATTGAAAAAGAGATTCCCGTCGAAGAAGTAGTAGTTGGCGACATTGTTGTTGTACGGCCTGGAGAAAAAATCCCTGTGGACGGAATTATAGTTGAGGGAGGTTCTGCAGTAGATGAGTCCATGCTCACCGGAGAAAGTATTCCTGTAGAAAAATTTCCGGGTGATACCGTTATAGGAGCTACTCTTAACAAGACAGGATCTTTCAATTTTCGAGCTACAAAAGTCGGGGCTGATACTGCCCTTGCCCAGATAATCAGGCTTGTTGAGACTGCGCAGACTACAAAAGCTCCCATTCAGAGAGTTGCAGATGTTGTTGCCGGAAACTTCATAGTAACAGTACATATTATTGCGCTTCTGGCCTTTTTCTTCTGGTTCTTCATAGGTTACTGGCGCTATGGAGTAGGGGAATCCGCAACTCTAAGTGGAATCAGCCCATTTCTATTTTCCCTGCTTATAGCCATTACTGTTCTTGTAATCTCATGTCCATGTGCAGTCGGGCTTGCAACCCCTGCCGCTATTATGGTCGGTACCGGCAGAGGTGCGGAAAACGGGGTCCTTATAAAAGGTGGAGAGGCTCTCGAAAGAGCGCATAAGCTTGATACTATCGTTTTTGACAAAACAGGCACGCTTACGGCAGGTACTCCAAAGCTGACAGATTTAGTTGCCGTTCCAGGTCACGAGGAAAAAGACGTACTTTTTATTGCAGCAACAGCTGAGAGAGGATCCGAGCATCCTCTTGGGGAAGCTATAGTAAAAGGGGCTGAAGAACAGGGGATCAGTCCAGGAAAAGCAGAAAATTTCCATTCCGTGCCCGGAAAAGGAGTAGAAGCCTACTTTGAAGAAAAACGAATTTTGCTTGGCACGCGCAAACTTATGGAAGAAGAAGGATTTTCCTTTAAAGAATTAGAAGCTGAAATGCGAGCTTTTGAAGAGAGCGGAAAAACTGCAATGCTCGTAGCTTTCGGGGAAGAAATTATTGGTCTTGTTGCAGTTGCTGATACCCTGAAGGAAAACTCAAGAGAGGCTATTGAAACGCTTCTAAAAATGGGTCTAGAAGTAGTTATGATCACAGGCGACAATGTTGTTACAGCCAATGCAATAGCAAAAGAGGTAGGTATTCCCAGAGTGCTGGCAGAGGTACTTCCTGAAGACAAAGCAAGTGAAATTAAGAAGCTTCAGGAAGAGGGCAAGCTTGTCGGAATGGTGGGTGACGGCATTAACGATGCTCCTGCGTTGATTCAGTCCGATGTTGGAATTGCAATGGGAGCAGGTACGGATGTAGCAATGGAATCCGCAAAAATTGTACTTATCAAAAATGATCCAAGAGATGTGGTCGTAGCTATTAAGCTGAGCCGGCTTACCATAAACAAGATCAAGCAGAACCTTCTATGGGCTTTCGGGTATAATTCTATCGGTATTCCCATTGCGGCTGGGATTCTTTACCCATTCTTCTACAGAATTCTTATTACACCTGAACTTGCTGCCGCTTTTATGGCACTCAGTTCGGTCTCAGTGACTACCAATTCCCTGCTAATGAAAAGAAGCAAACTTAAATAAACGTGGCAGATAGCGTAAAATTAACAGTCGAGAATTTAATAGAGGAGATTTATATGGTAACATTCGGTTCTGCAGATAACAGGCCAAAAGTAGTACTTCTACTAAGTCTCACTACTTCGATAGTCATTGACATCCTTTTCCTTTCAGGGGCTCTTTTAACCAATATATCAAGAGGAGAAACGGCCTACACCCATGTAGACATGGCTGCAGGTTCAATTTTTGTTTTTGTGATTTCCATGATAATTTCACTGTCTCTCTGGCCCAGAATTGCAGACTGGCTTGAAAGCAAGGAGAAAAACAATAAAATTTCAGAGTGATTTCTTCTGGTAGTTAAGTCTAGAAGAATGCTCATGAAACTGCTTGTGAAAATAGTCATTCTCACAAATTTTTCACTAATTTATCTCTTTTAATGCCTGTAATCAAGTTCTTCTCTTACATTTCCATGATGGACGCTTTCCAGTAAGGAAAATAAACGAAAAATGTATTCTAAAAAGAGGGACTTTTAGTAAAAAAATTAGTCCAGATTTAGCTTTTTAGAAAATAGTCTGGACTTAAGAAAAAGAAATTTGCCTGTTTGCATTAGTTAGTGAGGGGTTCAGGATAATTATTCATTTAAACGCAGTAAATTTGTTTATTGGGGCACCACAAATAGGACATCTGTCGGGTGCTTCTCCTTCAAAGGTATATCCGCATACTTCACAAACTTGGACGGGACCGAGGTCAATATCTTTTCCTGAGTTAACTGAGTCTAATGCCCTTTCAAAAAGTTGCTTATGAATTTTTTCACTGGCATATGACCATTCAAAGCTTCTTTGTGCTCTTTTTTCTCCCTGGAATTTTGCAACTTCAATATATGCAGGATACATTTCTTCAATCTCGTATGTTTCGCCATCAATGGCCAGCTTAAGATTCTTTACGGAATCGCCAGGGCCAAAAGCTGCCATGCTATTTGCAACAAATCCTCCATCGAGATGTCTTAACTCACGGTAATGGTCTCCTGCATGTACATATTCTGCATGGGCAATTGCACGAAATAAGCGGGCTACATTATCGTATTTTTCTTTTTCGGCCTGGTTTCCGAAATGTAAATATCTCATATGTGCCTGGCTTTCTCCTCCGAATGCGTTGATAAGATTCTGTTCTGTCATTTTTTTCATTTAAAAACCTCTTTTTTTATGAAACTGAACATTAGACTTTTGGGCTCACGCAGTTGAATAAAATTAATTATAAAATATATATCAAAAAAATAAAATATATATCAAAAAAATATATGTCAAAAATATACTGATTTAACCTGTTTGAGGTCTAATTCGATTGATTCTTCGGCTCAACTGCGTGAGTCCAAATTGCCTTACTCGATTTTTACATCTACCGCGTTCTCAAATGGCTGCTGATAAGGTACTGTAACTTTAAGTACACCATTTGAGTACTTGGCTACTGCTTTTTCCGGGACTATCGGGCAGCAGACTGCGTAACTGTCCGTATATTCAACCCCTTCCTTTTTGGCTCTTACGTAAAAGCCGTCCTCGGTAATCTTAAAAGAAATGTCTTTTTTATCCACTCCAGGAAGAACTACTTCAATTTCAAGGTTTTCGTATTTGTCGTCAGGATATGCGCATATATTTGGTGAGACTTTTAAAGTTTCTGCCATAGAATTACCCCCAAATAACACTATCAATTAATATATTTATATATTTTCATTCGGTTAAGTAATTTGTTAACGTTAAACACGCAGACGCAGCGACGTTTGATCGTTCCTGTTTTCGGTGTTTTGACCGGATACAAGTGTAAATAAATTAAGAAAAAATCTCGATACATAGTTTTCTTAATGATAACCCTGTCATTCTAAAAATATAAATCGGGAGGGAACTCAAGCTCAGATCACATGAAGTCAGACGCCTGATAACTATAATCAGAAAACATTTATATAAAACACAGACGAATAATGTAAGAACAGAAAACTTTCATATGAAGTAGATCGAAACCTAAAACTATTACATAGTGCAGATCAGAATAAAAAATTGTCATAGAAAGTAGATCGCACAAGACATCTCAAACAAAGCCAGACATTACCTACTTCCGATGGGGAATTTTTAATACATCCCTGGAGACATATCAATTAACTATATTCATGTAGAATTATTTCATGTGAGCTTTTTCCATATCGATAATTTAAAAGCGAGTGTTTATAAAAGCGAGTGTTTATACATGAGGGAATCCGTCAGAAAACTCGGGCTTATAGGAGCCGGCCTCTGGGCAATAACCGAAGATAAGATGAACGATCTTGTAAAGGAACTTGTTGATAAAGGGGATATCAGTAAGGAAGAAGGCAAAAAAGCTGTCCAGGATATGCTTGAAGAAAGAAAAAAACAGAAGCTTGATCTTGAGAAGAAAATCTCTGAGAAGATTCAGGAATCTATATCAAAAACCGACATTTTTACTAAAAAAGATATGCATGAACTTGAGTCCAGGATAGAAACGCTGGAAGAAGAAATTCAAATAATCAAAAACAAAGAAAAGATGTTTTTTAAGTGAAAACAGTTTTTAGCATCTTTTCACTTCTTTCCATTCTATTTTACAATTCTTCAATTTCGATATCTTCTGAAGGGCTTGCCACTTCAAGCAAGTCTTCAAGATTTGCCATATCAGAATCAACCTCCTGGATATCTGCTTGTGTAAGTTCCGTTTCCATATCTGTAGCTGGTACCGCATTCCCTGCCCCGATGGCGTTTGAGTTTACTCCTGACGTTTCTATTTCAGACGTACTGTTCCCGACACAACCGGATCCTGCAAGCCAGATAATTAAAGCTGACAGTACAAGCAGGTGAACGAATTTAACCATTTTCTACCTCCTTAATTATGTAATTTTTTTTCAATAAATTTTCCAGTCTCATCCCCTGAGCTAGATTTTTCCCTTTTATTAGAAATCGTAATTCTTTTGGGGGAATAACACTTAATCTCGCAACTAGTAATCGTATTACATTTAATACTAAAAGTAGTATATTTAGAACTACAAAGATTATATTTAGAACTAAATATATTACCTTTAGAACTAAAGGTATTATATTTAAGTATATCAAATTTAAAATTAAACACGTTGTATTTGATATTAATTATGTTACATTTAAAATTAACGGCGTTACATTTACAGTACTAATGGTATTATATTTAAATATTAACTAAATCTGCTATATTCCCCAGTACTGACTAGAGTTTTTCAGGTTGTTTTACCAAAATTTTGTTATGTTTTTAACCTCAGTTCCGTTATCCTTTTTTACCATTTAAGTTTTGTTAGGTTTCTAACCTCAGTTCCAGTATTCTCTTCGGTTTCGCAATTTTTGAGCCTGTCGAAAATTTCTCTGAGTAACTTGTTAGCTTTACTGATATCATTGAGGGACTGACGGAGGTAATTATTCGCAGTTCGCATATCTTTCAGGGTTACATTTTTACTACTGTATAAGGAATCCGCCATTACTTTCTTCTCCTGCGCGGATTTAATGTAAGAAATGTAACTGGCAAGTTTAATTTCAAGTTCAGATGTATCAACGCCAGTTTCTCTTAGACCCTCAACTTTTACTCCAAGCCTTTCAGAGAGGTTTTCGGATTTTTCAAGGAATTCTCCAATTTTTTCACTTACAGTCTGCCCTGCACTTGAAATGCTGATTTTCTCGGCATCATTCCATACTCCACGTACGGACCTGACCACGACCAGAAGCTCTTTCTGACTTGACGCGTTTGCAACATTTGCCTTCTCAACTTCAAGCAATTTTATCTTTTCATCTATAGCAATAACTTTTTCGTCAGTTCTGTTCCCGTTTGAGTATTCCATATTGCTCTCTACATTTGAAAGGTGAGATATCATATAGTTAATACTTGCATTAAGGTAGAACTTTGTGGCATTTAGAGCCTCTTCGGAGTTAGGATCAAGTTCTTTTGCCCGAATACGGTCCTTTATTTTGAGAAAATCTTCTTTTGCTTCATTGTACTCTTGCTTATGAAGCTGAAGTTCTTCCTCTAATTGTTTTCTTTCCTGCTTGTAATCTGAAACATTATTTTGGACATTATTTTGGTTTTTTGTGCTGAGATTCTTCTGTTCTTGTTTCACATCGGATTCAGAACTATTGCTCTCACCCACGTTGTCAGTTTCATTGTATGAAACGAGGGCATCTTCAATATACTGGTTCTGATTACCGTTTCCATGATCAGAAGAGTTTCTGGCAGCGAGGGAGCCTCCTGGCAGTAAACTGAGCAAAGTTAATATAATCGTAAAACAAGCCAGATCTTGAACAATTCTTGACTTTTTCATCTGACTGCCTCCCTTTAGAAGTTATTACAACGTTATAATGATCAGGTAAATATAATTATTCTTTTCGGAATTTCTCTTATTAAGAGACATATATAGGCTTTCAAGCTTGATACATTCCTTGACTCCTTTACAAAGCTTTAATAAGCATGCGTTATTTTTATTATCACTTTACAAAGAAAAGTAAAAGATTTATGCTAAAAACCCATTTAACATCTCGTGAATTTTAGAAAGCTATGCAGTTTCTCACTTATTTTCTTTCTCATTATGGTCTTTCAGGGAAATGCAATCGCGGCCACAATTCACGGGACAGTCTATGAGTGGGATACTTTCAAGCCTCTTAATAACTCAGTTGTGGAAATCAATTCTACCCCGGAACAGAACGTTATTGCAACGGATTCGGAGTATTCTTTCAACTTAACCCCCGGAATTTATACAATAAATGCCAGCTATCTTGAAGGAAACAAGGTCGTTTATACGGCTCAGGAGAAGGTTGTAATCACAGGTGAAGGAGAGTATATACATGATCTCCTCCTTTTTCCGCCTTCTCATGAAGAGCTTCTGGATCAGGATAACTTTGAAGTTCCTTATCTGGATTATGAAGAGACAGAGCCTGTATCTCAGGCAAACTCTAGCTATGCCGTTTTAGCTCCTGCTTTCCTAGTTCTTATAGTCCTGCTGCTAGCCCTGCTATTAGCAGCCTACCTTTTAGGAAAGAAACATCGAAAATCGGCAAAGATTTATTTTCCTGAAGGTCACCGAGAACCATATATGTTGGAGCCTAAAAACCCCATAAAGGACGAAATATTTTCTGAAGAGGCCGAAATCGATTCAACCGAAACCACAACCGATTCAGCCGAAAACATTATTGAAACTTCGGAACTGAGCTCTGAGCAGTTTGCTGAAAAGTCAGAAGGAACATCCAGTACTGACAAGTCTATACAGCAGAACAAGCATACAGAAGAGGTTCAGAATATATTGAGTTCTCCTTTCCATGAGAAGAAGCTTAATAAATCGAGTTCTGAAAATAAGGAACATTCGAAGCTCAATCTTCCAGAAGATCTCAAGGAACTTCTGGAAATGGTCCGGGCTAGTGGAAACCGAATCACCCAGAGAGAACTGCGAAAAAAATCCCCCTATTCGGAGTCCAAAGTCAGTCTTATGCTCTCGGACCTTGAGGAGCGCGGGCTAATTGAGAAATTCAAAAAAGGAAGAGGAAATATAATCCGTATTCCGGATGTGCATATCTCCAAGCAGACCAAACATGAAAGCAAGAAGGAATAAGCAGATGCTGTACCCTAAAGTTTTTTTGTAGGATCGTAAACAGTAAACTATATAACTGAATTCATTGACTAAGCAGCAGAAATGGTTAACAATAGAGTGTGCGGTATATTTGAGCACCCTTTTTATCTCTTATGCCCAGAATTGCTTACCGATATAAATGTCCTGATCGCAAACCTGAGTAATAAAACCCTGCTCTGTGCGGAGACGTATTTGAAGCTTGGGTTATAAAATTCAGGTTCCAGAGGCTAGATGACTTGATTAAAGCCGGATATCCTGATATACCACCTCAACCTGACAGTAAGCTGTTTAATAATGCGTGAATGAACATTTTATACGGGTAAAATTATTATTTAAATCATTCTTATTTAAATCGCACAAGGGATTATTAAAAAATGTACGAGGGACAACATGCGAGTTTCCATGGACATTGAATTAAAAGATGTACCCGGGCAGATGCTTTTAGCCCTCCAGCCCCTTTCGGAATGTAAGGCTAACCTGATAACAGTAGTACATCACCATCAGAAAAGAACCCCACGAAAAACAGTACCTGTACAGCTTGTACTTGAAACCAGGCCTGAAAGCATTGAGACAATAAAGGCTAAACTTGAAGAAAACGGAATTCGAGTTGTAAGAGTCGGTGAACACCGCTTCAGGGAAAGCATAAATGTAGTGCTCATAGGGCATGTGGTCCATACAGGGATCCAGGATACGATTGATGAGATTGACAGGACAGGGTTTGCTGAGGTTGTAGACCTTTCCCTCTCTATGCCAGGTATCAATATGCTCTCCTCAGCCCTCATAAAAGTCGACGCTGTTGGTAAAGAGGATTTGCACAGGGCACTCGCTATTCTCAAAGAAGTCTCGGCAAAAAAAGACCTGCTTATGGTTCTTCCAATTGATATCCAGGCCTGAAAAATAGTTTTAGGAGATTTGAAAACATGAAAACAGTGTGCTGTTCCATTCTCGGGTTTGGTGCAATCGGACAGGGCGTGGCTGAAGTACTCCTTATGAAAAAAGAGTATCTGGAAAGTATCGGGCTGGAAGTAAAAGTGGTTGCTGTTGTGGACTCAAAGGGCGCAACTATTAATCCTGACGGGGTAGATCTTGCCGACTGCCTCGCCAGGAAGAGGACAGACGGAACGGTAGCTCTTGAGAATATCTCTGGAGTCGAGGTTATCCAATCCGTAGCTCATGATCTTGTAATCGAGACTACCCCGACGAATATACTAACTGGCGGGGCAGGTTTGCAGAATATGTTTGCGGCTTTCAAGACCGGAAAAGATGTTATTACCTCCAATAAAGGGCCTCTTACCCTTAAGTACAGAGAACTCATGGAAGCCGCAAAGGCAGCAGGTTCTCATTTCAGGTTCGAAGCTACCGTCGGTGGGTCAATGCCCATTATCAACCTGATAAACGAGGTGCTTGCAGGCAATAAGGTTAAAAGTATCAAAGGAATTCTAAATGGGACCTGTAATTATATCCTGACAAGAATGTTGGAGGAAAGGGCAAGTTACAATGACATTCTTGCCGAATCCATGCAGCTTGGTATTGCTGAAACCGACCCTACATATGATGTGGAAGGAATTGATACTGCTTGCAAACTCGTTATTCTTGCCAACGCAATTTTCGGACTTGATGCTACTTATAGTGACGTTGAGGTTACGGGAATCACGAAAGTTACGCCTGAAGCCCTTGAGATGGCTTATGAAAAAGGGCATGTGATCAAGCTTATAGGGGAAGTCAGCAGGGAAAGAATTCATGTAGCCCCCAGACTTGTACCTATCAACCATCCCCTTGCAGTCGGAGGAACGCTGAATGTGGCGTCGGTAGAAACCGAACTTGCAGGAGAAATTACGGTTACAGGTAAGGGTGCAGGCCCAATTGAAACTGCAAGTGCGATTCTCAGCGATCTGATTGCAATTTATGAAAATTGATAGGTTAAGAATTCAGGTTAAGAATTCAGGTTAAGAATTTAGGTTAAGAATTCAGGTTAAGAATTCAGGTTTTGTCCCGAATTCGGAAAAATAAAATTAAAAAGCTGCGTTGATCATGACAAGTTTCAGGGAATTTGCAGAAACCTGCCAGGCGATTGAAAAAATCTCGAGTACAATTGATACTACAAGTAGGGTTGCTGACCTTCTTAAAAAGGTTGATGTTGAAGAGCTGCCCATTGCAACTCATTTTATTATGAGTGAGGTTTTTCCTGCCTGGAGCGGAGAACAATTGGGAATTGGCACTAGCCTGCTGTATGTTTCCCTTTCCAAAGCCTCCGGAATGCCAGTAAAAAGTATAGAATCTCTTATTCGGACTACCGGAGATATAGGGGACACAGCCCTTCTGATCCTCAAGGAGAAAAGGAAAAATCAGGTTACTTTTTCCTCTTTTTTCGAAGAACAGCCCGAACTCTCAATAACCGAAGTTTATAACCGTTTTAAAATTGCCTCCGAAGCCTCAGGAAAAGGCTCACAGGACATTAAGATAAAGAATCTTCAGTTCCTCTTTACTTCCTCGACTCCAAGGGAAGCAAAATATATCTCCAGGCTTGCGCTTGAGGAACTCCGCATAGGTGTCGGAGAAGGCGTTGTAAGGGATGCAATTGCAAAAGCTTTTTCCGTGCCCGCGGATGTTGTTGAGCACGCCTTTATGGTTACGAATGACCTGGGGATAGTCGCTGCAACTGCCAAGGAAGGCGGAGCGGAAGCCCTGGAAAGTCTCGGGATTGAAATCAACCGCCCGATCAAGATGATGCTCTCACAGATCAGTCCTGACATAGTTGCTGACATAAAGGAAATGAAAGAGGCTGCGATCGAATGGAAATTCGATGGAGCAAGAGTCCAGGTCCATAAGGCTGGAGATTCGGTTATGCTTTTCTCTCGAAAGCTTGAAAATGTCACAAGTTCACTCCCTGACCTTGTAGAGATAATCCGCAAACATGTAAAGGCCGAATCCGCAATCCTTGACGGAGAAGCCGTCGCAGTGGACGAGAATGGTAAGCCCAGGGCATTTCAGGAGATCCTTAAACGTTTCCGTCGCAAGTACGATGTGGAAGAAAAAGCCCTTGGCATCCCTATTCAGCTAAACCTTTTTGACATAATGTACTTAAACGGAAAAACGCTGATTGACCTGCCTCTGATTGAGCGGCGAAAAGCACTTGAGTCCTGCGTGGAAAGCTCGGTTGAGGATTCAAAGTCCATCTCCGTGGATAAACAGGTGATAACCGGAGACCTCGAACTTATAGAGAAGATCTATAAGGAGGCTTTAGATGCCGGGCATGAAGGAGTTATGGTCAAAAATCCGAATTCGTTTTATTCTCCTGGTAAACGTGGCAAAAACTGGCTTAAGAAAAAACCTCTTATGGAAACCCTTGACCTTGTAATCGTAGGAGCCGAGTGGGGCTTTGGCAGACGTGCAAACCTCCTGGGTTCTTATACGGTTGCCTGTTATGACCCAGAAAACCTGCGTTTTCTCCAGATCGGTAAAGTGGGTACAGGCCTAACCGATGACCAGCTAAAAGAGCTCACAGAGATACTTTCCGGGCTCATGGAAGGCGGAGAGGCAGGCGGTATATTTGCAATCCGGCCGAAGATAGTCCTGGAAATCGCCTTTGAGGAAATCCAGAAAAGTCCCAATTATGACTCGGGCTTTGCGCTACGTTTCCCGCGCTTTATCCGCATCCGGGACGATAAAGATCCCGAAGGAGCCGATACGATACAGAGAATTGGAAAGGTATATAGCCAGCAGTTGAAAAGGCTGTAAAAGGTTGCGGTTGCCGTTTCTTTTTTCGGCAATCTCATGACCTTTTAAATATTCTTTTTAAAATAGCTTAAAACTTTTGTCTTCCCTATCTGGGTAATTATTTTCTTTTTTAGTTAGAGAAAGGGACTTCTTTGTCAATGTCTGTTTCCCATCTTTTCCTCAATCTACAGTATTACGGCAGGAAGTACACCATTATTCGTGCCCTGTAGAGCACAAACATAATTCATTATACATTTGGCAGGATGGTGATGCTTAAGTAACTTCCTTCATCGGCATTTAAATTATGTGAGATTTCATGCTGAACTATACTATCATGTGGTCAATCAAAACCATCTGCAGTGCCTGTGTCGTTAGGTTGAGTCATTGATCAAATCTAAAAATAGTGCGATTTCCTTGTTTGAAAAAAAGAAGAGAGACTCTCAGGCTTACGGTTTTCAGCAATTCTTAACGGCCTAATTAATCTGAAGAATAATAACGTATCCGATAATACTCATTATTCAGTTTTATATATTCAGTCTCGTTATCATGCATAATATGAGAAAATTCTGTCATTTTTTCGTCGTTATCGAAAGGGAGCTTAATTTCTTTTCCTGAATTTTCTACTGCTTCTTGGACATAGGGATATTTCTCGATATCTGCTAAACTGAACTCCACATATTTCTCTGGTGGGTTCTGAAGTTTATCTGCGCGAACATACATACCTGCTCCAGGCTGATAAATCATTAAAAAGAAAACCAGAAATAGTGCAAGAATTCCAAAAGAAATAATCATTAAAGCTTTTGTCATTGATTTCATATAATCCTCTTCAAGCATCCCTATCTTGAAAATTAAACTGTTATTACTCCTATACGCATTGGAGAATTGGAATTATTTGTTTTATTTATATGTATCACTACAGAACTCCAGGCATGTGGCAGTGTTCTGCAGGTGTCCGTAGTTTCGCCATCTAAAATAACTTTAAATTCATACTCCCCCTCTGCAAAATATGTATATTTTCCTTTAGACCATGGCATTGACCATCTCAGCAATAGCCAGAATGATTTCGGCTGTGCGATTTGCTCGTCAGGAGATAGTTCACAAGTTCCTTTGAATATAGATTCATTATACGAATCAAATACTTCAACTGTTACCTCATGATTCTGGAGATCATTATTATATATATAAAACAAAGGCTCAGGAGAGCCAACTAACAAATATGGGAAAACGACAAAATAATTCAGCAAAATCAGTATTAGAATTCCTAAAAAGATGAATATTTTTTGGCGACTTTTAATATTTATACTCCCTCTAAAATCAAATAATTTGTATAGTCAAAAAATTAAAAGGAAGTCCTTATTCCCCATGTTTAGCTCCGTTTATACTCTGTAACAGCTCACAGAAAGAGGTTCTCCTTAGTCCAGAGCTTTAGTTTTCATTCTAGAAGTCAAATCATTACTTATCTTAATATGCAGCACCGTCAAAATTTACAATAAAGACTTTTTCATTTGCTTCAAGCTCATTTCTTATCCTGATTGCGTCACTCTCTGGGATCCAATTTTTTGGTTCATTTCCAAAAGAAACATAACATATAGTTGTCATTTTCACTTCAAGATTATTTTTTTTCATCACATTAAGAAAATTTTCGTTTTCAAAACCTTGTTCGGATACAATTATGTAATAATCTCCTTTTTTGATATCAGGAGGAAATCCAGGTTCAGGAATTTTTTCTCCTTTCTTAAATTCATCTACTACAGCCGTTTTTTTGTCTTTTTCTACTTTTGCATAGTTCCTTCCTGAGCTAATGTCAGTATTGTAATCTATACTATAATTTACAGGTATATTGGAATTTTCAAGAATAGTTTTAACTTCCTGCTCAGTAGTCCCATTTTCAAATTCAATAAATAAACCAGCTATCTGTTGTTCTTCAACAGGTGTTTCATTATCAATTGACATATTCGACTTGACGTGCGCAGGTGTAAACAGTACTGAGGGTACTACGATAATCAGAAAAACAATAATAACGACAATAAACAATATTTTATAAATAGATTTTTTCATCATGAAAAATTTCCCACCTATACCTCCGGGCATATATAGTTCAAATGGATCCTGTAGAGTAAATTTGAACTCCATTAATTACTAGTAAAACAAATTATATAAATTGTAAAGGTTTTAACCAGATTATTAAACTATCAAACTAGATGCTTAATTTATGATTTCATTTTAGCATAGTATTACTTAATATTAATAGTCCTTTGAGATATTAGATAAAACTATTAGATAAAACTCGCAAGAGTTGCGGATTCTTTTGCAACAGTTGGGACAGTTAATAAATTCAAATATTTCTGGTCTACGCATTACATAGAGAGAATTCCCATTCCATTGCTAAAAGAAATTGGATGTCTTTACAATTCTAAAGTTCTCTATGATAGAAGGACAAAAATTTTTAATGTCTACAGCAACCAGTTAAAAATAATTAAAAATGCTGATTATATACGGCATATCATCCGTAATAACTGAAGGATATGCTGATTCCATCTAGGAGAGAGTAAAAGAAGAAATTCCTGTTGAGCTTATAGTTCCTCTTCATGTTGCAGAAGAATTAAAACAGTCTCCTTATGCAGAAAAACTGAAGATACTGAAAAATTATAAAAATTTTCAGTTAAAATCTAAGAACGAAGACCTTAAAATGGGGCTAATTGTTACGGATAAATGCCTGGCCTTAAGCCTATACAAGAAAAGCGGTATTGAATATGACATAACTACAGGTTTGTTTAGCTCTGATCCAAAAGCTATTGAGTGGGGAGAAAGGCTTTTTGAGTATTATAAGATCCACTCAGACGCGAATTTACATGGCAATTATGCCTTATGACGATATGCCTTATGACAATATGCCTTATGACGAGTTTTTTCAAATCAAACATACTTGAACAGGTCATCTCTTTTCATTTCGTGCAGCCTGTCCCGAAGCAGACCTTTTAAAGCTTTTATGTCTCCTTTTTTGGCACTGATAGGAGCTATAATATGCTTCCAGTTCTGCCAGGGAGGCTCAAGCCCGAGTCGAATTGCAATCTCGTCAAGAAGGGGATCGTACTCACTTTCTTTTACCTTATCCATCTTGTTTGCAGCAATAATGGTGTCAATCCCGACTTCCCTGAGGAAATCAAACATTTCAACGTCTATCGGAATCTGGTCCTTTGAGTCCCAGCGGTCTACTATCTGCGGGAAAGACAGGCTGTCTATTACAAGCACCCCGAGCTTGATCCTTTCGGCATTTTCTTCGATATAGTGCACGGTTTTGTCTTTTACGATGTCCTGCTTTCGGTCTTTTACTCCACTCATGAAGCCGAAGCCAGGCATATCTGTGATAAGCAGGTCCGAGACCTGGACGTGCGCAGGGCGTAAGGTAACTCCAGGTCGTTTTCCAACCCTTACTTTCGCTCCGAAGAGTTCCCTTAGCAACGAGGATTTGCCCACGTTTGAACGGCCTACAAAAATAATCTCAAAACTTACCCCGCTTTCAGCTGCAGTCTTACTGGTTTCCATTGTTTTTTACCTCCAAGCCTTTTCAAAAAACTGTTTGCTTGCAAGCCTTTTCAAAAAAGACTTGATCGAAAATCTCATGCAGCGGTGTGATAAACCGGTTAGACGATTGCGAATCAACGGTTTTAGTCAAGTAGCGCTCGGTTTTTTACCCATGTACTTCTCCCAGTTCCTTATCAAAAGCTCTGAGGAATGCATTAAGGGAATCTTCAGGAATTCGAGCGCCTGCCGCAAAGGGATGTCCACCACCGCTTCCTCCGAATCTTGGTGCGACTGAACGGAGAATATGGTTTACGTCGACCTCTCCCCTGGAGCGGATACTGAGGTCATAAGCTCCTTTTCTTTCACGGAATTCGGCTGCAATCCCTACTTCCCGCCTGCCGTAAGAGGCTGCGTAGATCGCTGCCTTTGAAATAGAGTTGTTTGTATTTACAATATATGCACTATTTTTAAGGGCTTCCACATTATATTTAACAAAAAGCCTTAATCTCTCCTCGTTAATTGCAGCTTCTCTGGCAAGCTGAAGCAGTTCTGGAATATTTGAAGGAATTATGTCCTTTGAGAGGGGTTCAAGAAGTTTTCTCTTGAATTCGTAATCCCTTCCTTTATATAGAATGGCCTGGGTTAGGGTTCCTGCCTGGAAATAAAGATTCCTTTTATCCCAATCTTTGACCCAGCTCTTTAAACATGGAGTGTTGTCGCAGAAATCCCCAATAGCCCCATAGATTGCTATCCTACGTATATCTCTATCCAGGCGGTCCTCTAAGAGCCTGTAGGTCAACTCTGAGGAGCAGGCTTCTATATCATGGTAGAACCAGCTCTCTTTTTCACAGCTTTTCGGGAGAGGATGGTGGTCAATATAGTAAAGGTTGCACTTCTCCGCAAGCCCTCTAAGTGCTGCGTAAAGTTCAGAGCAATTCCTTTCATCGATTGCAATATCGCAAATAATAAGGGTTTTCACATTTTTTATAAGCCCTAATTTTTCAAGAAGGTTTGCAGGATTCGTGAAATACACATACGCATCCGGATAAGCGGTTTTTGCAATCGCACCTGAGCAGATCCCATCCGAATCTCCGTGAGTAAGGACTAGAGTTTTCGCTTTGATCCAGTTATGGAGTTCTTTCATGTTTTGCTTCCTTTTTCCCGAAAAAATATTTATTTTTTCTATGGCAATATCTCTTATAACAACAGTGTTGAGCTTTTCTCACTTTCAACCCTTTTTTGCTTCACATAATTCGTTTTTTCATTTTGAAAATTAATAAAGACATTTATTTTTCTTTTTATTAAATTTTTATTTTTTACTCGAATGAATTTCAAGGTAAAAAGAGCTTTTATCAACCTATTGCTTTTGAAGACTGGCAGAAATACTAAGATAAAATAATTTCTAAGTAATATAAATAGTTATGAAAATTGTGAAATGTGATGTAAAAAATGGAAAGCGATGTAAAAAGCGAAAAAAGTGATGTAAAAAATGAAAAGTAATGACAAAAGTGAAAAAAGTGAATCGTAATGGAATGAGGCTTTTTTCTCAGTAGATTCTATTAAATACAAGAGGTGAATGCCCTAGAAAGCCCAGAGCGTTCGAAACTCTCAATTTAAGTTTTATCAGGTACGTCTTTTTCCCAGGATGCATGTAACTGCGAGAAGTCCTGCTATAGCAAGGACAGGGTCGAACCCGGGAGTATCTTCAGGATCTTCATTTTGCGCCAGAGCTGATGATTCATTTTTTTCCTGATTGGAGTCAGTTTTTCCCTCAGGCTGCTTGCTGCTTCCTTCAAGAGAAATTGGTACTCCTACATAAACAACAGGAGTATCCGAAACGACCTCTCCTGAGTATTCATCAAGGTCAAGGAAACTTGCTTTGCATGCAGGCAGATGGATTTCCCCTTCTTTATGCATTTGAAGGATATAGGTTACTTTTTTTGAACCGCCACCGCTTCCGAGAATCTGCTTGAAACTGGTTTCCCCGCTTATTAGTTTAGCTTCAGGAGGTACAGTGTCGGTTACTGTCACACTGGAATCAACGTTTCCTGTGTTTTTTACAGTGATCGTTACGGTTAGTTCATCTCCGGAATTAAGTTGCTGTCTGTTTATTGTTTTTGTAACTGATATTTCAGGCCCATAAATTTTTATCTTTTCCGAGTTATTGGAACCTGCGTCTCCATTCTGCCCATTAGGCAGAATAAAGTTAGCCGTTGTTTTTGGGAAGGTAAATTCTCCCGGTTTTTCAGGAATCAGGGTGTATTCAAAAACTTTTTCAGCTACTTCTCCGGATTTAAGAGAAAGGGTCTTCTCGAGTACCGCGTCGTTCTTAAGGTGAGTTTCGGAAGCGATCGAATCCTCAAGTACGATATCATCTATGTCGCAGAGCCCTGAGTTCCTGACATTGACCGAGACATGAATAGGCTTTCCCATGTGATTATCTCTTGTAATAAACTTTGAAATAACAAGGCCCCATTTTTTTTCTATTTTTATGACTTTGAAGCCTATATCTTCATACTTCTCGTTCCTTACATCCTCGCATGTAATTTTTGCAGTTATATTAAGGTCAGTGTCTTCCCAGGGTTTGGGAGCTTTCAATGTAAGGTTCACAGGTTCGAGAGTTTCATCTTTAAGAACCTCTCCAAGTGTGTACTTCTTTTTTCCTTTAAGGACCTCCATTCCGGCTGTGTCAATAGTTAGAATGGCATTTTTAGCTTTTGCGTCTCCATCGTTTTTAATCTCTATCGAGACATCGATTGCACTGTCTCTGGTAGATTTTGAATCATATGTGTCCTTTTTGGTTTCAACGTCTATGTCGAACTCTGGCTCTCCTCTTATAAGGATATCCAGTTTAGCATAAGGGTTCCAGTTTCCGGTCTTGAATTCCTTTCCATCCTTCTTGAGAATCTCATAATTCGGGTCCACTTTATGAGCATAAACCTTTACCCTGTCGTCATATACGACTTCCATGCCTGCGGAAAGTGGAGAGGTCTTCAGTTTTTCTCCATCCTTTGAGATTGAAACAAACACTTGTTTGTTATCGTTGAAATCTTCTGCCTTTATGACATAGCCGTTAACTGTTACTGTATCCCCCCAGTACAGTGTTTTTCCATCCAGTTTCTCTACCCACTCGACATCTTCTTCCGCAAGAGCGGTCATTGAGAAAGCCGAAATGAAGAAAACTGCAAGTAATGCAATCAGTGCAAGCTTCTTAGCCATAGTTACCTTCCTTGAATTTTATCCATTTATATCGAATCTGCGCACTGGAAGCATGCATTTTGAGCTGCTGTAATAGCTACGGCTCTTTATCTTTTTGTATTTTTTAAATTATATATAATTATTAGCATATATAATTACTAATTGTTTATTCACGAGTGATACCAGTCATATGATACCAGCCGTATTTTACAATTCGATGCATTGATTTTGCCCCAGCACTCCCCTATGATTTACATTTTTCTAATTCACCATTAATTTACTAACTCTAATTTTATGGCTTTCTTATTAAAGTCAAAATCACTATCAATTAATAACTCTATAATTTGCTGGTCTAGATTGGTTATGGTCTAGACTGGTTTGTATTAAAGTCGTTTTGAGAAGAAATTTTTTTAAACTCTATAAATTATCTTGACATCAGGTATTTAATTTTTTGTACTGTTTGCTATATTTAATAAACTTCTTATATCAGAGTCGTTTTATTTTCAAGGCAGTGTATCTTCCTAAACGAAGAAAGGAAGTCCTCAAGTTTCAATTAAAATAAGCAGTCCCTTCCGGATGTCAGAGGTTTTTTTCATGGAACTTATAAAAGTTGTAGAAATTCTCGAAGAAATCGCACCACCTGAACTTGCTGAAGGTTTTGACGAAGGCAGGATCGGGCTAATTCTCAACCTGGAAAACAATATAGAAAAAATTGCAGTTGCCCTTGATGCCAGTTCTTATGTGCTTAAGAAAGCTGCAGAAATGAGAGCAAATCTTTTGGTTACCCACCACACCCTTATTTTCCATCCGATAAACAAAATCTCAAAATCCCTGGCTGAATCCCTCAGGTTTGCCCTTGATAACGGGATATCCCTTTACAGCATGCATACAAATTATGATAGGGCCAAAGGAGGCATTAATGACGTGCTTGCTGCAAGGCTCGGGTTAAAGAATCTCAAAAATGTGGAAGTCGGTAGAATAGGAGAAGTCGAACCCTGTACTTCGGCTGAACTGGCTTCCAATGTCTCGGAGACCCTGCAAACGCCTGTTATATATGCCGGAGAAAAAGAGAAGATAAGGCGGGTAATGGTCGTCGGCGGCAGTGGTTTTGCAACTGAGTTCCTTGAAATTGCAAGAGCAAATAGAGTTGATGCCTTTATATCTTCCGAACTTAAGCATAATATTCTCCGCGAGTATGAGGACCTCTGCCTGATTGATGCCACTCACTATGCCACTGAAAATCCGGGCATGGAGGCTTTATGCTCCAGACTGCACAAAATTTCCGGGCTCGAAATGGAGTTCATCGAACAGCCTTCCGGACTCAAGGCAATTGATAAAACCTGAAGATCTTTCCGGATTCTAGCCCAGGGAGAAAGATCCTGAAAAACTCAAACTAAAAATAATACTTTGACTAAAATAACTTACTAATTAAAATAATATTTTAATTAAAATGACTTACTAATTAAAATAATATTTTAATTAAAATGACTTATTAATTAAAATAATGCCATTATTAAAATAATTGAAAATAAGTTTACGTGAAAATGTAGATTACAGCAAAATATGTTCCAACTCAGTGAATGTAGGAGTAGTTCTAATATGCCAGAGGAAAAAGACCAGAGTAGACTGAATAGAGGGAAAAAGGATCAAAACAAACCGGATGTAGGGAAAGAGAATCAAAGCAAGCAGGAAGAACTCAGTGAGGATTCCCTGGAATCAATGCTTATAGAACAGTCAAAAAATCAGATTCGTTCGGATTACCGGCGAAGTCTGGGCAATGAATATCGTAGAAGATACATGGAATGAACTTATATGTAATGAATTCGGAGTATATGTAATGAATTCGGAGTATATGTAATAAATTCAGAGTGGATTGAATTCAGAGTGGATTGAATTCAGAGAGAATTGAATTCAGAGTGGATCTCTCTTCTTCCAGCAAATCATTTTTAAAATATTCATATGTTGTTTTCTTCTTTCTTTTGCTTCAGTTTATCTAAAACTTCACCAAGGTTTCAGTTTAACTTGACCTATAATCTTTAAGGCCTATTGGCTTAGTTGATATCCTATTTCACTGCTTTTCGACATAACTATTCACAGCTTTAATTCTGTCTCTGGTTTCAACTGCGTTCAAATAGCTCTCAATATGTTCACGTACCATCTGCACTTCTTCAGTCTCTGGCATTGAATACAGAATTGTCTCAAGATAACCGTGTTCTCTGAGAAGTGCAAAAGCTGCAGGAAAACTAATATCAAAAATCCAGCTCAGGCGAAGGAATTTAATATCATTCAGGTTTTTTACATCTGCAAGCTTTGCCATCCTGTTATTCAGGAGATCCACAACTATATTTTCCGAACATCCGGGCGTATCGGGAATATTGAGTTCAAGAGCTGGATTCCTTAACTCTTCGTCTTTCTCATAATCTTCACTCACAAGCTTCAGGATATCCAGCTTATCGGCGTCCCGGATCAATTGTAAATAAAAAAGAAATTCTCTGGTAGTCTCTGTGCATTCGGGAATTTCCATGCGATTATGATATTTCACAGCTTTCAGGATTATGTCTTTCTCTTTCCGAGAGAGAATGGAAAGAATTCCGGTATTTTCCAGGATTTTTACGCCAAGCAAGGCATGATCTTCAGATTCTGAGTCTTTGAACGTCCTGTATTTAGTAAACTGTTCAAAGCGGCCCAGGTCGTGAAATAAAGCTATTGCTTCAGCGAGCCTGCAACCTTTCTCCTCTACATTTTCCGCTTTGGCAAGTAAAAGGATATTTTCACATACTCTCTTCGTATGTTTGATTTTTAGCTCAACGTTTTCCTGGATAAAGACCTCAGGAGAGGAAAATTGTTCTACATAATCCAGAAACCATTTTTTGAAAAAGTCCATGTCTTCCTTCTGCATGTTTTTTCAATAGGAGTTTCAATGTATAATATTTTCGTATATCTACGAAGGCTTTGAGGCTATAATTTAATCGTTAATTTTAGCCTTTACTGCTAATTATATATTGTGGATTTTATATTATTAATTTTAGTCTTTATTATTTAGTATTATTTTATTAATTTTATTTTATTGTCACAATGTTTTTTATTTTCCTATTTATTATTTCTCTAACCATAATAACTATTGAGTTTAATATTATGGCGATCATGTAGGTCTTTTTAAACTCCATAAATTTTATATGGATAAACTCCTTTAATTAAGTGATGATGAATGAAACGGATTTCTTAAACTGTATAAATTATTCATGTGGAATACAAAACGATTTTATTTAGTTACTTTTATTCTTTAATTGTTCGCGCTTACGCAGGTATAGAGACAGTACAGAATAGTGAGTGTAATGATAGTTTGAAACTCTTCATGAAAAGTCTTCATAAGAACTCATTAGAATAAACAGGGGTATTTAATGAGCTCAGTTAGGAAAAATAATTTGATTGTTAGTTCTTTTATTCTCCTTGCATTGATATTATATTTCTTTTCAGGTTTTTTATCTATAGCAGGAGCTGTTACAGGTAAGGAACTGGTTGTAGAAGACAATGAGAGGAATGAAGTTCATAAAAAGACTGAAGTCGCTCCTGATCTTTATGAGATAATGGCACAGCGCCCATCTTCTATAGAAGGCTTGATTGATAAAGGAAATGCGTTATACTATTTTAAAAAATATCAGCTCTCTATAAACTGCTATAATGATGCACTTGGGATCGATCCTAATTCCTCATTGGCCTGGTATGGGAAAGGACGTTCTCTGGCCGAACTGGGAAAGAATGAACAAGCAGTCAATTGTTATGAGAAGGCTCTTTCGACCTTTCCGGCCTCTTCCGAAAATTGGTATAATAAGGGTAACAAACAGCTTGAGCTAAAGAAATACGTTGAGGCTATCAACTGCTATGACAAAAGCTTTGCTGCCAATGCTTATCTCTCCACAGTGTGGTACCGAAAAGCTCTTGCTTCTGAGCAGCTGGGGCTTAATCAGGAAACTCTGAACTCTTATGACAAATCTATTAAATTGAATTCCAATTCTTCCAGCTCTAAGCAGATGCAGGGAATGGCTTACCTCGGACTTGAAAAGTATCCTGAGGCAATTGAATGCTTTGACAGCGCTCTTAATATCACTCCTGACAATGCTGAACTTTGGTATCAAAAAGGAGTAGTTCTTGATAAGTCCGGTGATTACGAAACTGCAATAGACTGTTATGATAAAGCAATTTCTTTTAATCCGGATATGGCAAACGCCTGGCATAATAAAGGTGTGAACCTTGAAAAGATGGGAATTTATGATGAGGCGCTTACTTGCTACGAATTTGTTCTTCTGTCAGAGCCTGAAAACCTTGATGTTTTACAGAGAAAGGGTGTATGCCTTGAAAAGCTCGGGAGAAATGATGAAGCTCTTCAATGTTATGACGAGGTTCTGGTCTACAATCCAGGCAATTCCGAGGCCTGGTATAGTAAAGGCTCTCTGCTTAATAAGACCGGCCAGTATGACGCTGCAATAGAATGCTATGATAAGGCGCTTAACCCGGACACAGGAATTCAGGTTGAAGAAATCGGAAGTGATTCACTCGAACAGCTAAGCGTTTACGATACTGCACTTCCGTCTTATCCTGAAAGTCCTGAGTTTAAGTCATCTACAGTTAAGATCTGGTACGAGAAAGCCCTATCTTTTGATAAGCTTGAAAAATACGAATCTGCGATTGAGTGTTATGATAAGGTTCTTGAAACCGAGTCCGGACATGCTGTTGTCTGGTATATGAAAGGCCTGGACCTTGAAAGGCTTGGCAGGTATGAAGAAACAATTGAATGCTATGACCGAGCCCTAAAACTGGATTCCAGGTATGCTAAAGTCTGGTACCAGAAAGGCTTAGACTCTTCAAAAATCAAAGACTATAAAGATGCAGTAGAAAGCTATGATAAAGCTCTCGATATTGACGAAAACTATACCCTTGTCTGGGCTGGTAAAGCTTTTGCCCTGGCAAAACTTGGAAAATACGAAAGTTCACTCACATGTTACAACAAAGTCCTTGGGGCTGTGCCCAGCAGTGCAGTTGCCTGGTACAATAAAGGACTTGTTCTTGACGAACTCGGAAAACATGAAGAAGCTTCAGAATGCTATAACCAGACTCTTCTGATCGATCCCGAATATTCGGCTGCACGCTTTAAGTTGAACAAAAACATGGAACAGGACTCAACAGAAACTCCAGTATCAGAGCACGTTAAAAACAATAGTGCAGATGCCAATCCTGCCCAGGTGCTTTCTGGAGGTTTCTGGGCTTATCTTCTGAACTATGAATACTCAAGCCCAGAAGACCATGCCGAGCCTTCCGAAGATTTGAACCTGTTTAGTCCCGAGATCAGTTACGATGCTGCATGGTATGGAAAGGCCTCAATCTACAGTAAACTCGGAATGTACGACGATGCACTTACTTCTTATGATACGGCACTTACAATTAATCCTGCACGTGCCGAGGTCTGGTATGAAAAAGGCTCGATACTTGATAGGTTAGGCAGAAGTGAGGAAGCCCTGGAATGCTACAGGAAAGCCCTGGACCTTGACCCACATTCAAGTACAGCTCTTTACGGGATAGCTTCTACTGTAGGTGATCTTGGAAAGCTTGAAGAAGCAGTCAGTTACTATGACCAGTTGCTTGTTCTAAACTCCAGCAACTCAGATGCCCTCCTTGGGAAAGGTCTTGCCCTCTCGAATCTGAGCAGGTATGACGAGGCAATCTCCTGTTACACTACACTTCTCAAATCTGATCCTGAAAACCTTGAGGTTCTTAGAAGTCGGGCTCTTGATCTATCGAAATCCAATAAATCCGATGACGCGCTGGCAGATTACGATAAAATAATTAAGCTTCAGCCTGGAAATTCCCAGGTCCTGGCTGAGAAAGCCTCTTTACTTGAGGCACTTGGCAGGTATCAGGAAAGTGCTGCATGTTATGAGAGAATACTTAAAATCTCACCGGGCAACAGGGAGATAATTTTCAAACAGGGAAAAGCTCTGGAGAACAGCGGAGACTTTGAGGGAGCAGTAGGCTGTTACGATAGAATTCTTGCACTGGACCCGGGCAATGTGCATGCCTACAATAACAAAGGCTTTGCGCTCTACAAGCTGGAAAAATGCCAGCAAGCTATTGACTGTTACAATAAGGCTCTGGAATACAGCCCAGATAATGTTACAGCCTGGTATTTCCAGGGATGCACTTATCTCACGTTAAGCAGCAATAAAGCAGCCCTTAATTGTTTCAACAAAACAGTACAGCTTAAACCTGATTGTATTACGGCCTGGTATAACAAAGGATACATTCATAACATGATGGGAGAAACTGAAGAAGCAGTTTCATGTTATGACAATGTCCTTGCAATTAACCCGAACTCACCTTCGGCCCTTTACAATAAACGGTTTGCACTTTATACTCTAAAGAAATTAGATGAAGCTGCTGCATGCAAGGCAAAACTAGATGAGCTCGATTCCGGTTTTGTGGACGCTCTGCAGGAAAGAGGAACTAAGTTCTTCCTTCCTGAGTATTATAATAGCACTCTGAATTACTCCCTGCCTTCAAGATGGTACGGAGGAGAAGAAAATGTATCAGGAAATGTAATTACAAACACGACTGCACCTTCTCAATCAGGAAAGATAACTGAACCCTCTGACAGCCCGGAAAATAATAGCAGCTATACTACGGAGCTTGGTGATGGACAGGAAAGTGAAGATTCGGAGCTTGATGATGAACAGGAAAGTGAAGATTCGGAGCTTGATGATGAACAGGAAAGTGAGGATTCACATTACTGGTATGTTCCCGAACCTGATGAGTGAAGAGAAAATAGCAGTGAAGAATGGAGTGTTACAGAACCAAGGAGTATTACGGAGCCCGGATAAAACTCGGATTCCTGAAAATTGAAAATCAGAAACCTTTTCCGGTATGCAGCTAGATGCATACCGGTACGATTTGCCTATATATTATTGCAACTGCCCTGGTTTTTAACTTTTTTCTGGCTTATTATTTTTTCTAGTTTGTTAGCTTTTTATTAACTTTGTTCTTCTGGCTTATTAACTCTCCCACTTTTGCAAATAAAATTCTTTATCCTGAAAGTTTTAAACTTCATGCCATCATAACCGTAATCATCCATGACAGATAATTCCAATGAGATCGAAGCAAAGCCTAAGGCTGATGCCCATACCTCGAGAGAAAACAAGCATACACCGGAAGATTATATCGAAAACCCAGATAACCCTGGCTCCGACTCCTCTTCTTTAAAGCCTGATATTTCATCTAATGTAGTCATAATTCGGTATGGCGAGCTAGCCCTTAAAAGTACAGGAGTTCGAAACTGGTATGAGAAAATTCTTATGAAGAATATTGCGGCAATGCTGGATTCTCGAGATATTCCATATTCCCAGATACGTAGGGAATGGGGCCGAATATTCATCGAGACTATGGATTTCCGTGCGGCTAAAGCAGCTGCTGACGTTTTTGGAATTGTCTCTACTTCCCCTGCATTGAAAACTGAGCCTACTCTTGAGAGTGCAGCCAGTGTATGTGCTACCCTGGCTAAGGACCTGGTTTTAGAAGGCGAATCTTTTGCGGTCAGGGCTAGAAGAAGCGGAAACCATCCTTTTTCTTCGGTTGACATAGGCAGAACCTGCGGAGATGCCGTCTGGAGTGCTCTGGAAAAAAAAGGAAAGCATCCTAAAGTTGACCTGAGTTCTCCTGATAAGGAAGTTTTCGTCGAAATGCGGCAAAATCTCGCTTACGTCTACCTGGAAACATTCAAAGGGGTAGGAGGTCTTCCTCTCGGCACGCAGGGAAGTATGGTTGTTTTAATGTCCGGCGGGCTTGATTCTCCGGTTGCAGCCTGGCTTATGATGAAACGCGGAGTTATGATTATTCCGGTATACTGCAATACTTCGCCCTATGCCGAGAATGCCGCAAGAGAACGTGCTTTTGAATGTATTCGTCAGCTCCAAAAGTGGGCTCCAGGGCATCAGTTTAAGACTTATGAACTTCCTCATGGCCCCAATCTTCGGACCTTTATCGACATCTGCAACCGAAAAAATACCTGTCTTCTCTGCAAACGCATGATGTACAGGGAAGCCTATGAGGTTATGAAAAAAGAAGGTGCAAACGGAATTATTACCGGTTCTTCCCTGGGGCAGGTAGCTTCCCAGACTGCTGCCAATATGTATGCTGAAATATATCAGCTTGCTATACCTATTTACCATCCTTTGATTGCCTTTGATAAGACAGAGATAATAGACATTGCTCGCAAAATCGGAACCTATGATATTTCCAGTCGACCCGCAGGCAGTTGCACTGCTGTGCCTGAGCGACCTGAAATAGGAGCAAATTATGACCTTGTCGTAACTGAAGAACAAAAAATGGATATTGAGACCATGGTTTTCAATGCTATGAAAGCAGCAAAAGTACTTAAACTCTGAAAAAAGTGATGAATTTTTCTATTAGTTTTAGTAACTTTCATTAGTATTTAAAGGCTTTCAATTAATTTTGATAGCTTTCAATTTTACTTTTTATAAGTTTTAACTTTATAACTTTTAACTTGAACTCTAAAAACTCCCTTATTTGTTCTTTTTTGACTGACTTTTAAGAAGAGTGGCCTCTATATTTTTGCATAGGTCCTCTTCTTTGAAAGGTTTCGAAATATATTCCTCTTGATCTGTTAGCTTTGCTCGTTCGAGGGTCTCAAAATCCGTACAGGCAGTAAGGTAAATTACGGGTATTCCAAAGCGTGATTTAATAATTTGGGCCGCTTCAATTCCATCCATATCCCCTTTTAGCATAATATCCATCAAAACCAGATCAGCATTTGTAAGCTCAGCTTCTCTTATTGCCTCTTTCCCTGAAATCACAGCACTCGGAACAGAATACCCTAAATTTTTTAGCCGGTTTTTAATGTTCAGGGCCACAATAGCCTGGTCTTCAACAACCAGAATTTTTGCTTTGCCCATTTATTCATCCATCTTTTGTATTTTTTGAGTTATGTTTTTATCTTTTGTTCATTTACTGTTTTTTAACATCTCTAAAATCGCGTTTCTTCAGAACTATATGTTCAAAGTCACGCATCTCTAAAACTGCACCATGTTATCTCGATTTTCCCCTTTAACGAAATAACTGCAGGCTATAAGCTAGATAAGTTGCAGAGTAATAAAACTCCCAATCTCCTTACTCTCAGGTTTACGTATGACCACCAAAAATTATACAGTTATTATAAACTCTTTTTTTATTAATGTTACTGTTGCCCGCAACCCTTTTAAAAAAAGGCTTGACCGAAAACCCCAAGAAACGTTTGAGTTTGAAGATCTTATCCCCAAACCCTATAGGCGTGATCAACCGGCTCAAAGGTTGCGGCCCAAAGGTTGCGGCTCAAAGGTTGCTAGACGACGTATATTCCAAATAATGAGCGCTGGCATACTTTCAGCTTTTAGTGGGTTTCATTGATTCAAAAAGAGGTAGATAAGACGTTTTTAGTGAAAGAAACCGTTTTGAAGAAAAAACTTTCTTAGTTTTAACGTTACAGGTGAAGCAAAATAGTGCTTTTGTCTTTTATAGTCACGGGTCTAAATAATGCAACTGCCCAAATGAGATACAATGAGATTTTTGTTGCAACAATTACAGGCGTGACTATATATAAAAGGATTCAGAGGATTCTTTTACCAGTGGCTGAGACTATTCTCTCTGCTTATTTTCTCAAATCTCAATTTTACTTTTTCTGGTTTTCAAATTCTCTGTGTCCAGTAAGAATTTACTCGAAAGTTTTTATCGAGATATGACAGGTCCCGGTATGTAGTGAAACATTTACTCAGGAATCTTTTCATTTTCTTTTCCAGCTTCTATTTCAGCCTCTTTTTCGGCTCTGTGCTTGTGAAGTGCCATTTCGATATTGCTGTGCAGGTCTTCTTCCTTAAAAGGTTTTGAGATATATCCTGCAGGCTCTGTCGTTTTTGCCCTCTCAAGAGTTTCGTCATCAGTGTAGGCGGTAAGATAGAGTACTGGAATCCGGAGCCGGTTTTTGATTTCACGAGCAGCCTCAATTCCGTCCATCTCACCTTTTAACATGATATCCATCAAAACAAGGTCTGCATTCGTCAACTCTGCTTTTCTTATTGCTTCCTCTCCTGTGGATGCAGTACCCGGCACAGTATAACCAAGATTTTTCAGTTTGTTTCTGATATTAAGAGCCACTATATTCTGGTCTTCGACAACCAGAATTTTTGCTTTTTTCATTATATCTCCCCTTTGATATCGGATAAGCCTCCGGATAATCAGTTGTCTTCCCTAAATAATATTTTGAAGGTAGTTTCTGAATCTTTTTGAAGTTCAATTGTGCCTTCCAGTTGTTCAACAAGAATGTTTACAAGCTGTAGACCCAGAGAACCAGTATTCCTGAAATCAAGGTCTTCCGGAAAACCCAACCCATTATCCGAAACTACCAGCGAATATTGACTATTTTTATTAACTGAGCTCTTTGCACCAATATTATTGGTGATATTACTTATACTTTTATTCTTTACATTCTCTTCAGCCTTGCAGAGTTTTATTCTGATTTCTCCTTTTCTGCCCTGAGGAAAAGCGTGTTTCAAAGAATTGGATACAAGTTCATTAATAATTATCCCCAGAGGAACTGCCGTGTCCATTCCAAGAAAGGTTTCTTCAACATCCAGTTGCATCCTGACATCGCCTCTGACAGTATATGAGCGAAGAAGATCTGCAGTCAGTTTTTGAAGATATTCCGAGAAATCGAGAGCTTCGCTATTTCTTGACCTGTACAACCCTTCATGAATTATAGCCATTGTGGCGACCCGATTCTGGCTTTCACGGAAAGCTTCAAGGACTTCTTTTTCGCTGAATCTTTCAGCCTGCAGTTCCAGAAGGCTGGAAATAACCTGGAGATTGTTCTTTATGCGGTGATGGATTTCTTTTTTACGGATTTCTTCTATTTTCCTCAGAGATTCTTCAGCTTCTTTTTGCCCGGTTATATCGTAAACTGCACCATGCATGATTCTTTTCTTGCCTTTAGGGTCCGCAATATTCTGGACAATCTCACGAACCCATTTTATTTTTCCTTCCCTGTGCCTTATACGATATTCGTGCTCTATGAAAAGTAGTGGATCATTCCTTAGCCTTTCATTATTATTAACAAGTTTCTTCCAGTCTTCAGGAAGAACAATCTTGCGCCAGTTTACTTTCCCGGCGGTGAAGTCTTCTTTCCGGTATCCTGTAATTTCCTCTACACATCCTTCCAAAAGAATGAGTTTGAAATTCATATCTCCCTGGAAGGCTATACCCCTGAAATTCTTAATAAAGGATCTGTACCGCTCTTCACTTTCTTCCAACTTTTTTGATGAGAGTTTTATCCATGTAATATCTTTCATTACCCCAATATCCCTGTAAAATTTCCCTTGTTCATTTTTCAGGAAAATCCCGCTGTCTTCAAAATACAGATATGTTCCGTCTTTTCTTCGGAATCTGTACTCGATAACGAATCTCTCTCCTCCTTCCCTGTACTTTTCAAGCTTTTCAATTATCTCCTTGCGGTCCTCGGGATGAATATGTACTTCCCAGTCTTTCCTGTTAAAGTTCTGGAACTCTTCCAGGCTATATTGAGTCAGCTCTTTAATGGCTCCGGCCCATTCAATTTTACCTGTGAGCCTATCATAATCATACACAAGCTGCCCTGTCTGCTCGGCAGCAATCCGATATCTCTCTTCACTTTTCCTGAAGGTTTTTTCAGCTACTTTACGCTGAGTTATATCAAGCATTATTCCGACAACACCGGCTACTTCCCCTGAGCTGTCCAAGTAGGTGACTTTATGGAAAAAGAAATCCCTGTTCACACCGTCGGCACAGACCACCCTGGTTTCGTAATAGTTGCTTCCCCTTTTTTCGATAAGGCTCCTGTCATCCTTAAGATATATTTCTGCAAGCTCTTTTGGAACTATTTTCTGAAACTCACGGAAAGAACCCCCTATAACCTCTTCTTTGGGAAGCCCCATAATCTGCCTGGCAAAGCTCTCATTACAGTTTACATATATTTCATTCAGGTCCCTCTGGAAAACAGGGATTTGAATACTATCAAGTAGAGTTTCAAGAAACTGCACATTATTCTGAAGTTTATTCTCTATTTTTCTTCTTTCCATTACTTCATGTACAAGTTTCTCATTTGCTTCCATGTACGCAAGGGTCTTTTTTTCGACCAGCTCGTCCAGTTCTTGCTGATGAATCTGGAGCTCTTCCTCGGAGAACAGGCGTTTTATGATCTCAGACAACAAAAAAGCGGCAGAGTCCAGAAAATAGATATCATCCTCAGTAAATTCTCTCTTTTCTCTACTGTAAACTTCCACTACCCCAAAAAGTTTATTTATATCTCCTATCAGGACTGTTACTCCACTGGCTATGCCATATTGCCTGAAAAACTCGCTGCATTCAAAGCGGGTTTCGTTTTCTATATCTTCCAGGATAATCGTTTTTCTCAAAATAAGGGTACATTCTGCCTGAGACTTTTCTTTTGTGATAACCCTGTCTACGGCTCCACATTTCCAGCCATATCCTGCCCTCAGAATGAAGGTTCCATCAGGCTTGAGTTCCAGGATCCTGGAAAATTCTATACCAAGGCCCTTAGCAATAATCAGGGCACTTTCTATCAGAATCTCCTGAACGTTTTTGCATGTTAAGGATATCCTGCAGAGCTTACTCAGGGCTCGATATTGTTTTTCCTTTTTACTAAGTCTTTCTTCGGTAACAACCCTGAGACTTATGTTAAACCCTTCAAGGTTTACATGCTCCTTTTCCGGAAAAGGATAAAGTACTGCAATATATGTTGTTTTCCCGGCCTGAATCTCAAGATTTTCCGGATTTTCCTGTATGAGAACTCTTTTTATACTGTGTCTTAACTCCTGAGGAACCTTTTCCCCTTCTTTAATTCCCCAGTATTCGAGAAGAGCATTAGCTTCCTTGTTTGCACAGAGAACTGTTCCCTCTTTTCCTAATCTCAGAAAAATACTGGGGATTGGTGGAGAAAGCTCTTCTATAATTTTTTCATTATATTTATCGGATATTTTTTCTGCTTTCTCGAGTAAATTGCTAATATTAATGACTCCCAGTCCTCCATTTATTTACATATTTTCCAGCTTACAGGAACGGGTATCAATATTTTGATTGAAATCCAGGCTAACAATATCTTATGAAGATTTTACTACTTTTATATTTTTTATACATTTCGCCCAAAATTTTTTAGTTTTTTCAACTTAAAAAATTGATATGGATCCATATGTATTCACTAGTTAAAAAGTTATATGATATTCGTGGAATTTTTAAAAGTCCCACGAGTTATTCAAAAATAGATAAGTAAAGTAGAGTATGCGGGGATACATTTTTTCGGAATATCTTCCAGTACGCAGGAAAATAGTTTTTCTGAATATCTGCCAGAGTATTGTCGGTTTGTTTTAAACATTCTCAACCTGCAGGAGTTCATCTTTGATTTTAAAAACTTCTATGTTTTAATAAAACTGAGTAAATAATAAAAATCATATTTAATATTAAATTGTTGTTCGCTAAAAAAACATTTTATATAGGAATATATTTTGTTTGCAAACAATTTTTCATATAAGTTATTTTAAATAAGTTTAGGAATAATTATAGATTGTAAACTAAAGAGAACAGGTAAAAGAGATCTGATCAAAGAGAACAGATTTAGACGACAGTAGAAAAACGGATGGATCAACACAGTGGGAAATGACTGGGGAAATGACTGGTAGGGTATGTGAGTAAAGAATTGCCTGGAAGAGATTCAAATCCGAATTACTGTATCGGGGGCTATAGTAAAAGGAATGGAACTCTTCCAGGCTCTTTCTACTCTTCTTAAAGCGTTTTTATAGGATTTCAATTGTTTTTTTAGGATTTTAATTGTTTTTTAGGATTTTAATTATGTTTAGGGTTTCAATTGCTTTTAATTGATACTTTTTGAACCGTGCATCCATAAAGCGAAAACTCGCATCAAACATTTTTAAGAAAAGATAGTCCTGAAAAAAGTGGCATGTATATTGGTTGCACGATGCTGAACATTTTTTCTGTGTGCGAAGTAAACTTTTTTAGTTGCCATTTTTTCATTCTTGCTAATGCAATGGCAACACCCGTGAAAATAAGTGATCGGTATTCGAACCGGTAATTCTGGCTCTCAGGGCGATACTATCTGTAAAAACCAATGACAGTTTTTTGTCGAATAAAAGTGCTTTTTACTATTTTTCCTTTTACTATCTTTCCTTTTTAATTATTTTTCTCTCTATTTTTCCTTTTACTATCTTTCCTTTTATATTCTCCACATCTTTTCTTACTGAGCCGTAATTTTCCCATCCACTAGCCTGATGATTCTATCAGCTTTTAAGGCCATATCATCGTTATGAGTAACTACAATAAATGTTTGATTATACTCCTTATTCAGCTCTCTCAGCAGTTCATAGATCATGTCACCCGTTTTTGTATCAAGATTGCCTGTTGGCTCATCCCCCAGTACAATTGCAGGGGAACAGCTTAACGCTCTTGCTATTGCAACCCTCTGATTCTGCCCTCCTGAAAGTTCACCGGGTTTGTGATCCATCCGGTCTTCAAGTCCTACCTCTTTCAGGAGTTTTTCGGCAATTTCCTTTGCTTCTTTCTTCTTTTTTCCAGCAATCAATAGCGGCATCATTACATTTTCCAGAGCTGTAAAATCAGGGAGCAAATGATGGTACTGGAAGACAAAACCAAGCATTCTATTCCTTATCTCAGAACGTTCTTCGTCCGACATATTTGTTACATCATTTCTGTCTATCAGCAGAGTGCCTGAGCTTGGAGTATCCAGCAAGCCTATTAAATGCATAAGTGTACTTTTGCCTGAACCTGATGGCCCGACAATTGCAACGAATTCCCCCTTTTTTATTTTCAGAGTTGCATTATCGAGAGCATGGAATTCCATCCCGTTTTTATAGGTTTTTGTCAGGTTTTTAAGCTCGATTATTGGGCTTTCTTCTGTCATACTTTTTCTGCGCCTCATTGAGAGTTATTGAAATTTAAACAGTTGGGGTTTTATTAACTCTTTTTTGATATTAACTGCGCAAGTTCTCAAATTTTAGTATGTAGGTATTCGGTGAATATTAGGCAGACAATATTAAATGTATAAATCAATTCTACGCTAAAACCAGGCAGCAGACCGCTTTTTACACCCGTAAAAATGACTGTATCAAGCACTTTCTATGGCTTTTACGGGGTCAAGCTTTGCAGCTTTCCGTGCAGGGTAAATACCTGAGATTATGTTGATTATGAAAGCAAAGAAAGCAGCATATACGAAGTTGAGAGGCTCTACTTCAAGAGGAAGTGTCTGGAGCCCGAAATACATCTCCTGAGGGACTGCGATTTTATAACTCTGTAGAGCAATGGTTGCGATATAACCCAGAATAGTGCCCAAAACCAGCCCCATAGCTCCGAGAATTACAGACTGGAAAAGAAAGACAATCATTATGCTTTTTTGAGAGGCTCCCATAGCTTTTAAGATACCTATTTCTCGGGTTCGCTGGGCAACAATGGTAATCAGAGTATTTGCAATCCCGAACCCAGCAATCCCGTAAATAAGGATGTAGAAAACGTTTACGAAAACCTTCTGAGTGTTTAGAAGATTAAGGATTTCTGCATTTGTTTCTATCCAGCTTACTGCGTTAAGATCGGTTTCTCTTTCAATTGAGCTTGCTATAACGTCGGCCTGGTATGGGTCTGCGACTCTGATCCCTATTGTGCTTACAACTCCAGGTTCATTGAAGAAATCCTGCACCGAGTCCAGCCTTGCATAGGCTATTACTTCATCTGCAGCCGTTCCGGTATGGATCAGACCTATAACCTTAAAAGAAGTTGTTTTTGAGCCTGGAAACACTGCATCTACCCGGTCTCCAGGCTGAACCTCAAGATTTTCCGCAAGCTTATCTCCAAGTAAGATTCCATTTCTGGTATGGGTAAGCGATAGAAAGCTCCCTTCTATCATATCCTTGCTTACCCGCATAACCTTATCTTCAGCCTCAGGTTCAACTCCCTGAAGTGAAATACCCTCTGCATTATCCTTGTATTCCAGGGCTGCCTGACCCAGATATTTGGGAGACACCGCTATAACTCCTTTTTTTTCCAAAATCAGGGCCGAATTATATTTGTAAAGATGAATGAACCCGTCTTTTTCATCCTGAGGATTGATAACGATATGGGGATTGTTCTCAGTACTGGACTTTATAAGCTCTCCTTGAAAGCCAGAAAGCATTGCCATCATTACCGTAATTACGGCTACGGCAAGGGCAACTGCAAGTATGGCAAAAAAGGTTTGCCTTCTTCTGGAAAAAACTTGCCTCAATGCGATTTTCAATTCATACATCTGAATTAGCTCCTGGAGATGATGCATTTTAGGGTTTTTAGTTAGCAGGGAATCTCATAATTTCCAGAATATACAATCTGTTAAAATATTTTATAAATATAACTTAATAATTTAATTTTAAATAAGCCAGGGAATAATCTTAAATCTGGCTTATTTTGAACTGATAGCTTTCACGGGGTCGAGTTTAGCTGCCTGCTGGGCAGGGTAAATCCCGGCAATAAGGTTCAGCAGAAAAACTGCAATAATAATAACCAGAATATCTCCAGTTCGGACTATAATGGGAATGGTTGCCATGCCGCCGTAAAGTTCTGAGGAAGAAGATGGCATTTCGTACTGGCCTAATCCCAGAGATATTGCAACTCCTGTAAGAGTTCCGATAAGAGCCCCTAGCAAACCCAGAATACCACTTTGAAGTACAAAAATTGTCCTGATACTGGAAACCGTAGCTCCCATAGCCCTAAGCATACCGATCTGGCTTGTAGCACCGATAACTGAAAGATTCAGAGCGCTAATCACTCCAAAAGAAGCAATAACTACAATCAGACCAAGGACCACATTGTTAGAAGTGCTCTCAATGGCAATTGTCCTAAGGATTTCAGGATTGGTTTCGGTCCAGCCTTTTGCCTTATAGCCGGTCTTTTCGATCTTAGCAGCAACTTCCCTGTCCCTGTTAAAATCCTCAAGCCTGACAGAAAGACCGTTAATCACATCCGGAACATTGTAGAATTCCTGGGCGGTATCCAGGGATGTATAAGTAAGAGATTCGTCCAGAGGAGAGCCGGTATGGAAAATTCCAACTACTCTCAGGGACAGAGGGTTTGCATTCGGAAAAGACACATCAACCGAGTCTCCAGGATTAACCTCAAGCTTATCTGCCAGTTTTGAGCCGATTACCACCGTATTTCTCGAATATTCAAGTTCCCTGAAGTCTCCTTTAACCATATCAGCTTCAATAGCGCTGATATTGTTTTCCTGTAGAGGGATGATGCCTTTTAGCTCGGCGTTAAAGGAATTTGTCTTGAACTTGAAGGAAGCTTTTCCTGTAAGAAACGGAGAAACCGCAGAAACACCCCCAATTTTTTCAGTTTCGTCAATAAGGGTTCTGTAAAGGTAAATATAGTCTTCACCTTCCTGCGGAGATACCGAGACGTGAGGAAGTTTATTTACAGTAGTATTATAGAGTTCGCCAGTAAAACCAACCATAACTGCCTGGGAAACGGTCAGCACCATCACAGCAAGAGCTATAGCTCCAACTGAAAGAATTGTCTGGAATGTTCTTGCCCGAATCTGCCTGAGCGCAATAAAGAGTTCATAACGCATGGGACTCACAGCCTTCGATCTGGTTTCAAATTTTATTCCTAAAAAGGGCAAAAATCGCCGCAAGCCCTGAAACTAAAGCTGCCGCAGAAAAACCCGGGATTCCTTTTTCATCTGAAGTCTCTGTTTCTGAAGTAGTATTATTTACCAGGTTAACGCTGGAGTTCTGGGAGAGATCGGATTCGATAACTGTTTCCCTGTGCTCAATAATGTCACCGTCATTTCCCAGAAGTTCGATCTCAAGCCTGTAGACCCCTTCAGGAAGCCTGTGGCTCCAGGCTACTTCTACGGTTTCGTCATCGTTATTCAGCAACACTGGAACCCTTTTCTGGACAGATTCAACAAGACTGGAGTTCCCTGTTTCAGAATTTGCTTTCAGTTTGTATACAGAAAAAACCAGTTTTCCTTCAAAAGGCACCTGAGAACGCCCATAAACAGTTGCACTTGCTCCGGTCTCATCTTTGTAGATATCGGTAATTTCTGCATCGTCTCTGGCAGTAAATCGCTCGGCTGAGCTTATAACCTCCTTATTAGGAGAATAAACCTGAATCTTTACTCTTCCAGCATACTCTTTATTGTTTTCAAGAAGTGTACCCCAGGGAGCGGAAAAAATATCCGGAGCGCTGGTAAGTGATAATTTTTCAGCTTTTGTTGTATAAACGACATCCGAACCATTTACAAGCATATATTCGATATCAAAAAGTGAGGCTTCTTTTGGAGAGAGTGCGACACTGATTCCCTGGGAGTTAGCAACCAGGTCATTGACCTGAAGCCTTGACGCAGAATTAGTGCCGTAAGCAAAATTATATTCAGACTCTGAAAGAACCTTGTTTCCTTCAAGAAGCCTGGCCTTTATCTTATAAGCTCCGCGTTCGGAACTTTCGACGTTCCAGAAACCAACCTTTATTACCTGTTTATTTGCAGGAATGCTATCAACTGAAAATACCTGTCTGTCAAGCGTTTCCTCATTTGTTCCCACGGGTCTGACAAGAAGCACCTCAAGATTCAAGTTATTTTCTGGCTGGTCCGAGTAGATGGTTACATCAAAGGACTCAAGATCACTATAAAGATCGGCTATGTGGGCTGTACTTGTTTCTCCAGTGTGAGAATTCTCGGATGCAGAGGCCGGAAAAACTGATATAAGGTAAAAAGTAAGTAAGAAAAGTGCAGCTTTCATTGTCTTTTACCCCGGTTCTGTATATAACAATTATTAAAATATATTTTTATAAAAATCGTTGAACTGCGTTTCAATCTTAGAGACTTTGAATTATTTCTGGACTTTGTATAAAATTCTATTAATCTTTTATGCATACAACTTATTAATAAAGATCTTTAACATTGTTCAATCAGGGAATATCCGACTCAGGCTAAAAAGGCTGTTCAAGATAATAAAAAAACACTGAACGAGATAAAAAAGCAAAAATTCTCTCTATCCAGGATGCAAAATGCATTCTGATCGTAACGAAAATGTTTTATCCTAAAATTAGTTCACTTTTTTAATTTTTTATTGCGTTATACATCGTATGTAGGAGGTCCAATGTTTAAATTCACATGTGAAGTTGTTTCTTTTACATAATCACTTAAAAATACACAATGGAATTGGAATTTACTCAGCGTGTAACCTTTTATTTCGCCTGTTATTGTATCGTATTGAACTTTCAAACAGTTTTGAATCTGCGAAATCATTTCAGGATACAACACACTCATAGGACATGAAAAAGAGCTCGTGGACTCGTTGGTAGAAGTCAGGGGAATGAAGCAAGAGAATCTTCACTCTTAAAAACTTGAGCCGGCAGACGAGATTTTTAGGGGGCGAGGTAGTTCACCCAGATTCATTAATCAGTTTACTTTCTGTAGAAATTCCGGCAAAATACCTATTTATCAATGAAAGTTTCATTTCCTTTATAGATAGAAGCAGATGGAGTACTGGTTCTGGAAGACAATATCATAGAAGTAAATAACCTTGAATATTTTTTCGGCGAGATAAAAGCCGTCGATAACATCAGTTTTACGGTAAGAAAAGGGGAGATATTTTCTTTTCTCGGACCAAACGGGGCTGGGAAGAGTACTGTAATTAATATTCTTACCACTCTCCTGCCTATGCAGAAAGGAAAAGTAACTATTGCAGGTCATGATTTGAGAACCGAGCCTGAAAAAGTCAGGGAATCAATAGGGATTGTCTTTCAGGAGTTGACTCTTGATAGGGATATGACTGTTCGTGAGATTCTGGAATACCACGGAAGGCTTTATTCCATGCCAAAAGCTCAAAGGCAGGCGCGTGTTGACGAATTGCTCAGTCTGGTAGAGCTTGAAGCAAAGAGGGATGTCCTGACAAGATATCTGAGTGGCGGAATGAAGCGCAGGCTTGAGATTGCAAGGGGTCTTATGACTCGTCCCAGAGTGCTTTTCATGGACGAGCCTACAATCGGGCTTGACCCTCAGACAAGAATAAGAATCTGGGATTACGTAAAGGACATTAACCGGCAGGGGACAACCATTTTCCTGACAACTCATTACATGGACGAAGCCGACCAGCTCAGTAACAGGATAAGCATTATAGATCATGGGGAAATCATTGTCACAGGCAAACCCTGGGAGTTAAAAAATGCGCTTGGTGAGGATCTTATATATCTCGAAACAAGTGATAACAGGGGAGCTTCCAGCCTGTTAGAGAAACTTGATACTGTAAAAGGGGTTCGAGGTAAATCAAAAGGAATAATTGCCATGGTCAATGTGGACGGTACCTACCTGCTGCCTGAGATCATGGATAAACTTCGGAACGGGGGGATTAAGATCAGGGCCGTAAACCTTAAAAAGCCATCAATGGACGACGTTTTTGTCCATTATACCGGAAGGGAGCTAAGGGATACAGGGACCGAAAAAACAATTGTGGCAAAACCAGGAAGGCGTTAAGAGATGCATAAAGGCTTTCTTACCATATACTGGAGGGACATGCTGAGGTTTGTCCGGTTTCGAACTCTCCTGTTTACTTCCCTTGTCCAGCCTGCACTCTGGCTGGCTTTTTTTGGAGTAGAAATGTCAAACAACTTTGAAAGGCTTACTGCAACCATGCCAGTTATTCCCGGGGTGAGGGCTGTTGGATACCTGACTTTCATAGGCGCAGGCGTAATTGCCATGACAACGCTTTTTACAAGCCTTTTTGGGGGGACAGTTCTGCTATTTGACAAAAACTGGGGGCTTATGCGTGAGACCCTTTCAAGTCCTCTGCCAAGAATTCATATAATCATAGGGATAGGGCTTTCTGCCGTGACAAAATCCTTTATCCAGGCCACTGTGATCATGGTTTTTGGACTTTTACTGGGAGTCCAGTTTTTTGAAGGATACACAGCAATACAGGTTCTGGTTTCACTTTTTGGGATCATGCTTTTTATAGGGGCATTTTCTCTCGGGTTTCTTTTCCTTTCGGCTGCAATAGCAATAACAATGGAAAGCCCGGAAGGAATGCAGGCTGTGATAACCCTGCTTACCATGCCTTTCTTTTTCACGAGCAATGCACTTTACCCTGCAAATTCCTTTCCTCCCGTGCTCCAGGCTCTGTCCACAGTCAATCCTCTCACGCATCTTGTCAGCGGGATCAGATATTTTGCAATAGGGAGTGAATTCTCGTCAATTGGACTCCGCTATACCTACACTCAAGGAGAGGTTATTGTCTCCTTCCTGGCTCTCCTGGCTTTTGCGGGGATAATGTTTCTTATTGCGAAGTGGAGGTTTACCAGGGTTACAGTTACATAATTTTAATACTGGTATTTTTAAAGCTGTAAAGATAAAGTAAAAAGGTAAGTAAAAAAGAAAAGTAGGAGGGTAAACACTGTGGTCTGTACACACAGGAATATGATAAAAATAAAGAACATAGAGCAGGGCTCAAAGGGATGTGAGGAATGCCTGAAAAGCGGAGACAGCTGGGTGCACCTGAGGATTTGCCTGACCTGTGGGCATGTAGGCTGCTGTGATCAGTCAAAAAATAAACATGCAACAAAGCACTTTGAAGAAAGCGGGCATCCTGTAATCCAATCTTTCGAGCCAGGTGAGGATTGGAAGTACTGTTATATTGATCGCCAGTATCTTGAGTAAAAGTATAACGCGAATGTCAGATTTTCTAATAATATTTCGCGTTGTTAGGGTAAAAAATTTTCGACATACTGCAATAACAAGAAAATGTTTTGAAATACGATAATTATTCATGCGTCTTCGGTTAAATGAGGAATTGTGACAAATTACATAGATTGTCTCAACATTTATCAAATACTTTAATAAATTATAAGCTGGAACAGGATATTGATTTCATGTAAATAGGCCAAAATTTAAAGACAACTTCCAATGCAAAATCGATAGCTTTCAGAAAAGAAAATTCCTTAACCGATGACCAATGGATAATTAGTATCTTTTTTGAATCTGCGGTCTCTATCGCTAATCCTTTTAAGTTATGTATTATTTAAAACAGTCGCTGTTAATCGAAAAAAATAACTATTTTTATAGAATTGCTGGACTTTCTGCAAGGTTGTCTTGTTTTTCTGACCTAAAGGATACTCTGTAATAGATCGTTAGACTCATTTGGACTTTCATGGCAGGGCTTTCAGAGATAGGTTAAGGTATTTGGGTTACCCTGGAAAACCTGTAAAAATAATTTTTATTGAGTCTCCCCTGCTCAACAATACCTGATACCTGCAGTATGTACAACTGGTCTGCAACTGTTGAAATTAAAGTTCCAATTTTCTTCGAAATTTAATTTCTTGTGTAACTCCTGGGTTTGAGATCCTAGTATTTGTGCTTTCAAATGCGTTTATCTATTTCTGAACTCTGATTATATGGTTCGTGGTTCGCCTACATTAAGTATCTCTCCATCCAGTGTATTATTTGTACTGTTTAAAGCATCATTTATACTGTTTAAAACGTCGTATACTACTTTAATTTCAGAATTTGGACCTCCAGTGTTACCTTTTAATGTGTTATTTTGAGAATCGACAAGAACAACTGAATATGAATATCCACGTTTTACAATAGTGTTATTCAAAACTTTATTATTATTTGAGTTAACGAGAAGACTGAGGCTGAAATAATTATGTAAAATCGAATTATTATTTAGCTCATTATTAGAAGACTCAGTGAAGTTCACACCATCCCATAACTTTGCTATGGTGTTACTCATTAATTTATTGTTGTCTGAATCTTCAAGATAAATTCCTGTTGCATTATTATCTAAGCCAACAAATATCCCAACGCCTGTGATATTGTTACTTTTCAATTGGTTATTATTAGAATTCTTTAGATAGATTCCAAGTGAATTGTTATTTACTTCATTATTTTCCAGAATATTCATGTTTGAGTCGTTAAGGTAAACTCCATAATTGTTATAACTTAGTTTATTTCCAGTGATGTTGCCACCAGACCCACTATAATAGACGCCAGCTTTATCCTGTGACCCAGTTATATTGAAGCCGCTGATTGTCACATTATCCGCAGTTATGTGGAATACATCTTTTTCTGGGTCTGCAGCTTGAATGACAGCATATGCGGATTCTCCTTCGTTTGATCTTATAACCTTCAGCGGTTTGTCTACAACCAAATTCTCCTTATATAACCCTGGGTAAACAATAACAGTGCCACCAGAACTCACAGCGTTTATTGCACTCTGTAATGAATCTCCTGGGTATATTTTAGCATCTATAAGATCATTGTCAATATTATCCAGATTCTTTTTTACCGGCTCTCCGGAATGCAAGTCAGCATTTATTGAATTGTTGCTAATATTGTCAAGAGATTTTTCAGGATATATTCCACTATACTTTGCATTGAAAGTGTAAAATATCGAGGCGACAAAAATTAACAATAAGATAATTATTAATTTTGTATTAATTTGTGAGAGATCCATAGTTATCAATCTCAAAAAAATATATGGTAATTAAGGTCTCACCCTCGTTGCCATTGCCTTTTTCCAATTTCCAAAAGTAATATAATAAATATTTGAATCCCAACAATCATGTATGTAAACATAAACTCTTATGTAAATATAAGCTCTTGAACCTATTTTTTAGAACCCATTATTTTTTAGAACCCATACATGTAACAGCGTGACCTCCGTAGCGGTTGGAATGTCCACTTTCTATTTCACTTTACAATAATTGAATTATTTTTTATATGTTTTATGCAAAAAATATCTAATAGTGATACCCTGTATACCTTTACAAACATATTCGTATATCTAAGACAAGTTCGTGAATATTAGCTCGAAGCCTCATACCAAAATTATATATAATACAAACAATTGCAGATTCTAAAACGAATTTGATTTTCAACATATATTACACTTGATTTTCGGAATTGTTGCCCTTGTAGGGTAGCCTCTTTATAGAGCTCTCTATTTTTGATTTCCATACAGGGCTCTCAATGAAAACGCAGGTTTCAAAAGAGGATAAAAATCAAGAGCTTTAGCCCTCAAAACGTGTGCTTCTTGGGATTGTTCTTTCAACAAGCACTATCTTCTATATACTTAACCAATGCAGAATTGCCCCAGGTTTGAGCAGGCATATCAAGGGCTGGTACCTTGTAGCTCTTTACAGGCTTGCCACGAGGTCAAACCTGGGAGTTTGGGACTGGTCAATCCAGGCGGAAAAAGATCTTAAAAGGTATGAGAATTAATCAAGTAAAAATTAGGCTTGAGTGCCCATCACTACACCTTAGGACTTACGCAGTTGAACTGATAAATCAATAGCATTAAACCTCAAACTATCTAAATTGAGAGTAACAAGAAATTCATTCTCACGAGAAGAACTTCTTTTCAGAAACTTAATTTCCAAAAATATATCCCTTTTTTTATCCGTTTTATCTTTTATTTAATAAAAAACAATTAGATAAAAATAAACTGATAAAAGGGGTAGTAATGAGTTTAGCAAGTCAAACAGCTCTTGTAACCGGGGGAAGCAAAGGGATAGGAAAAGCTATCTGCCTTGCTCTGGCAAAAGAGGGAGCAAACGTCGTTATTGCAGCAAGGAATGAGAGTGAAATCAAAGAGATGGTAAATAAATTAAAAGCCATGGGCAGTAAAGCCATGGCTGTCCAGGCTGACGTGCAGAATGAAGAGGACGTAAGACGCCTGATTTCAATGACAATTGACAAATGCGGCAGGCTTGATATTCTTATCAACAACGCAGGAGTGGCCTACAAAAAGAAGCTGGAAGATACCACCCTGGAAGAGTACGAACAAATGATGGATACCAACTTAAAGGGAGTTTTTCTCTGCACAAAGTATGCGATTCCATACATTAGAGAGAGCAATAATGGGAAAATCATCAATATATCCTCAGTAGGAGGATTACACGGGCTTCCGGATTTATCTGTATACTGTGCCTCGAAGTTTGGAGTAAACGGCATAACAAAGTCCGTTGCTGCCGAGCTGGAAGGAGAAATAAAAGTCTATGCAATCTGCCCGGGCGGTGTGGATACGGATATGTACAGGTCACTCTTTTCGGACAAACCTTCGCTCAAACCAGAGCACATCGCGGAAAAGGTGCTGGAACTTGCCTCGCCTGATTCAAAAGTTACATCCGGGAAGATAATCGAGATACAGGCTCTTCCAGTTCCTCAGCTTTAATAGTTGAAACTTAAAGGGTAGATTTCCGGCAATTCTGGGCAATAATTCTAGAAAATTTGTAGTAGGTAGTTCTGTTAGACTTATAGTAGGTAATTCTGGCAGACTTATAATAAGTAATTCTAACAGACTTGTAGTAGGTAGCTCTGGCAGATTTATAATATATACATTATCTTTTTGCCAGGTCTTCTTACATTCTTTTGCCGGAATTCCCTTTTCCTTTTAAGAGATAGTTCTTGATTGCAGTTCAGAAATATTGCTTCCAAAATTATATCCTTATCCTGCTTAATAATTAATTAAATGACTGTAGAGTGACTGCTATGAGATTGAAAGGCCAGACAGCCATTGTAACCGGTGGGGGAAGAGGAATTGGAAGGGCTATCTGCCTGTCGCTGGCAAGAGAGGGAGCCAACATTGTAATTGTCGCAAGAACCGAAAGAGAAATTAGAGAAACTGCCAGGTTGGTGGAAAGGGAAGGTAGAAAGGCTCTTGCGGTAAAGACCGACATTAGAAAAGAAAAAGAAGTCATTGACATGGTTTCAAAGGCAGTAAACGCTTTTGGAAGAATTGACATCCTCGTGAACGATGCAGGAGTGGCATACAGGAAATATCTTGTGGAGACTTCAACCGAAGAATATAATGAGATTATGGATACAAATGTTAGAGGCATGTTTTTCTGCACAAAGTACGCTCTTCCCCATCTGCTTAAACGGGGAGAGGGCAAGATTGTAAATATATCTTCAGGGGCAGGAAAGCATGGCATACCAAAACTTTCGATATACTGCGCTTCAAAATTTGCAGTAATTGGTTTTACAGAGTCTCTTGCTTACGAAGTTGGAGGTGGGCTTCAGGTTTATGCAGTCTGTCCTGCAGGTGTGGATACCGACATGTACCGCTCGCTTTTTTCAGATGAGCCTATTCTCAAGCCTGAAGATGTTGCAAACAAAGTTTTGGAACTTTGTTTACCAGAAACTACTCTTCCTTCAGGTTCTTCAGTAGAAATTTACAGGCGGCCTATGAGGATATTTTGATTTTAATATTTGTACGGAAAAAAGGCATAATTTTTGAATATAAGGTGGAAACATGTTCAAAAACCGTAAAGACGCAGGGGAAAAGCTTGCAAAAGCTCTTGAAAAATACAGGACTGAATATCCTATTATTCTTGCTATTCCACGCGGGGGGGTGGAAGTTGGACTACAGGTTGCAGCGAAGCTAAATGCCGATTTATCTCTCATTATTGCAAAGAAAATGCCTTTCCCGGACAATCCTGAAGCCGGATTCGGGGCAATAGCCGAGAATGGAAGCATGTTTATTTTAGAAAATGCACACTACTGGCTTTCAGGGGAAACCATTGAACGGATAAAACAGGAGCAAATCGCTGAGATTGAAAGGCGGATAAAAGCCCTTAGAGGAGGAAATCCCCTGCCTGAGCTTGCAGGAAGAACTGTAATTCTTATTGACGATGGCATTGCAATGGGCTCTACAATGCGGGCAGCTATTGAGCTTTGTAAAAACAGGAAGGCCGGAAAAATAGTGGTTGCAGTGCCTGTAGCAGGAAGAGAGATTGCAGAAGAGCTTCAGAAAATAGTGGATGAGCTCGTGGTGCTTGAAATTCCTGCCTATTTCAGGGCTGTCGCCCAGGCTTACGAGAGATGGTACGATGTTTCGGATGAAGAGGTGTTGGACCTGCTCAGAGAGAATATCAGGAAAAAAGAAATAAGAGATCAGGAATTTCATGGGCTTGAAACCTGAAAAAGATCTTCCTCTGTTTTCTATAGTAAATAATTCATATTTTTAAATAACCTATACTGCTAAATGCTCAATACTGTTAATTCAAAATTTCGTTTTAAGGACTTCTTTGAAAGATCTCTTTATGAAAACCAGATAGTAGACGCAAATAAACCTTGATAAGTATAAGCAGATAATCGGTAAGCTTTTCAAGCATTCTTCCCCGGATTTTCCCTCAGTCCTTCTTGCCTTTGAAACACTACTTTAAAAATTATTATTGAAGTTCCGAAAAGGCATATTCGAATAAAAACTTTACGTTAGCTTGAATAACCTGCTTTTCTTTTTGCCGTTATTCCAAAGATTTAAAGCTCTTGACGATATATAATAGGATATGGAAAATTTAGACACAAGCCTACACCAATTGTATGATTTTTTTGATCCCTACCCAGAGCTAGATGAGAATAAAAAATTATTTAAAAACTATATTCGAAAAATCAATGCTGAAGGCTTAAAAGAAAATACCCAGCTAATCTACGTTAAGACATTCAAAGTTTTTTCGCTTTGGTGCGTGAAACCGATATCGAAATTAAACGATGAGGACATCTATGACTTTTTGGACTATCTTGAAAATCATACATACAAGCGTGGTAATGAGTATCGACATTATTCTAAAGAAACGATTAAGACTTTTAAAGTGTGCTTGAAAACCTTCCTTAAGAGTATTGATAAACCTGAGCTTGCAGCCATTTTAAAGGATAAAAGAAAGCGGGGCCTATCAAAGCAGCTGGACAGAAAAGAATTACTCGACTTGGGGGACTTCAGGAAAATGATGAATGCAGCGCAGTCTCCCAGAGATAAAGCCCTTATGTGTGTACTTTATGAAGCAGGACCGAGGCGCTCAGAACTCCTATCATCCAGGGTATGCGACGTGGCTTTTAATGATTATGGTTGTAAACTTACCTTTTCTGAGAGGGATGCCACAGACACTCTTAAAACAGGCGGGAGGACTGTTCAACTGGTGCATTCAGCTCAATATCTCCGTGCATGGATAGATGTACACCCTTGTAAATTACAAAACGGGAAAACGGACCCCGAGGCGCACTTATGGGTTTCCTCGTATAGAAGAAAGGTAAAAACCCTTGAGAGTTCAGAGCCCTGTTTCATATACCCTAGACTTACACACGCTAGTCTTTGGGAACAGTTACACGCTATTGCGAGGAAAGCTGGCGTTACAAAGCGTGTTAATCCCCATGCTTGGCGGCATATAGCTGCAACAAATAACGCTGAATTTTTATCTGATGCTCAAATGAGGGCGTTTTTTGGATGGACGCCAGCGTCACCAATGCCAGGGAGGTATACCCATGATCCTGACACCGATAAGGCAGTGTTGAGAGCTGCAGGAATCAACGTTTTTGAGGATGTGGATACGGGTTTGAAAAGTATCAAGTGCCCGAGGTGTTCTGAGTGGAACACTGATAAGGATTATTGCGGACGCTGTGGAAATCCCTTAAAGCGCGAAGTGATGACTACTGAATCCGAACTATTGACATCCGTTCTTAAAGTGCTCACAGAATCAAATAAGCTAGAAGAGCTCGCAGCTATCATAAAAAATAAATAACATTCTGTTCACTCCAATTCTTAATCCTGTTTTCTTTTTCTACTCCTAAAGCTTTAACGGCATTGCGTTTTAACAGAGTTTTTGCAGCGACAGTGCCTGTTTTACAGATCAACGATGCTTTCCTTTACCTCAGAGTTATTTTTGATTCAAAGGTGAAAAAATTATGTATGTCGTTGAACCTGAAAAGCAGAAAAGATTGAAGTTTCAAACGCATTTGAACGAAGAGTTTGCCAGCAGAGTAAACAGAGCCCGAGGTATAGCCAGCGCCAGCGCTTATATTCGTGCGGTGCTCGAGCAGCATTTTGAGGAAAACCCGAATGGCGAACTTAGGGAGCGCTGAAATGACTTCGGTTTTTGATAACGCTTATGCAACCTCTTTTTTGGGAGAACACGCTGAGGTTGTAGAATCGTGGGAAAAGTCCTCTGACCCTGTGAGATCAGCGGTTGCAGCTTTGATAAAACAAACAGCAGGAGGCATAACAGTATAAATCAAAAAAAAAAGAGAGGCTCGACCCTATCCCCACGATAGGACCGAAAACACTGAAAATGAGCACAAAAGAAAACCTGTATAGTAAAATATATACTTTTTTCTATATATGCTTTTTTGTGTCTCTAGTGTTTCTTCTGCTTCTGATTTTTATTAATACAGGGTAGGTAAAAATGAACACAAAAGATGAAAAACCAACGGCACTAAAGGTTATACCTGAGAATATACCTGAGGAATTGAAAAAACTGAAACAGTGGACACTTTGGAAATATCACAAAAAAGAGGACGGTACGTTTGATAAGCCCAATCATCAACCGAACGGGGCTTATGCAGAGGTGGATGATCCTGACACTTGGTCCACTTTTGAAGCAGTCTTAACCACCTATCAGAAAGATAACGGTTTTGACGGTATCGGTTTTGTGGTTACTGAAGAGTCTGGTATAGTGGGAATGGACCTTGATAACGTAACAGGAAGTCCACAAAAAGAAGATATTTACAAGGAAGTCGAGGCTTTTCAGTCCTATGCTGAAGAATCACCATCAGGCAATGGTATTAGAGTTTTTGTAAGAGGAATGCAGGAAGGCCCCAATCGCCATGTAGGGGATTTTGAGACGTACGACCGCGCAAAATTTCTTTCCGTGACCGGACATTGCATAAGTTCACAAAAAACAGTGAACAGGGCTGCAGGGGCACTCGTCAGGTTTTACAGGAAACACTTTCCAGAAAAGCAACCTGTGGTATCAACTAATTGGAAGCAGTCACCTAAAATGACCGATGATGAAGTATTGGATCATCTCAAGGAGGCAACGAATAATGAAAAGTTTTTTGTGCTTTATTCTGCAGGGAATTGGAAAAATTACTATTCTTCACAATCAGAAGGGGACGCAGCTTTATGCAGCATGATTGCGTTTTATACCCAGGATTGGGACCAGGTCGACCGCATATTCAGGGCTTCGGCATTGTACAGGGCAGAAAAGTGGGGAGAGAGGGAAGATTACAGGGAGAGGACGCGAAACTGGGTTTTAAGTCACTTAACCACAACTTATAATCCCTCCGAGGCTAAAAAACCCACAAAAAAGAGGACTTCCGAAAATAAGGAATCTGAAGTCCCTGAACATATTAAACAACTCATTGAAGAAGCAAAGCAGTGCGAAGAAAAAGGCTTGGATGCCTGTAAAGCTTGGGTAAGAGAAAACGCAGTGCAACTAACTTGTACTGACAGAACAGTCTGGGAAATGAGAGTAGAGTATAATCAGAGTCTTCGAGAATTTACAGAGAGTTATCCTCAGGCAATGAATGACACAAAAGCCGCTTTTGAGCTTGACGAATTCAACGCTGCAACCATTCATAATACAATCGATGGTTATAACGCACTGTATAACTCGGAAAAGTCAAGACAAACAGGGATCAAGAACAGTCTCGATAAATACTCTGATGAAGTGATTGATAAAGCTACCAATGAGTTGCAGTATGGCGACCCTTACCGTTTTGTGTTCAACACTTGGAAAAAACAACATGTCGGAGATGAACCACTTGGCAGGTCGCTCGCCGTTTGTGCAACGAGCACTTTAGTAGTGGAGGAAAACGACGGGCTTCACTTTAAACCATCAGGAGAGAGCGGTAAAGGGAAAACATCAGGCATTGATGCATTCCTAAATCTTCTGCCTCCCTCAATGGTTGTACGTGGAGGGATATCTGATAAATACATCTACTATGCAGAAAGTGAAATCAAGGACGGAAGCATCATTTTCATGGATGACAGACTATTGAGTGAAAATTTAAAAGGTGTTGTTAAAAACTCCATTTCTAACTTTCGAAACCCAGAACCACACCGAACCGTTATTGACGGGAAAGCCGTCACTTACAAACCGGCTAAGCGTATGGTCTGGGTTTTTGCATCAGTAGATGGTTTTGATGACGAGCAGCTTGCAAACCGTTTCCTGATGACGGATGTAGATAGCAGTGAGGAACAGGATACAGCCGTCGCTGTGCATCAAGGCAATAGGGAAATTGATCGACTCTTAGGAAATCATCATTTCGAAACTGATGTGTGCCAGTGCATTTTTAGTCTACTGAGTTTAAAAACATACGATGTTGTAATCCCCTTTCAGCCAGAGATTGCGGCACAGTGGAACCACAAAAGGAATCGAAGGAATCTACCTAAATTTAGGGATATAATTAAGGCTACTTGTGTTTACAAAATCTTTCAACGACAACATGTAAAAAATGTTACAATAGCGACTTTTGATGACCTTTTAAGAGCCAAAACCATCTATGGCAGCACTGCAAAACAGAACAGCACAAACCTGACTGCAGATGAAGAGGCAGTCATTGACTATTTGCTTAACAAAAATCTTGAAGATAGTGATTTCAGAAATGCAAAAACACAAGAGGAGAAAAGGCAGTATGCCTATAGAGCCGGATTGCAAGAAATTGCAGAAGCATTAGGGAAGAAAGATAATGCAATCAGGAGAATACTGTTAGGCAGACGTGAAACACACTCTCCAGGGCTAGACAGCAAGGTCCGACACTTCCACTATGAAAAAGATGATAAAAGTGCCAACAGATTTGTATTTTTCTATTCAGGAGAGCATGACTTTGAACAGTACAACGCTTTTTGTGGCAATATTTCACCTGAAAAGGTGGATGAGTTAACAAGTGATTTCATTCGGAAATACCAAACCATCACAACAAAAACACAAAAACCGGAGGAAATGATAAAAACCCAGGCATTTCAAGAAGCTATAAAATCTCTACCAAGCCGCTGCATTCAACTTTTCCAGACTTTTCCAGACTTTTCCATACCTCTGGAAAAGTTAAAAAACGATAACGGGAGTGATAAAAACACAGCTAATATAAGAGACTTTTCCAACTTTTCCAGGAGAGAGAGAGAATGTATAGAGTTTTGTGATTTAGACTGTAAAGAGTTAGGAAGTGAACAGTTTAACTTCTTACAGTCTAAAACAGAAAATATAGAAAAAAGGGGTAGAAATTTGGCAATTTCTGGAAAAGTCTCTCAATCTAGTACAGAAAAAGAGCCTACTGATGCTGATTTCCAACTTTTCCATGGCTTGGAAAAGTCTGGAAAAGTCTGGAAAAGTCAGGCAACCGTTACGGGAAAGTTAGATCCAGTACAGCAGGGAAGCGGGTATTCACAAAATGGGCAACAAACTCTTCCTGATGAAGATTGTGGGGAAGTCCCAGGTGTTGAAGTCATCCAATGTGATAGTGACCCCGAGGCGGGATTAAAAATTAAAAATTTTCTTGAAAGCGAGAGTGAGGCGACAGCAACCACATTGAGGAATCGCAGAAAAACACAAAAAGTCATAGTCGAGGATGAGGATTATGGGGATGCTGAAGGCGTTTTTGTGACTGAGGACTGGGATGATCTTGACGAAATTCTCGAGGAGGAAGGCTACTAAGGGTGGCATTCTTTTGTGACTATCTACTAGAATCGATATAGCCACAAAAGCCCGATGACTGAAGAGAAAAACACATTGACCAGGGTATTTATCCCTGCCCTTCTGTTTTTCCTCTCAGATGGTTTTTAAATCGTTCGTGAATATTAATTTTTGATAGTCTTGTATCTTTTGTGGCAATATTTTGGTTCGATTGATTATTTTCCGTCTTGTTTTTGTGTTCATCGCCCGAAGCGACACTTTTTTAACCGATGAGCACCAATTATAACTTATGAACTATAATAAATAAGTGATAAAATATATTAAAGAGGTGTTATAGAATGGTGCAGCGAATTAAAACAGGCGTAAAGAAAAACGGATACAAGGGAATGATACATGACAAAAAACAGATGATCCGCGCCATGAAGGCTATGAAGGCGCGAGCTGCAAGAGGCGGTTAAATGTATTTGCAAGTCCTGCGGCAGTACTCACTATTCATGGTTTTCTTCTCAATAGCGTTGGCTATCGTGGGGCTTGCAAATGTTTTTCCCTATTCTGTGGATGTTGCAGGGCTCAGCACGTCAGACCTGCTGAATTCGATCCAAGAGGATGAGGAAACAATAAAAAATCTCACAGAAAGTGGTAATATAGTAGAATACGCCGTCGCAAGTGGTTATATTGCTTGGGAAGGTGTAAAAATTGTTGTATCCGTTTTAATGTTTGTATTGGGCGGATTTTATGAGATTCTAGTATTATTAGGGGTTGAATCTGCAATCGCGGTGTTGTTACAGGCTGGAGTGGATTTCTTGGTGTTATTCGAGTTTGGCCAGACTATATTTAATCGAGGTTGATAAAAATGGAAATAAACTGGAGTGAGGCGCACAACTCAATTGATAATCTAAGTGCGTCCAATTTTTCTGATCCGATGAATATTTCGGATTACTCGAACTACACGGCATTTACAAATGTCAGTGCAACTGACGCAAATCAGACAGTCACAGCGTTGTTTTCGCCATTTGAAGCTGTATGGATGCCTATTTACGGATACTACATCTATTTTGTGCTTATAATCACAATCACGACTGTGGTATTCTTTAAAACGCGGGATCTTGGATCTTCAAGCGTTGCATTATTGCTTTTGTGCGCTTTATGCGCTGCCAGGACTGATGTTCTTATGAGCCCGTTTATGGGGACCTTCCAGGTACTTGTCGGAGTCGGAATTGCAGGAATACTTATCAAAATATTCGCAGGAGAAAAATAATATCAGGTCACAGAAGATGGTTGGGTCTTAAAAAACTTGGTGTGAATAATATCAGGTGTGAAATAAGGACGTTTGCTGGTGATCTGGAGGAACAGGAGACACTTATTGAATGTAATAGGCAGAGGAAGAAAACTTCTAGTCAGATTTATAATGAAGTTAAACTATTAGAAAAGATTGAAAAGGAAAGGGCTGAACAACGAAAATTAGCTGCATTGAAGCAGAATGCTGAAAATTCTACCGTTAAGGCAAATTTGCCTGAACGGACAGTAGTTGGACAGACAAGGGATATTCTTGCCCAAAAAGTAGGAGTACCACAAAAGAAGCTTGAAACAATCCTTGAAGTTGGCAAACTCGCAGAAACAGGAAAAACGAAAGCGGAAAGGGATAAGGAAGAGAAAGAAAGGAAGCTGCAGGAATACTTATCAAAATATTCGCAGGAGAAAAATAACATGCCGTACCCATTGAGAAGTTTGAGGGGTATCAATCCCGATCGACCCATTAAGTGCTGCCCGAGGTGTAATAGTTTTAGGGTCATGAAAAGCACTAGAAGGCACGAAACGGGAAAGCGGTATCGCTGTGTGTGTTGTGGTTGGCAGGGAGATGAACCAGGGACGAGGAAACGAAAGCAGCTATTAAAAACACAAAAGGTGGCATAACATGCAGACGCGTTTGAAAGGACTCAGAACAAAATCGGTAGCAGTAGAAACGAACAGGATTAAGCACGGAACTACAAGAAGAATGAAAATAACCAGGAAGCGGTAACATGTTGAAATACTCAAAAGCATGTAAAATGGTAGCGGAAGGCTTTGACCTTGACGAATTGAAGTACGGGTCCAGGAAGTATGACCGTCAGGACAAGGTGACGCTTCAAAAGGTGCTGATGGTGGAAAATCGAATATTCTCAATGTATCTTAAGACGGGAAAGTGCTCAGCGGCGGCTTTTCCATATGATGAGCTTAAGGGTAACATGGCGATGTCGACTGAAACGATGCAAAAGCTTGCCAAAAGAATTCTCTCGAACGGCTGGAGTCCCGCTACTCATGTTACGAGTACAAGAAAACATTTCGCACAGGTTCCAGACTATCAGAGGTTGTAGATTCGAAATAGAAACGTTATGAAATGTCTTCTTTTCAACTTTTCTTTTAGAAGTTAAGAAATAATTTTTTGTAAAAATCCAGATATGACATAAGCAACAGTTAAGGTTTTTAAAAGAAAATCTTTCTTATTACTATTTCTGATTCTGTGTTTCATTTATAATATATTGCAAAAATATTTTAACTTTTAGTAATGTCAACCGATTACATTTATGAGATTCTAAATTTAGGAAGTGCGTTTATTTTGTGTGGCGGAGAAATCAGGGATCTAGATTGATTATTGGGTTAGTTTTTTAGGATGTGTTTGAGCAGGGACTTGGGAGCCTGAGACCCACAAGACCTGCAGGACCTTGAAGGCTATGAATGTAAAAATCAATGTTATGGGTGGAGTCGTGCAAGAGCGTCAGCAAAGCTGACTGTTGCACTCCTAGGCTGCGGGCCGTGCTCCTTGGCGTCGCGCGGTCCTTGCACGGACACAAAAAAGGGATGGCGGAGCACTCAAAATTACAAATAACTCCAGATAACTTCCAGGCGGCTTCCAGAAATGTCTTAGCACTAAAGCTTTGTTGAATTCGAGGGATAAAACAACCAGTATTATTTAAACTTTTATACACATAAAATGATAACATTACACAAGCACTTTTATCCACAACCGATTTTTAAATCAAGCCTGACAGGGTGGACTAACTACCCTACCCAACGGACAAAAGTCGCGTGTAGAGCCTCTCAGAGGGCAAGCGGTTGTTTCTGGCCAAGGACGTGGGCAATCAGTAAGCACTCTAACTGATAGTTATAGTGAAGCTGGACAGAACAATCTTCCTGTTGGGTCCACAACCGATTTTTAAATCAAGCCTGACAGGGTGGACTAACTACCCTACCCAACGGACAAAAGTCGCGTGTAGGGCTTCTCAGAGGGCAAGCGGTTGATGCTGACGAAAGGCTGATACGAACAATCTTCGTATTAGATAAGTACTCATGCAGTGAAGAAAACCTATTGCAAAAGAATTTAAGAAAGCTGGACAGAACAATCTTCCTGTTGGGTCCACAGGTGAGAAGAAATCAAACACTTAAAACTTTTTTAATACGTATAATAGGGTTACTGTTTGGTAAAGTTTAAAGAGTTAGAGAAAAAGAAGGCTTCAGGGACTTCCTTTTTCTTTTTACCTAAAACGGAAAAATTAATAACGCCAAGATCATATCAGCGTTAGCTTGAATAACGGAAAAGCTTTGTTCTCTTAGATTTTGTCCCTTTTATCTTCAGATTGGAGATTTAAAACCGCTAACCCTGAGGTAAAGAATATGACTATACCAAAAATAGTCATATATAGATCTATAGATTATATAGAGAACCCAAAAATATATGGAAACTATAAAATATAATGAAATGGTCTGAAATACCATACGGACTCGAAATCAAGAGAAGTGTTCAGAAATTAATGAAAATAATAAATCTTTGGACTAATGAAACAGATAAACTTATTATAATAACTAAAAATTGGAGTTTATAGACTGTTATAATTACTATAACAAGTTTGAAGTTTAAGATTTCTGGAGCAGAAAAAAATGGATTTACTTATCATAGCGCTTATTTTAGCCGGCCTTTATATGGCCTGGAATATAGGGGCAAATGACCTCGCAAATGCTATGGGGACTTCAGTTGGAACAGGATCCTTATCAATCAAGCAAGTGATTGTTATTGCTGCTGTCTTTGAACTTTTAGGCGCCGTATTATTCGGTGGACGAGTAACCTCTACAATTGCCAAAGGGATTGTCCCCATCAGCATCATTGGCGAAACTCACCCAAATATTGTGGCGGTGGGGATGCTGGCTGCGATTCTTGCAGCAAGTTTTTGGGTAACTCTTGCAACTTTTTATAACCTCCCCGTTTCAACCAGCCATTCCATAGTTGGTTCAGTGCTCGGCTTCGGGCTGATTGCGGCTTACAACGGAACTATCTCTTTTTCTGATATCCACTGGGTAGAACTTTTGAAAATTGTCGCTAGCTGGTTTATATCGCCAGTTCTTGGAGCGGTTTTTGCTTATCTGACTTTTTCCATAATAAGAAAGATTTACCTTCACAGAGCTATAGACCTACCTTTTGTTGAGAAAAAATTCATATCCTTACAACTCATTACTGGTTGTTATATCGCATTTGCGCACGGATCAAATGATGTAGCAAACGCGATTGGTCCTCTCTGTGCAGCACTTAAGGTTATGGGAGTTTCAGGAACAGACACCGGAATTCCTATATGGGTGCTTTTGATGGGAGGCCTTGGAATGGTAATAGGAATGGCCACCTGGGGCTATAAAGTGGTTCTAACAATCGGCTCAAAAATTACGCAACTTACTCCTACACGTGGTTTTTCTGCCCAGTTTGCAACAGCGACAGTGGTTTTGCTTCACAGTTACAGTTCCCTTCCGATTTCGACTACACATACACTTGTCGGTTCGGTTATAGGAGTTGGACTTGCAGGCGGGATCGCAGCCGTTGACCTGCGCGTGATCTGGAAAATTATTTCTTCCTGGGTAGCAACAGTTCCTATAGCTGCACTTACATCGGCATTGATCTTTGTAGGATTAAAGGTGATCTTTTTATGAAAGACTACATCCGTTCTGTCCTTGACGTGGTTGCTGAATCTCCCTTTGTGCCTCTGGAAGCACACGCAAAAAAGGGAGTTCTGGCAGTTGAAAAGTTGGCTGAAGCAATGGAAGCCTACTGTGCAGGAAACCAGTCTATTCTGGAGGAGAGAACAGATGAGATTGACAAACTGGAACATGAGGCTGATAAACTCAAACAGAAGATAAGGGCAAGTATTCCCTCATCTGTAAGATTGCCCGTGAATAAAAAAGACCTCCTTTCCTTTCTTAAGCAGCAGGACTCTATTGCGGATTATGCTCAGACGGCTGCCTACTGGATGACCCTCAGGTCCTGTAAGGATATCCCTGAGGATATCAAAGAAGGCTTTCTGGAATTGATGGCCACCTCCCTGAAGACTGCAAGGCTTTACGATGAACTTGCGGGCGCACTTTACAAGCTTCTCGCAACTTCCTTCAGTAAAGAAGAAATCAAAGAAACTATGACCATCATCCCTGAAGTCGAAAGACTGGAACATGATGTGGATGTGCTTGAAACTTCTCTCTTAAAAAAGATCTTCGAAAACGAGGACACTATAGGAGGTGCAGGTGTATGTCACCTGATGGGACTTGTTGAAAGAGTAGGAGGCATTGCTGATAAGTCCGCAAGCGCTGCTGATCGTCTGAGAACAATGATTCTCAGAAGATAAATTTACACCTACTTTCTTTTTAATATATTTTCCATTTCGACCATCTAATCTATTTTTTCTCGAACAAGCTTTCCTTTCCGTCATTTAGTTTGTTTTTCTCGAACAAATTTCTCTTTTCGATCTTCGCCGGCTGAGAATTGTGATCCTTAGAAGATAAGTTTCCATTTGTTTAACATGCTTTTTCTTCCGCCCTGAGCTACTTTTCTCTGTGATTGAAATCGGGTTGGCTGGGATCTAATAGGTAGGATTTTTCTCCAGGTAAAAAAGTTGATACATTGTGGGAACAAATGTTCAAAAATAAATATTGGAAGATAAGAAAATAAAAAGTCAAATGAACAAATATGAGAGAAAAGATATCATGAAAAGTAAAATCATAATTTGCATATTCTTATTAAGCATTACCATAGCGGGCCTTGGATGCAGTTCGCAGTCAGATGGGTCACAGCAAGATAATTCACAACTAAATGACTCGAAAAATGAGAGTGCTGGAGATCTCAAAGACATAGAAGGCATCTGGATGGGAAATTTAACAGTCCCAGGTGGATTGGAGTTAAGGATTGTGTTCAATATTTCTACTAATCCTGATGGATCTATCAATGCCAGTATGGACAGCCCTGATCAGGGAGTAAGCGGCATACCTATTGAAAGTGTTAGTTATAAAGATGGTAACCTGAACCTTGGAGTAAAATCCATAAAGGGAAGTTTTGAAGGGACATATAAGGAGAATAACAAAACCATAGAAGGAGAATGGAAGCAAGCAGGATCAGCGTTTCCACTTGTGCTTGAAAGGGTCGAAAAAGTTCCTGAAATACACCGAGAACAAGATCCTGTAAAGCCTTATCCATATACCGAAGAAGAAGTCGTTTATGAAAATAAAGAAGCAGGAGTAAAGCTGGCAGGAACATTAACTCTTCCGCGGTCGGAGGGGCCTTTCCCGGCAGTCATACTCATCACGGGTTCAGGCCAGCAAAATCGTAATGAGGAAATTGCGGGTCATCGCCCGTTCCTTGTACTTTCAGACTATCTGACACGCCGGGGAATTGCCGTGCTTCGGGTTGATGATCGAGGTATTGGAGGTTCGACCGGAAATGTTTCACAGGCTACAACTGAGGACTTTGCTGGAGATGTACTCACAGGAGTTGAATACCTCAAAAACCGTAAGGAGATCGATCCAGGTCGAATCGGACTAATTGGCCACAGCGAAGGAGGGCTGATTGCTCCTATGGTAGCAGTAAAGTCTCCGGATGTTGCATTCATTGTACTCATGGCTGGTCAGGGAATTACCGGGGAAGAGATTTCTTACCTTCAGAGTGCCCTGATCTATAGGGCAGAAGGGATAGACAATGAAACTATCGCGCATAACGAAGCCCTGTTGAGAAGGATGTATTCTGTGGTAAAAGAAGAACAGAATAACACAGCAGCTGAGGAAAAGCTTCGGGAGATTCTAAAAGCCGAAATGGCGAATACAAGCGAGCAGAAAATAGAAAGTTCAGACCATTCCGAGGCTGTTATTGACGCTCAAGTAACAGCACTCACCTCGCCATGGATGCGCTTTTTCCTTACATATGATCCCAGGCCAACCTTAATGAAAGTCAAATGTCCTGTCCTGGCTATAAATGGAGAAAAAGACCTTCAGGTTCCGCCTGAAGAAAACCTCAGGGCTATAGATGAGGCTCTCAAGGCTGGCGGCAATAAAGACTATACAGTTAAAGAGCTGCCAGGTCTCAACCATTTATTCCAGACCGCTAAAACAGGGTCTCCATCAGAGTACTCAAAAATAGAAGAGACAATTTCTCCGGCTGCTCTGGAAATTATAGGAAACTGGATCTCGGAACATACACAGTAAAAATCAAAATAAGTAATTTATAAAGTAAAAAATGGGTAAAGTAAAAGAGTGAGGGGGAAATAATACTGTAAATATACAGGTATATCTTTATTGTAACTTCTCACTTTCCCTTTTACGACGTTCATTGATATTTATAATCCTTATTATTATGTAATTATTACTCGCTATTTTTGTTGAACTTTGTCTCTCTAATTATCGTGCATCAAGTATACAGGCAAAATCTGTCTTAAAATATCCATATGTGTAATTAAAAAATTTAAATTTATTTTAAAATAGCGCGAGTAAGGATTTACTTTCCACGGACTCAAAGTAAAATAGGCAGATAGTATAATTATAAGATATATATTACAGCTATTATTCCAGTTTTTAACTAAAAAAAGATAATTATAGCTTTTAAAGGAATACATGCCCTTAATAACGCAGAGATATGTAAAAAAATATCATCCTGCAGGCTTTTTCGAATATGGAGAACTATATTAACTTTTTAGTAGATATAACTTTCCAAAAAGACCTTTATTTGGTTTTTAACTAACGAAAAGTACAGTTACGCACAATTTGCAATATTATCATCTTTCACGATATGAAATAAAGAATTATAAAGCTTTAAATTCCATTTTTGAATTTTATATAAGTACATATCAGAAAGTAAGCTTATATATTAATTTACCCAGTTAATCTTTCATTACGATTATTCTCTAAAAATAGAAGTATAATGAGGAGGAAAAAAATGAATTTTAACAGAAAATCAATATGGAAAATTACAGCATCTGTTTCTGTTGTATTAATGTTGTTGATATTAGGAATTTCTGCAGCTTCAGCATGTCCAGCTAAGGAATCCGCTGCCGAATCTACTGACTATAATTATCAATATATATCATCATCCCATAGCAACTGTAACACCGCAGAGTGTGCAGGAAACTGCTGTGACGAATGTGCAGATGTTTGTGGCCAGGACTGCAACGGAGAGTGCTGTGACAACTGTACTGAAAACTGCTGTGACAACTGCACTGGTGACAACTGTACTGAAAACTGCTGTGACAACTGTGCAGAAAACTGCTGTGACAACTGTGCAGGAAACTGCTGTGACGAATGCGCAGATGTTTGTGGCCAGGACTGCAGTGGAGAGTGCTGCGACAACTGTACTGAAAACTGTAGCGATGACGATTTCGCAAGAGACTTCCCTGACGACTGCATAGTAATCTGCGACCAGGATTGAGCAGGAAACTAAAAGACCACCTGTAGCAAATAAACATTTTAAAAGCCTTGTCATTGATTAAGGTCTGATAAAAACAAGAGGAATTTCGAGTACTTTATCTTGGTAAACCATACATTTCCTATCATTATGATTTATCGAAATTCTCTCTAATGCCTTTTTTAATTTATATGATGTTTTAGCCTTTCGTTATTATGATGTGTAGCCTTGTTATTATTATTTAAGCCACATTTTAAGACCCTAGAAGGCAGGAATTCAACCTTGAGAAACAGGAGGAAACGGCGTTACCAGTACTTTATCTATTCGATTGCCGTCCATATCCACAACTTCGTATCTCAATCTTCCTAAAACTATGTGGTCTCCAGTTACTGGAATTCGCTGCAGGATAAAAATGATCAGCCCTGCTGTGGTACGATAGTACCCAAGTTCCTCACCTGGAAAGGAATCAACGGAAAGAACATCTTTAAGCTTTTCAACAGGTGTATCACCGTCGATCAACCATGAACCATCTTCCCGAACACTAATCTGTGCCTCCACAGGCTCGCCGAAGGAGCGGACCTCACCCACGATCGCCTCAAGGATATCATGAAGGGTTATTACACCCTGAATACTTCCGTATTCATCAGTTATAAGGGCAATATGTACTCCGGTTTCCTTGAATGACTCGAGAAGCTTCAGGACTGAGGCGCTTTCAGGTACAAAGAGCGGTTTTGTAACAAGTGATTTGAGATTAACAGTACCACTTTCCACAAACTTCTCAAGGACTTTTTTTACGGATATCATCCCGACGATATTATTCAGATCTCCCTCATATGCAGGAAAATTGGATCGGCCGCTTTCGATCATTTTCCGCAGATTTTCATCAGTTGGATCTTCGAGGTCAAGCGCAATAAGGTCAGTGCGATGCGTCATAAGGGAATCTACGCGTCGGTCGCCGATCTCAAGCACACCTTCTATCATGCTTAATTCGGCTTTCTCAAACACTCCAGCTCTGGCTCCTTCCTCAAACATAATCTTAATTTCCTCTTCTGTTACCGGAGGCTCAACAGTCTTCTTGACCCTCATGATCCTGAGCACAGCTTCGGTAGAACTACTGAGAATAACTACAAGCGGCCTTGCAATAATAGAAAGATAAAACATAGGTTTTGCGATACTGGAGGCAATTGATTCCGCATTATTGAGTGCAAGCTTTTTTGGGACAAGTTCTCCGAAAATTAAGGTCAGGTAGGTGATTAAGAGCACTACAAGAGTGATGCTTATCACGTTACTGTACGGAGAAAGGGCAGGAAATTTTTCAAGGTAAGCTGCAAACTCTTCTGATATCGTAGCTCCGCCGAACGCACCTGTAAAGATTCCCACAAGAGTAATTCCTATCTGGATCGTTGAGAGAAAAGGAGTTGGCTCATTAGCAAGCTTAAGCGCAATAGCTGCCCGTTTATCTCCTTCTTCCTCCCGTTGCTTCAAGCGGGTTTTCTTGGCAGATACAAGGGCAAATTCTGACATGGAAAATATGCCATTGAGTGCGATCAAAACAAGGACGATTGCGATCTCAAGTAAATATGCCATTTTAAAGGTATTGGTCTGATTATAACATAAAGTTATTTATAATCTTTGAAAAAATTTATACATTTTTATACTTATTATCTTACTACGCTTATTCTTATTATCATTCACTCGTTTTTTCGTAGAGTGCTAATTTTTCCTACAATTTCGGCCGACTGCCGATATCTCTAGAGTTCTCTCCACGCCCCCAATTTTAAGTCTTACAGCTCCAATCTTAAGTCTTATAGCCCTAATCTTAAGTCCTACAGTTCCAGTCTTAAGTCTTACAGCCCAATCTTAATCTTACAGCCCAATCTTACAGCCCAATCTTAAGCCCTGTATCTCTTTTAATCTGAAAACAGTAGTTCCGATCAGACTGACTTCCGAATGATAAAAACACATTGATCTTACTTCTGATCTACTGATTTTCGAAGTGAACTATATTATAGATCAGATTTTAAAATTCTTAAGCTATAACTTTCACTTACATCTTTCAAAAAAATAAGCTCCCATTGAGTAATTTTATAGCATTCGCTATTAAGTTCTTAAATTTTAATTTGAGACAAGTTATCTTACTATAATTAATCGAGTACGTAGCACTCGATTTCTTTCTTTGATGATTTTTAAGTTCTCTATTGATAACCTGATTTGATTTAGCTGCTATAACAAAATTGACTTTGAGTTCACCCAATTTTGAAATCACATATATGTTAAAAAGTTTTTTCTCAAGGCATGCTGTTCCTGTTTTTACACATATTATTTCAAGTATTTTGAATAAAGTTTTGATAAAATTAGGTTAAACAATGACGAATAGGTTCTGGATATAAAATTTTAAAGAGTAGTGCAATGAGGAACCTTATCAAGGCCAAATTTTTCTTTTATATTACTCATGAGGTCAATAAGTTCGACAAAATCACGATAATCTGTGCTTATATACTCTTTCAGTAAAACAAGAACAAGAAGCTGATGTTGAGTGTAAACACGTTTGGAATACTTACATGAGTAAAGGTTTAGTCTGGAGACTGAACCGTTTTAAGACTGAAATAAATTTAATATACTTATTTGATGACAATAGAAATTGCTCCTCGTTTTTTGTGGGGACAATAAAGAGCATTTTTACAATTTCATTTTTATAAATTTTTGGGTAAAAACAGAATTTAGAGGATTTCTACAGAGCCTATTTAATGTTTGTTTCAGCGGAAGCGGGAACTTTGAGCGTGGCTTTAACGTCTTTCGTTTCTCCTACTTTTAGATCAAAGGAGGAGGAAGAAAAGGTAAACCAGTTTTGATAAGCACTTTCATTAACAAAAACATTACATCTTGCATTTTCATTTCCTGTGTTTATCACATATATCTGTTGCTCTGCAGACGTCCCAGGGGCAAGTTTAAAACTCATATTTTCTGAGCTCATTCCAATTCCCATACCATAATGCTGCAGTTACTTGCAATGAGATCAGAAGGACGCTAATGAATAACACAACTTTTACTCTCATTTACAAACCTCATTATTTCCCAGTACAAATTTTATGCATAATTTAAGTTTGACTTTCAGATTCAGAGGCGTATCCTGGCCTTTGTGCAAATGTAAACATAATTCAGTATTCTAAAACGGATTCAAGAGAACTTTCTGCGAGATTCATGATTTTTAACTTCAAGCTATCAAAATTTTCAAAAAACGCGACTTTTTTTCCTGAAAGAACATCCCGCAGAATTAGTCTACCAAACTCGTCATCCTGTCCGGACTTTAAATTCAGGATCATAGAACCCGCAGAATAGGTAACTGAAGCTGCAAGTTCGTCACAGTCACCATCCGTAACTCCAATAATCGGAATCCCAAACCTGGAAAATATACTTCCTGCAATCTCAGTTGTGTCGTCTCCAATGGTAATAGCAAGGTCTGCTCCTTCAATTATCTCAAGTGAACGCTCTGCGCAGTGGTCTACAAGAATGACCTTACCTCCGCGTTCAGGAGTTGTCTCCATTAAAGAGTTCTTTTTTAAAATAGCAGTTTTTGCCACACATTCACTTTTGCCTTCAGGAGAGCTTTTGCGGTCTTTGAAATTTTCCCGCTGAGTACCGGTTTTTACCCAGGACCTAGTAAGGTCTATAGGTACTCTTTCTCCGTGCTTATGGAGAATATTAATACCCTGCTCTTTTAGAATTCCTCCTTCCATTGAGGTAAGGAAACCATCTTCGGATATGAGTGTGACCTCAGAAGAAGTAGCCTTTCCGACGATGATCCCCTCGACAAGTATGTATGCCCCGGGAAAAGCTGAGATTCTCCTCATAACCCGCCTTCCCTGATTGGTAACTTCAATAGTATTAATCGGACGCGGAGGCTGAGAGATTTTCAGATTAAGCAATTTGGAAAGTTTTTCAACATGGAGTTCAGCAGCCTGATTCCATGGGATGATTTCGCCATCGGGACAACCGGGCCTTTCTATCTGTATAAGAGGCTTTTCATCAGGATTTTCTACATGCGAGACTACTATCCTTCCAAAAGTCCGGCCTGTTTGGAGCTCTCTACCATGGTTCAGAAGGTACACCATATCATTTGATCTAAAGAGAGCCCCAATACAGGCACTTGGACTTAGAAACTGGTTGATTTCAATCAAGTCTTCCAAACCGGCATCAATAACTGCAACTTTTCCCAATGTACCGCAGAGACAGGCGTTGATAAGGTTTTCCCTGGAGAGCAGTGAAAGAATATTTTTAAGTACCTGGGGGGAATCCATAAGCTGGACATTATGAATAACAATTCCAATCTTCATAGATACAAGTCATATAGTCAAACTAATTATACTCATCGAATTAATTTCGTATTAATAATTTATATTTATTCATAATATTTCGTTATATTAATATTCAGATTATCAAAATTCGTTTGGAAATCTCTTATGACTGAACTTGTACATAAGATTAATACAATGTGATGACCTCATTTTTGACTATTAAAAAACAAATGACATTTTAAATTAGAGCTTGTTTCCAAATAAGTACTTGCAAAAAAATCAAAAAAGACGTATATTCATAATTTATATTAATTAATCTAAAATAAGTAACATTTAATCTTGTAATCAATAATATTTTTTCCATAAAGTATAAGACATTACTATAATTATAACGCATTGATCTGGCTACGTTTTAGTCTTATCCCTGTCCCATTACAGTAATGAAAAAGGGAACAAGAATTATTGAACGATGTTTGGCGAAGAATTTTCAATGGCAATAAGGCAGGTGCGTCTTAAAAAACTCCGAAGCCTTCTGATGCTTTTCAGAATCGCAATTGGAGTAGCATCTGTAGTGACCATTGTCTCCTTCAGAGAAGGCCTCTGAATCAATGCGGTAGAAGAAATTCAGAAGTCTTGTGACCTGACTTTACTTGATGTTTCTCCGGGTTTAAAAGATAATGGACTCATCCTGCTAAGCGAGTCGAAAGTAGAAGAACTAAAAAAATATGGGAATCTGATCTGTCCGTATGTAAAGGATGCCTATGTTAGTCCTTCAGAGAGCTATTTTGACTTATTTGGTGTTCAGGAAGATTACAGGACTGCAAATGAGCTTGAGCTTGCCGGAGAAAGCTGGTTTGGGAGTGAACAGAACCAGATTGTACTTGGAAGTGACCTGTGGGAAAAACTGGAAAAATTGGACGGAGCCAAAATAGAGAGACCCATAACAGCTAAGCTGCGTCTTTATGGAGATGATGGGAGACAAATCGATAAGGAAGTAAACTTTATTCCAATGGGCTATCTAAAGCCAACCGGAAGCGAAATCGATTCCGTTAACCGGATAATGAACGCAGTGACTCTTATCCTTCCCTTTTTTTTCGAGTACTACCTTGCTTGTAGGTGGACCAATGGTAGTCAACAACTATGGTGCTCTCGGTCTACGAAAGAACCAGAGAGATAGGATCTCAAAAGCTATTGGTGATTCAGAATCTGACATTCTACAAATATTTTTAACCGAATGTACGTTTATCGGGGCTCTTGGTGGAGTTTTTGGAGATTTTTTTGGTGTTATATTGTCAACGCTCATGGATAGAGTAGGAAGGCACTTATTAAATCACGGCTCGGAATTGAAAATATTGGCCACCTGACTGCCTTAAACTTCAAGATTCTTGCAGCCGATTTTATAATCTCCTTATTTGTGTCCGTGCTTTCAGGGCTTTATCCTGCCGAGAGGGCCGCAAAATTGGATCCTATCAAGGCACTGAGACATCTTTGAATGGATACTTAGGTTTTCCTGGAGATAATTTATTTGGATACTGGAAAGAAAAACTTGACAATAGGGCTGCTTGACTACGATACAGCTGTAAAAATGAGTGGTGCAAGGCTTTAAAATATCTAATAAAATTGTTGTTTTCTAAAGGCCTGTAAAAAGGATTCAACTGGGCAGAGGGTCAGAATTTTTTTCTGGCCCAACCCCTGCCCTAATATTCCGCAATAATATGTGTAGAGTATGCTTATGGTTACTACTTTTACTCTTATTTTAGTGAGATGAGTTTTTCAAATCGCTACAATATCTGGAAATAGTTTCATTTTGTGGACTTTTGCGGAATACAACCTGCACCTAAAACTCTTCACCTGCCCATACTTACAGGCGATGAATTTACAGGAGTTGTATGTTCAAGTAACGAATCTAGGAGGCTTTTCTTTTTTGTGTCCTTGTAGACATATATATGTATGATAAACTCATATTTAATATTTTCCTTAATTTTCATAACATGAGGTGTTATTATAATAAGAAGTTATGCTATTTATAAAGAGGAGGAATGCTCAGAGAGAATATCAGAAGAAATACTCAGAAGAAATACTCAGAAGAAATACTCAGAAGGAATACTCAGAAGGAATACTCAGAAGGAATAACCAGAAAGAATAACCATCACGATTCTCAGAGCGTCTGACTACTATTAGTTAATAAGAAAAAGAATGAACGCATCCTGAAGATGCAGACTGAAAAAGGTATTTTTGCAGGGAGGAAGCTATAAAGTTACACTTACAGTAAGTAATGCGGCAGGCGGCAGTACTGTAATGAAGAAAACCTACATAAAAGTACAACAAATACAAGACCTGGTATATATTCTGAAAACAAATAAAATCCTGAATTGAAAAAAGAGAAAAAAATCGAGGTTAAAGGGTTAAGAGATTATTGAGAAAATCTGGCAAAACAACCCTTTAGCTTCGTTGACCAGAGTTGAAAGCCAACTTTGGTTTGAAATTTGTTATAACTTACTACACAACTTTTGGCTTTGTAGAACTCTTACATTACGGACAAAATTGGAAACATGTAAAAAGAGTCTTAAGATTACGATTTGCAACACCTCATGGACACAACTAAAGATTGGAGGGAAGGAAAACCCCCCCTCAAAATCTGATCCTCTTCAAAGATTTGGTAGTCACAAATTTATACATTAAGGCTTTTGCAAGTGGCACTTTTATTGGCTGAATTACAGGTTTTTGGAACATTATTGTTACTTTTCAGTAGAGCCGATTTTGCTTTGGACACTGCGTCTTCCGGTCCTGCAGTATAAATATCAGCTCCTATCTGGTCAGCCCAGGCCTGAGTCACCAGCGACCCCCCCACACCAGTTATGACCTTATCTCGGATCCCTGCAGCTTTGAGCTGCTCCTCAATCTGGACCTGGTGGATCATTGTAGTACTCATAGAGGCGAAACTGAACACAAAATCGGCTTTCTTTTCTTTCGCATTTGCAGCAAAACTTTCAGCCGATACGCCGTTTCCAAGATCAATTACTTCAAAACCTTCATCTTCAAGCGCAGTCGCAACACTATCCTTCACAAAAGTGTGTGAATCCCCTTCAACAGTGCCGATTATGACAGTTCCAAGACTCTCATTTCCCCGTTTGCAAGAAGCTTCGGCCGAAACCGGAAAGACGAATTGAGCAACAACTATTCCCAGGATCAACAGAACCAATAAATTGAAATTTTTCCCGTACATATTTTTACCTCCTCTCTTTATACAGGCTTTTTCTTCTCTTTCTTTATCCAGACTTACCTGCTTTTCTCTCACTGTTTTCCATTCTCATTTTCGGTTTTTTTCTACAGACTTTTCGAATACAAGGGGGAGATAGTCATAGTTCGTTTCCGTTACATTGTAAGGAAGGTCTGCAATCAGATCTCCATCTTCGTCTGAAGCTGTTTCTGAAAAACCATTTCCTTCAGGAGAAGCCCAGAAGTTCCCGCCTAGGTAAGGTCCTCTGACAATATTTTCACCTTCGGTTTTTGAGATGTTCCAGATATTTGTTCCGTAGTCTTCGGCATTTTTGCTGTTATTCAGATAGTTATTGTAGATGGTGTTGTAGTTCGAGTTTGTACCATCGGTCCAGTTTAGGCTAAGGGATATGCCAATGTCATTTCCCGAAATACTGTTTCTTGAAATTGTATTATTGCTGCAGCCTTCTGTAAATAATCCATATGAACTGGCTGTGATAGTGTTGTTGTTCAAAATATTTTCTTCACTGGCACCGTACAGGTAGATTCCTTCATAGGCCCCGGAAAGAGTATTTTCTTCAAGAGTATTATTACAGCTTGCGTCCCCTAGGTCTATGCAACACCAGCTGCTCGAAGCAACTATGTTTTCTTTGAGGAGATTGTCTCTACTGATATCACAGAGCCAGATACCTGCCATATTGTTCGAAGCATTGTTTTCCTTTACAAGGCAGTTCCTGCAGTTGCTTAAGATGAAGGCATCACCTTCATTCGAATTAGCATCATTGCCCCTGAGAGTTACTACCGAACAGTTTCCAAGGTAAACTCCGTGTTCATTGTTTGAAATATTGTTTCCTTCAAGCAGTGAGTTTTGAGTATTGTACAGGTAAACTCCAAAACTGTTGTTTTTAAGAACCAGGTCTTTGAGAGTTATATTTTCACAGTTAATGCAATAGACAACTCCTGCATTTGAATCAGAATCAAGAGTCTTGTTCGAAACTCCTACAAGATAGTATATCGATTTTCCATCCGCGGTGTTGCTAGTATCGATTGTGTTATTCATCTCTCCAGTGTAGTGATATGTATAGGCTCCGAAATTCCTGTCGTTGCCAGACATTGTGTTATTTTTAAGCACATTGAAGCTTGAGTCGAGATAAATTCCCCACATGTTTGAATTTACAATATTTCCTTCCAGAGTGCTTTCGTTAGAGTTTCCGAGGTATATGCCGTACAGCTCATTTGAGTTTGCAGTGTTGTTTTCGAGCAGGCTTTCTCCAGAACCGGTAAGGTAGATCCCGTAAAAGTTGTTTGAGGTTTCCGAGCCAATAACACGGCATCCGGAAGAGTTTTCCATGTAAATGCCAATTGCATCCTTAAATGCGCAATTATTTTGAAGAGTATTGTTTTCGGACGCATTCAAATAGAAACCGTAATGACGGTTAGAATCTGCTTTGTTGTTTTTTAGTAAGTTTTGTCCCGAACTTTCAAGCCAGATTCCATTGTCACTGCTAGATAAGAAGTTATTTTCCAGAGAGTTCTCATGCGAACCTTTTAGCATGATACTTATCCAGTTTCCTGAAAAATAGTTGTTGCTGATATTGTTTTTTGAAACCCCGTCAAGATAAATTCCATCTGCTGAATCTGCTCCTTTCAAAGTAAATCCACTGATATTTACGGAATTAGAAGCCACGTGGAGTACAGGGCGTTCAGGGTCCAGAGCAGTGATGACGGTTTTATCAGGGCATGGATTCCTGGCAATTATATCAAGAGATTTATTTACAAGTACATTTTCACTGTAATTCCCTCCCCTAACGAGGATAACATCCCCTTCAGCAGCGGCATTTATGGCTTCCTGAAGGCTTCCGTATTTTCCCGCACCTCCTCCTTCCTTCACGCAGAGAGTAGCTGCGGACGCAGAGCTTGATATAAGGATTAATAGTACAAAAACGGCAGTTAATACGAGTATTGTCTTCCCTTTCAATAGATATCATCTTCCTATAGATGGATTCAGGTTAGTTTCCGCTCTTGATTTTTAGAAGGAAGCAGGGAAAGGCTTTCTACCCGGCACTTTCTAAGGTTTGAACAAACTCTGGAGATCAAGAAGTAAAAGTCTATTTGCCGAGCAATTCGTCACAGTCTGCACCCAGCTAATCCTAAAAAATGATATTTAATGGGACCACTAGCGGATTTAAAAAGGAATTTAAACACTATTATTTAGATCTGATTATTTGGGTAACAAACGTTATCCTTTCCTGTAAGTTCCCTCTATTGACAAAGTTGCACTGGCTCACCATAAGCCCTGCATGAAAAAGATTTAAGAAAAGAATGGAGAAGCAAAGGAATAAGAATAAATAAAAAATTCGATACAGTAAGCTAATCGGTCAAAAAGAAGTCCTTTTTTCAGATGAAATTCGAAAAGGAGATGAGCCCCTTTTCGAGTCTAATTTACATCTTCTTATTCCTGAATCCCAGATAAATTCCACCCACTGCTGCCACCACGACGATAACTCAGAAAATATCAGCACCAGAAAAAGACATACCTCCACTTTCTTTTTCTTCAGCTGACTCTTTCTGCATTTCATAACCTTCTACATAATCGGAATCTGCAGATTTTTGGATTTCAGGAGCAGAAGCTGAGTTTGGAGAATCCGTGCCATATCCTGCATATGAACCAGTAGGGCGTATCTTAAAATTAAATTTCACTATGCAATTGGGACATAACTTATGCAGTTGAACTTAAATAGTATCAAACGCTTAGCTGCTGAAGATGTAGTTTTAAGTTACAGTGGTTGACATACTTGATTTTGTACTTCATGTCATTAGTCATGTATTCAACAAAACTAGATTACATAATAGAAGGAAGCAGGGAAAGTTTTTGAATCTCTAGACAATATCGATTCAAGTTAGCTTGTTTTATTTTATATTTGTAGTATTTTGAAAACACCCTTACCGTTAAATTAATTTTTTAAGCTCTCATGCATCTGTTTTTATTCACCGCAACATTTATGTATAGATTAACGCAATTTAACTTGTTTTACTCTCAAGAATATTTACTTGATATATCCGATTTACTTTATTATTATCGTTATGGTGATTCGATGCATATAATGGAAGGGTATTTACCAGCTATTTGGTGTATAGTATGGTTTGTGGTATCAATACCAGTTGTTGCTTACGGTGTTTACAAACTGAATAAATTAGTGAAAGAGGAGCGCGGAATTTTACCTGTACTTGCCGTTGCAGGTGCATTTATTTTCGTCCTTTCATCACTCAAAATGCCTTCAGTTACCGGAAGCTGTTCTCACCCAACAGGAACTGGTATAGGTGCAATCATATTTGGGCCTGCTATTACTGCAGTTCTCTCGACAATTGTACTTATCTATCAGGCTCTTTTCCTGGCACATGGTGGCCTGACCACCCTTGGAGCAAATGTCTTCTCCATGGGCATCGTGGGTCCGATAGTGTCATACCTGATCTATAAGGCTGGGATGAAAGGCAAACTCAATTTCTATCTAGTTGTCTTTTTGGCTGCAACCCTTGGAGACTGGGCTACTTACATCGTGACTTCTACAGAACTTGCTCTGGCATTTCCTGCAGGAGGAATACTTTCCTTTGGAGGGTTCTTCAGTTCATTCAGCAAATTTGTTGCAATTTTCGCAATTACTCAGATACCGTTGGCGATTGTAGAAGGCGCTGTCAGCGCACTGCTTTTCAAGTATATCATACAAGCTAAAAGTGATTTATTAGTTGAAATGAAAGTTATTGGAGAACCACTTGTAAGAAAACTTAGGGGGCTCCCTGCATGAGTAGAAAATTAGAACTTATAGTACTTGCCATCCTCCTGATTTTCGTAGCTCAGTTTATTTACGTCTCTTCGACCACAGATGCCGAATATGGTGGAGCTGACGACAAACCTGAAGGTGTTATTGAGGAAATTACCGGTGGAACTTACACACCCATTGCACACCCTATCTGGGAACCTCCAAGTGGTGAAATTGAAAGCCTCTTATTTGCATTACAGGCAGCTATCGGTGCATCGATCATTGGATATTTCCTCGGATATTACAGGGCCAAAAGCAACTATGAAAAAAAACTCGAGTTCAAAACCGGAAGTAAAACTGAAAAACAGTCGCTATAAAAACATCTTCTGTACATTTTTTTCTTTGCCATGTTCTCGTTCCCTTCTTAAAGGAAGGAAAGTTTTTATCTTCTAACTTTTATTTATCTTTTAATTTATATCTCAAGCCATTTATTTGCGGGTTTTCTATGACCAATATCCTTGACGATTATGCCCTAATGAGCCCCCTCAGGCACCGAAACAACTGGTTGAAATTGGCGATAGTATTATTCGGCTTACTTGCAGGAGTTTCAGCCACGTCCCCTATTCCTCCTATTTTTATGGCGTTATGCATGAGCTTTGCAACAGTGGCTCTTGGCAAGGCACCTCTTAAAACATATTTCAAGCTCTTGCTAGCTCCTTTGGGCTTTGCTATTGCAGGTATTCTTATTATTGCCTTCTTTTCCGGATCGGGACCTGAATTGTTGTCATTCAAATTCCTCGGTTATCCTCTCTCTGTAAGAACAGATGGACTTGAGCTTGCCCTGCTGGTACTTGCAAGATCAATAAGTGGGATGTGCTGCCTTTATTTCCTCGCACTGACAACCCCCATGATAGAACTTTTTGCCGTACTCAAAGCTGCCAGGCTTCCTGAATCTCTTATCGAACTTTCAATGCTTATCTACAGGTACATTTTTGTTTTCCTGGACATGGCCCTTTGCATAAGGTATGCCCAGACTGTAAGACTCGGGTACTCAAACTTCAGGCGTTCTATAAATTCTATTGGAATGCTTGCAAGCACTCTTTTCATCCGTTCCTGGGAGCAGGGAGACAAACTCTTTCTGGCAATGAATTCCAGGTGCTATGATGGAAAAATGACCCTTTTCGAGGTTAAGAGACCTGTAAAAGCAACAGAATTACTTTTAACCTCTGCTTACTTTATTTCAACTCTTGCACTGTTTTATTTTACAAAAAACATATCCATTGTTTGAGGTAACAGATCATGATCATTCTTGAGACCAGGGGACTTAAATATACATACCCTGACGGAACTGTAGCTATTCAGGACCTGAACATTGAAATAAAAAAAGGAAAAAAGGTAGCCTTCGTAGGTCAAAACGGCTCCGGAAAATCTACTCTTTTTTTTCTACTGAACGGGACCTTAAAACCAGCTGATGGCGAGGTCCTTTTCCATGGAGTTCCTTTTAAGTACAATTCAAAATCCCTCAGAGAAATCCGAAAATCCATAGGAATTGTTTTTCAGAATTCCGATGACCAGATCTTTGCCCCTACAGTGTACCAGGATGTAGCTTTTGGGCCGGCAAATCTGGGTTATTCAAAAGAAAGGGTTGATGCCTGTGTACAGCAAGCCCTTGAACAGGTGGGACTCTCCCGTCTAAAAGATAAGCCACCCCATCACCTCAGTGGAGGACAGAAAAAACGGGTTGCAATTGCCGGGATTATGGCAATGGAACCTGAAGTGATTATCCTTGACGAACCGCTCTCTAATCTTGATCCTGTAGGAGCGGATGAAATTATGGATTTGCTTAACGAATTTAACCAGTTTGGGAGCACCATTATTATCTCTACTCATGATGTGGATTTAGCATACCGCTGGTCTGATTATGTGTTCCTGCTGTCAAACAGCAAAATTATAGGACAGGGCACTCCGGCAGAAGTTTTCAAAGACTCTGAACTCCTCAAAAAAACCGGGCTCAGACAACCCACTACCCTTGAGATATATCATGAAATCGAAAGAAGAGGGCTTGCATCTGGTGGAAATTCCCCAAAAACCATCCCTGACCTTGTCAATACTCTAAAACCTATTGATCTTATATGGGTTGACGCCCCTCCGGGAGTCAAAGAAGGAGATAGCCTGAACTTAGGGATCATGTACGGACAGTATGCGACTCAGTCTCCTTACGAAGCTGTTAACGCTACCGTGCTGCATATCCATCCAGACGGAAGGGCTATTGTTGAGTTAAAGCGTAAAGGGATCAAAGCCGGCGGAGTTCTGATTTATGATACTGATAACTATTCCCTGCCAGAAGTAAAACAAATCCTTAAGGAAGGAGAAATCGTCTTTATCGGAGCGATGGGTAAAAAAAGTAAAACTCTTGCTGAGCATGATGGAATCAAGTTGGACATTTCCTCAGGCGTTATAGACAAAACTATCCTGACGGCCCTTTGCGGAAAACGCTGCCTTATCCTTACGGCTGGTGGGATGGTTGACCATGCCCTTAAGAGAATAAAGGAGTATGTGGAGACAAGCGGGATAGAGTTTACTGTTGGAGTTGTTAACAGGAAAGAAGATTCTCAGTGGATCGGAGAAACTAAGGACAACTCTGAAACGCTTAAGGTGTGATTAAAAAATAGAACTTGTAGTTGGGATCCAAATAAAGTAGAATAAACGTTCCTATTAATTTCCTGGTCGTTCTCTATAATCTGGCTGATATTATCCCCAACTGCTCATAAAGTAGTTTTTAGGCCCTTTTTGTTCCAAACCTCAGTGCAACTGGAGCTGACTTGTGCTCCTTGCACAGAAACGCAAGTATTTGTTATACTGAATATTTAATCATGGCAATATCAACCATATAAATACTGGATGACCAATAAAAAAGAAGGACAGAGAAATAAAAAGTCTTTAAATTCTTTATATGTTTACTGAGGCCACAGGGCAATTATTTTATCTATGGCTACATGGGTATACTTTCCGTCGTTTTTGAGAGTGAGGACATTATCGGCACAGGCTTCTATGGTTCCCTTGAAAACATCTGGCCCACCGCAGTAAACGTCTACAGCCTTGTTAAGATAATGTTCTACTATAAAGCATTGATACATTTTGTTTCCTCCAGTTTCTTGTTATTGTCTACTGTAATTTTGGTAATACATTGGCTAATCTGCATTATCCGTATACTAATTGCGCATTTATAAGTAATAAAGGTATTTAAAAATTAAAATTGATTTTTAAAAATGAAAAGCCGTTAATCTTTGAAATAAAGTTAGTTTTTTTGTCCAATAGATATTCATTCTAAGATTCCCGCTTTACCAGGATAATTATATGACATTTTTCGTCAGATTTACTTGCTTAAGAAGGACGCAAAAGATAGGTTTATCTGGAACATTATTATCTTCATTGTAGAAAACCAATCTAAAATGATACTTTTCAATTAGCTGAGACCTATCAGGCTGTCCGACAATTATCTCAGTTAATTGAGGTTTCTGCTTTGAATATACTAATTATTATATAATATTCTACTAATTTTTTGGTTTATGGCTTTCATTAAATCTTTAAAGAGTCAAGTTTGGACTTTACCTCCAGATATCCGAGATCTTATTCCTTCAGATCATATCTGCTACTTGGTTGAGTCTTTTGTGGATGAAATGGATTTTAGTGAATTTGAAACCAGGTATGATGGTTCTGGACACCCTGCTTATCATCCTTGCATAATGTGTAAAATTTTGATTCAATCTATGCTTGATAGAGTTCGATCATCGCGAGCGATAGCTCGCAATGTTCGAGAAAATATAGTTTACATGTATTTAGCTGAAAACCTACAACCTGATTTTAGAACAATCAGTGATTTCAGAAAAGAGAATGAAAAATTGATTATTGCAATGTTCAAAAATACAGTTAAAGCAGCCAGAAATCTAGGAGTAATAGGTCTTGAACAATTAAGCATTGATGGATCCAAAGTAAAAGCTTCTGCGTCAAGAAAAAGTGCCTTTATGAAAAATGTCTTGGAAGTAATTGAAGAATACGTCAAGAATGAATTAAAAAAAGGTATTGAAATAGACAAAGTTGAGGATGAGCACTTTGGAAAATGCCGTGGTTATGATCAGTTGAATGAAAGTGAAAAACACAAAGTAAAAGCTGTAGTCGTGAAGTACATAAAGCAAGTCAATAAGGATGAATCTGGCGATAGAAAAAGGACGATTGAAAATACAATTAAGGAAGCACTTAATGAATTTGAAAAAGACAGTATTGATAATGTGAGCTTGACTGATCAAGAATCTCGGTTTATGCTTAACAAAAAAGGAACGATTGAACTGGCATATAATACTCAAATTACAGTCGATCATAAACTAGGAATCATAGTTGCACGATGTATGCCAAGACAGAAACGATACGTATCAATTGAAGCCTCAAATTGAAATGGTGGAAGAAAATTGTGGTTTATTAAAAGTAGGCACTAAACTATGCGCAGACACTGGATACTATAGCGGAAACAACATACATTATTTGAATGATAAAAAATTGGATCCATATATTCCAGAGCAAGAAGTAACTAAAACAATAACAGAAAACGTCGAAGATGTTAGGTTTGATATTAGTAATTTTGACTATAATGAAGAAATGGATGAATTTATTTGCCCTGAAAACCAAAGATTGAAGTTTTTGCGTGAAGGGTATGAGAAAGAAAGGAGGAGAAAGGACAGAATTTACAAGGGAACCGAATGTCAAAAATGTGAATTTGCCAAAAATTGTACAAAAAGAAAGGATGGAATTAGACAGTTAAAAATAGCTGAATTTTCAAAAGAAAGAAAGCAATTAGCAGATAAAATGAAAACAGAAGAAGCAAAAGGAATATTCAGACAAAGAAAGCAGGTAGTGGAACCTGTAATTGGAAATTATAAAGAGAATTTAGGGTTTAGAGAATTCTCACAAAGGGAATAAAATCAGTCAGAAATGAATTTAATTTGGTATGTACAGCAGTTAACTTAAAGAAAATATGGATTTACTCAAATAAAAACGAGATCATTAGAAAGATAAATGGAATAAATGGAACTTTTCACTTTAAGACCTGAGTAATAAGGAATAGAAAACAAATCTCATAAAAAAGTTCCAATTTACAGCAACGATATTATTTCATTACTAACAGTAATTGTCGGACAGCCTGCAAGCTAGCGGGGTATTCGACTGAAATAAAAGTATGTAATACTGTTACATTATTAAACTGCGTTGAGGTAAATGATGAGAAAATCCACATTGATTATTCTGGCTATCATAGGGTTGTTGACATGGTTTTTATTACCACACTTGCAAGTTAATCAATTTAATTTAGGCACAAACAATACAACAGAAGAACAGAGAGCAAATTTAGAAAATCAGTATCGTGCAACTATAACTCAAGCATTTGTTGGCATTGCAGTTTTATATGGATTATATCAGAGTTGGCAAAGAATTAGCATTGCAGAGAACAATTTAAAAGCTACTCAGAAGAATCTGGAAGTTTTTCAGGGAAATTTGAGAGTTGCTCAGGACAATTTGGAAGTTTCTCGTGAAGGTCAGATTACCGAACGTTTTACTCGGGCTATTGATCAGTTAGGAAATAAAAAAATGGAGATTCGATTCGGCGGAATATATGCCCTTGAAAGAATCTCAAATGAATCTGAAAAAGATTACTGGCCAATTATGGAAATTCTAACAGCTTATGTTAGGAAAAACTCACCTGTTGAAACAGATGAAACACAAGATAAGGTATCTTTGGATATTCAAGCAATTCTTACTGTAATAGGAAGAAGAAAATATTTTTTTATTTCTAAGGAGTCAAATTGTTTAGAGTACAATTATCTAGATCTGAAAAGAACTAATCTACGGGAAGCTAACCTTGAAAAGGCTCACCTCGGAGGAGCTATTTTTATAGAGTCCGATCTTAGAAAGGCTAAACTTGAAAAGGCTAATCTCAAAGGTGCCAACCTTACAGAGGCTAAACTTGAAGGAGCTCACCTTAGAAGAGCTAACCTTGAAAGAGCTTATCTTAAAAAGGCTAATTGTAAAAAAGCTAGTTTTGTTGGAGGAGCTTATCTTGGAGGAGCTTACCTTGAAGAAGCTAATCTTGAAGAAGCTTACTTTAGAAAAGCTAACCTTGAAGAAGCTTATCTTAAAAAGGCTAATTGTAAAAAAGTTAACTTTGAAGCGGCTAACCTTGAATGCGCTAACCTTGAAGGAGCTGACCTTAAAGAGGCTAAACTTGGAGGGGCCATACTTAAAGACGCTAACCTTAAAGGAGCTGACCTTAAAGAGGCTAATCTTGGAGGAGCTATAATTGAAGGCGCTAACCTTGAAGGGGCTATAATTGAAGGAGCTTACCTTGGAATATATATAATTGAGCATGTTATTAAATTGGGTGAAGGAGCTAACCTTTTAAATGCTGATCTTAAAGATGCTAACCTTAAAGGGGTAGACTTTGAAAAGGCCAATCTTCAAGGAGCTAACCTTGAAGGAGCTAACCTTAAAAATGCACTTAATTTATCAATTGACCAGCTCTCCAAAGTAAAAACACTTTATAATGCAGAATTAGACGAAGAGCTACTCATACCACTAAAAGAAAAATATCCTGTCCTTTTCAAAAAACCTAATGAATGATTAAATAACTTCACCAAAATAACCTAAAAAATTAATACTATATTGGAAATTAATGGTAGTGTGCCAATTTTTCTGTAAAATCATAAATATCAAAAAGTTATTGAGTAGACAATTCCATATCGGAAGAACAAAATTACACGCAGTACATAAAAAATTGACATAGAATTTACAGCAAATTCACGACAATGCCCTTCAAGCGCCGGGCTCTCGAATAGGAAAAGGGCCTCCTGGACATCCGGGTTAATTATAGCATTCAGAGAATCAAAGACCTTATTTAGTCCTTTCCAGCAACTTGGTCAATTATAATGTTATGATCAGCTACTCTTTTCATTGATCAGCTACTCTTATCACAACTCAACAGATGCTTCTTTTTTCCCCCTCGCTCATCTTCAGGATGTATCGGATCTACATGAGCAGTCTCTTCCTCTTCTTCCTTTTTCTCTTCTTTCTTTTCTTCTACCATTGAGTTACACCCCTCTATAAAAATTATTCAAGCGAACATCATGCGGTGTCGGTTAAGATTTGGAGACTTACTCCTATGTGTTATTATTCTCTAAATTATATAATACTCAATAAAAGGATAATAATTCTTATGCAAACCCCTAACAAGCTAACAAAAAATCGGCACGGTGGAAAAAGGTTATCCTTCAAAAGAAGAAAAATTGTAGCTCTTCAAAAGCTCTACCTAAATATAGTCACGAGGCTAAATAATGTAACTGCTTAACTAAGATGCAATGAGATTCTTGTTGTAACAATTACAGGCGTGACTATAACATCAATAAAATCATTCAAAAATATTAAAGTATTGAAAGAAGAACTGGATGAATTGAGAGAAATATACGTTTACACATAAAATGTCGCATTATTTTAAGTGGTGACTATAAGTGAATCTCATTTGAAAGGATCTGCTAATTTATGAGAACAGACAGTATAAACCACTGGGATATTGTTGCTGAAAATTATAGTGAGGAAAACGATCGGGGAAGAAATTTTCATTCTCAGATATACCTGGCTGCCGTAAATGAATTATTAGGAAACATAAAAGGAAAACGTGTTCTCGATGCAGGATGTGGTGACGGTTTTTTTTCGTTAGAACTTGCACAAAAAGGAGCGTTAGTTACAGCTGTAGATAGTTCCGAAGCTATGTTAAATATAGCAAAACGCAAGCATGTCCATGATAATCTTCAATATTATAATATGGATTTGACCAGTAAGTTAACTTTTGAAGATAAATCGTTTGACATTGTTGTGGCGAATATGTTACTAATGGATATTCCTGAGATTGAATTACTTGTTTTTGAAGTAGCCAGGGTACTGAAAAATCCTGGGACTTTTATTTTCTCAATAACACATCCATGCTTCTTTTTAAGTGACTGGGAAGAAAACGAAAATAACATAAAAACATATAAAAAAATTGGAAATTATTTAGAGGAAAGGGTAGAAGAATTGAATTTCTGGGGCAAAACGCTGCATTATCATAGACCTTTATCAAGGTACATAGAAACAGTTGAAAAAGCAGGAATGTACGTAAGTTCACTTAGAGAACCGGTTCCTCCAAGAGAATTAATAGAATTGTATCCGGAACAAGAGTATCATTGTAGAATTCCTTCATTTGTAGTAATTATGGCAAAGACGGTTTAAGAAAACACTCTATCACTCGTATAATGACGTTTTCGGTTTAATGTCTCGCACAACAAGACCTAATACTAGTGCATCGATTCTCAAATACGTGCATAATAAGAAAATAATTACAGCTTATGACGCAAATATTGACACAAATATTATTTTAAAGTCCCATGGAATTCTGTAACACGAAAAACGCAGCCAGTCGCAGAGTGATTCGATCTGGTTTTCAAAAAATTCATTTTGGACATACTTTGGAATCGATGCACTAGTGACTATCACTAGTATAAATTTCTGAGTGTAAAACACAACGTAGGTGCAGGTTGAGAAGCAGATCTACCCTGCCTTTTTGAAGTGTTTTAGGTTACGTTTATTATTTATGAATATATCGAATAACAATTTTGGCTATTGAAATTACTAAACCTATCATAACAAGGGTTGCAATGATTAGAATAGGTCCAGCGCCTACAATGCTACCAATAAGTATAAACAGGGAGTCATGGCCTGGAAAAATATAATAGGCGATGCCAATAATTAGTAATATTATTATAAATATTGTTGACAATGATTGGATTGATATCTTTTGTAACATAAATTATCATTATTACTTAATGAGCTTTTAATCATTTAAATTTAATTCATGTTTTTAACGACACGATTTCATAGTCTAGTGCATCTATTCTTAAATACGTGCATAATAAGAAAATAATTACAGCTTATGACGCAAATATTGACACAAATATTATTTTAAAGTCCCATGGAATTTTGTAACACGAAAAACGCAGCCAGTCGCAGAGTGATTCGATCTGGTTTTCAAAAAATTCATTATGGACATACTTTGGAATCGATGCACTAGCTTGGCACAACAGGCCTAATAGGCCTAATACTTGTTCCTTTAGCGTAATTTACGAAGAATCAATAATTGCAGAAGATAATTGTATTAGTGAAAAAACATGAATTTAATTTACATACAGGAGTGCGAGTTGAATGGAAGTATATGGTGGCCTTCAATTTAACATATTTAATGAAGAGGATGTTGATGTCCTTACACCCATAATGAAAAGAGCATTTGATGAGGATACTCAAAGGCATTTAAATCAACCAACTGGGGGACCTGATGGCTATGATAACGGAGATTTTCTACGCAAATATGCTCTGAATCCCGCGTCTCAAGCATATAAGATTTCTAAAGACGGCAAACCAATAGGCGCTGTAATAGTCTGGATAAAGGAAAATAATGTAAACTTTTTAGGGAATATTTTTCTTGATCCTGAATTCCAGGATAAGGGATTAGGGTTGATAATTTGGGAATTCATAGAATTAAAATATCCTGCTACTGTAAAATGGTACACAGATACGCCAGGTTTTTCCAGAAGAAACCATAATTTTTACGTAAATAAATGTGGATTTAAAGTTGTAAAAATTAAAAATCCCAGAGACAAATATAATGGAACTTATATCCTGGAGAAACAGATGAAATAATCATCATTTGTTGTGTTAGTTACAGTTCTAATGAATATTCAACAAAGTGTGAATTAGACGTAATTTAAGGCTGCTATATCTATGCTGTGTCTGATTCTGCAAGAATAAATCCATTATGTAGTCAAGTATTCACACAAGGTTTTTCCAATATTTCAAGCATTTTTCAGGAGAATGAGTATGGATGTAAAAATGAAAGGTATCGTAAGAGTTGTACCATACGATCCTGAGTGGAAAAACGAGTTTTTGAAAATAAAAGCAATGATTGTTAATTGTGCTGGAGACCTTATAACTGGTGTTGAGCATGTAGGAAGCACAGCGGTTGAAGGTCTTGCTTCAAAACCTATTATCGATATTGACGTAGTCATTGATTCATACGATGTATTTCCGGCTGTAAAAGGCAGGCTTTCAAAAATCGGATTTGAACACGAAGGAAATCTGGGTGTCGAAGGCAGAGAGGCTTTTAAAAGAACTTTTATAGACGATTTTATGCCTTACCACCTGTACGTATGTCCAAAGGATGGAAAGGGTTATCTTAAGCATATTGTTTTTCGTGACTATTTAAGGAATCATCCGGAAGCTGTGAAAGCTTATGGGGAACTCAAAATGAGATTAGCTGAACAGTTCAAAACTGATATTACGGCTTATGTAAATGGTAAGCACGAATTTGTGCAAAGCATTCTTAGAAATGCAAATAAAAAATAATGATATCGGTTTTATCAGTTTCTGGGAATTATAAGTAGAAATTGATATGTTCCCACATCGATTATAGATTTGATTCTTTTTATAGAGTTGATTCTTTTTATAGAGTTGGTTCTAAAAATCCTCCCGTCTGATTCACTAAGAACATTTCAGAATTGTTTTTGTGATCAAAAACTTATCAGAAACTTATCAGAAATCTAATTGACCATTCAAAACGCAAGATCAAAAGAAAATAATTTTGAATTTTGAGGTCGTCTCGTTTACTATTGGAAGGGATGATTTGTGGAAACTGATTATAATGAACTGTCAAAAAAGTATGATTTAACAAGAAAAGAGAACATAGACACAATAAGTCGGTTTTTGGAAAACCTGCCTTTTTCTGAAGGAACAAACATACTTGATTTTGGTTGCGGGACTGGCAACTTTACCTGTGCTCTGAAACGGATAACAAATGCTAATGTGTACGGGGTCGAACCGGCTGACGAGATGAGACAAAAAGCCATTGACAAAGATACAGATGTCATTTTCGAAAAAGGCAACCATGAAAAAATACCTTTTAGAGGCAACTTTTTCGATTTTATATATATGACTGACGTAATACACCATATACCGGATATTAATATAATGTTTAAAGAGTTAAATAGAGTACTTAAACAGGGCGGCTCTCTCTGTATTGTTACCGAATCCCATAAACAAATAGAATTGAGGTTTTGGGTAAAATATTTTCCAACAACCGTAGAAGTGGAAAAAAAGAGATACCCGAATATTCCGAGAATTGTAGAAAGTGCCACTAAGAATGGTTTTGTATTTTCAAAGATAGAGACTACAGATGCAAATCACAAGCATTTAATCTCTCAGAATTTTTTAATGCTGGTAGAAAACAAAGGGTATTCCATGTTTCATTTGATCAGTAACGATGACTATGAATGTGGTCTTGCTGATTTAAGAAATGATTATGATAAACAGGTTGAAATCGAGTATAACCACGGAGAGACATTTTTGTGGTTAAAAAAGCCATTTAAGGACTGAAGGTTTCAGATATGCGAGATTTTCTAGAGTTTATGAAAAACAAAAGTAACCACATCAGCAGTAAGGAGCAAAATTATAGGATATTGAAGAATATTTTTTATGCAGATGCAGACTGCAGCCAGATGGCGTTCTGGACTGTTATCGGATAGGGGTTAGAAACACACTCATGAGATTGATTAGTACACTGTCGGTGTTAGTGGCCATATAAGGCAATATTAAAAAAGGCTTATTCTTCTTTCGTTTTGATTTTATTTAAAAAATATATAAATGAAAATGAATTTAACTCGTGAAAAATATTAAATTAAGTCTTTTGCTTGTAATATACTGTTTATTTAGGCCTTTTACTTTCATCGGGTTCCTCTTCTATGTTTATTTGTTCTATTGTATCTTTTTTCATTTCTTCTATTGATTCCATTTTTTTTATTAATTCTCTTTCTTTATTATCATTCTTTACCTTTCTTGCTGGCATTTATTCACCTCAATAGTTTATGTCTGCTAAAGTAATAAATATATTGAAATAATTATGATACAAATATACTGAAATAATTATGATATTGAATCTTTTTGTTAATACAAACCTGTGCTTATATTAAATAGAAAATCAATATTATAAAACATTACGATATTTTTGTAAGTACTGTTTTGTGTTGTCTGAACTTGCGAACAAGGAATAAAAGTTCTTTATGAGTTATTTTTTGATTTGACGTTACAATTCATGCATTAATATGATATTACGCAGATTACTTAAATACTGGGTGGTTCCAAGCGTGAAAGAATTTCCAGACTTTATGAAAAGTAAAAGTAACCATATAAGCAGTAAAGAGCAAAATACTGAGGACATTGACGGCTATTTTTACGAAGGCACAGACGGCAGCCAGATGGCTTTCTGGACATGCTATTCGGACAGGATTTCTAAGAAACATATTCATGAATTTGACGAGTACATGGTTTGTGTTAGTGGCCAGTATACGGCAATATTGAATGACGAGGAGTTTGTTCTTAATCCCGGGGACGAGTTATTTATTCCGAAGGGAACAGAACAGTGGGGAAAGTGTATTGCGGGAACGAGAACTATTCATGCGTTTGGGGGTAAACGGATTCAGAGAGTTGAAGAGTAAGGGAGTTTTCAATTTACAGTTTTCTACAGGCTTTCTTTTTTCATTTCATAATCTTTATTTAAAAAATGAAGGTATTTGAGAACTTAATTTATACCTTCAAATTTTGTTTTCATTATCATAACTGTCAACTGTACTTTTCAGTTTCTCTGCGTAGTTGTATATACAATCCAGATCCATTGGTCGTCGGTTAAGAACTTTTCTTGCTTGTACACTATCGATTTAAGAGTAAAAATTAGTTCACATTCTTCCATCTTTCTTATGCGCTTATTCAGCGATCAAAATCTCGAAAACATACACTTTTTCAAAATGCTTCACCATCGAAAACTGGTACAAAAGTATCAATTAATGCCCTCTGGCTGTACTTTAGAATTACAGCAGTTGCAAAAATACCTTGCACTTTGCGAAAATTCATAGATATTATTTTACTTACCGTTTTTTACTGGGAACACGACCTCAAGTTCTTAAGAAATGTATATTATTAATGAATTCCTAATATTAATGGAATAGTTCATTGGGGTAACCAAGAAAGAAAAACTTACATGCTTAAGTCTGGAATGGAAAAAAGACAGGCAGAAAGAATGTAATGCTTCTCTTTACTTTTGAAAGAGATAAATAAAAGACAGTAAGTGTGAATAATACATTAGGAGTTAAGCGTATGGGAATAGATGAAGAACTGCATGTTCCAAAGAAAATGAATTTTGTGCCGGCAACTAAAATAAAAGGATCTAAGGTCTTAACTATTAAAGATGAAGAACTTGGAAAGATTGAAGAAGTCATGGTTGACTCTGAACGGGGAAGAATAGCATACGTAATACTTGCTTGTGATTGTTTTATTGGTATGTCCTGTAAATTATTTGCCATTCCCTGGGAAGCTCTTAAAGCAACTCGAGGTGATTATATCCTTAGAGTTGAGAAAGGATCATTCAAAGCTGCAGAAGGTTTGGGTGACAACGTGTGGACTTTAACTCGTAATGATTTGACTAGAATATATGAAAAGTATAACGTTCCTCCTTACTGGGAAGTTTAAAAGCCCATTTTCGAGTAACGAGACCATTTTCGAGTAATGAGATGAAAACTGTTGTTTCCAATCCGATTTACAGAAGTAGGACTTACGCAGTTGAACTAAAAAATCAATAGCATCAGACAGGCAACTGTCTAAAACATGATTTCAATCCACGGTCTCTGACGTGATTGATATTGCTTTTCAACTGCGTACAGTCCTAAGAAAAAGACAGGAAAGACTGGAAGTTCTTGAAAACCTTAATATTTTTGAGAATATGCTCTCTTCTGTTGAATAATTTGTTTCAGATAAATACCCCGTGCTTGCTGCGGGGTATTCGAACGAAAAAAATGAAAAATAAGTTACTTTTTTAGGTGTAAATTCACACAGAAATCTCCATGCAAACCATATGGAGTTCCCTGTCGACTTCCTCAACACTATCGTATTTCCTGCCTGGAAGCAGACCAGGTTCTCTCAGCATATCCTATTGCTCCACTCTTCTTTGCCTACTCAATAGTACCTTTTTTACAGGAAGATCCATATTTTTAGTATCTTCTGAGTTTCCATAGGAAGTTCGGTTAAGATACACCGAAAAAGGAGAATCCTGAAAAACATCTTCTTTTATGTTACATCGAACCATCTTTGCCGTAAATTATGAAAGATACCTGCGAGAATTGCGTATTATCAACAATACTATCACAATAAATCCGGTTGTAAGCACAATGGCTACAATACGATGCTGCGAAAAATGGTTAAAGAGAGACATGAGTGCAAGCCCAATAAGAGTAACTGCAATTACATAGTAATTTTTTTGCCTTGAGATATCGACATATAACCTCAAGTTATTAGTTACCAATTCATTATATTCCCTATATACTATCATGTTACCTCTTCTTACTAGTTTTCTGTGATGAAATATTGCCAGCACATTAATAATTGAAATTAAAAAAGCCATAAATAAGCACAAGAAAGAAAAAAAGACATGATAAGAATGAAGAACTTCACCGATATTAATGGTTAATCTGCTGATAAAAAAAGTAAGAGCCGTAATAGTGAAACCAAATGTTGTAAGTGTCAGGGTTATCAGCGAATAAAATCTATCCAGAACTTTGTTTTGTTCATCGAATAGATCTTTTTCGATGTTTCTTTGCATGGTTTGGACTTCATCCTCTACCTTTTTATCCCCTAAGATTTCACCCTCTACCATATCGTTGTCCCCCCTCTCAATTTTTGGTCTCCTTTAGCTTGACTCGGTTAATGCATCCTGAAAAGAGAATCCTGAAAGAGCATTTATCAAACAATATGTCCTTCAATGCTGTTCATTTTCTGTTAGGTAAATCCTTTTGGAATGATATTTATGAGTATTTATATATTTGTGTTAATAAAAAATGAGTTTCCCATATCATACTTAAATTTCATATAGAAAGGCCTTTTAGTACTTATTGACAGGCGAATAAAAATGTACACTGAAAGCGATAACCTTCAGGATTACCTCAAAAAGAGTGAAATCATAGACTTTGATAACAAGCTGATCGTTGATAAGTGCCTTGAACTACAGAAAGGCACCAGCGACGAAATCAGCCTGATTAAGAAGGTTTATGAATTTGTTCGGGATGAGATTCATCACACCGGCGACATCGGAGAAATGAGCGTTACCTGTAAGGCATCAGAGGTTCTGGAAGCCGGCCATGGAATATGTTGTGCCAAAGCCCATCTGTTTGCAGCCATGCTGAGATATTTCGGGGTGCCGGCTGGGTTCTGTTATCAGAAACTTTCTTCAAGTCGGGACGTTAACACAAAATTCTTGCACGGCTTAAACGCGGTATATTTAAAAGATCTAGATAAATGGATAAGATTGGATGCAAGAGGCAACAAGCCAGGCCGTAATGCTCAGTTTTCCATATGCGAAGAAAAGATTTCCAAGAAAGTAAATAAAGATCTTGGGGAAGAAGATAGTCCAGTAATCTTCGCAGAACCCAATCCTACTGTTATTGAAATATTAAAGACAAGTAAAGATATGAAAGAATTATGGGATAAATGGGGTCTTGGGTTGAAAGATTTGTTTAAAATTTAAAAATTAATCAGGAGAGCCTAAGGGGAGCTTTGGAGAGAGCTTTGAAAAGAGAAAAGAGCTTTGGAGGGGTTTAAGGAAAGATCCAGGGGAACTTCAAGATAGCCTCAGAGAGATTCAAGGGAGCCTCAGAGGTTCGAAGGAAAACAGAGCTGGTAACATTAAATCCAGCCTTTTGATTCGAGAAATTCAAGAGCTTCTACGGTCCCGCCCCCAAAGGAAGCTTCTGTCACATAATCCGCAGCTTCCTTTATTATTTCGTCCCCGTTTCCGACAGCAATCCCAAAACCTGAGACTTCAAACATTTCTAAGTCGTTTTCAGAATCTCCTATGGCTACGAAATCTTTGGATTTTAGCCCCATCATGCTTGCAAGTTTCTGAAGGCCTACTCCTTTATTGATTTTCGTGCTCTTGAGATGGATGGCATATTTGGTATCAACCATTTCGATGTCCAGGTTCTGGGTTTTGAGAAGGTTTCTGGCTTTTTCGAGGTCAAAGTCTCTCCTGAGGGCGATCTCGGTTTTTCGATATAAAGGGTCAAGTTTAGTGAGCTTGAAATATTCGGAAAGAAAAGAATAGGCTTTCTCGCACTCCTCAAGGCTTTCCTCAAAAGTACCCTGCAAATCGAAGCGGATAGTAATAGCCCCTCCGTTTTCTGCGATTACCGCCCCATCCAGGCCGATAAGCATTGAAGCTGTCCTTGCATAACACAGAGTATTTCCTGTAGCAAGCACGACCGGAATTTTAAGAGAACGGATCTTTTTCATGGCTCCCAGATGAAGTTCCCTTTTCTCGCAGGTGATTGTACCGTCTATATCGGCAACAATAGCTTTGAATTTCATAAAAAAGATTGAGTACGGGTAGATAAAATGTTTCCCTACCCGACTTTGAATACATCTACCGTTACTGATCGTTTACTTCAGTTAGTTGCTTCTTAATACGCCTGATTCTCACTTATACCGGTCTGAGTTCTCTTGGTCTGAGTTCTCTTGATCTGAGTTCTCTTGATCTGAGCCCTCTTGATCCGGTTTGAGTCTCACTGGTCTGTGAGTCCGGCTGTAGTAACTGCGATAACAGCTTCTCCTTCGGGCAGGTTGGGAGAGTCCACCAGACGTATGATCCTTTTGTCTCCTTTGGATTTCCGCAGGTAAAGTCTGAACGTTGCTGTGTGTCCTACAACGTGGCCTCCGACAGGCCTTGTAGGGTCACCGAAGAAGGCATCGGGTTTTGCCATGACCTGATTTGTTACAACCACAGAAGCATTGAATAAATCCCCGAAGCGGAGCAGACCGTGCATGTGCTTGTTGAGTTTCTGCTGCCTGTCGGCAAGGGTTCCCCTTCCCACATACTCAGCCCTGAAATGAGCCATAAGCGAATCAACAATCAGAAGGCGAACGGGTTTTCCCATCTCTCTAAGCTCGTTTGCCAGGTCTGTTGCAGATTCAACAAGAAGAATCTGGTGATTGGAATTGTATGCTCGGGCGACATGGATATTCTGGAGAAACTCTTCTGGGTCAAGCTCCATGCCGTATTTTTCGGAAAGCCCTTTTACCATCTGGGTAATCCTTTCAGGTCTGAAAGTGTTTTCAGTGTCTATGATGATAACCGAACCATTAAGCCCTCCGTGTTCCCTGTCCATCTGGACATTGACTGCAAGCTGGTGGGCCAGCTGGGTCTTTCCTGAACCGAATTCTCCATACAGTTCGGTAATTGCCTGGGTTTCTATGCCCCCACCCATCATTTCATCAAATTCCATACAACCGGTCGTCAGCTTGCCTACCATTTTCCGCCTTTCAAGCACGACGTCTCCGGTCTCAAAACCTCCGATATCAGCAGCTTGCCTTGCAGCATTGATGATTTTTGCAGCCGTTGATTCACCGATTTCGGCTGTAGTTGCAAGTTCAGAAGGAGAGGCAACAGCCACTGCTTCAATGGTATTAAATCCAGCTTCTTTGAGTTTTTCTGCGGTTGCAGGGCCAACTCCGGGCAGCTCTTCGAGTGTTATTTGGCTCATTACAAATTCTCCTAAGATGCACATGTTTGTATAAGGTGCATAACAGTTGCTCAACAATGGTTTTGCAGGTATAAATAACTAGAGGAAGCGAGGTGAAAGTGTTCTAGAGCGTCTCTAAAACACGGTTATATTGCCGGAAAACCAGGCAAATAAAGGGGAAAAAAGAAGGCTTTTTCTGGCACTCACATTTTAAAAAAGTCGAAGAAAAACAGAGGAAAAATAAAAGAAGAAAAGAAGAAAAAGAGAGAAAATGAGTGAAAATTTCCAAAAAGCTGGGAAAAAACCAAAAATTCTTTTTACTTGGTAGATTATCACCCATCATGCCAAAGGTCGCAGTCGGCGGTACGTTTCAGTATTTTCATGACGGCCACGCCAAACTGATTGAAAAAGCATTTGAGATAGCAAAGGATGGAAAAGTCCACATAGGTCTTACCTCGGACGAGATGCTAAGTAAAAGCCACAGCGTCGATAATTATGAAAAAAGGAGGAACTTGCTGCTGCAATACATAAAAGAAATGGGAATCCCAGACGACAGATATGAAATTACAAAGCTGAATAACCCCTACGGCCCTGCTCTCGAAGAGGATTTTGATTATATAATTGTCTCTCCTGAGACTTATCCTGTCGCCCTTAAAATGAATCGTATCAGAGAAGAAAAAGGAAAGAAGCCCCTTAAAATAGAATACGTTGAGTACGTAATGGCTGAAGATGGAATCCCGATTTCCTCGACAAGGATTGCAAAAGGAGAAATAGACAGGCACGGCAGATTGAAAAATAACATTAAGCATTGTGACAAGAATTGAGCACTAAGAAGTGAACACTAAGAAGTGAACATTAAGAAGTGAACATTAAGAAGTGAACACTAAGTAGTTTCACTAACACTAAACGATTAGACCTTAGTATAATCAGATTAAAGTAGCTATAAATCAGGACAGAGCCATAAAGTGATAATATGCCCAGAGAATTTACACCGAAAGACATTGAGATTTTTAACAAGCTTGCTCCCGAAGCCAGAGGAAGCTTAATTTCCAGGGAAGCAGGGCACCAATTTCCCTTTATCCTGCGCCCGGTATCCCACAAGTTTGCCGAGTCTTCTGAAGATTTCAGGAAAAGACTGGAGAGGTTGGACCCTGAAGAACTTGATTACCTTGTAGGGCTTGCCCTTGAAGGAAAGGAAGATGTTCAATCCCTGGACGAAGATCTTGAAGAGCTGGTTGCAGTAGTTGCCGAAAAGCTGTCTCCTGAGAGAGCAAAGCAGCTAAAGGACTTTGTGGGCATTTTCTGAAAGGACAGTTGAAAATGCCCCCGAAAGATCTACTTTTCGGAACCGCAGGAATTCCGAGAAGCTCAAAAGGAACAGGCAGTGTCTCAGGAATCAAACGGATCAGGGAACTTGACCTTGACTGTATGGAGCTTGAATTTGTCCAGGGAGTGCGCATGAGCGAAAAAGGGGCAAAAAACGTCCTGGAAGCTGCAAATAACGAAGATGTAGCCCTGAGCGTCCATGCCCCATATTATATCAACCTGAATTCTTATGAAGAAAAAAAATTAAAAGCCAGCCTGGAAAGAATTTACAATGCTGCAAAAATAGGTAGCCTCTGCGGAGCTGAATCAATCGTATTGCATGCCGGATTTTATCAGAAAAGCACCAAAAAACATACCTTTGAGAGCATATCAAAAGCCCTGAAAGAGCTTACCGGACAACTTCGAGATGAAGGAATCCAGGCAGTCCTGCGTCCTGAAACTATGGGCAAACGTACACAATTTGGAACACTTGAAGAAGTGCTTGCATTGAGTGAAGAGATCGAAGGGGTCATGCCCTGCATTGATTTTTGCCATCTGCATGCGAGGGAAGGAAAGGAAAACTCTTACTCTGAGTTTACGGAAATTCTATCAAGAGTAGAGGAAAACCTTGGAAAGGAAGGACTTTCGAACATGCACATGCACATCTCAGGAGTTGAGTACGGCACGAGCGGAGAAAAGAAGCATCTGCCTCTGAAAGAATCGGATTTAAATTATCCCGATCTTATAAAATCCTTAAAAGAATTCAAAGCCCAAGGAAGGGTCATACTTGAGAGTCCTATTCTTGAAGAAGACGCACTTATGTTGAGGATGCTTTATAAAGAAATATAATTTTGATTTTATAATATATTCCCACGAAGAACACCATTATAAAATTTACCTGGGTGCTCATAGCCCAAACAAAAATGTATCCGATATTCCTGATAAAACTCTAATATATATTTCTTATTTTTTTGCTTAACTTTTTAGAAAATAGCTTACAGGTAAAAGAAATTAATATGTACCTGACATTGCAAGCACATATTATTCAAGACAATATTAAGGATACATTCTAAGCAAATCCGATTGATAAAGCAATTCCCATATTTTATTGAATGCCGCTCCAACTGTATTGCTTACCGCTATATTGGTGCTTACCCTTTTTAGCCCCACGTTTTGCTAAATACGTTGCCTTGTATTTAATCACTATGTAAACTCCAGCCAGGCCCACAAGAATGTAGACCAGCCGCGAGAGAATGGATTTTTTTCCAAATATAGCCACTACCAGATTAAAGTTCAGGAGTCCTACAAGACCCCAGTTAAGAGCCCCGATTATCGTTAGCAGCTTAGCCGGAATGTATAGAGTATTATCCATAAGCATTCTATGCATTTTACGCATCTTTATCAAACCTCCCCACTGAAATAGAGAACTCGAAAAGGACAGATCATCTTTTTCGGACTTGGAAAACTCCAGGCTTTTGGATGATCCAATCACTTGCTCTCGTAAACAATGTTGGAGCTAAGATATTATGAATCTATTCCTTAACCTGGCATCGGGTGTAAAAAATGAATTTCGATATACTCATCTTGATATACTCATCTCGATATACTCATCTCGATATACTCATCGATTGAAGAGTACTCAAAAAGGAATAGTAAAGCTGTGTAGGATTAACCTCAAATGATGTGAATATCTTAGGAGCCATCTTTAAACCGAGAACCATTTGTCCATTTGACATAATGGCCGCAGACACATTACAGCTTGATTCTGTACCCTTTGATTAAAGCGTATCAATCTGCCTTCGCTTATTCTACCTCACGATTCTTACGATGGTACACTTTACGTTCTCCATAGTATTCTTATCCTAACCAATTATCAAAGCCAGGTTCCTTGAGTTCTTGATATTATCATGTGAGCTTCACACACAAATGTTATCATTTATGAATGAACCTGTCCATGATTTAAAATGGACTAAATTTGTACCAAAGTTAAGGTCAGCCTGTGCCCATCCTGAAAACCCCTTAGTAATACTGTCAAGTCACAGGACCTGGCAAATCCAGCCATTTTGAGCATGTGAGTACGTCATCTCACAGTAAACCTTTCTAGGGTGATACATACCATCCTGACATACAATCCTTCAAAATACCACTTAATGGAGAAATATCTGACCTACTTTTACATGTTTACCTATTTTTGCATGTTTTCAAGCTTATCTGTAGAGTTCTGGACAGAGATGAAACAGACAGACATAAAAAATGATAATAACTGTACTTCGCTAGATGAAGCTTTTGAGCAAACTATTTATTTAATGCAAGGAAAGAGGCAACCTATTGGCGAAGAGCCCGCCTAAACTATATAGTCTAAACCGTTTATGCTGATAACTTTTATATCAACTATTGAGGTTTTAATGATATACTATTATGTGTATACTATTTAATTGATAGTATAGGTGGCTTCATAAGTGCTACCTCGAGATATGCTTTAGGTGGATGGATTCAAAATAGCTTCGTCAATTTTCCAGCAGGTACATTAACCATAAACACAATCGGAAGTTTCTTTTTAAGGAAGCACTTGAAAGCAAGAAATAGTTGGAAGTGTTGATATGACTGAAAGACAGGTCGAAAGCGTAATTGTTGAAATTCCAAAAGGGAGCCGGAACAAATTCGAATATGATAAAGAAAAGAGACTGATAAAATTCGACAGAATGCTTTCTTCTTCAATGGTATATCCCTCGGATTATGGTTTTTTCCCAGACACACTGTCCCTTGATGGTGACCCTTTAGATGCTATGGTTTTAACCTGGGAACCCACATTTCCGGGTTGTGTAATCGAAGTCTATCTTGTAGCGTTATTTGACATGGAAGATTATAAAGGAAGAGATCAGAAAATCTTATGTGTTCCAAAGAATGATCCAATGTGGAATTATATTGAGTCGGTCGACCAGGTTCCGCCTCATTTATTTAAGGAAATTACTCATTTCTTCCAAACTTATAAGAACTTAGATAAAAAACAAGTGAAAGTTATCGGTTGGAAAGGCCTCGAAACAGCAATCGCTGTACTTCAGGAAGCTAAAGATCGATATGCTGCACAGAAAAAATAAAGCAGACGAAAAGCCAGAAAACCATTGTCACCAATTGCTGGGAATGCGATTCTGGACCTTCACTGTAAAAAAGTGAAGAAAAATAACTGATAAAATTACTTGATTTGTAAAATGAGCATTGGATGTTAATTGATTTACAAACTGAGCATTGGATGTTAATTGATTTGTAAAATGAGCATTGGATGTTAATTGATTTGTAAACAGAGAATTGGATGAGAATCCGATTTTACTATTTTTCAGTTTTGCACTGATTCTGTAAACCTTATACAGAATTCAGTTCCTGAATCTCTTTTTAACTCAACTATTAAACAAGATGCCTAAACCCTCATCAGCCTTTGGCACATGCATGAAACATGAAAATGTTAGATAGATATTAAAGTTTTTCATAAGAACCATAACAATTGGCTAATGAATCAGGTCATCACGTCGTTCCCACTGAGATAATACTCAATTGTTGAATAGTTTGAAAAAGTTGTTGTGTATACCAATAACTGGTCACATATGGAGTTTGAAGGAATTATTAAAGTTCAGAGTTTCTGTTCAATAACCTGGGGATACAACCGGAAATAGTATAAAAGAAAAAATTATATAAATGGGTTAAATAAAAACGGGCAGGGGAAATAAGTGATAACCGAAAACCTCGGGTTTTTAATCCACGTTTTCACAATTATCTTCGTTGTTGTTAACCCAATAAGCGGAGTGGTAACTTTCATCTCTTTGACCAGCAAGGTGATGGATGAGGAAAAAAACGAAATCGCAAAAAAGTCAGTCATACTTGCGTGCGTAATTGCCCTATTTTTTGCAATTGCAGGAAATATCATACTTAACCTATTCAGCATTAGCGTGGATTCGCTACGGGTTGCAGGAGGAATCCTGCTTTTCAGCATTGCTTTTGATATGATGCATGCTAAAATCTCAAAGGGGAGGATTACTGAAGAAGAGATATCTCGCTCTCAGGAAAGAGAAGATATCTGGATCTTCCCGATAAGCCTTCCGCTTCTGACAGGACCCGGTACGATCAGTACAGTGATTGTCCTGATAGGAGGAACAGAAGCAATTGTGCAAAAAATAATAATTCTTGTATCAATCATACTGACGTTCATTATCTGCTATTACATCTTCCATTTCTCAAGGGGTATTCACAAGCTTATAGGATATAATGGGATGCTGGTCTTTACAAGGCTGATGGGACTTTTGCTTGCTGCTCTTGCAGTGGATTTAACTGTTAAAGGTATAATAAATATATACCAGTTAACCGTTTAAGAAGTAAGTTTTACATGCTGTCTCACAACTCAGCCTGTTCTCTAAACTTCTTGATATTCCATAATTTTCCGGTTTCCGGGCTTCTACGCGTCGTTTTAACGGCATGTACTCAGGGGAGTGTTCACCTTACCCCAGGGGGTGTTTACCTTACCCAAATACAATGTCTCAAAATTCATAGTAACCATTGAGTTCCATGGCTTATTTGGGGATGTTAAAGCCCGTTTATGGGGTAATTTGCAGCATTCACGTCAAAAACAAAACATATTATGCAATTGTTGATGTGCTATTTTGATCTTGTGAGCTGCAGCCGAGAGAAAGCTACAGCCCGTTAGGAGACCTGTCTGGAAGTATCAGTGTCTCGATTAAGAAAGAGGTTACTTTCGAGATGAAGCTTTTTTACTGAAAATGAGAGTTGTGCAGATCTGGGAATATTTTTGGAATCGATCACTTGATACCTCCAAGATATAAATAACCCAAGCTCGTTATATAGTTATTGGATGTATTCTATATATTTTAATTTTTACTATATGGGTTCACTTTCATGGGGTTGATTTGCAGGGATGGAATGAGAATAAGTCCAATATGCAATCATGTCAGAATGATATTCATCGTGCACCGTCGCCATCGTGCACAACCGTTCAAAAGAGTATATACTAAGGTATACGAATTTCAATATTCAAAAAGAAATTGAAGGGGTTTAACTCCTTTTGCTTTTAGTCCTCGTTTGTTTTACCGCCCTCATGGATTTCGCCTTAGCCGTATTTCTTTTTGACTGTGACTTTGAGCCGGTTAACCGTTAAAGATTGGTAGTTGTCGTAATCCTCTAACGGTTGAAAGCATCTTTACCAATATAAATTAATAGCCCTATTTTCCGATCAGTCGAAAAAACTTAATACACTTGAAGATAAATTAAGAAGTTGATAGGGAAACGGGGGTTTGATTTGAATATAAAAGCAAAACTTCAGGATGCTGCCAATGCCCTTAATTATGGCAGTCTTTCTGAACCGGATAAAAAAGAAGAAGAAACCTGCTCTTACCGGATAAAGCAGACGAAAAGCCGGAAAACCATTGTTATCAATTGCAGGGAATGTGATTTTGGGTCTTCCCTTAACGATATATACTGCAGAAAAAATATTCTCGGCATCCTGCAAAAAGAGGTTAAGGCTGACTGCCTGGTACTCTCAAGGCTGTATGAGCGAGATTACGAAGGAGAAGCCCTGTCTTTACTTTATACTCTTGCAGGTTTTGAAGGGATCATAACAGCATATGAAAGCGCGGAAAAAGTGCCCAGAGCCTGTACTTTGCCTGAAAAGAAAGCTTGCGAACTGGAGAGAAAAGAGATAATTGCTTCTTTTGCTAAAACCGTAGAAACTGACCCTTTAAAAGCCAGGATGGAAATAAAGCGATTTATTCAGGAAAAAATGCTGAATAAAACCTCAGACAGGACTACAAGGAAAGTTACAGGGAAAGATTCAGGGAAAGCTTCAGGACGAACCTTTTATAAAATCTCAGAAAAAGTCTCAGAAAAGAGTTCGGAAACTTTTCCGATTTGCAAAGCTTGTTCCGAGCATTTTTATCAGATGCTTTATGAAATTGAAGAAAAACTATCCGGTTTTCCTGAAGTTCCTCTTATTAAAAAATCCGAAACTCGATTTTTATCAAAAAGACCCGTAGAAAATTCTGAAAAAGGAATTGTTAAGACAATCGAAAAAACAATTGGAAAAGTAACAGGAAACCTGATAAAGGACACGTCAGGAGAAGCAACCCTGGCAGAAATCTCCAGACATTTTCCGTTTCTGGCAAGTGCAATCCGGAAGGAAAAAATGGAGAAAAATAAATACGCTGCGGACGAGCTTTTCGACTACGAAAGCGGCATCAAACCCCATGTTCGACCCCCTTTTTCCAGCTCAAGGGTCTATGCAGATGTGCCTGAAAATACCGAATTTCTTGAGTGCTACGATATAAACAGCAGGGAAGGTAGGAAACTTGAGGTTTCGATTTATCGCTACATTGACAGGCCGGAAAAACTTTACATGATCAGGCCTCCTGAGTATAATCTCAGGGAGGAAGACCTCAAGCTTCTTGAAAAAGTCCGGATGCGAATGATCCGTCACAGGCCAAAAGACCTTGCCTTTACAGATCCGGCTGTAGCCAGGGAATATTTCAGGCGCATGGCAAAAACGCTTCTGGAAGAAGAACTGCTCGCAAGTGGGGAAGCCTGCAGCCCTGATGAACTGGAAAGCTATGCCGACCTGCTTGCAAGGTATACTAACGGGCTAGGGATAGTGGAAGACCTGCTTTCTGATGCCAGGATCACAGATGTGTATATCAATGCCCCTGCCGACAAAAACCCTGTCCACGTTGTGCTGGAGGGAGAGGAATGCATAAGCAATGTTTTTCTTTCGCAGGACGACCTCGACGCTCTGGTCTCCAGGTTCAGGATCATCAGCGGCAGGCCATTTGGAGAAGCGGTTCCTGTGCTGGAACTTAACCTTGAGGCTTTCGGAGTAAGGGTTTCAGTAATAGGAGACCCTCTTAGTTCAAGCGGGCTTGCCTATGCCTTCCGAAAGCATTCCCTTTCACCCTGGACCCTGCCTAAACTGATCAATACAGGTTCGGTTTCTCCATATGCAGCCGGGCTTTTAAGCTTCCTTATGGACGGGCAGGCTTCAGTCCTGGTCGCAGGAGAGGTAGGAGCCGGAAAAACCTCCCTGCTGTCTGCCATGCTGCTTGAGATTCCACAGAAGTACAGAATTCTTACGATCGAAGATACCCATGAACTCCCTATCGAAAAGCTTCAGAGCCTGGGCTGGAAAGTTCAGGGAATGAGTTCGCAGTCCTCAGTTTTGAAATCAGGAGCCGAGATGAGCCCTGAAACAGCACTTCGAGCAGCCCTGCGCCTTGGGAATTCAGCCCTGGTGCTTGGAGAAGTCCGAGGAGAGGAAGTAAAAGTACTCTACGAAGCCATGCAGGTCGGAAAAGCCGGAAACTCGGTTATCGGGACCATTCACGGCTCGTCCACGGAAAACGTATATGAGAGAATCGTGCACACACTTGGAGTTCCTCCGGCCTCTTTTAAAGCAACGGATGCCGTAATTATCTGTTCAGGCATAAGGCTCGAGGGCAGCATGAAAAAGCTAAAACGGGTAAGCCGTATTGCAGAAACCACCAGTGCCATAATCGAGAATCCCGAGCCTTCGGATATCTTTACGGATATCATGAAATATGATGCAGCTCAGGACTGCCTGCTTGCAGGAAAGGTTCTGGAGCAGGGGCAATCCGAACTTATAGAAAAGATTGCCAGGAAATGGGGGATTTCCATAGACAGGGCCTTAAAAAGTATCGAACTTCGGGCAAGGATAAAAGAAAAAATCGCAGTTGAAGGACTAAAGAAACCTTTCCTGCTGGAAGCCGAAGCCGTTAGCCAGGCAAACAACATGTTCTGGCTGCTTTCAGACTCTATGAAGAAAGACAAAACGTATGAGAATGAATATGCAAATGGAAATAATTCTTCAAATAATCCTGTAGGGAACTCTGCAAATAATCCTGCAGGTAATTATGCAGATAATCTGGAATCCGGCTGCAGGGATGATATGGAAACTCTTTACAGACAGTGGGAGATCTGGTTTGAGAATTTTACCAGAAAAGGTTCGGATACAGGGAAATAATTGTCAGAGAGAAGTTGTTAGAGAGAAGTTGTTAGAGAGAAGTTGTTAGAGAGAAAAGTTGTAAGAGGGAGAGAAATATGGAAGAAGAGAGCAACTGGTATGTACGAGCCTGTAAAATCACAGCAAAGCAATGGATATGGGCTGTCTCTGACCCTTCAGCCTTCCGAAGGCGCTGCGAAAAGAGTGTTAGCCGGGAGTACAGAGATGCCCTCAAGTTTACCGGTTATGACCTTGAAGCTTTCGAAACCGTGCTCTTTTCCTATGTGGGAACCTTTGCAACTTTAATCCTACTGGCCGGAGTAGACCTATTTCTGATCCTTTCGAGAAGTTTTGATGCCAGAGTGCTTACTATAATGGGAGTCCTGACTTTTATCATTCCCCTGCTCGCACTCTATTACCTGAGTGAGTATGTGAAGCTCAGGGCAGGATTTATGAAAATATCCTCGCTCGGAGACATTCCTGAGATCCTGAGTTATATAGTCATGTCCATGAAACTTGTTCCTAACCTGGAGCATGCCGTGCTTTTTGCTGCCAGGAATTCCGAGAGGCCCCTTGCAAAGGACCTTAGAAAACTCGCCTGGGACCTGAACCTCAGGATTTACAGTAGCATGGATGATGCGCTTCTTTCTTTTGCCGACCTGTGGGGAAGGAATAGCGAATACTTCAAGCGTTCCCTCCACCTTATAAAGAGCTCGACAGCCGAACCTGACGAAGCCCAGAGGGTTATAACCCTGAACCGTGCCCTGGACATAAGCCTCGAAGGCACGGAAAGTCTTATGGACGCCTTTGCAGCAAAGCTGAAGACTCCAAGTTATATTCTCTATTCGATTTTCATACTGATTCCACTCGCTCTGGTAGCTCTCCTGCCTGCGGTTACAGTTGTAGGAATGAAACCTGAAATAATAGACCTTATCTTCCTCTACGACCTGATTTTCCCGGCTCTTGCTGCCCTTTACTCTGAATATATTCTTATGCAGAGGCCGGCTGCTTTTACTCCCAGGGAAATTCCGGACTCTCATCCTGACCTTGTAGATATCAAGCAAAAGAAACGCTTTGCTTTGATGTTTTCAGTCCTGGTATTCTGTCTTATAGCGCCTTTAGGATATCTCCTGCTGAGGTTGGGAAATCCGGGAGGAATAATATCAACCGCGCCCCTTGAAGGATATTTTTCACCTACGCTCCCGCTTATTCTGGGTGGAACAATTGGAATTTCAGTATACCTCTATTTCTCGGCTGTTCCTTACAAGAAAATAAGAGACCGAATAAAAAAGATGGAACAGGAATTTGCAGATTCCCTTTTTGTGCTCGGGAGGAGAATTTCGGAAGGAAAAGCCCCGGAAGAAGCTTTTGCCCATACTGCCAGGACTATGGAAGGCTCAAAAATAGGTGAAGCCTTTCAGGAAATTTCAATGAACCTGCTTAGTATGAGGACAAATCTTAAAGCTGCAATTTTTGATGAAGATTTCGGAGCCTTCAGGCACGTATATTCAGAAAGAATCCGGAACACAATGCTCCTTTTTACGGAAAGTGTACACAAAAACCATGAAGCTGCAGGTGCCTCGATTATAAAGCTCGCAGACCATCTAAAAGAGCTCGGGACAGTCGAGGAACGAATCCGGCGCTCTCTTTACGATGTCACCTCAACCATGCGCTCCACGGCTGTGATTTTTGCCCCGCTTATTGCAGGGATTACCCTTGCCCTGTCGGAGGTCATTACGAAAATTCTGAACCAGGTCGCCGAAAGGGTAAACCGAATTCCTTCCGATACGTCAGGAATGCCGGTTGAAATCGGGCAGGCTGCTTTTTCCCAGTCAATTTCTCCTGACCATTTCCTGCTTGCAATAGGGGTTTATATTGTCCTGATCAGTGCTATCCTCACCCGTTTTGCAGGTTCGGTGGAATATGGAGGAGACCGGACTCAGTTGAAATATGACCTGGCCTGCATGCTCCCGATTTCAATTGCAATATTTGCGGTTTCTACCGCGACCTCAAGGATTATCTTCAGGGGACTTGTATGAAATAAGAGTTATAGCAAACTGGTGATTACTATACATTCAAAAACTGATTTCAAAGCAAGAATTGATTTCAAAGCGCAAATAAAAGAAAGGGGCTTTAATTACCCCCAAAAAAATTAAAAGTTATATTCGACAAATTTGAATTCCTAAAATCAAACCAGTACTGTTCTATCGTGTCGATAACACCTTGATTATTCACAGTATTGGTAGATCCATTTACAACATTCCGTGCTCCGGAGTCATTCTTCTCGACAGGCTGCGTACTTTCTGAATCTGGCGGCACAGGATCGGTTGTCTGTCCAGATGTGTTCCCAAAATAACTATTCACAGTGTTATAACTAGTAACTCCCATAATTCCACAGTCAAACTTCTTAGAAGATCCCCAGTCTTTATACCACATGGTTTTATTCTTGTCATAAAAGGCTGTTACTTCCTTCCGTTGAGGTCCGAACCAGCCATAGTATGCCTCATATCCTTTTTTATTATCGGCTGCTGGATAGAAGACATTGATATAAATCGGAGCATGTTTTGTGAAATTAAGTTCTCTGATATCACAATTCCAACTATACTCTTCTGAAACATATTGACCGATTTCGCAGGCTAGTTGATAGGAATTGTTTTGGTTGCTGAGGTTGTAATCGAGCATGGTCTGGGTGACTTGCTCTTTTGTGGGAGTTACATAATTTCCCGTAGCTGAAGCCAATGGAATTGCGAGCATAGCAACAAAAAGAATACTTAGTAGTTTAAGTTCCATAGCCAATTCTCCATAATAGCATATACTTCACCTTCATCATCAGTGTCATCATCAGTGTCAATAACTGCATACTATCTTGTTCCATAATCTACGAAGGTCTTTACTTCAACACTGGTATCCCATCCATTTTTCTCAAGATACTCACTAAGAGCATCAGCACATTCTTTTTTGAGCAGGTCATTGGACCTTCGTAATTTCTAATAATATCATTTAAGGCTTTATAAATATGTTTAGATTCATTGCTTTCGTTGATTACTTATTCGGATTGATTGCCTGCTTCATCCGATTCATTTAGTTCCCCACATACTTTTTAATTTATATCCGTTTAAACATGAAGGAAAAACTAGATTTCCATCCTGAAAGACAGGACGCAGTTGAAATAAGACCTGGCCTGCATGCTCCCAATTTCAATTGTGATGTTTGCAGTGTCTACCACGACATCAAGAATTATCTTCAGGGAGCTGGTGTAAAATTAGTAAAATGAGATAAAATTGGAAAAACGTGAAAAGGATAAGGAAAAATGGGGAAGAGTAAAGAAGAGTAAAGAAAAAAAACGAGAGGTTAATCCTCTCATACCTGTCGTTTACATATTGAATTTTGGAATTCTGCTTTAGTGCTTCTGCTTATAAAGGAACAAGCCAAGGATACAAGCTATTCCTAAACCTATTTCAAATCCAGGTGTATCCGGAATTTCTTTTTCAGCTTCCGTCCCTTCGTTCCCAGTCTCGTTTTCGTTAACATTATTATTATTAACTGCTCCTGTCTCTGTCTCAGGCTGGGATTCTATCACAATTTCTTCAGAGGCTTTTTTTGCGGTGCCCGTTATTGCAAAGGAAGAGAATTTCGGAGTTTTTGCTGTGAAATACAGGAACTTGTCATCTTTTCCCGACGGTTCTACCTCCAGTTGCTCCCATTTTTTCTCTCTGTAACTGTTAAGGGTGATTGAAGCTGGATCGATCTTTTTATCTTCCATCCAGGATTTTTCAACCTTGAAGCAAACGGTAGGGTTTTCTATGTTCTTTGAGGTTGCAATTCCGCTATTTCCAACCCAAACATTAAAGGATTTATAGACCTCTCCAGAGGGTAATTCGGAAACCAGAGAGGATTTTCCTTTCAACATCTCTACAATGGTTGTGGTTTTGCCCAGAGTCTTCTTCGCATCAAAGTCTACAGAAACAACGCAGGTTGCATTCTTTGTAAAATCAAATTTTACCTCTTTTCCATTTGTAATGAACACCTGTGAAAGTTCCTTTACTTCAATGTTTTTTGCAGGCTCGGGAGAGCCACCTCCTCCGCCTCCGCTACCACTGCTTTTGCTACCACCGCTATTGCTACCACCGCTATTGCTGCTTCCGTCACTGTTTGAGTTACTGTCGTCGCTGGAATTGCTTTCCAGTACAGTTATTGTATTAACAAGGTAAGAGAAACCGTTTGCATTATAAATTGTCAGATTAACAGAATATGTACCAGGAGTCGCATATACATAAACTGGATTTGGGTCACTGGAGTCAACCTTTCCATCGGACTCAAAGTCCCATACCCTTGATACTGCATTCTGAGAAAGATCAGTAAACTGTACCGTTAGGGGAGCATACCCCTCGATAACGCTGCTACTGAAGTTTGCAACCGGAACCCCCTGTTCTGGAGTAGTCGAATTCGTGACCCTGATGTAACCCAGTTTATCTATAGAAATATTGCCATTGGCACCGGTTACCTTTAAAGTAATGTCATATGTGCCAGGTTTCGTAAATGTGTGCGTCGCATTCATTTCATTTTTAGAGGTAATTCCATCCCCAAAATCCCAGAGCCATGAAGCCGAAACTCCATCAATACCGCTGGCAGTAAATAACACAACTAAAGGTGCAGTTCCAGAAGTCACGTTGGCAGTAAATTCAGCTAGCTGTAGCGGGAAGGTTATGGCAGAAAAATCACTTAAATAGATGCCGTTATTGCCGCTATCGTTAGTCTCTCCCCCGCCATAGTTACTGTCTATTCCCCATACAATAGTGTTTTCGTACACATCCGGTGTAGTGTAAGTCCCTTTTGGATAAATATAGACTGGAGTGCTTTGTGCTGAAGTAATATCATAAACGTATACACCTGCATAACCAAACTGGTCATCGCCAGATTTTGAATATACGATATTGTCTCCGTTTATGTCAATATGAGTACCGGTGTCATCTCCCGCATCAGCGATGACATCAGACCCAGATAAAGTATTACCTGTATTATCACTGGTAACATCTATAGTTTTTTTGGCAATAAGGTCATACATTTCAATAAATCCATCCCTGGAATAGAAGTTTGACCATATCACCTTATTACCATAGATATGGGGACTAAATATCTGGCTAGAAGAGTGTACATTTATAGTTTCCTTAGTATTAATATCGTAGACAGCTATGGTCCTCCCATCTGCACCCTCGTAACCATATGTTATCCTGGTATCATATATGTCAGGATTGTTTCCATTTGCAATTTTAGTTTGTTTGGAAGTTGAGATCTCCCACATATACACGTTGTAATTATAATTTGATTCATTGTAATCTGCACTCCAAACGATCCTATTACCGTAAATGGCAGGTCTGCTGGATTGATCTACATTCTGTGTAATGTAAGTTTTTGCGGCTGTTGATATGTCATATACTGCAAGCCTTGGTGTCCTGCTGCTTTCGTCATGCCACACTAATATGTTGCCGTAAATAGCCGGATAAGATGCTGCAGAAGAATTAACTGTAGTGACTGTTCTGGCGGTCAAATCATAGACCTGGATAACACCACTATTTGTCCATACTACTTTGTTACCATAAATAGCAGGATCAGACCCACTACCAATTTTCGTCACCTGTGCCGCTGATGCTAAAGTTGAAATTAAAATTAAAAATACAAAAATTAACACTGTTGAAGCTAAAGCTATTGAACATAACTTGCATTTAATTTTCATTTCCCCTCCCCCACGTAGCTTTTATCCCTCAAAGCCAGGATACAATTTATATAATCTGTATATTCAGACTTTCGAATTTTCGGATAGAGTTATAGCCCTTGATTTTCCCGATAATAATATAATTTTGGATCAAAAATGTCAATCTTGATTATATCTATATTTGTATATCAGGTAAACTCGGCAAATAAGTAGACTGCTTAGATATTATATAATTGTACAAGTAAAATTTCTTCTATTTTTAGGTACTTATTGATCTTTATTTTAAACTAAAAAAGTTTAGATAAAATAGTCCGAGTTATATAATAATTAGAAGGAAAGGTTTTTACACTATTGGTCAGTGATCATCGCTTCCTATAAAGGTTTTTACACTATTGGTCAGTGATCATCACTTCCCATTATAGATTATGCAATATTAAAGAATGCCCTTATACAGAATTAATTATTTTTGCTTCAGATGAAATTTCAAAAACAAATTCAGAACCAGGAATTCCAGTATTTACTTTTAGAACTTGAATCTGTATAGTCATTGTGAGATTGTCATTCTTATCATATGTGTCGTATTTTAGAAGTATCCATGTTTCTTGGTCAACCCAAATTTTTCCATTTCTTTCTTTGCTGAAAGTAAAATTGTGGTTAAAACTGTGATTAGAAAAATACTTTCGGGTCGAAAAATTGAGATTAAAATAAAATTCCTTTAACAAAAACAAATTTTAACAATAGCAGATTTTAACTAAAGCAAGTTTTAATGAAAACAGGCGGAACTAAAAGAAGAGTTCCTCTGTTAAAAGAAAAATAAGAAAACAAATTTAATGTCCTAAAGGAAAGGAATTTTCGTTCCTTTCCTCCTATTTAGTTTATCTTTGCTTTCATCTTGTCTATTATTATATAGTCTTTAATTGCACTTACCGAATCGAAAGGAACGAGAATAAAATTATCCGCTTTCCTGTACCTGGAAGTATCTAAATTGACATTTGGGGCAACCACCATGTCAATAATGTTTCCCCCTTTAATCTCGACTACAACGTTATTCAAAATTCCTATTTCTGTTCCGTCGGTAGCCATTACCTGTTTGTTAAAGAGGTTCTTTGCAAATTCCTTAGACATTTTATCGTATCTCCGTTGGCAGTATATTATCGGTTTGGGTAAAGCTGGATATCCACTTTGAATATTTTATTCCATTTGAAACCAGAATCTTTAAAACTTTTTCCTTTTAAAACTAATCTTCTAAAGAGTTACTGGATTAAATTCTTACCGTAATTTTTACCTGTAATTTTTACCAGTAACCCTTAAATGTAATTTTAGTCTGCAGTTTTACCTGTAACCGATATAGCCAGCTGTTTCTGTGAGTCTCTGGCCTCCCTTGAACTGTGCCTCGATCTTTTCGTAGAACTGAGCGATATTCTCCGTAATTGTGGGTTTTACTTTCTTCAGAGCTTCCCTGAAGTGCCTCATTTCTACATATTCTGTATCGAAATTCTCCCTCAGGGCAATCATTACGGCTTCCCTGCACACGGACTCGATATCGGCACCTACATACCCTTCAGTTATGTCGGAAAGAACTTCAAGGTCCACATCATCAGCAAGAGGTGTACCCGTTGTATGGATCCTGAAGATCTTGAGCCTGCCTTTCCTGTCAGGAGAACCGATGTAAACCAGCCTGTCAAAGCGTCCTGGGCGCAGGATTGCAGGGTCCAGAAGGTTAGGACGATTGGTTGCGGCAATCACTACCACATCTCTAAGGGACTCAAGCCCGTCCATCTCGGTCAGGAGCTGGTTAAGCACCCTCTCTGAAGTGTGACTGTCAGTAGATTCCATCCCTGGCATAGAAGCAATCGAATCGATTTCGTCAAAGAAAATCACACAGGGAGCGACCTGTCGGGCTTTCCTGAAGGTTTCCCGGATAGCTTTTTCCGATTCTCCAAGCCACTTTGAGAAAATCTCAGGTCCCTTGACGCTTATAAAGTTCGCATTTGACTCTTTGGCAACAGCCTTCGCTATCAGGGTCTTTCCAGTTCCGGGAGGTCCGTAAAGCAGAATTCCTCTTGGAGCTTTTATACCCATGTAGGCGAACTTTTCCGGATTTTTGATAGGCCATTCCACAGCCTCAATAATGGCCTGCTTTGCTTCATCGAGCCCTCCCACATCACCCCAGCCAACTGTGGGCATTTCCACATAAATTTCTCTTAGAGCCGAGGGTTCGGCCTCCATCAGGGCATCTTCAAAGTTTTTCTTTGTTACAACGATTTTTTCCAGTCTCTCAGGAGGAACTGGTTCATTTTCCAGGTCAAGATCAGGCAGATTTTCCCTCAGGCAACGCATGGCAGCTTCCTGTACAAGAGCCAGCAGATCTGCGCCTACAAACCCCTGGGTTCTTTCAGCCAGATACATCAGATATTTATCTGCCTTTTCTTTCCTTTCCCTCTCAAGGGCAGCCTCATCAGCTTCGGTTTCGACTTTTTCGATCTCCTCGGCTTCCTCATCCCTTTCTATGGGCATACCCCTGGTATGGATCTGAAGGATTTCATATCTGTCTTTGGTATCAGGCACACCTATATGGATTTCTCTGTCAAAGCGGCCTGGTCTCCGGAGTGCCGGGTCAATCGCATCCACACGGTTTGTGGCTCCTATAACCACAACCTGCCCTCTCTCTACCATCCCGTCAAGCAGAGTCAGGAGCTGGGCGACCACACGCCTTTCCACTTCCCCTGTTACATTCTCTCTTTTAGGGGCAATGGAATCAATTTCATCAATAAAAATAACCGACGGCGCATCCTGAGTTGCTTCCTCGAAGATCTTCCTTAGCCTTTCTTCACTTTCTCCATAGAATTTCCCTACAATTTCAGGGCCGGCAATGTAATGGAAACTTGCTCCGGATTCATTGGCTACGGCTTTTGCAATCAGGGTTTTTCCGGTTCCGGGTGGGCCATAGAGAATAACTCCTTTCGGAGGTTCGATATTAAGGTGAGCGAAAAGTTCAGGATGCTTCATGGGCAGCTCTATCATTTCCCGGACACGCATGATCTCAGCCCCGAGACCTCCTATATCTTCATAAGTAGTCACGCCCCGGGTTGCTTTTTCATACCCCTGAACCGGCTTCTTACGAAGTTCGATAAGCGTCGCTTCCGTAACAAGGACAATTGTGTTTGCAGGGTCAGTCTCAACAGCAACCAGAGGGATTACCTGGCTTGTAGTAAGGGATTCTGTCATTGGCTGAGACATCGAATTTATTATAGGAATGATGTCACCCCTGAAAACCGGCCTTTTGAGGATATGCCGTTTTATGATTTCATTTGCATGTTCCCCAAACTGAAGTTCAGGCCCCCCCTGCATCATGCTTTCAGGAAGCGCCAGAACAAGCTTTTTTGCTTCCGGAGCTTCAACTTTGTTGATAGTTACCTTCTCTCCTATGGAAACGCCTGCATTTTGCCGGATGAAGTTATCAATTCTCACGAGTCCCTGGTCCCAGTCCTGCCTGTCAGCTCTCCATACCTTTGCCGTGGTCTTTTTCTTACCTCTTATTTCCACGATGTCACCTGGCGAGAGCTGAAGCTTCAGCAAAGTTGTAGGGTCAAGTCGGATAATTCCTCTTCCAAGGTCGATAGGATATGCTTTTTCAACCTTCAACTGTATTTCTTCCATAGATCATCCCGAAAATAGTTGTCTTTTTGATTATAATTTTTATTTTAATAATTATATAAAATAAACGTACACCGGTTTTCCAATATTTCCGGACTGCACATTATAGAGCTACCCGTTTTGTATATTAGACGTTAGAAATACCTGTTTTGTATATTAGACGTCTTTTTATTTCAATACCTTTGATAAGGTAGATTTTCACCCCAGAGAGTTTATAATGGAACTTTTATGCCTTGAATTTTCGGTCCAGTCTTCCTATCCAGAGAAACCCCCTTTATAGCCTGTAACCCTCTCCGAATAATAATTTGTCGGTTAGAAGCACATTTGATAATCAGTTATTGGTTAGAAGTACATTTGATAATCAGGTTATTGATTAGAAGTACATTTGATAATCAGTTATTGGTTAGAAGTACATTTAATAATCAGTTATTGGTTAGAAGTACATTTGATAATCAGTTATTTATATTATATTACCAGGCATATATTATTCCTATACCTTCCATTTATTAAATAAGTTTACCATAACGCCATTTTTCCTCTGAGGTTTTATATATCTGGAACTTCTGTGTATAAAATTGTTTAATCGTCAAAATAGTCATTAAAATCTGAATAGTGATTTAAACCTGATGTCTTTCGAATATACTACCTCAGGATCTTGAACTCTCAGGATCTTAAGGCCATTTAAATTATATGCCTGATGAGTACCAAGGAATTGACAGCATGAACCTTGAAATCGCGCAGAACAGGATTATTGATTTTATCCGGAATGAAACCCGTAAAGCAGGTGTAGACGGAGCTGTTGTAGGCATTAGTGGGGGAATAGACTCAGCCCTTGCCGCAACGCTTACCGTAAAAGCTCTGGGGAAAGATAAAGTGCTCGGAATCCATATGCCCGAATCCGGCCTTACCCCTTCTGAAGACAGCAAAGACGCAAAAACTCTTGCAGACTGGCTGGGAATTGAGTTTCAAACTATTGATATTTCAGGAATTATCTCGGCTTTCATGACTGCAGTCCCTGAGAGTGAATCTACAGATCGGCTCTCCATGGGTAACCTGAAAGCAAGAATCAGGATGTCTCTCCTTTACTTCCATGCAAACCGGATGAATCGTATGGTCATAGGAACCGGCAATAAAACCGAGATCTTGCTTGGCTACTTCACGAAATACGGAGATGGAGGCGTTGATCTCGAACCCATAGGCGGACTTTACAAAACAGAGGTATGGGAGCTTTCTCGCAGGCTAGGAGTTCCTGATTCTCTTATCACGAAAAAACCCTCAGCAGGTCTCTGGGCAGGCCAGACCGATGAAGCCGAACTTGGGATCTCTTACTTAGAAGTAGATGAGGTACTCAAAAAGCTTGAGCAGAACGAAGATTCTGAGACTATTCTGAACACTCTCGGGATTTCTGCAGAACAGCTGAATTCGGTCATGAACCGTATAGAGAAAAGTGAGCATAAAAGAAATGCTCCTCCGGTGCCGCCCAACTAAGTTACCCTAATCCCTATCCGATTTCTGTGACCCTATTTAAAAAACTGTTTACCTGCAAGCCTTTTCAAAAAAGGCTTGACCGTAAACTTTTTCAAAAAAAGTTTGATCAAAAACGTCATTTTCGGCGTGATCAAACGGTGCGCGTTTGTGGTCAAGTGGATTGATTTATAAATAGGCAGCTTTTGTGTGGTTCTAATTTATTTAACGGGCTTTTTTAGCCCTATTTTTTCTTAGTGGGAAGGATGAATCTTCATATCAGATTTCTGTTCCCTTACCAGGGGTTTTGCAAGATGTCGGCGGGCGCAGGGCGGGACTTCATATAATCCCTCTGTAAGGTTTCTTTTTGTTTCACACAGGATTTTTGAGGTAGCTTGAGTCCCGCATTTTTTACAGCGGAAACCCTGGTTTTGACCTGATGATTTCATATGTTTTCCGCAGGTCGGACATACCGGGTTTTCTTCCCTGTAAAGAGGAGCGAGCTTTTTTATCTCTATTTTTTCGATGTTGAGAGTTCTGGTATTTACACTTCCAGATACTACAATTCGATCTCCGGGCTTGAGTTTTCTTATAAGCAGCCGGAAGTTCTTTGTGGGTTCGAAGGCTGCGCAGTCAATTTCGTTTCCTTCTTTATCCTGAATGGGAAAAATAACATGCCCTCCGTGAATAGTTTTTGGAACTGCCGAGACCGTGCCTTCGAGCGTGTAAGAGTGCATATCCCTTATTTCTGCAATACTTTCTGCGGAAATCAGGTGCATATCAGTACCCTGATTTGTTCTGTATATGGCAAAACGTTCTACAGGCTCAGCCCTGATAAGGGATACAGCTTTTGTAACTATGGCCGGATTTTTCCCTCTGATCCCGAAGAGCACGGGATCTGCCGAGTGAGAGACACAGACAACAAGTTTGTTTTTAAGGTCCACAGTGTCCCAGGTATCAGGATAAGTCTTCCTGTCTGCCTCAAAGAAACTTTCCTTTTCGATCTCGCGTAGGGTTCCACATTTTTCCTTTTGTCTGTATGCCAGGTACTCGAAAGTGTAATCCCATTCTTCGAGGTTAAGCATAGCCCCACATGCTGCAAGGGCGCCTATCAGGCCCCTTCCATTTTTGAAACCCTTTGAAGGAACCCCGGATTCCGAGATAAGGTTTTTTGCCTCCTCTATTTCAATCACTTCCTTTACGGCTTTCTCCAGAAAGTTCCTGAGGACAGGCTTGAGCTTTTCGTAAACTTTTTCCGGGATAAAAACCGCGCCGGGGTTAGTTTTTTCACATTCCATACGTGCAAATTCTTCTATTCTGGACACAACATGAGCAATTACTTTTTCAGGGCAGTCAGTCTTGAGTTTCAGCGCTACTGCAGCATTTCCTCTTGTTTTGTAAGGGATAGTCGGATTCAGGCGTATAAGGAGTGGACGAGCCTCTACAGTTCCGTATGCCTGAAGTTCGTCCAGCAACAGAGCCCCCAGATATGTTGTGCACATTCCTTCGTTTGAGTCGGTATCATCAATTCCGATAATCATTTTTTCGGTTCCAGTTTTTGCCTTTTAATTTTCCAGATATGCTTCGGACAATTACAGTTTTCGTTACTCACCGACGTTTTTTTCTACTGTGAGTATTGTCAAAAGTAAGGAAAAATATATATAGATGTTCAAACAGAGATTGATACTGGAATGACAAAAGAGGTTCTCATACATCAAATTATCGATGTATTAGCACGTGCGGGTTTTGCACTCTCCGATCGCTGTAATATTCGTCCAAGGAGCTTTGACGTTGCCGCACGGAAAGATGAAACACTACTACTTTGCAAGGTTTTATTTAATATTGACGGCCTGAATGAAGAAACTGCCAGGGAGATGAAGTACCTTGCCGAATACCTTGGGGGCTCTGCTATTGTTGTGGGGGCAAAGACCAGAGACCAGATGCTTGAAGATAGCGTTGTGTATATGCGTTATGATATTCTCGCCCTGAACGTACAGACTCTTTACGACTACTTTATTGAAAATGTTCCTCCTCTTGTTTCAGCAGCTCCGGGAGGGTTATATGTCTCCATAGAAGGAGATATCCTTAAAAAAGCCAGGACGGGTCAGTCAATGTCTCTTGGGACTCTTGCCTCCATGGTAGGGGTTTCGAGGAGAACTATCAGCAAATACGAAGAAGAAGGCATGGACGCGTCGATAGATGTCGTACTCCAGCTGGAAGATATCTTTGGGATTGAGCTTGCAAAGCCCATAAATATCCTGAAATCCTGCGGGAGCAGGAAGCCCCGGAAGAAGGCAGAATCTAGAACCGAACCCCAGGAAAAACCCTGTACGCTTTTACCGGAAGATTTGATCCTTAACACAATTTCCATGCTTGGCTATGATGTCCTTCCTACTGCGCAAGCTCCTTTTAAGGCCATTTCACGGGACGAATCCTCAGTTATCCTTACAGGAGTCAGCGAATTTAATACGACCGTGGTCAAAAGGGCTCATTTAATGAGCAGTATTTCCTGCGTCACTGAGACTCAATCTGTGTTTATCATCAACGGGCACTCAAAAATAAAATCCGTAGAAAACACGGTTATGATCGAGAAAAAAGAACTTGACAAAATAAGTGATTCTCAGGAACTCCTTAACTTTATAGAGGAACGTAGAGATACTCACGAAGAAAAGTAAAAACCAAGTTTCTGCCGCCCGCGTCCCTCAAACCTTTTTAAAAACTGCTTGCCTGCAACCCTTTTAAAAAACTGCTTGCCCGCAACCCTTTTAAAAAACTGCTTGCCCACAACCCTTTTAAAAAACTGCTTGCCCGCAACCCTTTTAAAAAACTGCTTGCCCGCAACCCTTTTAAAAAAAGGCTTGACCGAAAACTCCAGCAACGACTTGGTCTGCATGATTACAACCCTTTTGAAAAAAGGCTTGGCCGAAAACCTCTAGCAACAATGTGGTCGACATGCAAACGGCTCAACAATTGTGGCACAAGCCTTTTCAAAAAAGGCTTGACCGAAAACGGTTCAGCATTTAAATTTGAGAACCTTACCCCCTAACCCTATCGGCGTGATAAACCGGCGCAACGATTTTGATCCAACCAGCGAAAAGTTTGTTCCAAAACCCTAATATAGCACTGTTTCAATCTAAAAGCTTCGATGACTGTAAAAATTGCAGTGCTGGTTTCTGGAAGGGGTTCGAATCTCCAGGCGATTATAGACAGCATTGATAAGGATTACATAAAGAATGCAACAATTAATGTGGTTATTTCCAATAAAGCAAATGCGTACGCGCTCGAACGTGCAAGAGATCATGGAATAGACGCGGTTTTCCTTGATCCGAGCGAGTATGACCGGGATGAATATGATAAAGCTATCCTGAATGTTTTGAGCCAGTATGATACGGACCTTCTTTTGCTTGCAGGTTACTTCCGGATTTTAGGAAATGAGATAATTAAAGCTTACAGGAACAGGATTATGAACATCCATCCTTCTCTTCTTCCGGCCTTCAAAGGACTTCACGCCCAGAAGCAGGCTTTCGAATACGGGGTAAAAGTTGCAGGTTGTACAGTGCATTTTGTCGACGAAGGGCTGGACTCAGGGCCAATAATCATCCAGAAGTGCGTGCCTGTGCTTACCGGGGATACGGAAGAAACCCTTACTGCCAGAATTCTGGAGCAAGAACACATTATCTACCCTGAAGCAGTCAGGCTCTTTACAGAGGGCAAACTTAAAATTGAGGATAGAAACGTAGTAACTGAGACTTGAGCAAACACTTAAGATCATATAAAACCGGAATAGATTTTACCGATTAATAACTTCTTTAATCCCTGATAGTTATAAATATTCCAAACTTATAGGTATTCCACGAAACCACATAGACCATAAGGACTTTTTAGGTTTCGAAATTTCCTATCTTCAAGATATTCAGGAGCTTTTTGCCGAAAGTTTTGAAACTTCAGAATGAAAAACCCATCAAGAAGGTTATAGAGTCTGTTTAGTCACACTCACCATTATTCGGCGGTTTTATCGCTGAACGCCAGCCTCTTGAGTAACTATCCAATCTGGAAGGTAGCTCCTGTGTGCATGTACATGTTAGCATTAATCAACCCATCAATCCAAGCCACAAAAACTTTTGATTTTGAAAGATTTTAAAGGAATAGGTTACAGGTGACAGTAATGTCTTATATTGAAAAAATTGATCCGGAATTGTTCGAGGCTATAAAAAAAGAAGCCGAGCGCCAGGAATATAAGCTGAACCTTATCGCATCTGAGAATTATACGAGCAAAGCCGTTATGGAAGCTCAGGGATCAGTTCTGACCAATAAATATGCCGAAGGATATTCCGGCAAGCGGTACTATGGCGGCTGCGATTTCGTGGACATTGCCGAAGATCTCGCGATTGCCAGGGCAAAGAAAATCTTTAACGCAAATTACGTAAACGTCCAGCCTCACTCTGGTTCTGGAGCTAATATGGCTGTCTACTTCTCGGTTTTGCATCCAGGAGATACCATCATGTCCATGGACCTCTCTCATGGGGGGCATCTTTCTCACGGCAGCCCTGTGAGTTTTTCAGGAAAGCTCTTTAATATTGTGCCTTACGGGGTTAGCAAAAAGACCGAGATGCTAGACTATTCTGAACTTATGAAAAAAGCAAAGGAAAACAAACCGCAAATGATTGTTTGCGGCGCTTCAGCTTATCCTCGTGAAATCGATTTCAAGCAGTTCCGCGAAATTGCTGACGAGGTCGGAGCCTATCTGCTTGCAGATATTGCCCACATTGCAGGTCTTGTAGTTGCAGGTGTGCACCAGAGTCCTGTACCTTATGCAGACTTCGTTACCAGCACAACCCACAAAACTCTCCGGGGCCCAAGAGGCGGAATTATTATCTCCAAGACAGAGGAACTTGCGACCGGAATTAACAAAGCGGTTTTCCCCGGCCTTCAGGGCGGACCTCTCATGCACATTATAGCTGGAAAGGCAGTAGCCTTTAAAGAAGCAATGAGTGAGAAGTTCAAGCAGGATCAGGTTCAGACCGTAAAGAACGCAAAAACCCTCTGCAAATGCCTGAAAGAGAAAGGGTTTGATATGGTCTCTGGTGACACTGAGAATCATCTTATGCTTGTCAATCTCAATAATATGAATATAACAGGCAAGAATGCAGAAGCTGCCCTGAGCAAAGCCGGGATTATTGCAAACAAAAATACTGTGCCCTTCGAGACCCGCAGTCCCTTTATCACAAGCGGCGTAAGACTCGGAACCCCTGCCTGTACCACAAGGGGTATGAAGGAAACGGAAATGGAATTAATTGCCGACTATATTGAGACCGCAATCACAAACTCAGAAAACGAGAAGATTCTGTCGGAAACAAGTGACAAGGTCAGAGAACTCTGTTCAAGGTTCCCGGTTTATTGTTAATCAGAGAAGTGGGATGTTTTACCAATGTTAGATGAAGGGTACGAATCACGAATTATAGATGGGAAAGTTCTTGCAAAGAAAATTGAAGCTGAAGTGAAGTCTGGAGTTGAAGCCCTTGTAAATGGCCGGGGAGTTACGCCTGGACTTGCCACTATCCTTGTTGGCGATGACCCTGCTTCCAAAATGTATGTCCGCCTGAAGCACAAAGCCTGTGAACGTGTGGGCATTCGGGCTGAAGACCACTTTCTTCCGGCAGAAACCAGTCAGGAGGAACTTATCTCCGTGATCAATACCCTTAACAAAGATAAGAATGTGCATGGAATTCTACTTCAGCTCCCACTTCCGAAACATCTCTTCCCTCAGGAAGCAATGGAAGCTATAGCCCCTGAGAAAGATGCGGATGGCTTTCACCCTTACAACATGGGAAAGCTAATGATCGGTGATGAAGGACTTGTTCCATGTACTCCACATGGAGTTATCCGGGCGCTTGAAGAATATAACGTGCCTATCAAGGGCAAAAACGTGGTTATTGTCGGGCACAGCAATGTTGTCGGAAAACCATTGGCAGCAATGTTCATTAACCGGAATGCAACAGTTTCGGTTTGTCATGTATTTACAGATGACCTTAAGAAACACACTCTTGACGCAGATATTCTGGTGGTTGCGACTGGAGTCAAACACCTTATTAAAGCCGACATGGTAAAGGAAGGAGTAGTAATCTTTGACGTGGGTATTACCAAGGAAAAAGATGGTGTATACGGAGATGTAGACTTCGAAAACGTGATCAAAAAGGCATCTCTCATTACTCCTGTTCCTGGAGGCGTAGGCCCTCTTACAATTGCCATGCTTATGAAGCACGTACTTGGATGTGCAGAAAAGAATTTTTGAAACTTCTGTAGTAAGGCCTTTTTATCAGGCCTTTTAATCTTTTTTGGGATTTTTGTTTTTGATGGCACTTTTGTTTTCGGGTACTGTTTCTATTGCATCGATTTTCAAATCGATACAATGATAAGAAAACAATTACAGCATATGACGCAGGTATTATTAAAGTCACATGGAATTCTGTAACACGGAAAACACAGCCGGTGACAGAGTGATTTGATCTGTATATTACAACCACGGAAAGCACGGAAGGACCACACCTTTACTACTTATTTTCGTATCTTCCGTGTTTTCCGTGGTTTTCAAAAAATTCATTTTGAGCATACTTTGGAATTAATGCACTATATTTGGTAAAAATAATTTACACCAAAGCAAGAAAAGTTGTATTTCTCAATTGTGCCAGATCAGGAAAATCAATCTTATTCTCTATATCTTGCCAGTTTGCAATATAAGTAGTTGTTTTTAAAGACAATTTCTTAATTAACGTACAACGCTGCTTTCCTAATTGTACCAGATCAACTCTACACATCAATATTTTTATGTATTATTGAAGCTTATAATATTGCAATAACGTTTACTGCCAATAATATTCAAGAGAATTATTGGATTTAAAAGTATAATTTTATTATTATATAGCATTCGTTCGGCAAAATGAGGCTTACAGCAAGGCTTGAAACCTGCTTTAACGCGTCTTAAACATGCCTTAAACAAGTATACATAATAAAGTCAGTTTATATGTATTAATTAATATATGATTATAGTAATTATTTGTCCAATCCTGATAATAATCGATAAATAAACTCCCCTACCTGGAAGCCTCTGCGGACGGAATAGAAGATTTTTCACGGAATGTAGTAAAAGCGGAATAAATTATATTTTCGCGATTTAAAGGCATATCGTTGAAATCTCCGATAGTGAAATAGCTCTGTAAAGCCGGCTTCCCTTAATATATGTTTACAATATATATTAAGCGTCAGCTAGCGTTATTTTAATTGAAATTTATAGAGCCTGGTTGTCAAAAATGGTTGTTGATACTGAAATCTGTGGTATAAAAATAGGAGATCGATACCCTGCACATGTTATGGGTATTATTAACTTTAGTCCTGAGTCCTTTTACGGAAATTCGGTCGTAAGTCCAGATTCCGCGCTTGAGACAGCTCAAAAAATGGTCGAGGAAGGAGCTACCTTTCTGGATCTAGGAGCTCGTTCAACCTGGTTACATGCCGAGCCCATTAGCAGGAAACAGGAACTTGAACGTATTTTGCCAGTGCTTGAAGCACTGAAAGGCAATGTGGATGCTGTGATTTCTGTGGATACGATGTTTTCTGAAATCGCAGAAGAAGCTCTCAAAAGGGGAGCTGATATCATAAATGATGTTTCCGGTTTTACAGCAGACCCCAGAATGATTGAAGTAGTGGCAGATTACGGATGTCCTGCTGTTGTCATGGCCTCAAATAAAGTACCAGGTGATCCCCTCGGAATGGATGCCATTATTGAATCTCTTGATTCTATCATACAGGCCGCTGAAGCAGGTGGCATAAATCCGGAAAAGCTAATACTTGACCCTGCATCCGGCAGGTGGATCGAAGAAAAACTTTCCATTTACGATTTTGAAACCCTTGACGATTTTGAGCGCCTTAAAATTTTTGAAAAGCCTTTGTTAGCAGCTCTCTCAAGAAAATCTTTCATAGGAGATGTACTTGGAAAACCTGCAACTGAAAGGCTCTATGGCAGCCTGGCTGCAGCAGCTATTGCAGTCTACAAAGGTGCTCATATCGTCCGTACGCATGATGTGCCTGAGACCGTTGATGTTGTAAAGTTTTCAGGAGCTATCAGGAGTAGGCCAAGTATAGTAAAAGAAGGCAGGTATGAGGTCTCTGTGGTTGAGGTAAAGACACCACAGGATGCAGCCATTGCAATGCAGAAACTTGGAGTTACCACGACAGGTTCAAAGGTAATGCAGAATAAAAGTATCCATCTTATGCTGAAAATTCGTAATCTCACGACCACAGAGGCTTTGATAATAAAACAGGAGATACTTGCCCGAGGAGGAGATGCAGCCCTGACAAGAAATGCAGTTTCCCACGAAACGGAGAAGACTGATGTGCTTGTAATGGGCACTCTGCTTCAGCTTGGACGCCTTGCCAGGAAACTTGAAGGGCAGGCGCGCTCCCTACCACTTATTGCCGAAATGATCCGCGAATGTATTGCAAAGCGTAGCGATCTGGAATATCGATACTTGAGGTAGTTATGATTATAACTTCAGCAAAACCCCTTGAAGAAATCCTGGCCCTGTTACAGGACGAAGATGACATATTTATTATCGGATGCAATGTCTGCGCTGCAAAACTGAAGACTGGTGGAGAACCCGAAGTGCTTGAGATGATCAGACAGCTTGAGAAAAACGGAAAGCATGTAGTAGGCTGGGCTCTCCCCACAGCAGCCTGCAGTGTCCGGTCTTTTGACTCCCTGGTCCAGAAAAATGAAAAGATAACTGAAGCACGCTGTATTCTGGTTATGGGCTGCGGTAGTGGAGTCTCAACGGTTGCCGGTGTTACGGAGGTGCCTGTGTTCGGCTCAAATGATACGCTTTCTCTGGGAGGTTCAAGTGAAGGCAAGCTGCTTTTAGGCCAGTGTATAATGTGTGGAAAATGCACAATTGGTGAATTTGGAGGAATCTGTCCTAAATCACGGTGCCCAAAAGGACTTCTAAATGGGCCCTGTGGGGGAGCTATTGACGGGATGTGTGAAGTCAACAGAGAGAACGACTGTGTATGGACTTTGATTTATAATAGGTTGAAAAAAATCAATAGGCTTGATCTCCTTTACACAGTTCATACCCCTCAGGAGCATAGAGTTGACTAAACTCATTTACAGTTTTTATTTAATATTTTAATCAGATTTTTTCCAGTGCTTAAAATGCATAATTTGTGCATCAATACATGTCTGCTGTAGCCTCACTGAACTGCAAGAAGTGATGATGCAGCGTTAAAGATTTTTAGAAATAATATATAACGATTGATAGTGCACGATCCAGGAGCATGGCTTTAAATAATTTCATTCCCAATATTCTTATTCAATGCTCTTTAATTTTCGTGAAAAACTGAATTCCAGCAAATTTCTGGTTACTGCTGAAGTCTCCCCTCCCAAGGGCACAAAATTCTCAGTTTCCCTCGAAGATGCTCGCCAGCTCAAAGGTATTGCAGATGCTATAAATGTTACGGACAATCAGTGCTCAATTATGCACATGAGCTCCCTGGCTTTTAGCAAGCTTCTGCTTGATGATGGGCACGAGCCTATTATGCAGCTCACCTGCCGGGACAGGAACAGGATAGGACTTCAGTCCGATCTTCTTGGAGCGTATGCTCTGGGTATCAGGAACATCTGTGTGATGACGGGAGATTTTCCTTCGTGTGGAGATCACCCAGGTTCAAAACCTGTATACGATCTTGATTCCGTACAGCTTCTGCAACTTGTCCGGAAGCTTGACTCAGGCATTAATTTTACAGGAAACCAGCTGGATGGAGGGACCTCTTTCTGTGCAGGTGCGGTTTCTGGTATAGACCCTGAAAAATCTTTGCAACTCATAAAGCTTGAAAAGAAAGTCAGGTGTGGAGCTGACTTTATCCAGACTCAGGCAGTTTATGATGTGGGCATGTTTGAGGAGTTTATGGAGGCTATAAACCACCTTGAAGTGCCTGTAATTGCAGGCTTGATTCCTCTAAAATCTCTGGGTATGGCCGAATTCATGAACAAGAATATTTCGGGAATTAATGTGCCTGAAGAAATTATGCTTCGTATAAAAGATTCACCTGATCCTGTCGAAGAAGGTCTTTCAATAGCTTCAGAGACTATAAAGGAGCTTATGAAACTCTCAAGAGGGGTTCATATTATGCCTGTAGGCTCTCATAAAAATACCGCAAAACTGCTTTCTATGGCTGGAATTTCCGGGAAATAATTTTCGTAAAGGTTTGAATCACTCTCTATCCCAGAAGACTCTTTTTCCTCTTTTTCAGCGGTAAGATTTTTTACTTCCTGTATTTTCCTCGGACTTTTATTCTTATCAAGCACTTTATCTGGATATCTTCTCGAATCCTCTGGACATTTTCTCACATCTTTTTGAATACCCCTTCACATCTTTTTGGATATCTTCTTACATCTTTTTGAATACCGTCTCACATCTTTTTGGGAGCCGTCGGATACATTTATCAATATCTTCCGGCATTTTACGATTTGATTTCGCATTTATTTTAGATTCAGCAAACCAATCTAGTTATTAACTCCTAAAGGCAGCAGAGTATGAGTTCAGAAAATACTTCCATCCAGATGTTTGGGATTAAGACCCCTATTATAAGGGAAGGGGATGATATCGTACAGATTTTAGATCAGGCTTTGGAGGAAGCAGGGCTTGTCCCTATTGACGGGGATATTTTCGTACTTGCAGAATCTGCAGTTGGCACTGCGGAAAGAAGAGCCGTCAGGCTTGCAAGCGTGACTCCAGGCGAAAAGGCAAAGGTGCTTGGGGAACAGTACGGGATTGATCCCAGGGAAATGGAACTCGTGCTTCAGGAATGCGATGAGATTTTTGGGGGTGTGCCCGGAGCTGCCCTTACAATTACAAAAGGTGTTCTGGCCCCGAATGCTGGGATCGACGCTTCTAATGCCCCTGAAGGCTATGTAATCCTGCTCCCGGAAGACCCGCGAAGAAGTTCCGAGATTATCAGGAGCCGGCTTGAGCAGCGTTACTCATGCAGGCTAGGGGTAATTATAGGAGACAGCAGGACCCAGCCTCTCAGGCTTGGTTGCTCGGGAATTGCGCTTGGAGTTTCAGGCTTTGTGCCTGTGGAAGATGCGCGGGGAACTAACGATATTTACGGAAAACCTCTCCGTATTACATACAAGGCTGTAGCAGATAACCTTGTCTCGGCTGCTGAACTCCTTATGGGAGAAGCCGGGGAAAGTGTGCCGTGCGTGCTTATCCGTGGTGCTCCTGTAAGCATGATAAATGAGTCACCTGATATGCCAACAATCCCAATGGAAGGCTGTATGTACTTCGGTAACATAATAAAAGGTAGGCCCGAGGATAAAAACTGCGAGAAAAAGGTATGATTCCTTAACGGGTTCCCTGATAAAAGCAAATTTTTCTTTTTAAGTACTCTTCAATAAACTGAAAGTTTTTTAGAGTTATCTGGTCTTCGTGCAGGAATTATTACGCAAACCTAATAAACGGAGTAACAAGTCCAGATCTCATTCCTTCAGGAACTTACATTGGAGAATCTGCAATAACTTTCTGATAATAAGTATATCCCAAAAAAGAAAATAAATAGTTATCTGTTCAAGAAAAACGAGTTTCTGTGACTTGTTCTTCATGCCGTGAAAAGATGGTTATTACACTTTTTCCTTTCATACTCAATAATTCTTTCACACTCGGCGTTATTATTGACAGCTACAGTTATGATCCCTTAACAGTCCCAGCCACGACCACCGAATCTTCGGTGACCGCATCGACGACCTTTAAATCCATTGTCACAGCCAAAGCGTCCGCCAAAGCCACAGCCGCCAAAGCCACCATAACCACCATAACCGCCACAGCCTCCATAGCCGCCCCAGCCGCAGCCGCCACGGCCATCAAACCTGTGTTTAAAGAATGGATATCCTCCCATTGCATTTACCTCCATAATTTTACGCTGCTCTTTTTATGTTTTTAGCACTCGTACTGCATAGGAGAAGATGAACTTATTAAGATCAGAATTCACCCATCTGATCAAATTCACCCTCAACCTCCTCAATCCTGTAATACACCCACGCCAGTTATTTTTCGAAATGATTAATTTTTTTCCTTTTTATTTGAGTGAAAATATTCAACCCCAACTTACATGGGTGTAAACATAAATATAATTATATTTTATATAATAACAATAGAATAATTCTTCCTTATTATCAATAATTTTAAAAAATTGGTAAACCTTTGATGATAAAATAGACTTACTTACGTATTGGCAAACTACGAATTTTAGTTTCTGCCCAACTAGACCAGCTACAAAAACGAAGTATTATGAATAGAATCCAAAAACCACAAACTTGCGCAAGCAATAAATAATGTTTCGTGAGCAGCTTTATCTCCGGACTGGAATATAGAGCTATCTGGTATGGGAAAACACACTTATAAACCGGAACTTTCAAACCATTATCAGAATAGTATAAAATAGTATAATATTTGCGACTATCTCAATTTTAATTTAGTTTCAATGGGATAGTATCGATCTCAATCCTTTTTATGGGATTATACACGATAGAAATATAAATGCCGCGATCAATATAAGACTATTGCACTTCGATATGGAAATAATTTACCTGGGGATTCCAGGGTAGAGCCTGTGGATTTATTCTCTGTAGAGAGAAAAGTATGAAGCAGGAAGAAATAATTAGATATATGAAAAATTATTTCACATCATCGAAGATGATATACAATTATTGAGTCCCGACCCTGTATTTGGTAAATCCAGCTTTCATGTCGCCTATCATCAGGATTGGGTTTCCGGCAGCTTTGTCGTACAGGCCTTTGAGACAGTGTGTGTACGACTCTTCTGTATGCTTCCCGGAGTAGATTAAACAAAAATAGAAAAATTCTCAGACATTTCAAAATATAAAGGTGATTTTATGAAACCAATGTTATTGGACTTTTCCGCAACATGGTGTGGACCTTGCAGAATGCAAAAACCAATTATTGAAGAGCTTGAGAAAAAGTACGGGGATAAAGTTGAGTTCAAAGTTGTCGATGTGGATGAAAACCAGGAAATGGCTTCCAAATACGGCATACATGCTGTCCCAACGCTGATCATCCAGAAAGATGGGGCTGAAGTAAAGCGCTTCATGGGAGTTACTCAGGGTAGTGTACTGGCATCGGAACTCGATAAGATCCTCTGACCCTCAGTTTTTCTGACAAGACCGCCCGAGGTTCCAGAAACCTGGGGCTATCTTTTTCCATATCCGTTTTTATCTGTTTATTTGGGCTTTTTCTGTACCTCTGAAATGGAAAAAGTCTTATTGCCTGTATTCTTCAATATTTATTTTCAAAATTAAATATGTTTATAACGTTTTTAAGACTTGTTATAATAATATAGAATCTGAATGGAAAATTGATAAGATTTAATCCTGTTTTTCTGTTTTTTAAATTAAACGATGTAGCTATTTTAACTTCTTCAAAGAAGACCAGTAAATTCACTTTATACCGTAAAAACAGTAGCAGAACAACTATAGATATACAAAACTTTGCTGCGGGAAGTGAGCCCCTGAAATTCCGGGCCAAAAAAATATGAAATTCAAAAAGGGTCACAATAATTGAATAAGTTCACATCAAATAATTATATGAGTGAACTAAAAAATTTTGATTAAAGAAATGTTTTTTGAATCGAAAATCTCATATACTATTTAAATAATGTTAGTTTAATGGGATAAATATTTATAGTCAGTATATCCTAATACTATCAATGTAAAAACGTAAAAAAATTTAAAGTGAGATGAGAAAAACATGAAGATCCGAGTGGTTAGTTCAAGAGAAGAAATCTTTACACTTAACCCAAATGAGCGCATTGTTCACCTGGCCTTCAGGCCATCGAACAAAGACGTTTTGGGCCTGGTTGAGACCTGCCCGAAAATTGAGGTAATTCAGTTGCCAAAATCCTATATGGCTACAGTTTCAAAATCCATAGAAATGTTCCTTGAGATGCAGAGAATCCAACTCATTGAAGGCGACGTCTGGGGCCACAGGAAAGATATAAACGAGTATTACACGATTCCAACCTCAGTGACTGAAAAAATAAAGGAAATGAGATCCGAAGGTATGTCCACTGAGGATATTGAAGCGAAGATTTCAAGAGAAAATATGCTTAACCCTGAAATGGTCGCTTATATCATAACCAAGGAATCCGCAGCCTGAATTTGGACTGGATAAAATACACTACAAGGCATTTCACTGGAGATTGAACCGCAAAGGCGTTGAATCTTTCGCGTTCTCGCGATCTGATCTCCGGCTTAAATCTTCTACTAGAGAAGGCTTATGCCCGGAGAAAGTAGGAAACCCTGAAAACATAATTGAGATCCACTTTTTAAGAGGATTTCTTATTTATTAACTTATTTTGCTACATTTTTTAAGAGATTTAGAATCTGGGTAGAAATTGGGATTCCCAGAGTTGCTGTCAATACTAACTGGAAAACAAGTTTTTATACACTCTCTGATTTTTATAAATCAGTGCATCACCAATTTACATTTTTTCCCTAACCTTAAATACCTTAAATATTATTTCCTCAAGGATTTACGTGATTTCTAAAAAACTGATTGATCTTGGTGTTCTGGCGCTCAGGCAGCGTAATTCTCGCGGGACATTTAAACCGCATATCTCTCTTCGGTTTAGGGATAACGCCGGGAACTTGCGCACCTTTTCCATTGATACTACCAGGACAGTTGGAAAGCGTCCCCAGCCCGATGCTTATCTGATTACCCATGCCCATTCCGACCACAACGGAAAATCGGCTATGCTCTCCCCTAATGCCGTTTGTACGGAAAAAACTGCAGTGGCGCTTGAAATCAGGCACGACAGAAAATATGCAGGCAGCATGTGCAGGCTTGGGGATGAAATCGACATCGAAGGAACAAAGGTAAAGACATTCCCTACGGAACATACCGCAGGTGCGAGTGCTTTTTACTGGGAAAACGATGTAGGGACAAAGATTCTGGTTACAGGCGACGTCAAAGATGCAAGCAGCCTTCCTCCCTGTGATGTCCTTATCACTGAAGCTAACTACGGCGACCCTGCTGATCCCTCCTGCCATTTTACAGATGACCTTGAAAGCATGAAATCTGCGCTTTTCGAAAAAGGGCCTGTAGCCTTTGGAGCGTATGAATTTGGAAAGGCCCAGCGTGCAGTTGAACTCATAAGAAGCTTTGGATATGACGACGCCATCTGTATGGAGGCAAGGACAAGGGCTCTTACCCGCAGCATGCTTGAGGATGCCGGGAAGCTGGCAGGGCTTGACTCCGGAGAAGGTGACGGGGTTTTCATAGTTGCTCCCTGGAACCTTGACAAGTTACCCTGGAACATGAAAAAATACGTTTTAAGTTGCCGCATGGATTATCCTTACCCAACAATCAGGATAAGCGACCATCTTGATGCTTGCGGACTTGAAGATATGGTCAGAAAGCTTTCTCCTGAAGTCACTCTTGTCTATCACCCAGGAGGGAATAGGCCTTCAAAATTCTCAAAACATTTAAATTCGATAGGAATTGATTCGATATCTATAGATCAGATCGGTAATGTTTTAAGTAATGAATTTATTTAAAGCTGTGAAATCCAGTCTTAATATTAATCTTAACAATTCAATTTCGAGAACCTTGTATCAAAAACTAACTCCAAGGATTTAAGTCCGTATTGTAATTCAAGAATCTTATTTCAGCAAAAAATTATAATTACCTGATATATAATTTGATTCTAATAATTTAAATACAATGATTTTAATCTGAGATCTCAAATCTGCAAATCAAAATCTTATGTATAAATCAATATATTATCCGCAAAAAGTCTGCAAATTAAAATCTTATGTACAAATCAATATCTTATCCGCAAATTAAAATCTTATGTACAATCAATATCTTATCTGCAAATTAAAATCTTACAACTCAGGTCTAATTTTATAACTGAGATTAGATTCTGACTACGATTACATCCCGGGAATGTTAATTGCCGTTCAGGAGAGTATACAGGTTGAGTAAGCAAAATCCGAAGTCAAAGTCCAGAAAGGAACCTGCAAAAATAGCAGAGGCTAGTTCAGAAGTTCCTGCAGCAAAGATTGAGACTCCAGAGAAGAAGACTTTTATCAAGGAAAGGACGCCTGAGGAAAAACAAAAGGAGCATAGGGACGGAGTTGTAAAGACGGTAGTAGCCGCATTACTTGGCACAATAGCAGGGATTTTATGTTTCCACCTGTACGGGGCCGGAGAAGATCGGATCTGGTATGCTGTACTTACAATCGTCATCGGGCTTACGTATTACATACAGAAGTTTCTCTATCCTCAAATCAAGATCAATACAAAGGAGTTCAAATTCAAGGACTGGTTCTACGTAGAGTTTATAGTCGTTGATTTCTTCCTTATCGTCTGGACTCTCCTCCTGAATTAAGGTCTTATTTCCTGAACTGCAAAAAGGCTCTCTAAATTTAAGGGCCTTTTATACAGCCTTTTTATCACAGGTTTTTACCTTTTTGATTTACCCAATTCCAGCATTGTTCGTTATTTCATTAAACTCTGTATACTGAGTTTTGTGCTTGTAATAGTCCAACGATTCATATCCCAACGCAGGAATCTTATAACCGACAAATCCTGTATCTGTTGTTCGGGTCCTCTTCTAATTGTAGCAACAAGTTTAAGTCGATGTGAATACGCTCTTCCGTTTTCGGAAAAGGTGCAGATGTTGTCCGAGTTCATTTGCTGTTCTTAACTCTGATCAATCTGTTCTGCAGAATTCCATTCCTTAAATGTATTGCATATCTCTGGGGCGTACTCATTGTACAGGTAGTGTGATCCATTGAACACTATCAGTTTGTTTTTGTCATTGTTGCCGAACTGCTCTATGTGTTTCTCTTTCCAACCTGGTGTTGTTTCCACGTTTTCTGAGGATATGAAAAAGAGGACAGGGACATTATTTGGGAATTTCATACCTGAGAGCTTATTGCAATTATCTTCCAACATTTCCATTTCGTTCATAGCGTCCTGAGATAGCAGTCTGTTCAGGTACATCTTTCGCAGAAGTTCCTGTTCTTCCTCTGAACGTTGATACCCAGATGCCTCAGGTATTATACTTGAAGGATCAATTACTGAGAGAAGTCTGATTATTCCAAGATTATTCAATGTACGAAGCGTATTTCCATAATTTAGACTTTCCTGCATGGATACTTCCAGGTCGTCTTCAAACGTGCCTTTAAGAGGTCGGTGAAATTTATATGGCTAAGAAAACAGTGGTTATAAACGATGACAGCGTAGGTCCGTAACTGGTTGATGCAATACTAAGAGTAACTAATAGAGCAGGCACCAATGACGATGTTTCCATTACTATATGAAAGACCCAGCCATAACTATATGAAAGACCAGTCGTATTTCAGGTGTCAGGATCTCAAGTATGCTTTTCAGGAAGAAAAGAGACACAACTTCGATATGATGTGAAAAGAAAGCTGAGAATTTAGGTATTTTTGAGTGTTTGAGATAGATTTACGATAGTTAGAACAAAAAGGAGACAAGATGAGAAAAACACTGAGTTTAAATCAACAGCTTGTTTTCTAAGGTATTTATGTTTCTTTTTGTATCCTTTCAAGTAATTGCTATTTATACATGTAATATATTCTCAAGTAATTGCTATTTATACATGTAATATCTTCTCAAGTAATTGCTTTATACGTGCAATATCTTCTCAAGTAATTGCTTTATACGTGCAATATTTTCTCAAATAATGCTTTATATGTAAAATATGCTTTCAACATACCAAACATTGCATTATCAATACTGCTCTGCTGTGAGAATCATTCTTTGCTATAGCAAATATTTACATGTTAAGCTCTGGTTACTTCTTTGCTATAGCAAATATTTACATGTTAAGCTCTGGTCACGCTTGAAATCATAGCAGGCGCTTAATCTAATACTACTTAACAAATTAACGAAAAACGTAATTTTCGGGGACTATTATGAGAATAGCTATACTTAATAAAGATAAGTGTCAGCCCAGACAGTGTAGTAAGGAGTGCGAGAAATACTGTCCGAGGGTTCGAACAGGGGATGAGACGATTGTTTTTGAAGAAGACGGAAAGCCCGTAATTTCCGAAGAATTATGTGTGGGTTGCGGAATTTGCGTCCATAAATGCCCTTTTAAAGCCATCATGATCATAGGGCTTCCTGAAACTCTGACGGAGCCTACTCACAGGTACGGAGAAAACGGTTTTGCTCTCTTCGGGCTGCCTGTACCCAGGGTAGGAAAAGTAACAGGGATTCTTGGCCCTAACGGGATAGGAAAAAGTACGTCCGTCCAGATCCTTTCAGGAACTTTAATCCCTAATTTCGGACAGAAAAAAGGCGATTGGGATACTGTGCTTGAACACTATGCCGGAACTGCACTTTATGATTACTTTAAAGATGTTGTAGATGGGAAAGTTCGGGTTTCCCAAAAACCCCAGTACGTGGACCTCATCCCTAAGGCTTTCAAAGGAAAAACCTCCGAACTGCTCGAAAAAACCGATGAAAGAGGAGTCCTTGATGAGCTTATCGACTATCTCGATTTAAAAAGCATAGTTGACAGGAAAATCTCGGAATTAAGCGGTGGAGAGCTGCAGCGTGTGGCAATAGCAGCATGTGCGGCAAAGGACGCTCAGTTCTACTTCTTTGATGAAATTAGCCCTTACCTTGACATTTACCAGAGGATTAACGTCGCTCGTCTGATCCAGGATATTGCAAAGGACAGGACTGTGCTCGTAGTAGAGCATGACCTTGCACTCCTGGACATGCTTGCGGACGTCATTCACATCGCCTACGGAGAACCTGCAGGTTTCGGTGTGGTTACTCTTCCGAAGAGTGTAAGGGTAGGAATCAACCAGTACCTCAAAGGCTATCTCCCTGAAGAAAATATAAGGATCCGGCCTGAGGCCATCAAGTTTGAAGTCCATCCTCCAAGAGAAGATTACCAATTAAGGTCTATGGTTACCTTTAATGGTTTTTCAAAGAAATTTGGAGACGGCTTCTCCCTGAAAGCCACAGGCGGCAGTCTTCGAGAAGGCGAGGTGCTCGGGATAGTGGGCCCTAATGGAATAGGAAAATCAACCTTCGTAAAAGTACTTGCAGGAGAAATCAAACCTGATGAGGGCGATCCAGGCATAGATATCAAAATCTCTTACAAGCCTCAGTATATTAAAGCCGATATCCCTGTACGCGTGCAGGACTTCCTGCGCGGGATCTCAAAGCATTTTGGAACCAGCTACTACGAGGTAGAGATTTCAAACCCACTCCAGCTTGATAAGATATATGACAACATGCTTACAGACCTTAGTGGTGGAGAACTGCAAAGAGTTGCGATTGCAGCCTGCCTTTCTCAGGAAGCTGACCTCTATATCTTGGACGAACCCAGTGCCCATCTGGACGTGGAACAGCGTTCCATGGTCACAAAAGTCCTCGACCGCTTTGCCGAAAACAACAACAAGACCGCCCTTGTCGTAGACCACGATATCTACATGATAGATATGCTGAGCCAGAGACTCGTGGTTTTTGAAGGCGAGCCTTCCGTATACGGTGAAGCGCATGGTCCGTTCAGCATGGAAGACGGTATGAATAGATTCCTGAAAAACCTGGGCATAACTTTCCGTAGGGATGAGGAAACAAGGCGTCCACGTGTGAATAATCTGGGCTCAAGGCTTGATAGGGAACAAAAAGAGAGTGGAAATTACTATTACTCAGCAAGTGATTAAATTCTTTATCTCTAAATGATATCTAGTAAGTGATGTCCAGTAAGTGATATCCAGTAAGTGATGTCCAGTAAGTGATATATAGTAGATCACGTTCAAAAAATCTCAATGAATCTGGGTTCCCTTAACAGAGGACTCAGATTTTGAAGATAAGATTTTTCGATACTGGCGTACAATTCCAAAATAGTTTTTATCCAATGTGTGAGTGTCTGATTTTCAATGAAGATAGAAAGTCTCGATCTGCCCGATGAAGTAAAGCAGTTTTATCTCGATTCTGGAATTATGGAACTTTATCCTCCTCAGGCCGAAGCCGTGGAAAAAGGGCTGCTTGAAGGAAGGAACTTGCTTGCTGCAATCCCTACAGCTTCAGGGAAGACTCTTCTTGCCGAGCTTGCAATGTTGAAGTCCATCCTTGCAGGAGGAAAGGCGCTCTATATCGTGCCTCTCAGAGCTCTTGCTTCCGAGAAATTCAGGCGATTTAGGGAGTTTTCAGAACTTGGAATAAGGGTCGGGATCTCTACAGGGGACTATGACCTGCGGGACGAGGGACTCGGAGTAAACGACATTATTGTTGCAACCTCAGAGAAAACCGATTCCCTGCTCAGAAACGAGACCGCCTGGATGCAGGAAATTTCGGTTGTTGTGGCAGACGAAGCGCATCTTATAGACTCGCCGGACAGGGGTCCTACGCTTGAGGTTACCCTTGCAAAGCTTCGGAAAATGAATCCTTCCTGCCAGATCCTTGCATTATCTGCAACTGTCGGGAATGCCGATGAACTCGCAGCCTGGCTGGAAGCCGAGCTTGTAGTCAGTGAATGGAGGCCTACTGAGCTTCTTGAGGGAGTATTCTTTAATGGGACCTTCTATTGCAAAGATCAGGAAAAAACTGTTGAGCAACCCACAAAAGACGATTCTGTAAACCTTGCGCTGGATACCCTCAAAAAAGACGGGCAGTGCCTGGTTTTTGAAAGCAGCAGAAAAAACTGCATGGCTTTTGCAAAAAAAGCAGCTTCAACTGTTAAAAAGACGCTCTCAGCAGAAGATAGGAATGTACTTGCAGGAATTGCAGACGAGATCCTTGAGAACAGTGAAACCGATACTTCAACAAACCTCGCAGCCTGTATTCGTTCAGGCACGGCTTTTCACCATGCAGGCCTTACCACACCTTTAAGAGAACTTGTGGAAGACGGTTTCAGGGCCGGAAAGATAAAGTTGATTTCGAGCACGCCTACTCTCGCAGCCGGGCTCAACCTGCCTGCTCGGCGTGTAATTATCCGAAATTATCGGCGCTATTCCTCTGAAGACGGAATGCAGCCTATTCCTGTGCTCGAATATAAACAGATGGCAGGCAGGGCAGGCAGGCCGAGGCTTGACCCGTACGGAGAAGCCGTACTTGTTGCAAAATCATATAAGGAGTTTGTTTTCCTTTTTGAAAACTATATCGAAGCCAACGCCGAAGATATCTGGTCCAAACTCGGAACTGAAAATGCTCTCAGGACCCATGTGCTCTCTACGATCTCTAACGGTTTTGCGCGGACATATGATGAACTCATGGATTTTCTTGAGGCAACATTTTTCGCTTTTCAGTACTCGAATTTCGGGCTTTCTACGGTTGTGAACGAATGCCTTAACTTTTTGCGTCAGGAAGGGATGCTTGAGAAAGACGATGCTCTTATCCCTACAAGCTTCGGAAAACTTGTCTCAAGGCTCTATATTGACCCCCTGTCAGCCGCCAGGATTGCAAAGGGCCTGAAAGGGGCAAAGAGCCTGAGTGAGCTTACCCTGCTGCATCTGGTGTGCAGCACACCTGATATGCGCCTGCTTTACATGCGGAGCCATGATTATCAGGATATTAACGATTATGTAATGGCTCATGCGAGCGAGTTTGTAAAGGTGCCCAGTCCCTTCGATACTACGGAATATGAATGGTTCCTTGGAGAAGTCAAGACTTCCCTCCTTCTGCTTGACTGGGTCCATGAAAAATCTGAAAACGAGATTTGCTTAAAGTTCGGCACCGGGGAAGGTGACATTCATTCAATTGCGGATATTGCGGAATGGATAATGCACGTCACCTCTCAACTTGCCGGGCTCCTTGACCTCAAAGGTGCAAAAGAAGCCGCAGAACTTGAAAAGAGGATACATTACGGAGCAGCCCCTGAACTTATGGATCTGCTCGATATCAGAGGTATAGGGCGCGTGAGAGCGAGGAAACTCTATGAGGCAGGCTTCAGATCCTCTGCAGAGCTTGCAGGAGTTGATCCTGAGAAAGTTGCTGCTCTTCTTGGGCCGAAAATTGCAGACCGGATTTTCAAGCAGATCAGGAGCAAAGGGGCATTTTCTGGAATTATTGAGTCTGAGCCTCCTGAGAAAAGTCCGTCTTCAGGGCAAAAAACAATTAGTGATTATTGATTTTACCTGCCTTATTTCTTTTAATTTTACAAATCAGAGATTCTTTACGGTTTATCTCTATTAATGGGCCCAGTAAGGGATAAAATATTAAATGAGAGCAGGGATTTAATTGAATCGGATTATCGAGTTAACCAATTATCCTCTTATTTGATTCTCAGATTACCGATTACTAATTTGTAGTAGAGTCAGTTTATATTGGATTTGAGTAGTCAGTTTGTATTGGATTTGAGTAATCAGTTTGTATTGGATTTGAGTAATCAGTTTATATCAAATTTCAGATTTCAACCTGTATCAGGTTCTGTCAGGTTCTTTCAGAGATGGTCATGATGTTATTCAAAAAGTTGTCTGATATTTCGGAAGCTGAAATGCAAAAATTAGTCTCCCGGGGTTCCGGGCTTGAGGATGTAGCGAAAACCGTTTCAGCCGTGCTTTCCGATGTGCGTACCAGAGGAGATTCCGCGCTCAGGGAATATACGGCTAAATTCGATAAAGTAGAACTTGCAAACTTTGAGGTAAGTGAGGAGGAATTTCAACAGGCTCTTTCCGGCATAAGTCCCGAACTTCTGGATCACCTTAAGTCTGCAGCTGCAAACATACGGGCTTTCCATGAAGCTCAGCTCCCGAAAGCTACCTGGTTTATGGAACTCAAACCAGGGATCGTACTGGGTCAAAAAGCAACGCCTCTGGAAAGTGTGGGTGCGTATGCTCCTGGAGGGCGGGCATCCTATCCTTCAACCGTACTCATGACTGTAATTCCTGCCAGGGTTGCAGGTGTGGAGCAGGTTATAGTCTGTACGCCTCCAAGACCGGACGGCTCCGTACACCCGCTTACGCTTGCCGCTGCAAAGATTGCAGGAGCGGACAAAGTGTTCAAGCTCGGAGGTGTACAGGCTATAGGGGCAATGGCTTATGGGACTGAAACGGTTCCTAAGGTGGATAAAATCGTAGGGCCTGGAAATGTTTTTGTCACAGCTGCCAAAATGCAGATCAGGGATGTTGCAGAAATTGATTTTCCGGCCGGCCCAAGCGAGGTGCTCATTATTGCAGATGAGTCGGCAGATGCTGTTATGGTCGCCTCGGATATTCTTGCACAGTCCGAACACGATCCAAATTCAGTTTCAATACTCATCACAGGTTCGGATACGCTTGCAGAAGCTGTAAAAAGAGAGGTTCTGGTTCAGGCGGAACAGGCTGCAAGAAGCAGTATTATAAAGGCTTCTCTTGAAAATGCCGCAATTATTATTGCAGATTCTCTGGAACAGTGTATTGGCTTTAGCAATAAATTTGCTCCCGAACACCTTGAGATTATGGTATCGGACCCGGATTTCGTACTTGACAGGATTAAAAATGCAGGATCGATTTTTATAGGAAACTATTCTCCTGTTCCTGTTGGAGATTATGCCTCAGGGACAAATCACGTACTTCCCACGTCTGGATATGCCAGAGTTTATTCTGGTCTGAATATAAATCATTTTATTAAATACTCAAGTATTCAGAGAATCAGCAAGAGTGGGCTTGAAAGTTTGAAAGAAACTGTAATCGCATTAGCCGAGGAAGAGGGTCTACAGGCACATGCTGATGCTATAAGAACTCGTTTTGGGTATAAACCTTCTAAATAATATATCGGCTAATCGATATGTATTTAAAATGTAAATGCGTAAACAAAATTTGATTTTTAAATAAATGAAAATCTAATATTAAATAAGGAGTGGGGATAGTATGAAAATAAGAGTAGTTAGTTCACGGGAGGAAATTCCTACCCTGAACCCGAACGAAAAGGTTATCCATCTTGCTTTCAGGCCGTCTAACAAGGATGTATTCATGCTTGCGGAAACATGTCCGAAAATTGAAGCTATACAGCTTCCTAAATCTTACAGAAGGACGGTTTCCAAGTCAATTGAAATGTTCTTGGAGATGCAGAAGATAAATCTTCTGGAAGGCGATGTATGGGGCCACAGGAAAGACATAAACGAATATTATAATGTCTCTCAGAATGTTCTGGAGAAAATTCAGGAATTAAAAGCCGACCGCTTTACCAATGAAGTTATTGCTGAAAAGCTTTCCAGAGAAAGTAAATTGAATTCGGATATGATCCTGTATATCCTGAGCAAAAAAATTGTGGATTAATCTGTCAATTATTTCTCCTTCTTCTGGGTGTATTTTAGGATATGATCTTTTTCAGATCTTATCCTATGAAGAATGGTGGACAGGAGTAAATGAATAGATATTTAAAGAGTATATAGACAGATCTTCAAAGAGTAAATTGACAGATCTTCAAACAGAGATTAATAGAAATAAACTAAAATAATCTAAAACGAACTAAAGTAAACTAAGTCAAAGCTGAAACCTTTAAAAATAGTCTGATATTTTTAAAACTTTTAAGGTTTGAGTCCTTCTTTTCAGGATGGAATTCCAAATTGGAACTTCCATCTAATCTGTACTTTTCTCAAATTGTTCTTGTATTTTGCAGTTTGCAGAGTATATATTTCGTTTTTGTTTGAAGGCGGATGAAGAGTCTTAATTGTTGTACCTTATTTCTCACTGCACTTTTCATGCTTTATTTTTCGCCTCAGCTATGGCCTCAGCTATGATGAGTTTTTACTCTTCGATTCATTTCATTTTTCATCAATGTTTCCCTGTGCTCTTGACACAATATTCATAATATCTTAATTTAATTTTTTAATATGAAATTTTCTCTTAACATATTTTCTCTTAATATAATATTTTATATACTACCTTACAATATTCTTCAATGTATTCAATATGTTAAAAACTCAATTTTTATATTTATTAAGTAGAGTATACTCAATTTATATATATTTGAAATACGAAAACTCTTTTTTTAGCGCTTTTATTTCTGTTTTTCCCACATGATTCCTTTTAAGTATTCGCGATTTAACAGAAAAATCGACGAGCATACAAGAAAAATATTTAAAGAAGGTAGTGTAACTTACTTTATTAATTCTTTAGTTAAGTTTTGGGTCGGGGGATCTATATGAAAATAAGAGTTATCAGTTCAAGAAATGAAATTTTGTCACTGAATCCGAATGAAAAGATTGTTCACTTTGCATTCAGGCCATCAAATAAAGATATTTTTCTGCTTGTTGAGACCTGTCCGAAACTGGAGGTAATCCAGCTTCCAAAATCATATATAAGGACAGTTTCAAGAGCCATAGAGATGTTTATGGAAATGCAAAAAGTTCAGCTCATTGAAGGGGATGTATGGGGACACAGGAAAGACATTAATGAGTATTATACTGTCCCCTCACCCGTAATTTCAAAAATAAGAAACATGAAAGCTGAAGGCATTCCCAGTGAAAAAATTGCGGAGAAAGTAGCGCATGAAAGCAAACTTGGTCCTGGAATGGTTTCTTACATTCTGAACAAAAAAGATTTGGAATAAAAACGAGTCTCTGCCCGAGTTCCGCAAGCCTTTCTTAAAAACTGCTTGCCTGCAAGTCTTTTTAGGAAGGGCTTGACCGAAAAACCCCTCGTAAAGGCGTGATCAACCGGCGCAACGGTTGCAGGTCAACGGTTGTAGCACAACCTTTTTCAAAAAAGGCTTGACCGAAAAGCCCCTTGAAACGACGTGATAAAAAGGCTCAACGGTTGCAGCACAACGATTGTGCCCAATAAGACTAGTTCAAATTCAGAGTCAAATGGCATATGACCTAACTAGACTATAAATAGTCTATTGAGTAAAAGTTTTTAAAAAGCTGAGTATCGATTGGGAAACCGTTGTTTTTTCAAAAACGCCTTTCTATATAAACTTATGTGAGCAAATCTGTTTTTAATTACAAATATTAAATTTTTAATTATAAATATTAAATTTTTAATTACAACTATTAAATTTTTAATTATTTTTAACCATCCATGAAGCAAAACAATTCTGGAGTGTTTTGGGTAACTTGAGATGGCATGAAATACTCTCGAGACTTTCTTGGTTATATCTGTACAGATGCAATTTTTACAATATATTTTTTCTCTATGTAGTAGTTTGCCGAGAGGTGTGAGTTTATTGATTGCAGGATACCTTTAAGGCATCCTGCTGAGTTCTATCCTGATTTTTGTTTTTTTCAAGTTGTTTCAGGCAAGTTCTTTGTTGAAATACTTGTCATAGGAACTCATATCGAAATGTCCGTGTCCGCTCAGGTTGAAGAGAATTGTCTTTTCTTCTCCGGTTTGCTTGCATTTGAGAGCTTCGTCGATTGCACAGCGGATAGCGTGAGAGGATTCCGGAGCAGGGACTATACCTTCGGTCCTTGCGAACTGTACAGCGGCATCAAACACCGGGTACTGATCATATGCAACAGCTTCAATAAGCCCTTCAGCGTAGAGCTTACTTATAATTGGGGAGTCACCGTGGTAACGGAGCCCGCCTGCATGGATGGCAGGAGGCACATGTTTGTGGCCCAGGGTATACATTTTAAGAAGCGGGGTCATTTCCGCAGTATCTCCAAAGTCATACCTGTATTCTCCTTTAGTCAGGGACGGGCAGGCTGAAGGCTCGACTGCAATTATTTTTGGATTTCTCTTTCCTTCAATCTTGTCTTTAATAAACTCAAGAGATATTCCCGCGAGGTTGCTTCCTCCACCGCAGCAGCCTATAACTATATCAGGATAGGTTTCAACCTGTTCAAGCTGCTTCTTGCATTCAGCCCCGATTACTGTCTGGTGGAGCATAACATGGTTGAGGACACTTCCCAGAGAGTATTTAGTGTTATCGTGTGCGATTGCATCCTCTACGGCTTCACTGATTGCTATCCCCAGGCTTCCAGGTGTTTCCGGCTGCTCTTTCAGAATCTTTCTCCCAAATTCGGTATCTTCACTTGGAGAGGGCACAACATTTCCTCCCCAGATTGTCATCATGGATTTCCGGTAAGGCTTCTGGTAAAAACTGGAACGGACCATATAGACTTTACATTCAAGATCAAAGTAGTTGCAGGCAAGAGCCAATGCACTTCCCCACTGCCCTGCACCGGTTTCAGTTGTGATCCTCTCGGTCCCTTCTTTCATATTATAATACGCCTGGGCAATCGAGGTATTTGTCTTATGGCTGCCTGCAGGGCTCACCCCTTCATATTTATAGTATATCTTTGCAGGAGTTTTGAGAAGTTTTTCCAGCCTGTGAGCCCTGTAAAGAGGGCTGGGCCTCCAGAGCCTGTAAATTTCAAGTATCTCTTCAGGGATATCAATAAACCTTTCACTGCTCATTTCCTGCTTGATAAGACCTTTTGGGAAAATAGGTTCAAGAGCTTCAGGGCTTATAGGCTCCCGGGTTCTCGGATCAAGAGGAGGATCGATAGGAGAGGGTAAGTCTGAAAGGACGTTATACCACTGTTTAGGCATTTCATTCTCGTCAAGGATAATCTTGGTCTGTTCCATAGGTTTTCTCCGTCATTCGTTTATGCACAAGTTCGTACTTCGACGTATATAAGTGTTATTTACTTTACATTTAAGGTGTTCACATCCCATTTATGTACTTTTGGGAAAAAGATGTTTGAAGAAAAGCTACTTATCAAAAATAGGGCCTGAAAAAAGAAAGACTGCCAGGAACTGGAATTAAAAAAAGGAAAAACAGCTAGAAGCAAAAACCGGGAAAAAAGTAAAACGAACAGAAATAGGAGCCAAAAAAAAGAAAAACGGTTAGAATCAAAATATTGGTTCCGAAAAAAGTTTGATTTTAAAAATATTCACATGATATTCTGAGAGTTTCACTTGAGATTCGAAGAGTTTCACTTGAGATTCGAAGAGTTTCACATGATATTCTGAGAGTTTCACATAATTTTAAGATGGCTTACCATAACTGAAATTCGTGATCCTTAACCGGATTTTTACTGTATCTTTTCTGCAAGCTCCACAGCAAGTTTTGCCACTTCAGTAGCACATCTTCCAAGCAGGCGTATCATTGGCTCTTTTCCCTGGCCTCCTTTATCACAGATGACTTTCGGCACGCTTCCGTACTTTTTGATTGCTTCGGCTGTACCCCAGTCCATAGTACTGGAGTTCTCCGGTTCTTCAGCCCTGTCAAAAGAGGAAATTCCAAGTTTCATATCTCTGCAGGCTGCAAGTGCCTCCCTGGAGTATTTTACGTTAACTGCTGCCCTTATTTCAGGATCATAAAGAAGGGACGCGAGAATAATCCTTGCTACATGTCGGCTGGCCCCAAAATCCACACAGCCCACAGGAACTGCCCGTCCCCTGTGTCTTACTATCCTGCCTTCGACGGCCGCAACATCTTCGTAGCTATCAGCTTCGGGAATAGCCATTCCTATATTACAGCCTACTTCGGGAATCAGTTTTGGAAAATCAGGGCTGCCTTCAAGAATCGAAACTGCTTCTTTTAATTCTCTTAAAACCAGGTAGCGTTCTTTTTGCTCCAGAATTAATCCAAGCTGGTTTACAGGACTTACTCCCCTGCCTGCAGGCCTGCTCTTGAGGATTGCCTGTTCAACGAATTTCTTTGCTTTCCTTGCAGCTTCCTCCAGTTTCTCTCCTGAGGCTAAGAAGGCAGTCACCGCCGCAGAGTAAGTGCAGCCCGTGCCGTGTGTTCCTCCTTTAACAAAAGTGCCCGGAACACGGGTAAAAGTCTCAGAATCAGCTTCATAAATCAAGTCAGTGGCATCCAGATGTCCTCCTGTGACAATGACAGCTTCAACACCCAGACCCGCGATTTTTCTGGCTGCAATTTTCGCGTCCTCAGGGGTTTTGACAGACATGCCAGCGAGTGCACCTGCTTCGGATGCATTGGGCGTCGTAACCTTGCAGAAGGGCAGCAGTTCTTCAGTAAGGACAGAGATAGCGTCTTTTCGCAACAGGCTCCCTCCTGCTTCAGCAGCTATAACAGGGTCCAAGACAAGGGAAAGCTCGTACTTCTTTACTTCTTTTGCAACTTCCCTTACGATTTCTGATGAGGCAAGCATACCACTTTTTGCCCATCTGACATCCATATCAGTGCAGACGGCTTCGATCTGGCTGGCGACAGTTTCAGGAGTGAGGTCAAAAGTTTTCAGCACTCCAGTAGTATTCTGTGCAGTAACCGATGTAATAGCGCAGGTTCCGTGTACTCCAAGAGCGGCAAACGTCTTCAGATCCGCAGCAATTCCGGCTCCTCCTCCTGAATCCGAACCTGCAATAGTCAGAGCAATCGGGGTTTTTACTTTTAAGGTTTTTTCGGTCATGGATTTCTCTCTTATTTTCATTCGTTTTCCTGTTACTTTCGTTTTCCTGCTATTTTCTGGAACTTTTTATTCTGGCAATGGGAAATTAATTTAATATTGTGCCTTTCAGGAAGATTTTTGTAAATTTAATAGAATTATTTGTAAAAAATCTTCTCAACAGGTTTAAAGTGATCTTTTGTTTTTTCTGGAGGTTTGTCTCTGTCCTGAAGTACTTCTCGTTCATTTCGCGTTCATATAAGGGTATTTTGTAGAGAATTCTCGTCCATATAAGGGGTTTTTCTGTATGATAACTTAAAAAATGATATATTGCTTCGATACATTTATATAGTGTATTTGCGACTTTGATGCAAATAATCATAGTTAAGACGCGGCGATCAATTTAAATCTGGATTAACTATTTATATTGATATAGATAATGACTTGATTTATAATGTTTTAAGGGGACTGTAAGGATGGCAAACCGACCTCTGGATATTTTGAACAACGCACTGGACACACCTGTGATCGTTAGATTGAAAGGCGCACGCGAGTTTAGAGGTGAACTGAAAGGATATGATATTCACATGAACCTCGTGCTTGACAATGCTGAAGAACTAAGAGAAGGAGAAGTTGTAAGCAAGTTCAGCAGTGTCGTTATTCGCGGCGACAACGTGGTGTACGTATCTCCGTAATCTATATCAAGCACTTCATCTATTATCGTTAAACCTCGGAGCACCAGGACTTATTGTGACTGGCCGCAGAGAGTAAATTCAGATGAATAGAATCGCTTCAGATTATCGAATACTGCTCTAGCAAATTAATTTAATCAGGAGATTTAGGAATGAGTAAAGGTACTTCATCAATGGGAAAAAGACAGAAACGCACACACGCTAAATGCAGGCGCTGCGGTAGTGTTTCTTTTAACGTGCATACAAAACAGTGTACTTCATGTGGTTTTGGGAAAACATCTCGTATAAGAGCTTACAAGTGGCAGGCAAAGTGCAAGTATTAAGCCTGTCTGTTCCACTTTCTCTATTTTTTACCTTTACCGGAGGTCAAAATTGAAAGAAGAATGTGGCGTTGCAGGTATAATTCTACCAAGCGACAGACCGCAATCCAATACTGTCGCATTCAAGCTGTATTACGCCTTGTATGCCCTCCAGCATAGAGGACAGGAATCTACTGGCATAATGGTATATGATGGTACATCTTCTCATTCCATTAAAGGCATGGGTCTTGTCCCTGATGTGTATAACAAAGATTCTCTGGGGCACCTGGTTGGAAATGTAGGAGTAGGGCATGTCCGCTACTCAACCACCGGAGGATCAAAAATCGAAAACTGCCAGCCCTTTATCCTGAAATTCAAAGGAGGGGCAGTTGCAATTGCCCATAATGGGAACCTGGTTAATGCCAGAACGCTCAAGGATGAACTGGAGGGTGAAGGCCGTATTTTTATCAGTGAGTCCGATACCGAAGTTATTGGCCACCTTCTTGTAAAAGAACTGATAAGACACGACCCCATAGAATCAATCCGGAATGTCATGCGCAAGCTTGTCGGTTCCTATTCTCTGGTTATCCATATCGGCGGTGTTCTGTATGCTGTGCGGGACCCTCTCGGCCTTAAACCGCTCTGCTTCGGGGAAGTCGATGGTGGATATGCGGTCTTCTCGGAAAGCGTAGCCCTTGATACCCTTAACGGCACCCTTATCAGGGATGTGCGGCCAGGTGAGGTCGTAGTCTTTACAGGCGACAGCTTTGAGAGCTACCAGATAGGAAACGAGCCTCATCCAGCACATTGTGTGTTTGAGTTCATTTATTTCGCAAGGCCTGATTCTATTATTGATGGAAAACTGGTCTACAAAGTGCGGGAAAATATCGGAAGAGAGCTCGCCAGAGAACATCCTGTAGAGGCTGATGTTGTTTCTCCTGTTCCGGACTCTGGGATTACTTCGGCAATTGGCTATGCCAGGGAATCAGGCACCAAATACCTTGAAGGCCTGATGAAAAACCGTTACATAGGGCGTACATTTATCCTGCCTGGCCAGGAACTGCGTGAAACTGCAGTTCGGCTTAAAATGAATGCTATCCAGGATAATGTCAAAGACAAACGTGTTGTTCTGGTTGACGACAGCATTGTCCGGGGTACAACCTCCAGGCGGATTATAGATATGGTCCGCAGGGCAGGTGCGTCAGAAATCCATGCAAGGGTAGGAAGTCCTGCAATTATTGCTCCCTGTTATCTGGGTATAGACATGGCTACCCGGAAGGAACTTATCGCTTCTTATAAGACCGTAAAAGAGGTTGAAAGCCTTATTAATGCGGATTCTCTCGGATATCTGAGTATTGACGGACTTATGAGGGCTCTTGGGCGCGATAAGTGCGACATGTGCCTTGGTTGCCTTACAGGTGAGTATCCTGTAGAAATCCCTGGAGAAAACTGCATAAGGAAGCAGACACGTCTGGATGATTTTAACAATAACCAGGAAAGTTCCTGAACGGCTCTTCCAAGTCGATTCGTAAGGAACTTTCTTTACTATTCTTTTTGAATTAGCTATCTTTTGAATTATCACTGTCTTTTTGAATCATCACTATCTATTTGATTTTCCACTACTCTTTTTGATCCGTTCTTAGTTTTTTTCTCGATCCTATGTTTATTCGTCATCTTGTTAAGCCTTTAAAAGTGTAACGTTAATTATCCTGCTTCTCGGCCCATCCATTTCGGCAAAAAAGATTCTCTGCCACGTCCCGAGCTCAAGTTTTCCTGCCGAAACAGGCAGGGCTTCGCTTGCTCCAAGCAGTACTGCTTTGAGATGGGAATCTGCATTGTTATCTATGCGGTCATGCCTGTAACCAGCGCCGGAAGGAACAAGCTTATTTAAAAGATCCAGTATGTCCTCTTTTAGCCCGCTTTCGTTCTCGTTTATTATGATGCCTGCGGTAGTATGTCGTGTACTGATAAGGCATATGCCTTCAATTATTTCGCATTTCATTACTTCTTCCTGAACTTGTGAAGTGATATCAACCAGTTCAATGCGTTTGGACGTCTCGATTTTGAGTTGCAAAGTCTTTCCCTCTGAAGCTTTCTAGATTCTATTTCAGTCTTTTCTTACAAAAAATGCATTGATTCAACGTAATATCCTATTTTCCTCACTTTTTAATGCAGTGCGCGGACTTGCTGTAAATTCAAAGTTCATTTTTTGCTTACTGAATATAATCCATTCTCTTAATATTGGATTTTAAACTACCAACGTTTTGAGATTTCTAATTTTACAGAAAAATAGGCATACTGCTTAAGTTTTTATAGAAAGCAGGAACTAGGTAAAGACGACGTTCAGTAAATCCTAAACCGTTAATGCACATTGCCTTAATTACAGCAGAATGAGAAATGTTGTGGCCACTTTTCTGGGGAGAAGAGTGTCAATCGAATATGAACTATCGAGTTCGTCAAATACGCCAGCAATAAGGCCATAATGACTAAGATGAGTTGTGGATTCAGATCTAGGAGGGAGAGTCATTATGGCAAAATTAGGTGAGATTTTATAAAAAGTAAGTACACGATTTGAAAAATATTAAACCCAAAAAATTTACTGTGGGAAGGCAATATATTATATTAAAGAAACATATCTGATAGTCGTTTCTTCTTTAATTAGAAGTACTTGCGTATTTATTCTAAAAGCAGTCAAACGCCAATGATAATTGATTTTCAGTGGTGTCTCCTCTTTAAAGCAGCACAGCTTCCTCTTTCTAAAAGTACTTTTCTTCGAATTGATACAACAAGAACCTCGAATAGGTGTAGTAGATTGCGCCAAAAACTATAATTTTAATTTCTGAATTATTTTCAAAGCTAATGCCACAAGTATAATAAAAAATATTATTCTCAATATTATCGTTATTACTACAATGGTGTCTATCATTTATATTCCTCATATTCATAAATTTTGAATTTATTTTTGATTTTTCTTTATGTTACTATAATTTCAACTCATCAAATATATTTATTTTTTGAAACTGTGAGGGTTGCAACTCGGGTCGAGGGTACTGGTTCATATTATGCAGATGGATATATGTTCAGTTATACTTCAACCCAACAACCTCCATCAGGTAATGCAAATGTAGGCGTTGATTTTGATTGGATTGGAGGTTACACATTTCCTGACGATTGTACTATAGACTTTGTTCTGTGGGAATTAGTAGAAGTGAGACCACTAGAATACCAATGGGTTAAGGCTGGTGAAGATCAAGATGTAGTTAGCTTAACTGGCATAACGTCTGCAATTGACGACCCTTCTGATGCGAGTGGAAGTTTTTCAACTTATTTAGACGGTAATATTTTATTGTATTGCCTCACTCTCGAAGTCCATACAAGCACGAGCAGTATTGGTTCTGCGTCTTCAGCTAATTTTGGATTTGCTGATATTACTAGAACTTCTAGAGTAAAATGGAATCAAGGGAGGATAATTTACTAATCTTTGAGCTTATCCCAAAATCCATTGTATTTAATCACGAAAGATAACTATTCAGCCTGACAAAACAACCCACTTTCCGCAGTAAAATCTCAGATTTTATAATATTTCCTGCTATCGATTTTCAATCTAGCACGGATCTACTGAACTTTTATGCAGAAGGTAAAAGCAGCTATATGGTGTATTCAGAGACCAAAATTTTCAAAAAATACTGCGGAACGTAGGTAATATCTTCGAAAAGCTGGATATGATACGGAAAAAGTACTATTCTGAAAATAATACTCGGGAAATAGTACTCCGAAAAATAAAACTCAGGAAATACGGGAATCTAAAAATAGTACTCAGGAGGTAGTTTTTTCAATCTGACTACAAAGGCGAATAGACTCGTTTGTCAGATTAGATCACTAACTCCAACATCCTACTGCAATTTACTCTGTTTTATCTATTCTTACTTCTATACAGGAAAACACAGAATAAACATACAATACCGCTGATTGTACTAAATCCCGGAGACTTTGCACTTTCTTCAGCTCCCTTATTTTCAATAGTATTTGCATTACTGCTTGCGTTACTACCTTCATTAATGCCTGTACTACTGCCTGCATTACTGCCCGTAGTATTATTTGTGGCTACTTGAGCAGGTTCTGCAGCTATTGTGTTGCCTTCGTCTTTTGTGCCTGTTATTGCGAAGGAAGAGTAGCCGGGTACATTTGCCGTGAAATGCAAGAACTGATCATCTTCACCTGTTAGACTTACTGGCAGTTCTATCCATTCTTTTTTCTCATCATCGTACCAGTCAAGTATAATCGAGGACTTGTTTATGTTACTCTCATCTACCCATGAGGTATTAACTTTAAAATTGACAGTTGGACTCTCAATATTCTTTGAGGTACCATAACCACCGTTTCCAACCCATATATTGAATGATTTGTAGACGATACCTTCAGGAAGCTCGGAAACCAGGCTCGACTTATTTTTCAGTTCCTCTACTATTGTAGTGGTCTTTCCTACGGTTTTTGTTGATCTGAATGTTATCGATTCAACGCAGGTTGCATTATTTGTAAAATTAAAATTCACATCATTTCCACTGGAAATAAAGTTCTGTAAAGTCTCTTTTACCTGGACGTTATTCGCTGGTTCAGGGGATCCACCAACGCCACCACTGCTACCTCCACTATTGTGGCTGTGCCCTCCACTACTGCTACCACTGCTACTGTCGCCGTCACTGTTACTGTCGCCGTCACTGTTACTGTCGCTTTCGCTGTTGCTATCACTTTCGCTGTTGCTATCACTTTCGCTGTTGCTATCGCTTTCGCTGTTACTGTCACTGATAGTGTCGCTGTTACTGCCACTATCACTGGAATTGCTTTCTTCCAGTACGTTTATTGTATTGATTTTTGAGGCAGTTTTGTTTTCATTGATTACTGTCAGGTTGACATCATAGTTTCCGGGAGAGGAATAAGTGTGCATTGGATTTTGCTCGGTTGAGGTTTCTCCGTCTCCAAAGTTCCAGTACCATTCATTTGCATTTTGCGACAGGTCTGTAAATTGCACAGAGAGAGGTGCATAGCCGCTCGTAATATCTGCATCAAAGTCCGCTACAGGAAGAATTTCTTCTTGACCCGGTTCTTCCTCTACAGTTATACTTAGAGATTTTGAGCTCGAACCATTTTCATTATTTACGGTCAGCACAACAGTATAGCTTCCGGCTGAACCATAGGTATAAGCTGGGTTCTGCTCGGTTGAGGTAGCTCCGTCTCCAAAGTTCCAGTTCCATTCGTTTGCATTTTGCGACAGGTCTGTAAATTGCACAGAAAGAGGAGCAGAGCCACTCGTAGTATCTGCATTAAAGTTCGCTACAGGAAGGATTTTTTCTGCAGCCGGTTCTTTCTCTACAGTTATACTTAGAGATTTTGAGCTCGAGCCCTTTTCATTTTTTACAATCAGGACAACGTTATAATTTCCTGCTTCAGAGTACGTATGCTTCGGGTTCTCCTCTGATGAAGTACTTCCGTCTCCAAAACTCCAGGACCAGGAAGTTGCATCTGTACTTTTGTCAGTAAATACTACGCTTAGTGGGGCTGTTCCAGAGGTAGGGGACATAGAGAATGCAGCAACCGGCAGGTTTACATCGTTATTTTCGGAAGTTTCATCGTTATCTGTGTCATCGCTTCCTGTATCATCGCTTCCACCTGGGTCCCATCTTACATAATACGGCGATCCTTCCTGATACACGCCACTAACACTTTCTGTCGTAACTGTTTTTGTATCATAAGATGTGTCTATGAATTGCCCGCCTCCAATGTATATTCCAACATGACTGGTAAGCCAGTAATTTCTGTTATTTTTAGTAATGTCTTTTTTCCAAAAAATTACATCACCAGGCGTGGGAGAAGCTGTAGTAACATAATATGCATTTTTTTTCATATTAGGAACAGTTTGGAACACTATGTCTTTGGCTCCGGCTTGCTTGTATACTTGATACACTAAGTGAGAACAATCAATGCCTGATCGGCTGTTGCCGCCATGTACGGATTTAACTCCAATCCAGCTTTTTGCGGCTGCTACTACTGTGGACTCGGATGTTCCTGCAGGAGCTGCTGATGCAAGGGGTATAAATGCTATTAAAATAGCTACAAGGAATATGGCCATTAATTGATGTTTATTTATCTTCATTTTTGCTCAGTGCCCGTACTTTACTAACTTAGTTGTACTATCTGCATTTTGTTATCATTAGAATAACACAACAACTCAACTGAACTTTTAAAAACATAACTCAATTTGAATGCAACCTTGGTACCAGTACTCATTTATGAACGTGAAATTGGATACATTGACTTTGCATTTATAATCAGTCAGTCAGATTTATCCAGTATCCCCTTCCCCAGATATCTAGCTTTTCCTTTAGGGAACTGGCTTTTTTAATAAAAGTATCAGCAACCTTTGCCTTAAAATATAGTTACAAATATAGTTACTCTGGCGCGTACTGTATATCCAGCAGTTTAAATTTAGAGTTATGAGACAATGAAAAGAAGATAACAAAAAGGAAGCGTTTAAAACCCTTAAATTAAAAAAAGGATTCGTTTATTACTGACGATTATTATGGGATCTCCTTTCCGAATAGGGCAGCTACTAATAATTGATTTTATAACAACGTAAAATCAGAATATAAAATCAGAATATAAAATCAGAATAGGAGTAACTACACAAATACCTGAACTGCAATTGAGATTTAGAATTTATCTTATCTAGCTCTCTGCCATTCCGATTTTCTGACCTTTTCAGTATTATTTTCATTTTTAGTATTTTTATTGTATTTTCATTTTTACTTCAAAATAAAAATTTTATGTTTACTTCTTAATTGAACCTTAAGTTTTTATTTTTCAGATTTGATCTTTTCCGGGAAACACTTCAGAAAGCTCAGGATTTTTGAAATCTGTACGGGTCTGCTATCTCTCAAGAGGAAACCATGTAGAACTGGATCCAGGGAGGGTTGTGAAACTATTTCCTTCATTTTCACTGCCTTTTGACTCTATTCTCTTTTAATTTTATAATAACTGATTAACCGGCTTACGGTAGCTTATTACCTAGTTATTATATATTAATATTTTCCTTTAGTATAAAACTTTCATACCTTTGAAGATTTAAAAAACAGGCTCCAGATTCACAGTATTAGGTTTTGATTCTTCGTAGAAATGAGTTCCTTTAAGGTTTCATTAAGAGCCGTTAAGAGACAGAAGGAGTTCAGCTTTGAGCCTTTCGGTCAGTTGCTTCGGGTCTATGCTTCTAAAAAAAGTAGGAGTTACTTTTTGAACTTACACATATTCTTTCTTTTTATAATTTCCAGCACAGAATAGAACAGAATAGAACAGATTTTCAGTCTTACCGCTGGGTAAATTCATAGATTTTCCTTGCTGTAGCTTCATTCAAACTCAGGAATCCGACATAAATTTTTGCCTTATTTCTATAAATCCCGTCTTCTGGAGTTTGCAAGTTTGATGCCCATTGCCCCTCCTGCACTATTTTTTGTTCAGGCAGTATCATCAAGCTTCTTCAGTGTTGTAAGCATTATTTGCAGGCTCTCCTTGTATGCAAGGATATCCTTTTCATCCAGCTTTCTGAGAATCTCGGAGGTGTTTCCTTCAAGTTCTCCTATGAACCATTCCCTGTAAGCTTTTCCCTTTTCGGTGAGAGAAATAAGAGTTTTTCTTCGATCCTGAGGGTCTTTTTTCCTGCAGACAAGCCCTTCTCTTTCCAGAGCATCGATCATACTTGTCAAACTTCCCTTCTGAAGGTCAAGACATTTTCCCAGGGTCGTAGGCATAATATTATCTATTGCCCCAATAATCATAATAGCTCGGTTCTGATTTTTGTTCAGGCCATATGGACTGTCCCCTGTCTTGTGAAATATTTTGGCAAAATTTTTTTGAAACAGATTAATTATCTCAAACTGGAGTTTTACTGTTTCTTTTATTTTAGATTCCTTCATTGATATCACAGTCAGGGCTTTCTTCCAGTCATAATTTTCCAGTCATAATTTTCCAGTCATAATTTTCCAATCATAATTTTCCAGTCATGATTCAGATGATAAAGGCAGGATAGTAGCCATTAGATGTTTTTTACGAGACATTTCTTATCCAGCAGGTTTGTTTGCGAGGTGTTTCTTAGTCGAATCTGCTGGTTTTAATGGCTTCCCTTATTTTATTCAATTTGACTGGATTTTAATAGATCTTATCATCCGAACTATGACTGTGTTCAATCTTATTATTCAGTTTCTTACTGTTAGATTTCAAACTAAAAAGGAACTGGGTTTATTTATATTTTATGATTTGACAATTAAGGCATATTCAAGCATCAGCCGCCCCTATATAATCAAATTTTTTCTGGTTTCCAATTTGTTAATGAGCTTGTTTCAAAATCCCGACTATTCAGATTTTTGACCAAGACCTGGTATTTCATTTAGCTCTATTGATTCTGGTTCTCTACTCCAAAGAATTGGTTCAGAGAAATTGGAGTTAGTTTTGAAACAAGCTCAATTATAAAAAATGAGTTTAAAAAAATATTTTCTGGAAACCAAGATTCTGAAGAACAATACTGAATAAAGGAGGGCAGCAATATCTGCATAAAAGAAGCCGCAAAAAACACTTGATAACTCATTCCCATGCAGGAATACGCAATAATTTTCCATTCAGCACTTTCCTCCCACCGCTCCTTCCTTTATCATACACTTCAAATACATCTGCACCCACACAAAAGCAATTATTGACCCAATCACTGTACCTACAACCAATCCCCACCATACTCCAGGCAATCCCCAGTCGAATCCGAATGCAAAAAGTAAGGAAAAGAAAAGAGTCATAACAAGGCTCCGCAGAAGGGTGGCAGCAAGGGCGCTTGTGCCTTTTCCTGCACCCTGGAAAAGAGAACCTGAGATCATTCCGAAGGCGACGACCGGATAGAAAACCGTCATAATTTTAAGTAGCCTTGTTAGTTCAGGAGCTATGCGGGCTGCATTTTCAGCATGTGTAAAGACAGCAGTAATATCTGAAGCAAAAAAGTACACTACACCGGCAATTATCGTTTCTACTAGAAAACCGACTTCAATTGCATAAATAAAGGTACTCTGTGCTTTTTTAAAGTTTTTCTCCCCAAAGGCAGCCCCACTGATCGAGACTACAGCAATTGAAATACCTATAAGAGGAGCAACTGCAATACTTGTTACTCTCCAGGCTGTGGCGTAAACTGCAACTCCGTCCGTACTGCCAACAGTTGCGATAACAAAGTTCATTATAAGTGCAGTCAGCGCCAGAGCAAGCTGTTCTATTGATGAGGGAATTCCTACCCGGAAAATATCCCTGATAATTGATTTGTCGAATTTGAAAGAACGAAACCTGAAAGAAACATAGGTATCTTTTTTAATAAAAAACCAGTAGAGCATCAGCAGTCCCGAACTGGCAAAAGAGATAACTGTAGCTAAGGCTGCCCCTGCGATCCCAAGCCCTAGAGTGTATATAAAAATGGGGTCAAGCACTATATTAAGGCCTGAACCAAGAACCATGGACCTCATAGCTCTTTTTGAATCTCCTTCACTTCTTAAGATGGAATTCGCAATATTTGTAAAGAAGAAAACAAAACTGCCTGCAAAAATTACCCTGGCATACTGGACCCCGAGTTCGGTTGTTTTTCCGGCTCCACTGTACATGAAAAGATCCTTTATAAGCGCAAGTCCAAGGACAGTAAGGGCAACTGTGAGGATGAGCATTATTACGAAGGCATGAACTGCAACATTATCTGCACCTGCTTTGTCCCTGGCTCCTATGCGTCGAGAAATTGCAGCCCCTCCTCCAACCCCTAACCCGCCAGTAAGCGCCATCTGAATTACATAAAACGGAAAAGCAAATCCAACAGCAGCCAGAGCATCAGCTCCAAGTCCGGAAACCCAGAAGGTATCAGTAAAGCTGTAGATTGTCTGGACAGACATGGCAACTATTATGGGAATTGAGAGCTTGACAACAGCTTTTCTGGGATCACCGAGGAGAATGCTCACTCCTTCTGTACTTTTTTGAAGGACTCCTTCTTTTTCTCCCCTCCTGTCCCATGAGTCTTCGTCAGCAGATTCGCTTCCGATTAATGATCCACTGTTCATTTTCTCCCGCCATTTTTTCCCCTTGCCTTTAAAATCAAGTGTACTTTGTCTGTTCTTTTCTGTTTTCTTCTGCCTTTAACATTGCCTTATACACAGGACATACTTTATTTTTTAATTAAGCTGGGTATAAAAAGAATAAGTTTTTCTGATATAGTGCCGGATTAAATCCATGGAAATTGGTATCTTTTTTCGTTAGTACATATTAATTATCCTGGACAGGAAGCATTTCCTTATTAGAAGCCTTTATTCAAGAAACATCTGTTTGAAATGGTATCTCAACAGGTCAATATTGTAATCAAAAAAACTGTCACCTTCTTTTGTTCAATTCTACATACATCACATTAAAAAATTTTTATGAATTATGAAGAAGTTTGAAATGTGGAATCTTCATTTATATGGAGAGGGTCATGAGCTTTATATATAAAAAAGTAATAATCAAAACCATCTTTTATTGAATCGCTATTTACTGTTAGGCTTATTGACCACATATAGAGACGAAAACAATATGAAAACAGTAATATTTAAAAGTCAAAGTTTTAAAAATAATCAGTTTCCCTTTTCTTACATGGTAGAAGAAATCACGATTTATCGTCTCATGGCTTAATACGTGGAATTTTTATTTTAAATCGAATCTTTATGTAAATTTCTGGAACAAAAAGGTGAATATTATGTTTTCTAAGTCAGAGTTTAGAGAAGTAATAAAGTCGATGGGTCTTGTTTTTGGAGATATTGGGACAAGCCCCATTTATACTTTGACCGTTATTTTCCTTCTAACAAGACCTACACACACTCACATAATAGGAGTTTTATCGTTAATTATCTGGACACTTATCGTACTTGTGACTATGGAATACGCCTGGCTTGCAATGAGTCTGGGTAAAAAAGGAGAAGGGGGTACAATAGTCTTAAAAGAAATACTCGTACCTCTACTCAAGTCAAGTAGGAATGTAACTCTGGTCACATTATTAGCTTATATAGGAACATCTTTCCTCATGGGAGATGGAGTAATTACCCCTGCAATAAGTATTCTGAGCGCAGTCGAAGGCTTGCGAATCATTCCTCAGTTTGAAAACATAGGTCAGGGAACTATTATACTTATTTCTGCCGTAATTGCAATAGCACTTTTTTCAGTTCAGAGCAAAGGAATCGAAAAAATTACATGGGTTTTTGGACCTATAATGGTTCTATGGTTTGCAGCTATTGGATTTTCAGGTGTAGCCTCTATTTTCTATACACCAGAAGTACTTAAAGCCATCAATCCTTATTATGCTATCAGGTTCCTTCTGGACAATGGAATTGTAGGATTTTTTGTACTATCCGAAGTCATCCTGTGCGCTACAGGAGGTGAAGCGTTATATGCTGATATGGGACACCTGGGAAGAGAGCCTATCTTAAAAGCCTGGAGATTCGTATTTGTAGCATTGGTTTTGAATTATCTCGGGCAGGGCGCATTTCTTATCCGAAACCCGGGTTCGACAAATTTTTTGTATCAGATGATAAACCAGCAGGCAAACATTTTTTATATCCCGTTCCTTCTCCTGAGCATCGTAGCTACAATTATCGCTTCTCAGGCTATGATAAGCAGCATGTTCTCTATAGTATATCAGGGAATAACAACCCGGATAATTCCAATGCTGAAGATTGATTATACCTCCGGGGTATTTAAGTCCCAGATCTACATAAGTACCGTAAACTGGTTACTCCTCGTTTCTGTATTATTTATGATGCTTATATTCAAAGAATCGAGCAAACTTGCAGCTGCATACGGCCTGGCAGTTACAGGAACCATGTCTATTACAGGCATAATGATGACTTCGATATTTTATCATAGAAAAAACATAACCAAAGCTATTATTTCGCTATTTATAACGTTTATTGATGTAGTGTTCCTTCTTTCAAATAGCTATAAAATCCCTCACGGAGGTTACTGGTCAGTCATCATAGCACTTTTCATCCTCTCTCTTATGCTCATATATACTTCGGGACAAAAGAAGCTATATAAGCTGATGAAGCTAATGAAGTCCAGAGATTTTCTTGAAAAATACAAACAGGTCTATGCTACTCAAAATAAAATCATGGGAACTGCCCTCTTCTTTACACGCGACATTGAAAGAATTCCCCAGTATATTTCCCATGTAATGTTTAAAAACAACATCATTTACGAAAATAACATTTTCATTTCCATTATCAAGTCAGATAGTCCTTTCGGAATAGAAACCTCGTTCACAAAAGAACCGGCAAAAGGGTTAAAAATTTTGGAGATACGAGCAGGATATATGGAGATTGTTGATGTTGAAAAGATCCTTAAAGACCAGGGCATTGGTGAAAAAACCATCTTCTACGGAGTAGAAGATATCTTTACCAATAATTTAATCTGGAGAATCTTTTCCATAATTAAAAAGGTATCGCCTTCCTTTGTCCAGTTTTACAAGCTACCTACTGACGAACTTCATGGAGTTATGACGAGGTTCGAAATGTAAAAAAGGATTAAAAACGGACATATACACTCCGATCTTCAACATGAATTTAAGACGAAAATACACCCTCATGAAATTAAGGTAGTAATCAGAAACCTTAGTTTCATGATTCTCTTTTTTCTCGTGATCACACATGGCATTGCAGCAACTGAAGATAACATGTACACAAATATAACATGTACACAAATTTGAGCGTCTGTAAAGCTGAAAAAATGATCGAAGAAGAAATGTCTTCATTCTTGATGTCCGTACTCTGGATGAATTCATTGTAGTTCATATAAAAGGAGCAGTAATGATTACTAATAGCAAGCCTTAAGAATCCACCTGTAGAGCCTGCTTTACCCCCAGAGAACGATAAGAATTGTTTTTTCACAGTTACTGGCAGATCGAACAGACGAGTTGTCAGATGATTGTAATGCAAAGATACTTGTCTATTCTTTTGCGTTAAAAGCAGTTTAGTTGAATTATCTTCACATTCAAGCTTATTTACAAAACTGCTTGCAACCAGATATCCTGTGTCTATCCAGAATTTGATTTTCCCTTCATATTATTGACGTTCATGTAGCCTGCGTTTGCCAGAATCTTGCTCGCATTGACATTTTTTTGGCTTCTGGTCTTGCTAACAACGCAGGACACGACAGGACGCAGAAGACTGCTGGAAATGATGCATGGATTATAATACATACATCTTATGTGCTGTAAAATTACGCGGTTTCTTTTTTATAAACATCTTTGAATATTGGTTGCGCCATATGTTCAAATAAAATACTTGTGGCCAAATCTTCCAACTATCAAAGATCAAGCAATAATTTCAAACTTAAAGTTAGTTTAAAAATCGAATTCTTAGAGGATATGGACACAAATATTATAAAGAATTTGAAATAAGTAGTTTATGGAGTTCAAAAGTACTTTCCAGGTAACCCGAACTCCATAACAGATGCCCTAAGAAGCAGTTACTATCTTAGCTTTGCATATTATATTTAAGCTTGCACGATTCTGCTTCCTGGGTAAAATAAAGAAGAGAACTTTTGACTTAGAAGATATAGCAGGGATCAACTATATTTATCCTTAAAGGGTGATGACAATGAATAAAACAATAAAATATATGATTATTTTTGTTGGAGCAGTTTCTTTGATAATGTTAAGTGTTCTAGCGTTGTCAGGCTCGCAAGATGGTATTAAACAAGCAAATAGTCCCTTACAAGAGAATAATAAACTTACAAATAATAATATGCCTTTATACAGCGAATCCAGTGCATCCCTTGTACCACTAAGTTCTAAGGAACTAAGCAGCGAATCATATACAATTTTAGTAGGTACAGTGAAGGAAATAAATCCAAGCAGGTGGAATTCTGACGATGGAAAAAGACCTAATGGTATTGATTCATTTAGCCTGGAGCATCTTATCTACACAGACATCACTATAAGTGTAGACAAGTATCTTAAGAATCCACTGTCATCCAAAGAGGTGACAGTAAGAGTTGATGGCGGAACAGTTGGAAATGATACCTATATGGCTATGTATGAACCAAGCTTTAACTCGAATGAAAAAGTTTTACTTTATTTAATAAAAGACGCTACCAACCGTACTAAGGATATTAGTCCTGAGCATTACAGAGTTACAGGGTGTATGCAAGGTAAGTTCATATTGACTGATGATGGGAAAGCCGTAAGACCTGATAAAACTGTCAATCAGGATGAATTATTGAACGCAATTAAAGAATAAAACAAACCTGTATAACTCTGCTTTTTCACAAAATAACGTAGGATGAGAGGGTAATTCTGTAACTTATGGCATTACCCTCCTCCCGCACCATCCGGCAATTTAGCTATAATCTGGTTTTCTTTTTATACGCGCAGGTATAAATACTCACAATACACGCACATACATATTAACACGCCCGCACGATATTAGTTCTAGAATTAACACTCCTGAAACCGTTAACGTCTTTTTAAGATAAATGCCGCTATTAATAGGAATACCAGGTTCGTCAGTCTAAACCCAGGCAGGGATTCTTCTACAGGATCCGGTTTTGTTTCGACAGTTATAGGTAGATTAAGCGTATAATCTTCGGCGTTTTCAGTATCTTCCCCGAAATAATAAACCACCCTTCCCTCAACATTAAAGTCTCCAGGCTGGTTGGTTTCAATCCTTACTTCAATGTCCCTGCCCTGTCCGGGCTCAAGCTCGTAGGTTGTCGTATACTGTCCTGCGCCAGACTGGACAAACTCCGAGGAAGAGACGCTCATTCCTGAAGGTGGAATAATTATTACCTGGACGTGCATGACAGGTTTTGTGATAAGATTAACGGCTGAAAGCTTGAGCAGAATGTCTTCTCCAGAAACAACCCTGGTCTTTTCACCGTGAAGATTGACACTTGCAGAGGGCGGTGCAGCAGATTTTGAATTTTCAGTTGATCCTGAACTTTCCAAAGCCTCTTTTTTTACAGGTTCGGATTGTACATATGTGTTATTCTCTACTATAGTGTACTCCGAATGTTCTATATGATACGAATTTCCTGTGCGATGTGAATAATCGCTCTCTGTATCCTCTGCGACTCCTATATCTCCTGAAGTTTGATTTCCCGTACCTTCGGTTCCTACTTCCTCATCCACTGAAGACTGATTTTCCTGGTTCTCGGAAGACACCGTTTCGTTATTTTCCGAGGAATTTGTTTCGGTTTCCTCGACGGATTTTACTCCTGTATCTTTCGAAGAATTTGTTTCGGTTTCATCATCAGGTTCTATTTCCGTATTTTCCGAGAGATTTGTTTCGGTCTCTTTATCAGGTGCGATCTCCGTATTTTTAGTGAGCTGAGTTTCTTCGCTTTCGGTCTCATCATTTCCTGAGCTTTGCGTGTCTGCATCTTCGGAGGATTCTAACTGCTCGTCGGAGTTCTGTGCCTCCTCTAAAGGCTGTTTTTCTTCTGAAGCCTCTGTTTTATTCTCGTAAGAACTTGCCGAAATATTAGATGACGCAAATACACACGAAATGGTACTTACCAGGAAACAACCAATCAAGAGATAAACTATTAGAGTTTTTAAAATAGCCCTCTCAGACATTCTATCACCTTTTTTGGGCTGCCGTCTGTAAATATCCAGTATAAGCTTAAGTGAAAGGTTTCTCTGGATTACGGATGCCTTTCTTAACTACAAAAATTTAAAAAAGGAAAAATGTATTTATTTTCCCTGCAATCGCGTTTAAACGCTTTTTTTAACCTTAGTTACTTCCTCTTAATAGCATAAACCCCTAACAGGCCTATAGCTGCAATTAATATTCCAAATCCGGGAGCACTAAATGAACCCTGTCCTTCAGCTTTTACTCCTCCAGTTTCTTCAGTTTCAGTGTCTTCATTATCATCAGAGCTGGGAGCTTCTTCGGGATTTTCAGAAGCTTCCTTGACTTCAAAGGGATGGCTGAGTGAAATAGGGTTGTAACTATCCTTATTGTCTCCAGGCCAGTAGAGACCGCTGAAATGTACCGTATAGGTACCTACTTTTTCTCCTTTGAGATCAATAGAGATTGTCCGGGCGCTTCCTGGGGGCACTGAAAATGTTCCGTAGGCTGTACCTGCTGCACCAGTTTGAGCAAAATCCTGTCCATATACATGAATTCCAGAGGGTACGCTAATCCTTGCATCCACATTTAGAGTCACATCATTGAGGGACGGATTATCAATATAGAGTTCAACAAGGCCATCTTCGTCTTTGGTTATGACATCATTAACCGGCCTCAGTACAACAGTCGGTCCCACCCTGAATTTCTGTTCAGCCACAGGAGTTTCTGTCGCAGTTTCAGTCTGGTTTATGGACTCATTCTGGTTTACGGATTTACTCTGGTTTATATGACATGTTTTATTCTGTGATGCGGATTGATTAACGGACTTATTGACGGATTCGTTGGTCTTTAAAACCTTTGATGCCGTTTCGTTTACCACTGGGTTATCGGCTGCACCGGCAACAGCAATTGAGAGTACAGCCCCATAAATAAAAATCAACATCAATAGCATGAGCAAATATTTTTTCAATTTTGATACCTCCTTCCAGGGGTATTAAATTACCTGTACAATAGCTTTTTGAAATAATTTTTTCTAAAATTCTCATTGTTGATTTTACAGAGAAAAATTTACTTTAAATCAACAGTTTCCAGCACGTAATGAGCATCTTGGTTTAATTTATTTTCGGATATTTTGAGAATATCCTAAATATCCCACGTACATTTCACAGTAATCGTAGATGATAAATGTGATTTAATGTGACAGTATTTTAAGTGTGTACCTTTTCCCGAGATATTTGCAGTTTTATAGTCATCCATTTCTGCAGTATTTGTACGCCTGAATCCCCTCCGTTTCTGTGAATGTTCATCTCATACACAGATATAAACATTCAAATAAAATTTAGCTAAAATTTCAAACCACAAATTTTATCTGTATAAAATAATGTAATTGATTAAGTAATATTTTATGACTGATGTATATAAATTAAAAGCCGAATGACTTTATCCTGGCTTTATATACCGTTCCTGGTGATAAACGATCCCTACGTTATCATGTCTCCAGGTTTTGGTTTTTAGCCTTATGGACTTGCTTTTTACTGTTTTACGCTACAGCAATTTGAAGTCAAAACTGAAAATTAGCCCGCCTTGCTTTACAAAAATATGGATTCTCGAGTCTAGAACCTAACTTGAGAATCTCACAAAGGTGAGAAGATGAAGACCCAATTAGCACCATTAACTATCAACTCTGAGAATAAAACCGAGACCCTATTTAGTCAATCTGATAAGCTGGGGATTTTTTTTCATAATCCTGCTTCGTTCCGAGTACCGGGTATGTACTCTCCCCTAGTGAAAAGCAGTAGAATTGGCCTTGTTTGCGGTGATGTGGCAGAGTATAAGCTTAAGATAAAGGTTGGATCTGGAGAATACGACTACATTGCACTCACCAACTATGTAAAAGAAAAGAGCGTATGGAGCACAACCCAAAATAAAAATTTAATAATCCTGCCCGGGCAGGCCTTGACTGAAAGTTTCTATTCCGACATGGCGATATACTATGCTCAGCTAGGATACAGTACATATATTTTGGATCGAAGAGAGACAAATGTTCCGGTAAATGAAACTGATTTCAGTTACATGGAAAACTGGACTATTGACAGTTACCTGAAGGATACATACAATGGCATCGCTGTGTCAAGAATTCATACAGCTTTCCTGAGTGATAAAGCAGTAGAGGACATCGAAGTTACGGCAATTGGCCACAGTCATGGGGCTTTGATCCTTACCGCTTATGGAGCTAGCAAGTACAACAACCTTGTTTTAGGTTCGGTTAACAGAATGGTACCTGTTGATATCATTATTAAGTACGAGCCTAAACATTCTGAGTTAATAAGATCTCAGGTACAGGAATTTGACACAATCTCCAGATGTTTGGAAAACAGGACATATAACAGCAACAGTATGGCTTTCATGATGCAGATAGCCAGTCTGGCTTTAACCGATCCTGACCGAGAATCTGTTTTTCAACCTGACCTTACAAACAGACAATTATTCCGGCTTATGGCTACCCAGACTCATACATTCAATGCATATCCCTATACTCCGAATTATCACTACTGGAGCGGAGATCTGGACGGCCTTTACTATGTTGACGAAAATAAGTTACTTAACTTGACCTTAACTGGAGGGGCTGTTCCGTACGCACCTAAGCACCTGGATCTTTATATGGCCGGCCTGATGGGAAATGTGGAAGGCTATAAGATTGACTTTTCAAGAATAAGCTCCCCTGTTCTTTATATCGGGCTTGGGGGAGGTTTCAGTGACTACGGCTCCTGGTGGTACAAAAACAAAGTCGGAAAAATAAATGATAAGGTTACTTCCATAAGCTGGAAGAACCAGGGTCACGGTAGCATAGCCCTTGACTATAACTCTCGCGAGTTATGGGTAATTATACACAACTGGATAATGAGCAATTAGTTCTGAAAAATAAGAATCATTGGTTCTGAAAAATAAGAGCCTGGAAAGGAAAAATCTGGAAAAATATTCCATATCTTAATAACTGAAAAAAATATTCAATATATTATAATAGTTTACCGACTCAAAACCAACGGAGTTAATAAAAATTAGGGGAAAGAGCTCTTGCCTGTTTCAGGCTGAAGCTCCATCAGTTCTTGTGGCATATTTTGTTTTTAAAAGTGCTCTCAGGAAATATTCTGCCCACACATACATCAATAGAGAGCCTATTCCATTGCCTATGACTAATCCCCACCAGGCTCCAACCTGCCCCATATTAAAGGTAAAAGCCAGGAGAGCTGCAAAGAGAGGAGTGAAGATAATAGTTCTGAGGAGGGTTGCAATCAGGGAATTAAGACCTTTTCCTGCTCCCTGGAAAAAAGAGGAGGAAAAGAGGCCGAGTGCAAGCATGGGATAGAAGATACACATAACACGCAGGAAGTGGGCAAGATCGCCAGTTATGTGGGTTGCACCTTCGGACTGTGTAAATATGGATGCTATCGGCATGGAGAATGCAAATATAAGTATTCCGACTACACATTCTATAAAGAATCCAAGCCTGGTTGAGTACGAAAGGGCAATCTTTGCCTTTATATAATCATGAGCTCCGATTGCAGCTCCACATACGGAAATTACAGCAGTTGCCATTCCCATTAAAGGAGCAGTTGCAATTGTCGCTATTCTCCATCCTGTCGCATAGATCGCAACTCCATCAGTGCTACTTACAAGCACAATAATGTAGTTCATGAACATCATTGACAGGGACATAGAAAGTTGCTGGGCTGAAGCCGGAAGTGCAACATTGAAGATATCTTTTACAATGCTTTTCTCAAAGCGGAAATCCTTGAAGTTAAAGGCTACATAGGTATCCTTCCTGAAGAACAGCCAGTTTGCCATCATAACACAGGATATCCCTATAGAAAAAACAGTAGCCCAGGCTGCACCTGCAATTCCCATGTTCAGAGTATATATGAATATGGGATCAAGGATAACGTTCAGTACTCCGCCTAAAATCATAGCCTGCATAGCTCGTTTCGAATCGCCCTCGCTTCGAAGAATCGCATTGGCTACATTGGAAAAGAAAATTATAATGCTTCCAAGAAAAATAGCTCTGGCATATGCTACTGCAAGCCCGGTAGCTTTTCCAGCTCCTGCAAGGGCAAAGAGCTGAGGGGCAAAGAGATAAAATGGTACTGTAAATGCAATAGAGAGCAGGATAATTATAATTATGGTATGTACGGCTACATTGTCTGCACCAGCTTTATCCCTGGCTCCGATCATACGGGAGATTGCAGATCCTCCTCCTATGCCTATTCCATTTGATAAAGCCATGCTTATAAAGAAAAACGGAAATACAAAACCCATTGCTGCAAGGGCATCGGCTCCAAGCCCAGAAACCCAGTAAGTATCAATAAGGCTGTAAATTGTCTGCACGGACATGGCAACTATCATTGGGATTGACAGCTTTACTATAGCTTTTTTCGGATCGCCCTGCAGGATTTTTACGCCACTCGTCTCTTTTTTTCCTGAGTAGCCGGCAGAAACTTTACTTTCATCTTCATTAATTTTCATCTATTGCATCTTCCTTAATAAATCGTTTTTAAAACAGGTACTTAAGTTTTTAAGCCAGTTTTCTGTAGTTGTCGGCTCTTCTGTATTGAAAATTAACGGTATGCTCTCCCCCTCACATATAGGCACAGTTATCTATTATTCAAACGTCCCTGCAGGTATGAACTCCCGACTTTTGCTCTATTCTCCCAGTTCTTTTATTTCAGAATCACATCAAATATCCGCAGTACACTTCGGGTCGTAGAGCCGTACTCGAATGATACTTTCCCCCTCTTTGATCTCAGGAACGTAATGTTGATACGTACCTAAATTATTTACTAGGATTGTTCGATTTCTAACTAAATAGCCCAGATTATATATATATTTTCCTGATTTTTAGAAACAGTTACAGAATACTGTCACACAGACTAGAAGTATATAATATTGGCTCAGTTCGTACAAGCTTTCAGCATTAGTCGCCATCAAAAAACGTTTCTCCTGAAAATAAGTATGGACTTGCTTTCAGAAATATCTCTCCTGACAACAGATTTTTACGATAAAACAGGCGCATTAGCTTTGACAAAACGGTATCTTCAAGTGTCCAGACTTTCAGAATCCAAGCTTTCAGAATCCAAGCTTCCAGAGTTCATACTTCCATAATTCATACTTCCATAATTCATACTTTCAGGGTGCAGGCAGAGAAAAATAAAGCATTTTAAGGTACGTTATATGACTGATAAAGTCTTTATATAATCTAATTGAGAGAGTTCTTGTATTATAATTAATAGAGTCCAGAAATAATATAAAAATTAGATATAAATGAAATTAAGGGCATTGATAAAAGAGGGGGAAAAGAGGGGGATAAAATCAATGGAGGATATGTTCAGATTTGCGGATGAGCTTGGACCATTTAAGATCATCCATGTTTACGAACCGTCTGCTGACCTGAAAGCGGTTCTTGTTGTGGACAATATAGCGCGAGGGCCTGCTATTGGAGGGGTCAGGATGGCCATGGACGTAAGTACTGAGGAATGTTTCAGGCTGGCAAGAGCCATGACCCTTAAGAATGCGGCTGCAGATCTTCCTCATGGGGGCGGTAAGGTTGTCATCTACGGGGATCCGCGAATGCCACAGGAAAAGAAAAGCCAGATGCTTAGAGCACTTGCCAGTGCCCTCAGGTATGAAGAAGAATATATCTTCGCCCCTGACATGGGGACAGACGAAATCTGTATGGCCTGCATAAAAGACGAGATCGGAAGGGTGGTAGGCCTTCCCTGCGAGGTTGGAGGAATTCCCCTTGATGAAGTAGGAGCCACAGGTTGGGGGCTTGTACAGGCTACCGAGGTGGCGTTGCAATACTGTGATTTCGAGCTGAAAGATGCTCGCGTGGTTGTTCAGGGCTTCGGAGCAGTTGGAAAGCATGCTGCTTGTTTCCTTACCCAGAGAGGAGCGATTCTCGTAGGAGCCGCTGACTCCAGAGGTACGGTTCATGATCCCTATGGTCTGGATGTGGATACCCTGATCAGGCTTAAGAAAGAAGGAAAAAGTGTGATTGACTACCCTGGAGGAAAAAAGCTTGACATTAATGCCGTTATTGCCATTCCCTGCGACATCTGGATTCCAGCAGCCCGTCCGGACGTGATCAACGAAAATAATGTTCATCTTTTGAACACTAAACTGATTATTGAGGGAGCAAACATTCCGATCACAGGAAAAGCTGAAAAAATCCTCTACGAGGAAGGTATCCTCTACGTCCCGGATTTTATCGCAAATGCAGGCGGCGTGATCTGTGCGGCTGCAGAGTATCAGGGAGCCACACAATACGCAGCTTTCGGGTCAATTGAAGAAAAGGTTAGAAGAAACACGGCTCAGGTACTGGAAACTGCAAAAACAAAAGGAATCCTGCCAAGGGAAGCTGCATTCCAGATTGCTGTAAAAAGGGTTAAGCAAGCCATGGCATACAGGCGCTGGTCGATTTTTTCTTCGGCGCCGGGCTTTGTGTAACCTGCCGGTTTTGTGTAAGCTTTATATGATTCCAATCTCAGTCTTTACTTTTTAATTCCAGTCATTTAGGGTTTCTGAAGTCAGGTTATTCAGGATTTCGGAACCTCAGATCGAGTTTCAGTTTATTCTTTCCTCCGCACAATACCACTGCTGCCCTGACCGCGCTATCCGGGGTAAAAAAGACCGGCATTCCAATGGCTGTAAAAGCCGAAGACATTTCCCTGCTGAATCTTCCACCCGGAGAACAGATTAGGACTGGTTTTTCACAATTACTGGCAAAAACTTTGATTTTTTCCGCGACCCCTTTGGAAAGAAGAGGAGGACCCCAGAGCAGGCTAACTATTGCAAGGTCGTATTCTTCACCAAAAGCTTCCCGTAGAGCATCAACGTAGTGTTCGTCCTTTACACTGCCTGTAAGATCAACAGGATTTCTTACGGAAGCAAAAGTCGGGAGTCTCTTTCTCAGTTTGCTAACAGCTTCTATGGAAATATCGGGAACCCTGAGCCCAGCCTCCTCACAGGCATCAGCGATTGAAATTCCAATCCCTCCTCCGTCAGTAATTATGAGAACCCTTTTTCCTTTTACCAACGGATACCTGTTCAGGACTTTGCAGGCATCTTTTAATTCTTCATAACTCTCAACTTCAATTACACCTGCTTTCCTGAAAGCGGCTTCATAAGCCTCATATCTCCCGCTGACAGCCCCTGTATGGGAACTTGCGGCTTTTGCGCCTGGCTCCCTTTTTCCAACCTTGAGAGCCACTACCGGCTTCTTTTGCACACATCTGGAAGCAGTATCAAGGAACCTGCGTCCATTTCCAACAGACTCGATATAAAGAGCAATGGCTTTTGTTGCTTCGTCTCCTGCCAGGAATTCAAGGCAGTCACTTTCGTCCACATCCACTTTATTTCCATAACTTACTACCCGTGCGACCCCTGCTCCCTCGTTTGCCATTTCGTCCATAATCATAGCGGCAAAAGAGCCGCTCTGAGTAAGTACCGAAACCCCGCCACTTGAAGGCCTTTCGACCTTATCGCTGCTTATAAAAAATGTATCCACTTTTGAGGCTGTATCGTAGATCCCAAGGCAGTTCGGCCCCATAGCCCGGATCTTTTTCTTCTCTAAAATCTCTTTCAGGCGGACTTCCATTTCCTTTCCTTCAGGTCCAATTTCCCGAAAACCTGAACTAACAATTATTGCTCCTTTTATATTTTCCACAGGGCCATTGAGGATTTCAAGGACAGTAGAGGCTGGAACTGCAAAAATTGCAATGTCGATTTTGTCCTTTATCTCGTTCGGAGCCGGATAACATTTAAGCCCCCTGATTTCCTGGTAACCCGGATTTACGGGATATATATTTCCCTGAAACCCCATTTTCAGGAGGTTTTCCAGGATTGTACAGGAGAGTTTTTCAGGGTTTGGTGAGGCTCCTATCAGGGCTATGCTTTCAGGCTTAAAGAAAAAGTCAATCTGTTCTTCAGTGGTCATTAATGGCCTTCCGAATTATCTGCAGATTATACTCAGATTAATCAGATTATATTCAGACTTATATTCAGACTACACTCAGATCATACTCAGATTATATTCAGATTATAGTTTCGAGATTAAATATTTACACATAACAAACTTCGGTTTTATAAAACAGAAAAGAAGCAAAATCTGGAAAAATTCGATTGGATAACGAAAAACTCATTACAAGACTTTTAAAGGACCTTTAAAGTACCTAAAGGATATTTAAAGGTTTTTTCAGAACCTTTAACCGCTACAAGCATGGAAAAACTGGACGAATGGAAGTCCCGGTACCTTTTTCAGTGCCTTAGTTTTCTTTCTCGCATATTTTACGTTTTCGGATTCTCTTTACTTAGTTACGGTTTAGCGCTCACAGTACATGCAAATAGCCTTTTCGCATTCTTCACTCTGGAATTTCCACTTCAGCCCCCAGCGTTTAATTTCCTGTATTATTTTCACGAAATCCACTCCACTTTCGGTCAGGTAATACTCAGATTTCGGAGGATTTGTGGAATGATCAACCTTCTTTTCAATCAGGCCTTCAGTTTCCAGCTCTGTCAGCCTCTCAGAGAGAATCTTTGGTGTTATGTAACCGAGTTTCCTTTTGAGCTCATTAAAACGCTTTTCCTTTTTTTCCCCCTTGTACAACTCCAGAAGGATATGGATTGTCCATCTTTTCCCTATGATATTCATGGTTTTGTAGACTGTGCAGTCTTTCATAGTATAAACATAGAAACTGTCTAATATATAAATTAATATCTCTAATATACTGGTATCAAAAAAATAGTAGTATAAAATGTTTTTTATAAAACAAACTTGTATTAATTTCCAGTAAAAGTTTCCCAGTATCTGGCAAAACATAAAAGCGGACCCTTACTCCAGAGATAGAACTCAAGAGCGAGACGCGGGATATATTGTCAGAGCTGCCGGAAATTAACCAGATCGGAAATTTGCAAAATGTGGAGAGTATAATAACCATGAAAGACAACTTACCGGAAAAAGGTGCAATCGTTCAGAGAGACCGTGAAACCTATGCAATCGCCCCTCATATCCCAGGAGGAATTGCGGACCCTAACACCCTCAGGAAGATAGCCGACGTTGCGGAAAAATATGGAGCCGCTGCCCTTAAAATGACTTCTGCCCAGAGGATTGCAATCGTGGGTCTAAAGGAGGAAGATCTTGATAATGCGTGGGCTGATCTGGATATGAAACCCGGCGCAGCTGTAGGGCTTTGCGTAAGAAGTGTAAAGTTCTGTCCTGGGACTACTTTCTGCAAGCAAGGAAAACAGGATGCTGTAGGCCTGGGTCTTAAACTGGATGAAAAATACCACGGAATGTCAATGCCTTCCAAGTTCAAGATGGCAGTTTCCGGTTGTCCGAACTCTTGCTCTGAGCCTGCAATTAAGGACATAGGGGTAATGGGCACTGCTAAAGGATATACCCTGATGGTAGGAGGTGCTGCGGCTGCAAGTCCAAGACTTGCTGAGGTTGTTGCAAAAGAACTCTCAGAAGAGGAAGTTCTTGACGCAATCGACAGAATTGTTAATTTCTACAAAAACTCTGGCACGAAAAAGAGGCTTGGAAAGTTCATTGAAGGCATTGGACTTGAGAGTTTCAAATCCCAGGTAGGCCTGTAAAACCAGGTAAGTTTGTATGTGGGATTTACAGCTCTCAAATTGCTTTATTCAGCATTGAGTGCTTTCGAATCTGTTCCCATTCAAAGTGTTTCCTCTGTAAACTCTCAACCAAATCTTAACCCAAGACAAATATGGAGTTTCAGGGATTGAAATTCATAACACTTTTCAAAGTAGTGGGAAAACTTATACCGACCAGGCATATATGGGATGAATATCAGAATGACATACATAGAGACGGATTCAGAATAACATACATAATATAAAGCGTAATCAAAAACAGCCAGACTGTTCTCATAAACCTGGTCGGTATTAATACTAAGGCAAGGTGTTAAGGCATAATGCCAGGTTAAGGCATAATGCCGAAAAATAAAAAAATATGGTCAAAAGGGGAGAATTAATGAAAATTACCGAGATGAAATCCTCGCCTGAAAAACCGAACCCTCACAATGTGAGTGTCCGGATGCTCTACAATACCGAACACGCCCAAGCAGTACATATAGAACTTAAGCCAGGGGAAGCTTTAAAAAAGCATATGACTCCCACAGACGTCTTTTTCTACATTCTTGAAGGAAAAGGCATTGTTGAAATTGGCGACGAACAACAGGAAGTTAGCCGGGATATGCTGATTGAGAGTCCTGCAAGAATTCCCCATCGTCTTCTGAATCCGGGAGATGGGATTTTCAGGGTGCTGGTCGTAAAGGCCCCAAGACAAACCGAAGCTACACGCATGCTGTAAATGTAAAGCAAATGTAAGAACGGCTGTCGAAATGGTTCAAAGCGAGGCATGAATGGAAGAAAAAACAAAACCTACAAAAATAGCGGTCGTACGCTGCGACATCGTCTCGGAAACCTGTCCGGGAGTAGGCTGTTTTAAAGCTTTCAACGAAAGAAAGTCACACTTTGATGCCTACGACGAAAACACTCAGATGATCGCCTTTTTTACGTGCGGAGGCTGTTCGGGGAGGAGAGTGTACCGTCTGGTGAATTCCCTCAAAAAGTATGGCCTTGATGCCGTACACCTCAGCTCCTGCATGCTTATGGAAGACACTTATCCTAAGTGTCCTAACCTTGACAATATAAAAAAGACGATTCAGGATGCAGGAATAAAGGTTGTGGAAGGTACTCATCACTGAAGACAATCCACTATTGAAGACAACCCACTATTGAAGACAACCCACTATTGAAGACAATCCACTATTGAAGACAACTCACCATTGAAGACAACTCACCATTGAAGACAACTCACCACCGAAGACAGTTTTTGATAAAAAGATTTATAGGCAAGAAATACATCAAAAGTCGAGCAGATAAACGCGCAAATGAGGGAAATCGGTCTAGAGGGAAATATGTTTACAGAAGAAAAAAAGGCAATAGTTTACCGATTCTTTGAAGAAAACCCTTCTAGAGGAAATCTGAATGCCACTGATGAGTTGCTGTCACCTGCTTTTTCTATACATGTTCCTCTTTCTTCTTCTCTGGGAGTCAAGGGAATAAATGAAATAATCACTGCATGTAGAGCAGCCTTCGAACACCTAAATGTTACAGTTGAGGATATGATTGCAGAGGATAATACAGTTACTGCACGTTTTATAGCTAGTAGCGTACACAGAACAGAGGTAGCAGGTTTGCCGGCTACAGACAAGCGAATAACCATGACTGAAATAGAGATTTTCCTATTAAGGATGGTAAGATTCATGAGTTGTAGGGTGAAGCTAATCTTCTGGTCTGATGCAACAACTAGGGATTGTTTCTGCGCCTGGAGACGAGAGTTAAACGTCATCAGACGCGCTATATTCATCTAATTTAGTTTTTCATGTAAAAATTCTGTTGAAAATACAATTTAAAAGTAAAATAGGTAATTAAGAGTAAGCTAGGGTAATAAAATGAGCCATGATATAACTCGAGACAGGAATATTGAAGAAGATGAAAATTACGAAGGTGCGGACCTTGAGCTTCGTGACATTCCCCTTCCAAACACAGACAATATTCTGTATTCGATTTTAAATTCCTTAAACCACAATATTGCAAACTTTTATGCTTACACGAAGTTCAAAGACTATATCTCTGAAAAGACCCTGGATACGGAACTGCTACAGAGAAGCATGAGCATCCACAGGGACTTTTCAGCTCTGTTTCTGCACACAAAAGAAGAGCTGGTACTTGTTTATCCTGATCTTCTGGAAAAAGCTGAAAAGCTGTTGTTCAAAGGAGATACAGGCACGGACTTTATGAATTATACTCGTAAGCTGTGCAAATTAATAGGCGACTATAAGAAAATACTGTACAGGGAAGGATATTTGCCGGACCTTTGAATGTAACTCTTGCTCAACGCTATCTTATTCTGAAATTTCACTGCGTTGTGCAATTAAAATATATTTTTAATTTGAATATATTGAGGGGGATTGGTTAAATGGTAAAACGAATGATAGTAAAAATTGACGAAAAGAAATGCACAGGCTGCGGAAAATGTGTTGCACCCTGTGCCGAAGGTGCTATTAAAATCATTAACGGAAAAGCAAAGGTCATATCCGAGGAACTCTGTGACGGTATGGGGTTCTGCCTCGGCATCTGTCCCGAAGGTGCAATCTCAGTTGAAGAAAGACATACCGTCGAATTTAACCGGGAAAGAGCAGAAGCTCAACTCAGGAAAAAAGATATCTCCATCCACTGCTTCACCTGTGGAGCAGGCGAAGACACCAGCTATCTCCTCCCCCTCAGGCACAATATGCAGAGCCTATGGGTATGTACCCGCTGCCTTCCTAAACTGATTCACAGTTAATCCAATTAAATTTTAGAATCAAAACCTCTTTTGACATTGAGACATAGCGTATCGAAAAGATCTCCGTCCTACCGAGACGGGACTCGGGATGAAAAGAATATGAGTATGTACCCGCTGTATTCCTAAACTGATTCACAGTTGATCGGTTATTAAATATCTTCCATGCTGTGTAGCCACCTATGTAACTCCTCATGTTTTTCGGGACCTATTATTTCAGTTTATGCGGCTCAAAGGACTCCAGCAAATCTTTCTGGTCAGCCTATGAGAGGCAGGCATCTACCATCAGGTACAGGGTCCATTTTCTGGATTTGGAAGTTATTTTTCAAAAAACTTTTAAGATCTCAGGAATTGAATCCTGTATGCAAAATAAAAGGCTTCTTCAGGACATAGGGCTGAGCGCCTATGAAGCAGCTGCATATCTTTCTCTCTTGAAACTCGGAATCTCCGAGGCAAATCACATCGGCAGGGACGCTGACGTGCCCTATGGGAAGATATATACCGTTCTTGAATCGCTGGCAGGAAAAGGTTTTGTAGAAGTCCAGACTTCAAGACCTAAAAAGTTCAGGGCGGTTGATCCTGAAATAGCATTAGATCTCTTTTTTGAAAAGCGAACATCCGAGTTTGAAAAAGAAATAAAGGTCTTAAAGGGCTTTGTTGAAGAAGCAAAACAGGTCCTGAAAACTATACCGGTTCAGAAACGAAAAGATGAGGTTTTCTGGACGACTGCTATAACCGAGTCCGAAATCAGGAAGTTTGCTGTTTCCATCTATGGAGAAGTAAAAAAGTCCATATATATAATTCCTCCTGCCTTTGGAATGCCTATCATTTCTAGCCTGCTGCCTGAAATATCAAAAGCTATTGACCGCGGGGTTAAAATCAAGCTGCTGGGGTCTCATCGTTTTACAGCTCTTTCTTCTATGCTTTCACTGCTGGGAGAAGATAGTTTCGGTAAATTCAAAAAAGGCGTAGAAATAAGGCTTGTTCAGAACTTTAATTCCTGTTTCGGTATTGTTGATGACAGTATTGTGGTGCTATTTCAGCTCCATCCCCTGGACAATGACCGTGTCCTTTCGGTTGTGAAAATCTGGGATGCGGGGCTTGCAAAAAATCTGGGTAAGGAATTCGAACTCCTCTGGAATGGAGGAGAAGAGTTTGATTTTGAAAAAGATGCTGAAAGGTAAGTTTTCCGTATTCAAGGATCAAAATCTCTTCACCAATCTGAAAAAGATCAACCACGGAAAGCGTGGCAAACACAGAATAAAGGAAATGGTAAAGAAAAATGGTAAAGGAAATATGGAAACAATTCTTCCGTACTTTCTTCCGTATCTCCGTGGTTATAAAGTAAGTGCTTAAGTTAGAGACTACGAATTCTCAGGAATAGATAAATAACATATATACAGATAATATTATACTAATATACATAATCAGTTGAATTATAGTGGGGGTTAACAACCATGGGAGAACATGGGGAAGGAAGTCATGAAAGACATCACGAAGAGCACGGAGAGTTTGAACACGAAGAGTTACTGAAAAGTATGAGCGAGAAGCTGGGTTTTACCCCGCACATTCTTGAGATCCTTGGAGAACTTGACAGTGAATCCCTTAAAAAATATAGCAGGTGCGACAAAAAATTACTGTCAGATGGCGCTCTACCTGCAAAGGTGAAAATCCTTATCGCGCTTGCTGTTGTTGCATCCAAGCAATGTGAAAGGTGTACGGTTGTGCAGATGCAGAGTGCACTTAAGAATGGGGCTACCAAAGAAGAAATAATGGAAGTTATGGATGTTATATTCATAACCTCAGGGGCACCTGCTGTAGCGGCTTGCAGAGATGCATTAAAACTACTAAAGTAAGATGCCTTTAATTTTATAGAAGACTTATATTTTTAATTTTACAAAGACGTTTTAGATACCTGTAAGCCTGGATCTAACAGTTCAGACTGAATTATGGTATTTACAAGACAGAAAAGCTGTAGAATTCTCTGACAATACCTTTAAATTCCCTATATTAAATTTTTTTCAAATTCGTTTAGTTTAAGACGCTCTTGCGAAAAATCCATTCTTAATTCCTCGGTTTTTCACTAGTATTTCGGAGTTTTCCTTCTTCCTTCCTGAGAATTCCAGGCCCGGGCAATGGAAGCAAGCGAATGCTAACTTTTGTACCCCCAGGCAGGATTGTCAGGTATCTCCAGCTACAAAAGTTACGCAGAGTTTCCGTAGTATTTTATCAGTTTAGTTGTTGGATTTCATTACTTTCATCAGGTTAGTTGTTGGATTACATCACTTTCATCAGGTTAGTTATTTGGATTACATCACTTTGATTTCCAGCACCTCACCAATCTCCCCGAAACATCCTGTAGTTTCTGCGACTTTTTACATGCATCCGTTTTCTCCTGGCACAATCTGTAGTAGGAACAGCCCGAAAAACCATCAGGTAGCTCTCCAACTTCCTCCGGCACCACAACCTCAAGCGACATATACCGTGCTGCATCCAGAAGAGCACGCGTATAAGGATGCAGAGGCCTGTCAAAAACATCTTTCCCTTCCTCAACAATTTCACCTGCATACATCACCAGTACCCGGTCCGAAACAGCCTTCGCTGCCTCCAGGTCGTGCGTAATAAACACCAGGCTGAGGCCACGTCTTTTCTGAATCTCTTTGAGCATCGTCACAATAAACGCCTGCACCGACACATCAAGCATCGAGGTCGCTTCGTCACAAACCAGCAACTCAGGCTCCAGAGCAAGCGCCCTGGCAATTACTACCCTCTGCAGTTCCCCTCCTGACAGCTCATGCGGGTATCGAGTCCTGTGCTCCGCAGAAAGCCCTACTTCTGCAAACAGGGCATCTACATTTGCCGAAATCTCCTCTTTGGAAAAAACTCCACAAATCACTAATGGCTCGGCAACCGACCGTTCAACCGTCCATCTCGGATCAACCACATCGTCTGGGTTCTGGGGAATCAGCTGGATTTTTCCCATAAACTTCCGGAGATTCTTCCAGCTCATCCCGGTCAGTTTCGTCCCGTCGAAAAACACTTTCCCTGAAACAGGCACAAGTTGCTGGACAAGCATCTTTGCAAGCGTTGACTTTCCGCACCCAGACTCCCCGACAATAGCCACCGTCTCGCCCGGGCAAACCTCAAGATCAACACCGCAGACGGCTGTTTTTTTGACGATTTTGATCAGTCCTGATGTGTAAACGTAACGCAGGTTTTCTGCCTTAAGCATACATCCAGCACCTCACACATCTTCCGTTAATATCCACAACCGGTGGATTCTTCAGACACCTGTCCGTTTTATGCGGGCATCGAGGATGAAACCTGCATCCTTCAGGCACCTCAATCATAGAAGGTGACGGGCCCGGAATCAGGTGCATACCGCGCTCAGGCACTGCATCCAGAAGCGCTTTTGAATACGGGTGCAGAGGGTCTTTGAAAAACACATCCTTTCTTGCAATCTCTATAATCTGCCCGCAGTAGTTTACCGCAATTCTGTCTGACATCGTCCGGGCAAAACCTACATCATGCGTAATTAAAAGAAATGCACAGCCATCCGAGGCAACTTTCTGAAATATTGCTGCAATATTGCGTTTCTTAAGTACATCAATGCCTTTTGTCGGTTCATCAGCGATAATAAGTTCAGGATCTGCAGCCGTTCCCATTGCAACCATTGCCCTTTGCAACATTCCGCCACTGTACTGAAACGGGTATTCCCTTCCCCTCACTTCAGGAGGGATGATATCAAAATACTTCAGAGCCCGGGATGTCCTGGCCTTTGCATCCTCTTTACTCATTCCAAGATGTGCCCGCATCGGCTCTGCAATCTGAGTGCCAACCCTTATTCCGGGGTTCATTGCAAGATATGGGTTCTGGGCAATCGATGCAACCGTTTTGCCGCGGACTTTCTGCATTTCCTTCTCGGAAAGAACTGAAATTTCCGTACCTTCAAGTTCCACTTTCCCGGAAAACACCGCATTTGGAGGAAGCAACCGCATTATTGCCTGGCCAAGAATTGACTTGCCACTACCTGATTCTCCAATCAGTGAAAAGATCTCATGTTTGTTAATCGAAAATGTCGCATCATCAACTGCGTGAACTGCTCCCTGCCCGGTTGGGATTGTTACAGAAACGCCGGATACTTTCAATAATACGTCAGGCATATCAGAACCTTCCTTCAAGTTCAATATTTTTCATCTTCTGGTCAAGTGCATCCCGCAACCCGTCGCCAAAGTAGTTGAATGCAAGAACAGTTATCATTATAAAAAGCCCCGGGAAAAGCATCAGCCAGGGAGCAGTTGTGAAATATGTACGGCCTGCATTCAGCATTGCACCCCATTCCGGTGTTGACGGCTGAACTCCAAGCCCGAGGAAACTTAAGCCGGCTGCTGCCAGAATTACATTCCCAATTCCAAGCGATGCCATAATCAAAACCGGAGAGATAATGTTTGGAAGAACATGCTTTATCATCACATAAGTGTTTGAAGCACCAACCCACCTGGATGCCCGAACGTAGCCTTTTGTCATGACGTCAAGTGTTGAACCGCGTGCAACTCTTGCAAACACCGTCCACTCGACAACAATTAAAGCAAGCATCATGTTTTTCATCCCCTGTCCCAGAAACGCAGTAATTGCAAGTGCCAGAAACATCGACGGAAAAGCAAGGAAACTATCCGTTAGCCGCATGATAACCTCATCCAGCCACCCACCGTAATACCCTGCCAGAACGCCAAGTGTCATTCCTATTGCAAGCGAAACGCTGACAACCGCAAATCCGACGAAAAGGGATACTCGCGCACCGTACATCACCATTGTCAGGATATCGCGGCCAAGGTTATCGGTACCGAACAAGTGGTCAGAAGACGGAGGAAGCAGACGGTTTTGCAGGTCCTTTTCCGTGTAGTCATAAGGAGCTAAAACACCGGCAAATACAGCCATGAAGAGAAGCCCACCAAGAACCATCAGGGAAAAAGCAATCTGCCGGTTTTTAAGAAGTTCTATCATAGCGTATCTCCGGGTTTGCCCAAACGTAGACCAAATCTACAAAGAAGTTGACTAGAAGGAAAATGACAGCAACAAAGAGCACCGAACCCTGTACCATCATATAATCGTGGGAAAGAATTGAGTCCACCACAAGATTTCCAATACCCGACCATCCGAAAATTGTCTCAACAACAACCGAGCCGTTTAAGAGAAAACCAATCGACAGACCGACCACCGTGATAACCGGAACAAGTGCATTTTTCAATGCGTGCCTTATGACAACGATTTTTTCCGAAAGCCCTTTTCCGCGGGCAGTCTGGATGTACTCCTTTCCCATGACATCCAGCATGCTTGAACGTATCATCCGCATCATTACAGCCGCTGACCCTGTCCCAAGAACAGTCGCCGGTAGAATCATGTAGCTGATGTCTGTCCCGTGTCCAAATCCGGACGCTGGGAGCCAGTGAATGATTACCGAGAAGAAAATTATCATCAGATAGGCCTGCCAGAAGTTTGGAATGGACACTCCGAGAAGAGCGCCAAAGCGACAAGCATCGTCAACAATGGTGTTATGTTTCAGAGCTGAGACTACGCCGAGAGGGACGGCAATAACAAGAGCAATTGCAAGCGCGAGAACGGAAAGTTTCAGCGTATTTTTGAACGCATTCATAACAGTTTCAAACACCGGCTGTTCGCTCATGTACGAGTAGCCAAAGTCTCCCACAGCCGCGCCTTTGATCCAGTTCAGATACTGAATGTAAAACGGCTGATCAAGACCGTGGGCTACGCGGAAAGCTTCAACAGCTGCTTCATCATATCCACCAGAGGGACTCGTCATCATAATCTCTGCTGGGTCTCCCGGCGCGATGTAGATGAGTGAAAAACTCATGAATGAGGTAAATATGAGGACCGGGATGAGATACAGAGCCCGGCGGATGAAATACTCATTTAGCATTTCAGTGCCTCTGGAAAACTTCCACTCTTCCTCGCAGAGATGAGATCCAGAAGTTTCAGGTATGATGCCGAGTATGATGCTGCGTATTCTTTTGGATCACATTTCAGCAAAAATGAACAATATCTATCATCTGCAATCTTGTATTCCATTTTTTATTCCTCAACATTTTATTCCGGTGGCGAGATATGGAACAGATAAATAGTCATAACCTTCCGGATCGCATCTTTTCATATACTCTGCATACTCGGGAAGAGATTTCCAGGAGACCTCAGAAAACCCATTATTTTCCATGATGGATGTAATCATTTCAGGCGAGTTGCTGTCATAAAGCGGAAGATACTCAATTAATTCATCGTGATTTCTTTCTTCCTGGTTGTAGTTCCTGTTTGGAACGTATCCTGGCTGGAACCATTGGCCGTCGATTGCAAGAATCCTGCCCTCAGGTACCAGAACGCGGCAGCATTCACTAAAGAATTTATCATGGTCTGTGAGTGTCCAGAGAAGGTGCATGTTTACGATAACATCAAACGTATTGTTTTCAAAAGGCAGGTTTTCTCCGTCACCTTCAACAAACTTAATTGACAAATTACGGTTCTTTGCCCCTTCTTTTGCACGTGCAAGCATCTCTTCTGAGATATCAAGAGCAGTGACATTGTGCCCCATGTCAGCAAAAACAAATGCCTGAATGCCAGGCCCTGTTCCTATATCAAGGACATTGAGTATTTTACCAGCTGGCAGCTTATCTAAAAAGAGGTTTTGCATCAGGAAAATCTCTTCGTCAAGGTGGCCACGATACATTTTCCGGTAATTTGGACTGATTTTATTCCAGTGTGCTGTAATTTTGTCTTTCATTTGTTAATCCCTCAGGCAAGTTCCATTTTCTTTGTAATGAACGTGTATTCATTTGGATAAATTTCAAAACCTTTGAGATTGGGGGAGAGTCCGTCAATTTCTTTCTTGTATGCGATACAGACCAGTACTGCATCATTCTGGACCTGTTCCTGAATCATGTCGTAGAGTTCTGCACGTTTTTCTTTGTCTGTCTCAGCCCTTGCTTCAAGAATCCACTTATCAACCTGAGAATTAGAATAGCGCAGCCATGTGGATGCATAGGTTCCGTTTGAAAGGAAGTGGCTGGACACGAAATAGTCAGGATCTCCTACAGGTGCAACACCCCAGGAATAGAGTGCAAGGTCATAATTTCCAGCTACTGCATCAGCGCTAATTGAATTTGTTTCTGCAATTTTTATTGTAGTGGTGATGCCGATTTTTTCAAGCTGAGCGGCAATTACTTCTGCCATTGGCTGGTGTGCTGCCTGTTTTGTATAAGTCTGGATTTCAATTGTGAACGGCTTACCGTTGTAATAGAGTCTACCATCACTTCCCTGCGTGATTCCGGCCTCAGCTAAGAGTTTCAGAGCTTTTTCAGGGTTATAATCGTAGGCTTCAATCTTGTCGTTCGCACTCCATGGCATGATGTCAGGGAATATTCCAATTGCTGGAGAGCCGGCAACGCCTTCGAGGGCTGTGTCAACGATCTCCTGGCGGTTAATTGCATAATTGAGTGCCTGGCGAACCCTTACATCATCGAATGGTGCTTTTCCTTCGTTAATGTACATGAAGTAGGTTCTAAGCGTTTCTCTGGATACGATATTAATATCAGGATTAGCTTCAAGAGTTGTGTACTCGCTTTGCAGGACATCTCTTGTAATGTCAACATCGCCTGATTTGAGTAGAAGAGTTCTTGCAGCGGCATCTTTGCTGTACTGGATAGTTATCCTATCAATTTTTGGTACTCCACCCCAGTAATCAGGATTCTTTACCAGTTCTATACTGGCACCCGGCTCAAATGAGACAAACTTGTATGGTCCTGTTCCAACTGGCTCTTTGTCGAGATCACTGGCTTTAGGACTTACAATGGACATGACAGTGTCTGTGAACATGAGAATCGTTGGCGCGTATGTTTCATTTGTTTCCACAACAATTGTATAGTCATCGGTTTTGTAGACGTCTTTGATAAAAGAGTACTCTGATGACATGCTGTTTGATGAGTTAAGAACTCTGTTGATAGAATAAATTACGGCGTCAGCATTCATTTTTGTTCCGTCATGGAAGGTTACATTCTTGCGGAGCTGAATTTCCCATGATGTATCATTTAGCTGTTTATAGTCTGTTGCAAGTTCAGGCTGGAGACTCATATTTTCGTCGTAAGAGAAGAGCGTCTCATAGATTCCGGTTCTTCGCATAGGCCAGCCTTCCCATGAAATGGAAGGATCAAGGCTTCCTCCTATATCAGGGCCAGTCGTGAGAGCTACGCGAAGAACTTTTTCTTCAGAACCCTCTGTCTGAACACAACCCGAACAGATGATGATTGCAATAAAAAAAACTGTAGTACATACAAATGATAACTTTGTCCTTAACGCCATGTCAATACCTCTTCCAGTAGAAAAATTGTAATTATCCGGCTGGGTAATACGGCATATCTTAATTTCCAGCCCGGATAAAGCAACATCAATATTCATTATTCACTTCACTGATCTTTTCCGGAATGAAAAACCTTGAAAATGTCCGTTTTCAGACATCATGTAATTTCAGATATTGTTCATGGCATGTTGTCGTAAAAAGGAAGAGATCGTTCAGAACTTCGCTGCGTAAGCTTTTATCCTTTAATGATCTCTCCGAGCATACCTTTCTACGAATAATATCAAACCTACTGTCTGCAAACGGCAGTTTTCCTCATTTCCTCCTGCAAATTTATGTAAATCCGATGTCCTTGGTGATGATTGTATACTCGTTTGGATACATCTCAAAGCCTGTCACATTTGATGACAGTGCATAAATTTCGTTGGCATAGAAAACGGGCAGTACTACTGCATCTTTCTGAATCTGTATCTGGATTTTATCGTACAGCTCAGCACGTTTCTTTTCGTCAGTTTCGGTTCTTGCTTCAAGAATCCACTTATCTACCTGAGGATTGGAATAGCGGAGCCATTTGGACGCGTAGTTGCCTGTTGAGAGGTAATGGCTTGAGAGGAAGTAGTCCGGGTCCCCGGTAGGTGCAGTGCTCCATGCGGCAAGTGAGAGGTCATAATTTCCTGCAACAGCGTTTTCCGTAAGTGCAGCATTATCCAGAATTGTCACAGTTGAGGTAATACCAATTTTTTCTAACTGTGAGGCTATGATTTCTGCACTCGGCTGAAGAGCTGCACGTTTTGTGTAGGTCTGGATTTCAACGGTGAATGGTTTTCCGTTGTAGTACAGCTTACCATCTGTGCCTTTCGTGATTCCTGCTTCTTCGAAGAGTTCCAGAGCTTTTTCAGGGTTATACTCATAGGATTTAATCTGGTCGTTTGCGTTCCACGGCATGGTATTTGTGAATACTCCTCTTGCCGGGATACCGGAGACTCCTTCAAGTGCTGTATCCACGATTTCCTGGCGGTTGATCGCATAAGAGAGGCCCTGGCGGACTCTGGTGTCATTGAATGGAGCTTTGCCGCCATTTACATAAAGGAAGTACGTGCGCAGGGTTTCTTTGGAAGTGACGTTTATATCAGGATTATTCTTAAGTGCTGAATACTCGCTCTGTAGTGGGTCTCTGGCAATGTCTACATCGCCTGATTTTATCAGCATGGTTCTGGCCGTGCTGTCTTTATTATACTGTATGAGTACCCGGTCAACTTTTGGTTCCCCACCCCAGTAATCAGGATTCTTTTCGAGTTCAAGGCTTGTACTCGGTTCGAAGGACACAAACTTGAAGGGTCCGGTTCCAACCGGCTCTTTGTCGAGATCACTGGCGCTAGGACTTACAATGGACATGATAGGGTCTACAAGGGATGAAATTAGTGGAGCGCAAGTACCATTGGTTTCAATAACAATGGTGTAATCCCCGGTTTTTTGTACATCTTTAATGAAGGAATACTCTGATGATCTGCTGTTTGACGGATCAAGTACTCTGTTCAGTGAAAAGAGAACCGCATCCGCATCCATTTTTGTCCCGTCATGGAAGGTTACATTCTTGCGGAGCTGAATCTCCCATTCTGTATCGTTTAACTGTTTGTATCCGGATGCGAGTTTGGGCATGAGATTCATGTCTGCGTCATAGTAGAACAGGGTTTCATAGATGCCTGCCTGATGGACATACCACCCTGTCCAGCCATTGGCAGGGTCAAGACTGCCACCGGTATCGGGGCCTTCGTTAAAAACTACACGAAGAACTTTTTCTTTAGACGCCTCTTCAGTATTATCAACACATCCTGCACAGAGCAGTGCTACAATTAGAATTACGGCAATGGCAGAGATGGATAGTTTTATTTTTGGAAAGTTGAGTTTCACCATTAACACACCAATATGCATAAATATTCAATAGATATTAACACTATTTTTAACTAAGTTATATATAATGTATATTTAAATTGTGTGATTTTATTTTATAGTTATGCAGAAAATTTGATAAAATTTTTAGTTTTTTGAAATAGAAACGGTCCAATAAACCGGATCGGTGATTGAACAGCTATTCTATCTGAACAGCTATTCTGTCGCAGGTTTAATCAGACCAGTATTTGAGAAGTATTGAGTGTAATTTGTGATACTCAGAGATCCACTGTCAAAAACGAGATGAGCCATTATCAAAACCAAGATGAAATTACAAAAAATTAGAAGGTTTTATTCGCTTTTCATTCAAAAAATTATGTACCGATTAGTTGATGTGCTGATTTTTCGGTAACATGTCAATTCTTTTCTTTATATGCATTCTATGGTTTACGTAGCAGTCGTAATTCCAGGCTCCTTCATCCCAGCAATTTCTGATCTCTTTTTAAGGTTGCTTCCTCCGAAATCACCTTTACATTTTACTCAGAATCCCATACAGAATAGAAAGAGAAATTGTTTGCTAATTATATTATTTAAATTATGAAATAAAGAGTTTAAATAATAAGTTATTATTAATTATAATGATTTAAGTACATAATCTTTATAAATAGTAATACCAATTAATAGTTTAGTCTTACCCAATTAAATGCAATTTTATGAAAACAGTTTAATGCCAATTTTATTTGAGGGATAGAAAATGAATGAAATATTAGAAATGAAAGATAAAATCTTAGAATACTGGGACTACAGAAGTTCTGATTATCACACAGAATATGCTAATTGTATGGATGAGGAAATGGAGGTTTGGAAATCTGTTTTTTCTGAAATTCTGCTAACGGATAAAAAAATCCGTGCAGTAGAGGTTGGAACAGGCCCTGGGCTTCTTGCAATTTCTCTTGCCGCAATGGGACATGATGTAACCGGTGTTGATTTGTCAGAAAATATGCTTGAAAAAGCAGCGGAAAATGCCAAAGAAAAAGGTGTAGATGTTTCGTTAGTACAGGGAGATGCAGAAAAAATTCCTCTAAATGACGGAGAGTACGATTTCGTTTTGAGCAAGTATCTTCTCTGGACTCTGCCTCAACCGGAGAAGTTTATGAGTGAGTGTTGCCGGCTTTTAAAAGACGGCGGCCTTATGATGATAGTTGATGGTTTGTGGTTCCAGAACCCTGATGGGACAGAGAAGAAAAGCAGTCGTTATGAAAAGTTTAATGAATTGTATTCTGGTGTTAAGCCGAAACTGCCCCTTGCAAAAAACAATACACCTGAGAGGATAACTGACCTTGCAGAATCTCATGGGTTTGAGGCTGTTTCATGGAGGTTTTTGAAAGATTATGATGCGTTTTTGGAACGAAATGATCCGTCTGGTCATGCAGCAGGTTATATCCAGCCTCCGCATATGGTTCTTGCAAAGAAAAAAAGTCAGATTTGATCAATCTTTGTAACTATCCAGGTAGCCTCTTGTAAAGGCTAAACAATTTTTCCTCGGAAAGAGGAAACTTTCCAGGATTCAACGGGAATGGATAACGAATAATCGTTAGTTGATTTATTATATCGGATTTTTTCCTTGCTCTCTCCTGTTCAGCCTCTCTTTTTCTCGTCGTTCACGTTTTAACCGTTCCTGCTCTAACTTCTCTAGTCTGTCCTTTCTTTCTCTCCTTTTTCTTTTCTAAGCTTTTCCCTTTCTGCACGTTCTTTCTCTTTCCTCTCCTTCCTCAGTGACTCTGCTAACTGCCTCTTCCGCTCTTCAGCTTCTCTGATCTCTATGTCCCTCTTCCTCTTTCTGAATTTCTCGAATAACATCCTTTGCTTTGTTTTCGAGGGAAATAAACGGGTTTTTATTGAACTCTTCGAGAATTTTTTTTGCGATAGTGACTTCGTCAGTGACTTTGCTCTTGAACGATCTAATCAGCCTAATGAATTATTTGTGAGCCTGGTTTATGCTCTTCTTATGCGTAATTATGTTATTTTCGAGTTTGAGAAGGATTTTGGCAGACGTTCGGGATTTGATTTCACGTACCTTGTAAATCTGTCGTGAGAGATACCGGCGATTTTGGCAAGCTTGTGCTCGGTATTGATCTTTTTACCTTCCTAATTTTCAAGGTTTCCTGAAATATGGAAACCTTGATTTGTAAGTTCGGCTACTTTTTTACCAGTATAACTCAGATTTTCCCTCGCTTTTTCCTTAAAGTAATCTTCCAGCTTCAGGCTCAAACTTCCCTTAACGTATTATCAAGGTTTCTTCTACCGAACTGGTTTTGAATCATCCAGATACAAACGTCGTTCCTTGATTCAAACTCTCTTACCTCTACCCTAAAAGGAATGTTATGTTTCATACGACCGATGCCTGTTATGCCCTTCGATAATATACCCGTTCCAAGCGAGAATTGCGTCCCTGCAGCTTTCAGTTAATAGGCTCTGTTCGAGGTTGTTTGTCTCTTCGGTGGACAATGGGGGGATTAAATCCCTGAACTCCTAGCCTATCTTCAGTTCTATCTATACCACCTTTACGGGATTGTATACGAGAGAGTCACTATCGACCGACCGTGCATACCAGATATTCGTTATTCGCTATCAATTCATGGAATTCAGAAGGAATAGACAACGAGTTTTTTTCTGGCTTTCCAGCTCACTGCGCCCTTTTTCAAGGCATTCCCTTTCAATTCTGTGTTTTCCCCTTTGAAGGAGTCATTGACGAACTTGTCGATATGAGTTTACTGATATATCAGCTTATGTGACTGTAAATTTGCGCTATATACTTTTTATAAATATTTTTGAATATAAATTAAGATATGTGTTTATATAAAACGCTTCCGGCCAAATTCTCTAACTGTTAATGATTAGGTAATAATTTCATATTAAAATTAGTTAGAAAATCTAATTGTTTGATAGAATGGACAGAAAACTTATAAAGGATTTAATAAAAAGGAGTTTATGGAGTTCAGAAGTGCTTTCCAGGTACCGCCCGAACTCCATAAAGTATGCCCTAAGAGGCAGTGATCATGTTTAGCTTTGCATAATAAGTAATAAAAGGACGTGTTAATCATGGAAAAATTAGCTAAAGCCGCGATAGGCTTCATAGTATTATGCTTTGTGATATTTATTATTTTGATGATATTGTTGTATAGGTAGTGTTATTGGGGTCAATTTCCAAGCAATCCAAACCCGTATAAACAGACATCGTTTGACTCAAAACACGAATCAAGATGCGACTGTTATTCTAATAATCAATCTGATTCGAAAACATTGATTTATTCCTTTTTTCGTTAGTAGTGGAGTATATTCAACATAAAAATTTATATTGTTATGAATATGATTTCTTGGTATGTTTGTCCGGTATCCGGCAGAATATTAAAAATCGCAACTCACAATAATTAAAGTTGAGCTGGTGCATCCCGTTGAAAGCAACGAGTATGTTCGCGCACCGTTTCAAATTCGACTGAATAAAAACACGCAAATTATGAATATAAATAAAACCTTCTAAACAGTTTGAGCCTGCTTGAGAAATACCTTGGCAAGAAAGTCAATGTTTCCGGAAGTAGGAGAACTAAGAGTAGCTGTCGGCTCGGCTTTTGATCTTACTGCCAGGCGAAACGAATCCAATTACCAGCGCATAAGTGATAAGGTGGAGAGAGTCACCTATCAGATCGAACTTAATAATAGTAAGTATGAGGCTCAGGAGGTCACTGTTGTGGAACACCTGTTCGGACAATGGGAGATTCTTGATAGTTCAAGATAGGTACGAAAAAATTGATGCTTCTACGATTGAGTTCAGGGTAATGGTGCCTGCAAAAGGCACGAAAATCATCTCTTACACGGTAGAACGTCGTTTTTGAAAATTTTTTTGCAAAGACCATAAGTGAATACTCCCACGACTGAAATCGTGGGCATCTAAGCTTTCGCTACATGTAGTCCCAGTCTGAGAATATTGATAGCAGCATTAAAACGACCGAGGATTAGCTCTTCTTTTTTCCTCAAGAGACTGAAAACAAACAAGCAAAAAGACATTATGCCATTCAGCTGTCTGATACTCCAGGCCCTGTATTACTTCTTCTTGAACTTCCACCTTCCATAAAGACAGATCAAACTTTCAAATAATACAAAATCTGGAGTAGAGTTATTTCTGTTCGATTCGGAGTGACTTCAACTCCAAAGGAGGAATTGAGATAATCCTAAGTCCAAAATTTCCAGTTTATACTCTAGAAGTTTAATAATTTCTGTATCGTAATTTCTACAGTGATAATTCAATACAGTGTTTTTACCCTTCAATATCATCCAGGCCTACAATCAAAACTTTCTCATTTGTTTCGAGTTCATTTTCTATCCTGATTGCATCCCTCTCCAGAATACAATTCTCTCCAACAACCCAGTCCGTTGATCCATCTCCAAGCTGGATATAACACACAACAGCCTTTTTCAACTGAAGGTTATTTTTTTCCAGCATTGTAAGAAAATTTTCATCTGGAACAAATTCTTCAGATAACATAATTATGTTATAATTTCCTTTTTTGATTTCAACTACAGAAGTCCAGTTTTCATCTTTCCTTAATTCATTTATTTTATCTTCATCTACTTTTATGTAGTACATTCCTCGACTAATATTAGAATTATAGTCTATGGTATAATTCACGGGTATGTCGTAATTTTCAAGAATGGCTTTAACTTCCGCCTCACTAGTTTCATTTTCAAATTGAATAAGTAAACCAGCTACTTTAACTTCTTGAGATTGCATCATCAGTATTAAGAGAGTCAGAAAAACAATAAAAACAACTACTGCTTTGCTAATTTTATTCATATCAATCACTGCAAAAAATGAGGAGTTTTAACTCCTCACATATATACGGTCATCTTCAGAACCAAATGCTTCTCAATAGGGTATACAGAAATTACAGAAAATTGATAATACAATTTTTGACCATTTATGTCATAAAGCTCAACTGGTTTGGGATCAATAGATGTTCCTGTCCAGTTTTCAAATCCTGATGTTTTAGTTGCGATAAAGTTTATCATGTTCGCATTAGCATGCTTAAAGGCTTCCTCAGCAGTTATAGACTAGTCATTTTCTTCTTGTGCACTCCGCAGTTGGTATCAATGCCATACCAACCATCAGTATTGCTGAAACTAGCGTTCCTACTCTAATTTTGTCCTTAATCATTTATTTCACTCCTGTACAATTTACCTAGGAGGCAAGATTTAGTAAGCTTAAATATACGCAAAGCTAACATAATAATGTCTCTTAGGGCATGTTTTATGGAGTTCGGGTTCTCTAACAAGTACTTTCAAACTCCATAAACTTCTTTTACTTAACTTCTTATAAGTTTTATGTCCAGTCTCTCTAACAATGCAATTTTCAAGCGGATTTTTAGTCTGAATTACTTACCAATATTTTTAATGTTTAATGATTTGGTTATAAATTATCTAATTTTGACTATATTGTAATCAATTGAAGAGGTCGAAGGACGGGAACTTACCGTTATTGTGCATGCATCTGAGCAAAATTGTTTTAACAGTAAAATTGTTTTAACCTATGAAATCCAAAAAATTTGGTTTGTTGTTTTGTTAAAGTTGACAGGCTGTATCCCACCATCAAAATAACGGGAATTTGTCCTTATTGCTCCTAAAAAATAAATAAAAATAAGAAGAAAGAGAACCAAAAAGATGGTTTATTTTCGGATAGTTCTAAGCCATCAACATTTCCTTCTTCATTAGACATATAATATGATTCTGCAATCAATTTTTTCAGCTCTGGTGTTTCTTCGGTAAGATTCGTTAGGCCCATAATTCCGTAATAAGCTACGAAATAATCTTCTCTGGTTTCAAGAAAAGGTCTCTCATATACTAGAAAATATCCCGACGTTTCAGGACTTTCGTACCCTGTTGCATTAAAAGAATGAGAACCAACAGTTGGGCCCCAGGTATTATTAGCTTTGCCTCTTTTAATTTTCTCCTGAAGTTCTGTACTAATATTTAATTTCTGCTGGAAAACACTACCATTTTCTTCCAAATATCGATAAAGGGTATCTTCCCCTTTCAAAAATTCAGATTCATCGTTAAAATACCAAACAATCATAAATTTTCCATCAGAAATATTCACCATATTGCAGTAAGGAGAAATCTTCGGAAAAAGTAATGTACATGTCTGCTCATTTTCTTTATATGTATCAGGGATATACCACCTAGGCATCTCCTCTGAAGGAGGCAACCCTGGACCGATTAAAATAGTATCGAGAATAAACAATATTCCAACAAGAGCAACTATTAAGAATGCCAAAAAAGCTATTTTTTTATTCATTTTCTTGTAAAACATTTACTTACCCCAACAATATAAAAATGTAATGGGTGATTAAGGTCTCACCCATACTGCCATAACTGCGGTCCAGTCACCATAGGCCAAGTAGTGAATATCTCCATCCCATGTATCCTTTATATAAACGTAATCTTGATCTCCATCAAGACGTCCCATGCCAAGTAACACTATGATGATTATAGGCTTTATTATGACCATTACCTGTTCCACCGTTAAGCATGCTAAGTACGAAAGGTCTATCTGCATACACCTCGTTTTTTATCTCAGCCCATGAAACTGTAACATCCTCACTTGCCTGAAAGTTATTATAATGATGATTTCTACAAACAGATAATATACCATCATTAACACGCCACGGCCAAGTTGCTCCATCTCCAAATGGCCATTTATATGATGTACCCATTGCATTCGCTAATTCGTCTATTAGTGTAGTTTCACCTGGAAAGTTAGGATATCCATGGACATCCAAATATCCTAGTACCATTCCAGCCGCAGTTGGAGAGAAACCATTGCGCCAGATATAACCTGGCACATCAATGATTAATCTAAGCGTCCATGGTATACTGGTGGAAGATAAAGAATAATTTGAGGAGTTGGCCATTTCTTTTTCTAAGATATTCCATTGTGTATTTGCATTTTGTTTTCTCATTTATTCCTGTTGTAAATATGTGTTGTTAAAATAGTATTTAAAAAAGTATTCTTCATCTGCAGGGATACTTCCATTTGATTTATTAAAGTCTACTATAGTTGAAAATAGCAAATCCACTATTACTTTTTCTTTTGTTTTACTTTTATTATCGGTTAGGGTATACTCTACGTAGTGAAATGTTGGTCCTAAATAAAGAAAAAGAGGAATAAGGGAAAAAAGGTAAAATAAAGGAAAAATGAGTAAAAAAAAGATGCCATTGAGGATATCAGATCTGCAAGCCTATATCTAAGCAAGGTCAATATACAAAAAGATGAAATTTGCAGAAACGCTGGCGGTAAGGGCGTCTGAATTGACGGCCGCCGGCAGATTCCTCATAAATTTAGACTGAGGAAAATAATCTATTCTAAAGTAAATAAGTGGAAAAGAAGTTTGCAAGACCGGGTACAGAAGGTTTCTGTAGCCTGTCTCTATTTCTCGATTATCCTTCGAGTACGATTTCAATATTGATATCTTTAGGAACCTGGATTCTCATAAGCTGGCGAAGTGCCCTTTCATCGGCTGCAATATCGATGAGACGCTTGTGTACACGCATCTCCCAGTGGTCCCAGGTTGCAGTTCCATCTCCGCTCGGGCTTTTTCTTGTGGGAACTACAAGCTTCTTTGTGGGAAGTGGAACAGGCCCTGAAATGTTAACTCCTGTTCTTTCAGCAATGGATTTTACCTGATTGCAGACTCCGTCCAGATCTTTGGGACTGATGCCTGACAATCTTATTCTAGCTTTCTGCATACCTTTTTTCTCCTTAAAAAATGAAAAAGGAGAGTGTTACTTCTGTTTAACACTCATACACATGCCGGCGGCGATTGTCATACCCATATCACGGATAGCGAACCTGCCGAGCTGTGGAATTTCTTTTACTGGCTCGATAACCATCGGCTTTGTTGGTTTGATGGTAACGATTGCTGCATCTCCGGCCTTAAGGAAGGTCGGGTTTTCTTCCTTTACCTGCCCGCTCTTCGGGTCCAGCTTCTTGTTAAGCTCGATCAGCTGGCATGCGATCTGGGAAGTGTGGGCGTGGAAAACAGGAGTGTATCCGGCAGTGATTGCGGATGGGTGCTGCAGAACGACAATCTGTCCTACAAACGTATCAGCTACTTTTGGTGGGTTGTCAGTATGGCCACAAACGTCTCCTCTGCGGACATCGGCCTTGCCGATACCACGAACGTTCCAGCCAATGTTGTCTCCCGGAAGGGCCTGTGGAATTTCTTCATGGTGCATCTCAATGGATTTTACTTCACCAGATGCTCCGCCTGGCATGAAGACGACCTTGTCGCCCTTCTTCATTGTACCGGTTTCGACTCTGCCTACAGGCACAGTTCCAATACCGGAAATTGTGTATGCATCTTCCACAGGGATCCTGAGAGGAAGAGTGGATGGTTTTTCTGGCTCTTTAAGGTTGTTAAGAGCTTCCATCATAGTTACTCCCTTGTACCAGGGGGTTTTGTCACTGTGACTTACAACATTATCCCCGTTGAATGCGGAGATTGGAATGAAGGGAATTTCGCTTGGCTTGAATCCGATCATCTTAAGGATACCGGAGACCTGCTCGACAACTTCCTTGTATCTCTTCTCGCTGTAGTCTGAAGCATCCATCTTATTGATTGCGACAATCAGCTGGTTAATACCGAGAGTTCTGGAAAGGAAAATGTGTTCCTTTGTCTGGGCCATTACACCATCAGGGGCTGCAACAACGAGGACAGCTGCGTCAGCCTGGGAAGCACCTGTGATCATGTTCTTTACGAAGTCACGGTGACCTGGACAGTCTACTACTGTAAAGTAGAACTTGTCTGTGTCGAATCTCTTGTGAGCGATATCAATTGTAATACCTCTTTCACGCTCTTCCTTAAGAGAGTCCATAACCCATGCGAAGGCGAAGGATTCCTTACCCTTCTGCTTTGCTTCTTCCTTATATTTCTCGATAACGTGTGCAGGTACAGCTCCTGCATCGTACATTAAGCGTCCTACAAATGTTGACTTTCCGTGGTCAATGTGACCAATCACTGCTAAGTTCATGTGCGGTTTATCAGATGCCATAATATAATCTCCTGTAATTATGGATGAGTTTCATTCGTATATCAAATATTTACTATATTAAGATTAGGGCGGATCTCAATATTGACTCATCTTTTCTATATTCTGTTATCCTATCAATATTGTCAGTTTTCCTTTATTGGATACCTTCACGGACCGCCACTATGTATATTTCCAGTAGTCTGGACTGCTGTCCCCAATATAGGCATACCTTATTTTAAAGTTTTCCGATTGGCCGTATTCCCGAACCAATAGGGATACTCTTCCCTTCCAGATCGGTCCGGGTACTCTTGTCTATCCTGTCTGAGGATAGGTATCCATGAAATATTAAGGAAAAGCGGAAGAGATTCCGCTTACATTGAAAGGAAGTCCGAAGCCTTGGGCAATTCTTTCTTCAGGCCCTTCCTTTCTCTGATCTGGCCTACAACGTCGTTCTGAATGCTGGTAGGCACAATGTCAAAGCCTCCGAATTCGGTGCTCCACATAGCACGTCCTTCAGTTGCAGACCTGATCTCACCTGCAAATCCAAACATCTCAGCTACAGGCACTCTGGCCTCGATAATTGCCAGGTCTCCTTCCGTACTCATGTTAAGAATAATTCCACGGCGGCCCTGCAGTTCCTTTGTTGCACCACCCATTAAAAGCTGGGGCACCTGAACAAAAACCTTCTGATAAGGTTCGAGCAGAGTGTCATCTGCCATAAGCATGCCTGCCTGAATTGCCTGCCTTGAAGCTGGAATGACCTGAGCTGGACCTCTGTGGATTGCGTCTTCGTGAAGCTTTGCATCTACGAGCACACACTTCACATTTGCTACAGGTTCCCTAGTAAGTGGACCTGCACGCATGACTTCTTCAAACCCATCAAGTATGAGTTCCATTGTCTCATTCAGGTACTGGATACCTTTGGTCATATCAATAAAGATATTGGAATTGAAGATCCCGACAATACCTTTTGCTTCTTCTTTTTCCATTCCGAGATCAATGAGCTTCTGCCTGCGCTCAAGTTCAGGCAGGTTCATATGAATATCACCGGATTTGATAGCGTCGACGATCCCAAGGTCAAGGGGTTCCACATAGATATAGAACCTGTTGTGTCTGTTTGGAGACTTTCCTTCAACAGCTTCGATCTTCTTCTTAATGGTTTCCCTATAAACGACAATTGGCTTGCTTGTGGTGATTTCCACATTCTTGTCCCTTTCGATTCTGTGGGCAATAACCTCAAGGTGAAGTTCTCCCATACCTGCCATCAGGTGTTCCCCGGTTTCCTCATCAAGAGTAATCTGAAGGGTCGGGTCTTCCTTTGCAACCTGTCTGAGCACTTCGATTAATTTGGGCAGGTCTTTGGTATGCTTTGCTTCCACAGCCACAGTCACTACAGGTTCACTCACGTGCCTGATGCTTTCGAAAGGCTCCATGCCATCAAGAGTTGTTACTGTGGACCCTACGATTGCTTCTTTTAAACCGGTAACTGCAGCAATGTTTCCTGCAGGAATCTTGTCCACCTCAAGCCTTTCTGGACCCATGAAGATACTGACCTGCTGGACTCTGCTTTTCTTTGCAGTTCCTGAAGTAAAGACCTCCATACCACGGCTAAAAGAACCGCTGAATAGCCTTCCTGTTGCGACTTCACCTGCGTGTGGATCAACTGAAATGTCAGTTACCATGAACGCAAGGTCTCCGTCTGCATTTGCATGAGTCATTGAGGTTCCGATTTCGGAGTTCTCGTCTCCATGCCAGATTACCTTTACCCTGTCCTTCTGGGCTTCAAGAGGGTTTGGCAGGAAGTGAATAACCATATCAAGAACGGCTTCGTGCAGAGGACACTTTTCTGCCAGGGACTTCATGTCTCCGGCTTTACAGAAATCATATACTTCACTAAAAGAGACCCCGGTTTTCTTCATCATGGGCACACTGATTGCCCAGTTGTAAAGAGCTGACCCAAAAGCAACAGTTCCGGCTGCAGCATCGACTCTCCAGCCTTCCTTGTATTTTTCGGGGTTCATGTTCTTGATGAGCTTGTTCACGTGATCAATGACTTTTCCAAGACGGATCTGCATTTCCTGAGAATCGACCTGAAGCTCATTGATTAGCCTGTCGACCTTGTTAACGAAAAGTACAGGTCTAACATGTTCCCTGAGTGCCTGCCTCAGCACAGTTTCGGTCTGGGGCATTGTACCTTCAACTGCGTCCACGACAACAACAGCTCCGTCCACAGCTCTCATGGCACGAGTGACGTCCCCACCAAAGTCAACGTGTCCTGGGGTATCGATCAGGTTAATCAGGTAGTCTTCATTATCAAAATTGTGAACCATGGAAACGTTGGAGGAATCGATAGTGATACCTCTTTCCTGTTCCTCTTCGTCGGAATCCATGAATAACTGTCTGCCTGCAAGTTCCTTCGAAATCATGCCGGCACCGGCTAACAGGTTATCCGATAATGTAGTTTTTCCGTGGTCAATGTGCGCAACGATCCCGATATTTCTGATCTTTGCAGGTTCACTCATGAGCGTCGTTACGCGCTCGACCATTTTCTTCCTTCGTCCCATGCTAATACCTTTTAAACAAATATAATTTAGATGTATAATTTTTTATCTCGAAGCAACCCGCATAAGCAATTAACGTGCTGCCTTTGCTACTCTTTCCTTTGCATCCTTCCTGTTGATAGCGAAGGATTTCGTGTCACGATTTGCAGCGCCTATTAATTCGGTTGCCAGACATTCCGCAACCGAGCGTTTGGATTTGAAGGCTGCGTTGTTGGTTCCCATACTGATATAGCGCAGAGCTGTGTCCACACGTCTCTGGGGTGCAGTATCTACTGCTTTTGGCACGGAGATTCCGCCGTACTTCAGCCTTACAACTTCTTCCCTGGGGCCTGCATTAGCAATAGCATCTACAAGCACCTGGATAGGGTTCTGCTTAGTTTTCTTGCTCACGATGTCGAAAGCGTCTTCAACGGCGCGGAGAGTCTTCTGCTTCTTTCCTGTGTTTACCTCGGTCCTCATCAGGTTATTTGCCAGACGTTCCACAATCGAAATCTCTGATTTGTTAAACTGCTGCCTAGCATGCTTTCCACTGCTATGAGGAACAATAACAGGAGTGAGACTGACATAGCGCTTAATTCCTAGGTCTCGAACTTCAACTTCAGTCGGGTCCCATTTGCCGAATATCTTCAAGAAAATCATCTCCTGGGTTTTTCCAATCTGCCGATGACCATCTGGTTCAGGGACACATTGTTTACGGCAGTTACTTTGAAGCGTACACCCGGAATATCACCCATAGCTCCACCCATGCGGCCTCCAATCCTTTCCACGGTCACTTCATCGTGTTCATCAATGAAATTCACTGCGCCGTCACCTGGACAGAAAGCAGTTACCTGACGCCCATTTTTAATGAGCTGGATTCTTACGCACTTACGGATAGCTGAGTTTGGCTGCTTTGCTTCAACTCCTACCTTTTCTAATACAATACCTCGACCCTGCGGTGCACCACCTAGCGGATCGGCTTTCACGTTCAGCCCAAGAACTCTCCTGCCGTAGTGTGAGTCTTTCCAGCGGGCATTTTTCCTGGTCTGTGTGAGAATATTAGCTGCATATTTTCCTTTAGCCATTGTTAATTTCTCCAAATTAGAAATTGATCTCAGTTTTTTAGAGGCATACTGAATGCCAGATTGTCCTTCAACGCCGGATTAATGGATCAATGTAAATTAAGTTAGATTACTGCAGGACCACATCTTCTATATTATGATGGCGACGGGCAAGCATCTTTACTTTTTCTATATTTTTCCCATTGCGGCCTATGGCAAGCCCCTTCTCTTTATTGGGTACCTCTACATAAGCTAATCGCTTGCCATTTTTGGTTATAATGTTTACCGAACTCACGGACACAGGTCCGAAGGCGTTCTTCAGGAAGGTGACAGGTTCATCTGAATATTCCACAAGTTCTATTGGTTTGTCCAGAGCCTTTTTAACACGGTTTATATTCTCCCCATTTCTGCCTATAGCAAGTCCCATATCACCCTGTTTTACGACATATACGAGCCTTTCCTCTTCAGGAATACAGTCGAGGATTTTGGCTCTTGTCATATTTTCAAATAACGCAATGTACTGGATGCTTTCTGCAGTAAGTCTTATTTCACCCAAGACGTTGCCAACTCCTTCTATTAAACTGTAGCAGCCAGAATATCTGATTCTCCTACATCGAGGATTGCCATGGCTGCAATCGTAAAGGGCTTACCACATATGGGCCCGAGTTCTACACTTGTACCTTCGTATTCCAGGACAGGGACATTTGTTGCCTGAACTTTCGTTTTAATTTCTTCGGGGCAGTTTGATGCCAGGACCACCATTTTTGCAGAACCATCTGTAGCTGCATCCACGGTCCGTTTGGCTCCAACTATTACGTTTCCTGTTTTCACAGCCTTGATAAGAGATTTATCAACATTGATCTTCATTTTCATCAACTCTGTCTCAAATGAGCTCGTCTACTCTATCTCTTTCCTAATAAAGATTTTCCAAGCTCGGTGAATATATGGTACTCTAAATACCTGATGCCTTATATTTATTTTCTGGTTATGAGCCTAGCAGACTCGAGTTTCTGCATCAGGATTTTCCAAGTTTCGTAAAGGTAATATATACCTGATCTGAAGTGGTCTTCTATCAGGCTACGAATTTAAATAATTATAGGTTGAGTTTCAGGTTTTTTGCCCTGAAACCTTCACTCTTCTGCTGCTTCTGCCGCTTCTGCTGCTTCTGCCGCTTCTGCTGCTTCTGCTGCTTCTGCCGCTTCTACTGCTTCTTCGATTTCCTCTTTCCTTCTGGTTATAAGATGCACGTCTCCAGTTCCCATACGGATAGGCTGGCCAACGATAATATTTTCCGTGACCCCCTGGAGTTGGTCCACATCCCCACGCATCCCTGCATCCAGCAGGTGATTTACCGTAACTTCGAAAGCTGCACGGGCAAAGACACTTGCCTTTTCACCTGAAATTCCGTGCCTTCCGATCTGTTTAACTTCCCCATCACAGGTCATGAGGTCGGCCACGAGCATAATATGCCGTATGTCCACAGTAAGACCCTGTTCGCGCAGGGTGTCTGTCGCTTCCTTAATAATCGCATTCCTTGCAGCTTCGATCCCAAGCACTTCATAAATTTCGTTAATATTATTAGTACTTGTTCTTGTCCTGTCCACACCTTCGAACTGAAGCACTTCACGCAGGGCCGAACCTTCGGTATATAGTGTGTATTCTTCCCCTTCCTTACGGACTACCACACGTTTAATTCCTTCTATCCCTTTAAGGGTGACATTGTGGATGCTTTTTGCAAGCTGGAGAAGCTCCCTGTAAGAAGGTTCTCCTGGGGCAATGATAATCTGGTTATCTATATCCGGGGAAATGGTAACCATTACGTTCAATTCGTCGTTGAACTTTTCTTTTACCTGATCTATAGTAATATTCCTGCCTTCCATTGCCTTCTCATGCAGGTCAATTATCAATTTCATCTGGGAAAGATCAGTGGTCACATCAGCGATATGGTCGATTTTTGTTGCTTCAATCTCCCAGGCAAGAGCTCTTGTCTTTTCCCTGTCGTAAGCATAATCTTCGGGATTCTCTTTAGAAAGAGCAATTGTCATCATAGGAGTACTCGGAATTTTTCGAGCATCCACAATTTCTATAAGACGGGGCAGACCGAGAGTAACGTTAATCTCAGCCACACCAGCGTAGTGGAAGGTACGCATTGTCATCTGGGTACCTGGCTCCCCTATAGACTGAGCTGCAACCACACCGGCAGCGTCACAGGGCTCAATGCACGAGGTATGATACTCTTCCATTACCTGTTCTAGAATCTCTTCCATTTCCTTCTTACTTACTCCAGCTTTGATGACATCCTCTCTTAGAGTATTAAGAATATTCGAAGGGAGAGGCAGGTCCTTTATCATACTATCGATTGTACTTTCACTGATACTCATCAGGCCACCTCCCGGTTTACTACGGAATTGACAATCCTGTGGATTGTATCGGGTTTACTGAAATCGCTTTTTGTGGGGTTAATTCCATCTTCTCCATACTTAAACTGAACGAGCACACCTCTTGTATCCCTGACTGTAAGGTCATACTGGACTTCCAAGTCCTGGAGCGCATTGACAAGCCTTCTCTGCAGGTACCCTGATTGTGATGTCCTGACTGCAGTGTCCACAAGACCTTCCCTACCACCGATTGCATGGAAGAAATATTCAGTCGGGTTAAGCCCACTTTTGTAGCTTGCCTTTACGAACCCGTGGGCATCCGAACCAAGATCCCCCTTCTGGAAATGAGGTAGTGTCCTGCCTGCATATCCTCTGCGAATACGTTCACCACGCACTGCCTGCTGACCAACACAGGCTGCCATCTGAGTAAGGTTCAGGATGGAACCTCTTGCCCCTGAACGGGCCATAATAACTGCCGGATTTTCAAGCCCCATATGACTGTCTGCTATGTTACCGGTCTCGTCCCTGGCCTTTCCAAGCTTCTGCATGATGCTCATTTCAATTGTCTCATCAAGGGTTCTTCCAGGAAGAGGTTCAAGTTCCTTATTCTGGTAAGACTTGATGAGGTTCTGCACAGCATCTTCAGCTTTGCCGAGGACTTCATTGATCTGGATCCTGGCTTCTTTCGGAATATCTTCATCAGCGATTCCGAAACTCAGACCTGTCCTCATAATAGCCCTAACTGCAAGCATGGTCATATTATCTATGAAACGGGCTCCGGCTTCAGGGCCTATTTCCTTGATAATACGATCCTGAACTTTTCCTTTGAAGGCTCCGATAGCTGCCTCATCTATCGTCCCTTTGATGAGTTCTCCGTCCCGGATTACCACATAGGCATCGTTCGGACACTCCTCTTTCTTGCAGACGTCACAGTGTGAGCAGACCTGGGCTGCAAACTGTGTATTAAGGTTTTTAGGCAGGATCTGGCTGAAGATTTGTTTTCCTGTCCAGTAGGGATTTCCGTCAGGATCGTACCCTGCAGGGGAAGGCAACTCTCGGACACTACTCTTCCGGAGCATATCATAAGCGTCATCGGCGCAGATGTGATTCTCAAAACGTGTCAGCAGGAAAAGCCCTGAAATATGGTCATGGATCCCGCCTATAATAGGACCACCGAAACGCGGGGAAAGAATGTTCTCCTGAACCTGCATCAGGATCTTTGCCTCAGCCCTGGACTCTTCGGTCTGAAGGGCATGCATGTTCATCTCGTCCCCATCAAAGTCAGCGTTATATGGAGGACATACAGCAGGATTCAGCCTGAAAGTCTTATTTGGAAGTACTTTCACAGAATGAGCCATAATACTCATCTTGTGTAGAGAAGGCTGCCTGTTAAAGAGTACAATATCTCCATCCATTAACTGGCGTTCAACTGTCCATCCGAACTCCAGCTTTTCGGCAAGGTCATCTTTGTTTACATTGGTAACTTTTATACGCCTGCCGTCAGGACGCAGTACATAGTTTGCTCCTGGGTGTATATCCTCCCCATTGCGCACGTAAATTTTGAGCTGTTCTATATTCCTTTGTGTTACCACCAGAGGCATTGTCAGGATCCGCGCAATGGGAATAGGAACCCCTACCTCATTAATGCTCAGGTTTGGATCCGGAGAAATTACTGTACGGGCCGAGAAGTTAACACGTTTACCTGATAAGCTTCCTCTGAAACGACCTTCCTTCCCTTTTAAACGCTGGGAGAGGGTCTTTAAGGGCCTGCCTGACCTGTGTCTTGCAGGAGGTATCCCTGAAACAGAATTGTCAAAAAAGGTTGTAACGTGATACTGAAGGAGTTCCCATAGGTCCTCAATAATGAGCTGAGGAGCACCGGCTTCCCTGTTTTCCTGGAAGCGCTGGTTAATTCTGATAATATCTACGAGTTTATGGGTCAGGTCGTCTTCACTGCGCTGCCCGGATTCAAGGGTAATCGAAGGACGAACTGTAACAGGAGGTACAGGCAGGACTGTAAGGATCATCCATTCAGGCCTTGCATTCTTCGGGTCCATCCCGATAACCCGGATATCTTCATCAGGGATATTCTCAAAACGGTCTCTTATCTCGGTAGGGGTCAGCTTTTCCCCGTTTTCGAGATATTCACTGGGTTTTTCAAATTTAATTTCCAGCTGTTCCTCATTGCAGTAGGGGCAAGTCTTTACTTTACTGGCCTCCTTATAAGCCTCGTTAATCATGTCATCGGGCATATGTCCGATTTCCTCAATGCCTATAAGTTGTTCCAGATAATGCTGTTTCTGTGCAGGATCAAGCAGGAGCCTGCTGCATTTCCTGCAGGTTGCCCTGAGAAGTTTTCGGATTACTTTATTGAAGCCAACGTGGACTACCGGAGCGACAAGTTCGATGTGACCAAAGTGGCCAGGGCATTCGCCTGCTCGCCCTGAACAGGTCTTGCAGCGAAGCCCCGGGTCAATAACTCCGAGCCTCGTGTCCATAAGCCCCATATCAATTGGAAATCCGTCATCGTCGTAAGTGTCGGCTGTGATGATCGGAGTTGAACTCATTTTACGGATCTCTTTTGGAGACAGTAAGCCGAATTTAATAGAAGAAATTCTTTTCGGAATTGGAGGTACATTTGCCATATCTGTCTCACCTCATACCGCATCTTCAAGTTTAAGCCTGGGCGCAACTCCCAGGGATTTGATTTCATCCAGCAGCAGCTTGAACGCATAGCTCATCTCCACAGGATATATATCCGTGTCAGCCCCGCAGGTTGAGCAGAAAGCGACATTTCGCTGCTTGTCATACGTTGCAATCATTCCACAGTGAGAGCAGACAAGTTCCACAACCTTGTCAGACTCGTCGAGCAGCCTCTCTTTTAGCGCCATGGCAGCTCCGTGTCCTACCAGCACATCACGCTCCATTTCTCCGAACCTGAGACCACCTTCTCTGGCTCGGCCTTCGGTTGGCTGGCGGGTAAGCACCTGTACAGGCCCACGGGACCTTGCGTGCATCTTCGAAGTGACCATGTGGTGCAGTTTCTGGTAGAGAATAACCCCAACAAAGACATCTGCAGGGATCATCTTGCCGGTAGCTCCGTCGTAGAAAACCTCTTTTCCAGTGTGGGCAAACCCGTGCTTTTTCAGGGCTTCTCTGAGGTCTTCTTCGTTCTCTCCTGAGAAAGCTGTTGCATTAACTCGTCTGCCTTCCATGGAACCTACCTTTCCACCAATCATTTCCAGGACGTGACCTACAGTCATACGGGAAGGAATTGCATGTGGATTAATCATAAGGTCGGGAGTTAAGCCAGATTCCGTAAACGGCATATCTGCAATCGGAACTTTCAGACCGATAACTCCTTTCTGCCCGTGTCTTGAAGCGAACTTATCTCCAATATCAGGAATTCTTTCATCCCTTACCTTTACTTTGGCAAGCCTGGTTCCGTTAATGGATTCGGTCAGGATGACCGTGTCAACAATTCCTGTTTCATTTGACCGCATTGTAATCGAGCTTTCTCTCCTCTGCTCGACTGCAATCCCGAAATCTGACGGTTCTTCAAGGAACCTTGGTGGACTGGTTTTTCCGATCAGTACATCATTAGGGCCAACCGGGGTTTCGGGATTTACAAGCCCGTCTGTATCCAGGTTCGCATAGGCTTCTGCACTGCGCGCTCCGCGGAATTCGGAGTCAGGAATCTCGAACTTATCCTCCTGTCCACCCGGATACCTTCGTTCTTCTCCTTCAAAAGTTCTGAGGAAGTGACTTCTCCCGAGGCCTCTTTCAATTGAGCCTTTATTGAAAATCAAAGCATCTTCAATATTATATCCTTCATAGGACAAAATCGCGACCACGAAGTTCTGGCCCGCAGGTCTGTCATCAAAACCTATTGCTTCTGAGGTTCTGGTTCTGGTCATTGCCCTCTGAGGGTAGTGAAGGACATGGGCCCTGGTATCAGGTCTGAGCTTCTGATTTGCGGTTGCAACCCCGATACACTGTTTTATCATGGCTGCACCCATGGTGTTACGTGGAGATGCATTATGTTCAGGATAAGGCACCATTCCCGTAGAGATTCCAAGGATAAGTTCAGGATCAATCTCCATGTGAGTGTGCTTTGGAGTAAGGTCAGCCTCATAGAGTCCGATGTAGGCATTCTCCTCTTCTTCGGCATCGAGATACTCAATACAGCCTTCTTTTATCAGGTCATCAAAGGTAATTTCCTTGTTCTTAATTTTCTCTACTTGCTCTTCAGTTACTTTGGGAACTCCGTTCTCCACAACTATAAGTGGCCGTCTTGCTCTGCCCATATCGGAGTTTATAATTACTTCTCTTGTGTTGCTATTAAGAGCGACATTAACCTGTCTGGATATGAAGCCCTGCCGCCTCATCTTTCTGAGCTCGTCTACAAGCTCCGTAGGGTTATCGTGGGTCCCGACAAGCTCCCCGTTTATGAATACTTTTGCTTTAGTCATCTGACATCGACCCCTTAATCACCGAACATTGATCCGCTATCATCCGCATCTGAGTAATCGTAAAACTCATCATCTTTGTATTTGCTTTCGCTTTCTGAAGACTCTTCATATTCTTCAACAATCTCTTCTCCGAACTCATCAAGTAAGGTTTCTTTCATTTTGGCCGGGAGTTCCGGTACCTTTACAACCGCACGCTCGACATTCAGGTCGTGGAGGATTTTCTTTATCCCGTCGATGTCTTCTATACCTGTTGAAAGTTCAACCATCTCGGCAAAGTTTTTCACCAGACCACAGTTCGGGCCTTCAGGAGTTTCCGAAGGGCAAAGCCTTCCCCACTGGGTTGCATGCAGGTCTCGAGCCTCAAAGTGAGGCTGGGCTCGTGAAAGGGGCGAAATTACCCGGCGCAGGTGTGAAAGCGTGGAGATATAGTCGTTTCTGTCAAGGAGCTGAGACACACCTGTTCGTCCTCCAACCCAGTTTCCAGTTGCCAGCGGGTGCTGCAGCCGGTCAGTCAACACATCAGCTCTGACTATTGTTGCGACATTCAACTCCCTGTTTCTCATGTTTGCGCGTTCGAGCTGGTATTTTATATCTCTTGCAAGCCTGTTGAAAGATACCCTGAAGAGGTCTTCCATCAGGTCTCCAGCTAGTTTTAGCCTTTTATTTGCATAGTGATCTTTATCATCTTCCGAACGCTTGCCAAGGGCCAGCTCAAAACAGGACTCAGCCATTCTTGCCAGGAAGTGAGCCTTGGAGAGTCTGTCTTTCATGTCGTTTCCAAGATGAGGGAACAGGTACCTGTCAATAACATAGTTTGCTCTTTTTATCTGGTATTCCTTAGCCTGACCTGCAGCGACCCGGGCCCCGATTTTCTCGATTGCTTCTTCCTGGGTTTCAACTTCGGCTTCTTCGAGGTTTTCCAGCATGAATTTGATAATTTCGGGATCACTTGAAACTGCATTTACGATATCTTCATCAGTTACAATCCCAAGAGCTCTCATTAAGGTAATAAAGAATACTCGACCTGAGATCGAAGGGAAAGAAACCTCAAGCAGGGATTTTCGTCCTCTTTCTACGATTACAAGAGCCCTGTATCCGCGTTTTTGTGAGAAGACCTTTGCAACCTCTATCATATCGCCGTATCTCTCGCCATACTCTACAAGAATTTTGTTAGGGGCGAGGTCTTCCAGGGTCATAACCACCCTTTCGGTACCACCGATAATGAAATATCCCCCAGGGTCAAGCGGATCTTCCCCATAGCGGACTTTTTCGGTTTCGCTAAGCCCTGGAAGGTTACAGATCTTGGATTTGACCATGACAGGAAGCTGTCCTATTTTTGCTTCCATTACTTCGGACTCAACTCCTTCTTTTACCACGCTCATTTCGAGGTAAAGAGGACCTGAGTATGAGAGGTTCCTGAGCCTTGCCTCGTTGGGATAAAGTTTTTCGATTGCCCCGTCGGCTTCCTTTACCACAGGATGTTCTACCCTGATTTTTCCAAGTTTAAGATAGGTATCCTCGATATCGGTTTCTATTGTTCTCTGTTCATCTATGATTTTTTGCAGCCCGTAATCTATAAACTTGTTAAACGAGTCTATATGGTGCTGCACTATCTTGTCCCGTGTAAAATAAGCCTGCGACAGTATACTTGTTTCTAACGCGATGATAGCACCCTCTTTGCTTTATTAAAATGAAAATCAAGAGATTCGGATCCTTGGATCGGTGTGCAACTGTTGAGTTTTGCCATACGATACGCATGGAATTCAAAAAGATATTCCGTAAAGAAAATATGATCATACAAGCGGTTTACTCCCCTCCGCTTATTCGATCACAAGTCTGTAGTAATCTGCCTCCCCTGCAGTTTGACTTTTTCTTGTGATTTTCACTACGTCTCCGACAACAGCTCCTACTTCTTTACAAACAGGATCATGCACTTTGATTTTCGGAAGTTGCTCCTTCTCAATGGAATACTTGCTTAAAACAGACTTTAACTCGCCTTCAGGCATGATTTCATGTATAGGGACCGACTCATGGTCGAGCAGGCTGAATTTTGTCAAATCCTTTCCTCCAAAAATAAAGTATTCAAAAAATTTGTCAGATCGATTTCTCCCATGGATGGCCTTTCCACCGGGAATAATTAAGAACATGGCGGGCCCGTAGGGATTTGAACCCTAGGCCGTCTGGTTAAAAGCCAGACGCTCTGCCTGACTGAGCTACGGGCCCATTTGCGGATCTTATTTCACTTTACTTTTTTGCACCGGGATATTATTTCATGCTACCACTGCTGCCCCGCTGCTTCAGGGAGCACCTATCACACCAGTGCAACCCTCTAATTCCAGCTATTCTATAAATAGTTTATGGTGAGAGCACATTTTCTTTTGTAATTTTTATAAATATAAGTTAAAATTGTTTCTTTCGTGACGAATTTCAAGCAAATTTTGCCCAATTTTGCTGGAAAAATATATGTACGAGAATTTTCAACTTTTTAAAAGTAAGGCCAAAAATTTAATTTATTTCTCTTATTTACGGGTAACTTGAGACTTTTGCCCCGATTCTTAATAACGTCTCGATTTTCCCGGATAGTCACCCTCTCCAAAAATAAAGTACCAATAATCAAAGTCAAACAATAATCAAAGTCAAATCCGAATTCCTGAAATTTAAAATTTCTAATTAAACATATTAAATTTAAACGTTTTTAAAAAATGTAACTAGGTATATCTTGTAACTAGGTATATCTTAAACCCTCCAATATTTCAACCCTCCAATATTTCTATTCATATAATATAAAGTGAGTTAATATAAAATTTTTATAATATAAAGAAGATGAAGAGCAAATCCGATTAGAGGATGGATTCTGGATGAATCCATCTGTAATAAATCCTTAAAACCTTTACTTAGATGCTTATGCTTGCACCGAGCAGTTCTACAAAGGCTTTTAACCAGGCTGGATGATTGGGCCAGGCCTGAGCTGTGACCAGATTTTTGTCTATAATTACTGATTCGGACTGCCAATCAGCGCCGGCCAACCGGCATTCCGGAGCACATGCCGGGTACGATGTTACCTTATAGCCTTCCAGGACTTTAGCCGCTGCCAAAAGCTGCAGTCCATGGCAGATAACTGCTACAGGCTTGCCAGCCGCAAAGAAATCCTGTACGAGTTTAATAGTCTCATCATACATACGGATGTATTCAGGAGCTCTACCACCCGGAACTACCAGACCTGCATAATCATCCGCTTTTACATCAGACGCGGAAACATCTACCGGAATGCGATGCCCTGGAAGCTCAATATAGGTATCGAGCGTGGTGAAGTCGTGTACGACCAGTTGCAGCATATCCCCAGTTTTTTTGTTGGGTGCCGCTATATCCACCTGGTAGCCCAGCATCTGGAGCGACTGTTGTGGTACCTTCACCTCATAGTCCTCAGCGCAATCGCCTGTCAAGATCAGGATTTTCTTGGACATGTATTTTTCTCCCTGCGGTTTTAGCAATTTCAAGTCATCTAATTTGTGTTTTCAGGATAACTGACTTAGTTCAAAATCGAGTTACAGAAGTAGCTGTAACATCATTCATCTAAACTGTAACTTATATCAGATAACATATCAGGTAACGATGTTACGAAACAAACACACTAACGATAAATCGTTACCTTATTAATTTTATAACTTTAATAATTTTTCCGAGCTGCCAATTCTTCTGAAGATTTCAAGCAGTTGTGACAACGCTTATCAATATTTCATAATTTCATAAAAAGACATAATTCCTAAACATAAAACCAGCTAATTATCAGGATAGCACCAGATAATCGTGTAAGGGGGGCACTAGATAATCGTGTAAGGGGAGCACTAGATAATCGTGTAAGGGGAGCACCAGATAATCATGTAAGGAGAGTACTAGATAATCACATAAGGTGAACATCGGATAATCATGCTTTAGTTATATACTCATACCTAACATCTGCCCTCGTAATCCTTGGTACCTGTCCCCACATGCCAATATATTCTCCCTGGATTACAAGTGCCCCTTTTATTCCTGGGATTTCCTTTACGGCTTTGAAAGAAGCCTCCACAGATTCCTCTCCTATGTCTACCTCATTTCCGAGAGCCGTTGCAGCTGAATCTGCCAGGGAAACGTCGTCCGAAAATACTGCAGCCGCATCCGCCATTCCGAAGCTGATTGAAGGGCCAACTGTCCCTGCTGAAGTGCATACGCCTGTAATCGAGTTTCTGGGTTCGAACACCAGCCCCAGGTTTTTGATAGGAGACTGTCCTGCATAGATCCCAACCACAACAGGCCTGTCATTGATAAGTGCAATATCCCCGCCGTTGTCGACAATAGCATATTTTGCTCCTGCTTTAACCATCGCTTCCACAGCAAGAGCCGAAATTGTGCCTGCAACCGCACTCATTGGCCCTATACCCATAGTGTTTCCTGCTTTTACCATCCTTCTTACAACCTCAGGGGCATTTTCAGGGCACTCGTAGGGTTCGAGCGTGAGCTGAAAATAAGGGTCGGAAAAAATGTAAGTCTCAAGGGCTGCCCTGTGGATGCGGATAGCTTCTTTTGCGACTTCGATATGGGCCTGGTTATCGGCTGCAATAGTAACTATGGTTTCCTTGAGCTGGAAATGCTCTTTAATGGGAGTACTCGCAGGTTTTTTAATAGGTTTTCTTATGGGATCTGACATGTTGATTCAGATTAAATTTATTGCTTAAAAAAGAGATGCTTCCCGAGCTCCTTCCAGGGAGAGGCAAGTTTCATGGAAGCAAGATAGGGGCAGACACGAAATTTTTAAAATGAACCCTTTTAAACCAGGCCCCTGCGCCTTTCACTCCTATACTCTTCAAAGAGGCTCTGCAATTTGTCCTGTTTGGCTTTGTGGCGTCTTGCATCGGCTTCTTTTTCCCAGTCTGCGATTGCAGCTTTAAGGACCTCTGGTTCGGCCATTGCAAAGTCTTCGGCTCTCTCAAGCGGGATATTCTTTAAGACCGGCACATCGCCTTTGAAGAAGATTTCCTCAGCTGCGTGCGAAATATCCTCAGGGATGATTACGGCACGAATTCCGGCTTCTACAAGGATCTGAGCGGTTGCAGTTCCTCCTCCGCTTGGGTTTTCAAGGAAAACTACATCACCTATCTTAAGCCCGTATTTTTCCTTTGTTTCGGCAATGGACTCCTTAGTAAAGGCAGCAATAACTTTTACAGCCGTACCCTCACCGCGGACCTCCATCTTCTGGATTTTACGCAGCTTGTTGCTTCTGCGCCGCAGTTCCTTTACGGTTTTGCTTTTACGGCTGACCTCTTTCTTCAGGTTTTCAATAGTTTCGTCCCTGATTTTGATTTCTTTTGATTTCCGAATTTCGCTGTAAGCTTCCTTTTTGAAGCTGTTTAACCTTGATTCGATCTTTGAGATTTTCCGGTCTTTTGCAATCAGTTCTTTCTTTAATTCCTCAAGATATTCCTGAAGGTTCTGAATCTGTTCGCTCTGCCGCTGGACAGTCTCTCTCATTTTCAGGAGAGATTCATCAACTGCCCGGTCCTCCGGCTTTTCGGCATGTTCTCTTGGCTTTGGTTTTTCAGGCTCACCTGATGCCCGGGCTTTTTCAATTGCTGCTTCTATCGAAGCTCCACGGATAACATAGAACTTTATCAGCTCAAGATCTGCATTTTGAGGAGCTTTCTTTTCAATCCTGGAAAATATGTTCTTATAACTCCTGTAGGTGAGAAGAGCAGCAGTCAGTGCATCCCTTTCGTGGTCATTAGAGTAACCAAAAGTCCTTCCAAGCGCTATTTTTTCCTCGGCAGAAACCTCAATACCAGGACTTGCAGGTACGGCATTGAAACTTCTTCGGATTTTCTCAACTGAACCCGGCATTGGAGTTACATCGCTGGCAACAACCGCAGGTTTTCCGTATTCGGCAATAAGTTTGACAACTTCATCAGGAGCTATTCCTCTGGAGCTTTTCAAGTAAAGAAGATCTCCGTCAAGAGAGAGAATCGCTATTCCCACGGTTGTTCCCGGATCGATTCCCACAATTGTAAACTTACGTCTCTTATTCTTCGGTTTGAGGGGGATATATCGGATTCTATCGCGCTCAACACTTCTTACGCTTACCTGAGCATCATTACTTGCCATTGGATGTATTGGTATCTCTCCACGTTTTGCATAAACGGTGAATTCAGACCTTACATAGCCTCCGAAGCCTTTTACATTTACGGCTTCAAACCTGATGCCTTTTTCCCGAGAAAGGTCTTTCAGGGCATTCTCAATCTCCCTGCTCCTTTGCAGCACAGCTCCATGTACCTTCCTGCGGTACCGGTTCTGACTCCAGCCTCCCCTCCCCAGGGAACGGGCTCTACTGACTTTAATTTTTGTAATATCTTCAAAAAGGGAAACCTCATGCCCAACCCCCATATCTGCAAGGCGGGCACATGCTTCGGCTTCATCATTCGGGTTTTCGGGATCAAAAGAGAAACCGTGTTTCCGTGCAAGCCTTACAAGTGGTTCAGGATGCAGCCCACCTGTAACCTGAACAAGTTTAACGCCCTCAGGCAGTTTTTCCATAAGAGAAAGGAGCTCGCGTCGGTCGGCAGCAAGCTCGAAAATATTGTCAACAGCTATTATCTCCGGCTTTTCACTCTGGATCATATTAAAAATTTTCTGGCGACGGAGCATACTTTGATGGAAAACTTCCCCGTCCTTAAAGATAGCAAGTGCATACCTGGGAAGTTCTCTTGCCCTGGGAGAACCCCGGGCAATATCAATTCCATAGATAATCCTTTTTTGCATGAGCGTCTATATTTTATTTTTTATTCAATATATATTTAACTGCACTCGTTTTATTATTTAAAACTATTTATTTTTGTGATTTTTAGAGTTATTTACAGGCATTTCAGGAAAGACATGAGTATTCCGGATAGACCTTCCAGATGTGCCCGAATAGTCCGGGTTCGAAGAACCCATGATTTTGTCGTTATTGTACTGCTTAATCCACTTAAAACTTCAGTTTACTGGTCACAGTACACTTTACTGCTTGGATTTTTATTTCAGGACATTTTGTTTATGTTACTATATTTTTAACTGTTTGAATCATGTTTACAGTAATATAGTCCCCTGATAGTACTAATCCTGTTGATACGTCGACTTTATGTGAATACACTTACCTAAAATGTTGCCGAATATGGAATTTACAGTTGAATTACAAGAACAGAAGTGGAAGAATTAAGTTACCTGAAATTGCCAGTTTTAATAAACTCTCATGTACATGATTTTGACACACGCCTGCACAAATTTAGGAACACTATCAAAAGTATCATATATGTGGACTATAAATATAACATTGGTATGTGTTGAAAATACTTTACATATTTTTCGGGGTTTATTTTTAAAATCTTTTTCTTGATACGCACATATTCTCAAAAAAATAGATATTTTAGTACAATATGTGTGAAAAACAACAGCATAATAAGCGATTTGAGGTGTAAAAGATGTTAAAAAATAGGCTTATAATAACAGGTTTAGCGATGTGTTTAATCCTTGCAGCGGTTCCATCGGTCTTGAGTGCTGCATCTTCTCAAGATCTGGGAATAAGTCTGAGCTCAGGCAGTCAGCAGACAACAGCCCCAGTCTTATCGCAAAAATCAGTATCCACAACGGCTGTGAAAAATGACATAGCAACAGAATACTGGCTTGAACTGAAGCCCTATCCTTCCTCCAGTACAAGAGCTCTTTGGCTCTATGCAGGTGGTGACTGGAGGTACTTATACAAACCAACCAGCAATATTGAAACCTCTGTACAAAATGCATTCGCTAATCCTGACACCTTCCAGGTTAAAGTCTGGTATTCTGGGAACAAGATTGTTGGATTAGTAGTAATGACTAAATAATTGTAAGCAAAGACGAATTTTTAAATTGAATCAAAAACAGAACCGTAAAGTCTGTTTACAGATTATGATCCTATATACTTATTAGGGCTTAAGCAGTTGCGGGCTTTTAGGTAATTTTTAATTTTTTAAAAAGTATCACACAAAGAATTTTAGGTTTTATAACGGGTTTTTATAAATAGAGTAACAGAAGTTCTTGCAATTCACTTTCGGCAGAGAATTTTTTCTTAATACTTTTTCTTTATTGCATTTTTGCTGAAGAATACATTCTGATCAGTTTCAAGTATTTCATATTTGTATACCATATCAAACAAAAAGACCTGAACTAAAACTATTTTTCTGCCCTATTCAGCACCTTAAGAAAGTAGCCATTTTCATTTTAGGACTTACGCACTTGAGGAACAAAATCAATTACGTCAAAGACTGTAAATTAAAGTCACGTTTTAGACAGTTAACGGTTTAATGTTGTTGATTCTTCAGTTCAACTGCGTAAGTCCTACATTTAAAGGAGTTTTACATTAAACTCCCTTAAAATAATGTCCCGTAGTATACTCAACCCCTCTTGCAGGTTTCAGCCTGGTTTCTTTTCCTGCAAGGGCTTCTTTATATGCCCTTATTATCTCTTTTATCTCAGCCTGAGTATTGAATGAAAGATCAAGCCGAAGCACATCCACACCGTAATCTTTCAGGTTTTTGATATACTTTAGCATATCAAGCACTTTTGAGTTATAAATCAGGGTTCGGGTCCCCAGGCGCTCGACCGGAAATTCGGAACCTGCCTGGTCAACGAGAAGCACTTTGCTGCCCTTTCTTACAATTCTTCTGTCAACAAGGGGTTTTAAAAGATCATTTTCCGTAATAAGCATAAGTTCTCTGCCATAAACAAAAATCTCTGTCTGTCCTGAGCCCTTGCAGGTTTGAAGGACCTCACAGATATTTTTTATCTCACTCAGGTTCAGTTCGCTTGAAAGGGTTGATCTGTACGCTCCTGCCTGGTAGAGAGTACTGGCCGTAAAAGCATTGAAAATATTGAACTCTTTTCCTGCAGTAAAGGGTATGGAAAGCTCCTTTGCAAGCTGTAAAACCCCAAACTCAGAACAGGCTATCCCGAAGCCTGCCTCTTTAACTTTTTCCAGCAGGGGTTTGAGTTTATCCAGTTCATAATCATGATTGATAAGAGGAACCCGGAAAACAATTTCGACCCTTTCAGCTTTCAAATCTTCAAGCTTTTCTGCGTTTTCGGGTGCAGAAAGCTCTTCAAACTTCGAAACCGGAACATATATAATATCTGCACCGGCGAACGCAGCCTCAAAGAGAGAGGAACTTTCATTTACTTCAACACTAAGAAGGAGCCGTTTTAAAGCTGAATTTCTGCCTCGGGTTCCACTAAGGGTTTTGTTGAGGGTTCCATTGACAGCTGGAGTAAGCTCATCTTGATCACTCGCTTCAATGCTATGAATTTCAGAGTCACACAGGTAACTGAAATCCTCAAGATTCGGGTGCTTTTGCTCTTTCTTATCCCCACTGAGGATTTTTTCCAGCAGGAGGTCTGCTGCCGTTCTCCTTGCGTTTTTCAATACTCCAACCGGAATGAAAATATTTTCATCAGCATCGATCTCAACAGAGACAGCCTCAAAGGAAGTATCCCCAAGACTTTCCATTGCTTTTCTTATCTTCTCGACTGTAGTTGGAGATTTCTCAGCTTCCTGGACGACGTAATCATCCGTGAATTCCACAAATGGAGCCTCATCTGTGGGCTTCCTGGAATTTCCAGGCTTTTCAATTTCTTCTCCGATTACAACAGTAAATTGCTCTCCTTTCCTGGCTCTTACTTTCAGGCTTACAGGAAGTGCTTTCAGTTTTGTTTTTTGAAGGGTATCGAGGAGCCGTGTGTCTGTTGTGAGGTAGAGTTCATCACCTCTCTGGACTGCTTTTCCAGTCTTCGAGCTAATTTCAAGCCCTACTTTTTCACCTTTTTTCGCGCTTTTTATATGCTCGCCTGAAATCGTGACTATGCCTGTAACTGCCGAGCCGAGCATCCGCTCTCGCGTGAAAATACTTATACCGTCTTTTATCTGGATGTCCTGATTCAGCCGAACTGTAAGTTTCGTATTCCCTTTTGAGCGGGAAATATCAAGGACTTTTCCAAGGAACGCTCCGTAGTTTGAACTGTATTTAGGGTGGGATACACCTTTTTCTCCGAGTATAAAGCCTCTTGTAAAGCCCCTGTAAAAGAGTTTTGCAAGCTCGGCTTCCCTTGCTTCAAGTTCCTCTTTTGTCGGATTATCTACTGGGCCACAGATTCCTTCGACTGCAGCTTTATAGGCAGCGGCACTAGCAGTAACGTACTCGGGCTTTTTCATCCGCCCTTCGATTTTAAGGCTGACTACTCCGGTTTTTACGATATCCTCAAGCCCTGTTATTGTGGAGAGTTCGGCACAGCTTATGGGATAACTGCCTCCGATATGCCTTTCGTCAACTTCCCTTCCGTTTACCACGAATCTGTACCTACGTCGGCAGGGCTGGGCACAGGCTCCCCGGTTTGCACTCCTGCCATGCAGGAAACTGCTGAAAAGACATTTGCCAGAATAGGAGTAGCAAAGGGCTCCGTGAACAAAAACCTCAATTTCTGCGTTTGAGTGATCCACGATATCCTTTACCTCAGCCGCAGTAAGTTCCCTTGAGACTATAACTCTTTTTGCACCCATCCCTGCTACAAAATCAACTCCTCCTTTATTATGGATAGTCATCTGGGTGCTTGCATGAAGCTCGAGGTCCGGATAGATTTCATTTAAAAGCCTGATAAGCCCCAGGTCCTGAAGAATAAGGGCATCGACTCCGGCTGCATATGCACAGTCTGCCATCTCAAGCGCGTGCTGCAACTCTTTTTGCTTGATCGGGATATTAAGGGCCAGGTAAACAAGAACTCCGTGTGAGTGTGCCAGTTTCACGGCCTCGTCAAGATTCTCAAGAGTGAAATTCTTTGCACCCTGACGGGCATTGAATTCGCCAACCCCGAGATAGACCGCGTCAGCTCCTCCTCGAATTGCAGCAAGAAGGGCTTCTTCGTCGCCTACGGGAGCCAGGACTTCAGGGGGGGTACAGGTGTAATTTTCAATAGAAGAATTTTCAGCAGAATAATTTTCAGTAGACATTTTTGATCAGTTTGTTCTTTCCAGCTGGAAGGTTTTGTAACTATGAAGAGAAAGCTATACAACGGTTTACATGAAAAGCTTAGCAGCATGCAGATAAATGAGTAAAGGTAAGTAAAGGAATAAAGTTCAGTTTAAGACGTAAAGGTGCTTCTCGCATAAAAAATGGATGGGTAAGCCCTTGGCTTTTATTGTAAAGGAAATTTATTGGAAAACTGAAAACTGAAAACTTACTGTTATCTTAAATCTGATCTTACTGTTATCTTAAATCATATTTAGTTTGGATCTATAGCTGTTAATTTAAGACTTATTTCCGTTTATTTGCAAATTTAATAGCCTTTGAGTAAATCTAATGTTTTTCCAGAGTTTTTAGTTAGAAATGAACCATTTTATTCACGCTTTTAACTTTAGATATATTAATAAGTGTTTTTGCCTAAAAACAGAGATAGTTTATCTACATAAATGCGTTTAAGACTCCAGATTAAATAACCTGTTAAAATAAAAAAGAGTGCAAATCTATATATAATTATAAATATTTTTTATCATATAAAATTAGCTGTGATCAGATAACTATCTGAAGCTGGTTTTACTTGCTTTGTTGCATGATTACACAGGATTCTTGGTTCGTTTGAATCCCTTTTTACTCTTTAAACGGTGAAGCTTCGTAAAACGAATGAGTGCCGCAGGAATGCGCACAAATTGACCCACAGATTATATGCAGTTACCAGTTCGTCATAGACAGACTAATTAATTCTGCAACAGGGCAGCTATACTTGAATCTGCATATTTTCAGAAGCTTCGTCCAGGATGAGTTATGACCTCATGCAAACTATTTGAGAGGACCGAATCTTATTGTCTCGATCCCTCAAGAATAGGTAAAACTTTAAAAAATCAACATCTACAGAAACACAATACAACCTACCTCTCTTTGAACAGGTTCTTCCACCTGACAACGACAAAAATATTCCCGGAATATCAAAACCAGGCCTCTGAACAGAAAGTTTCAGAATTTCAAAACCAGGCTTCTGAAAAGCTGGCTTTAATATGTCAGGAGGGCCTGGAATGGTAAGTGATGAAGAAACGGTAACTGACGAAGAAATGAAATCCGGGAACATAGTGAATCTATTCTTTAAATTTGCATTCCCGACCGTCGTTGGAGTCGTCATTGCCGGAATCCAGGAAATAATTGATGGTTTTTTTATAGGAAATGCTATAGGAAGCCAGGGGCTTGCAGCAATTACTCTAGCCTATCCCGCTTATCTGGTTATAATCGCTATTGGAGTAATTATCGGGATCGGTGCATCAAGTCTTGCTGCCCTTCAACTCGGAAAGGAGAACCTCAACTGCGCGCTGGACATAGTACACAATGCTTTTTCCCTGTGTCTTCTTACAGGAGCAGTTTTTACTATAGTCGGACTGATTTTCTGTGAAACCTCAATAAGCATTCTTGGAGCCAGCGGGACTGCTCTAGCTTTTGCTCGCGATTACCTGAGGATTATCTTCGCTGGCTCAGTCTTTATGATTTTTTCAGTTGCCCTTGAACCGCTAGTCAGAAACGACGGAAACCCCAGACTCTGTATGAACATCATGATTGCAGGGGTAATTGTAAACCTCGTGCTTGATTACCTTTTTATCATGCGTATGGGCACGGGAATGGTAGGTGCCGCCTTTGCCACAATTGTTTCCTTTGCTCTCCCGGCATTGCTGTTCATGAATTACCTTTTTGGCAAGGATGCAAAGCTGAAACTCCGGCTTAAAGCCATGAAATTCAAACTCAGTACCCAGTTCCAGATTCTTAGAGCCGGCCTTCCGTCTTTCGTGATGCAGTTTTCACTGGCTCTCGTGCTCTTTGCGTACAATTACATGTTGCTAATGTACGGTTCCGAGCTTGCAGTCTCAGCCTACGGTATTATAGGGTATGTCCTTTCAATATTCTCTATGCTTTTTGAGGGAATAGCTCTGGGAGTGCAGCCGATTATAGGCTTTAACTATGGAGCTGGCTATTATGAAAGAGTTTCGAAAACCCTGAAACTGACAATTCTTTCATGCATCCTTACAGGAGTTTTCGGATTTCTATTAATTTCCCTCTTTCCCGAAAAAGTGGTGCAGATCTTCAGCCAGGGAGACTCCGAACTTCTGGAAGTTACCCTTCGAGGAATGAAGATTTTCATATTCTCTTTGCTCGTTGAAGGTACCGTGCTCCTCACCGCTATATATTATCAGTCAATAAACCGGATAAGAGCAGCACTTTTCATTTACTTTGGAAAGATTTTTGTTGTTCTCTTCCCTCTACTTTTTATCCTGCCGATTTTCTTCGGCCTGGATGGAGTGTGGGCTGCATCTCCGGCTACGGAGTATATCATGATGCTGGTAGTTATGGGAATGCTTTCGAAGGAATTCAAGCTTCTCAGGCATTATGCAAAAGCAGAGCCCATGCAATCAGCCGATACAAAAAAAGCACTACAGGCAGTCATAAACAGTGGAAAAACCGATGTTGAAGAAAATCCCAGATTTGTTACTTTCAGGCCTGCCGAAAAAAGAGATATGTCATGAGAGGCTCTTCTCTGAAATCCAGATTTTCTGAAATTAAACTTTTAAGACTGTGAACTACCTCTCTCTGAATTCTTCGTCTAACGGCTCAGATTCGAGGGAAGAATTGGTTCGCGTTACTATTTAAGGAACGGCCGTAATGCGTGCGTGACAAGCTATGTGCGTGACAAGCTATATTTAAGACAGTTAATAATGTTGCTTTGGCTAAGATAATTCACTAATCTATATGGACTGCTGCCGAAAAATAAAAGTAATGTAGTAAAAAGTCCCGAAAAACCATATTCATCGTCCGGAGTCTTTATTTCACCGAGCAAACGCTCGGGCCAGTCCGAAGAAGTAAAAAAGCAAAGTAACTATTCAGCCTATAAAACCATGTCTGTTGATAGTGATTTTACTAAAACGGAATAATCCGAAAAATAACTTATGAACAACGAAAAACGTAGTCAATCGCCAATAATCAAAGAAAATCAATTGACAGAAATTTGTCTATAGAATTTTAGTAAAGATGGCTATTGATGTTGTTTTATCTGGGCTGAATAATTACAAAGCAAAAAAAAGCAATAATGAAAGGTTTTTCGTATACAGGAGTCAGGAAATTCTCCTTTCTTAAAAAACAAAAACAACGAAACTATTCTTTCGACTTCTTTTCTGAAAGGCCACTCTCCTGCGTCGAGCGTGACAAATTTGGTTTAAGACGGCTAATAATGTTGCTTCGGTTCAATTAATTTCACTTTCTTAAAGAATACTGTTTTATAAATATTAAAGTTGCTCTAGCGCATCCCATTGCAAATTCGACGATGTAACAGATAAAATACTAGGAAGCAAAATTTCAAAATGTGAGGGAAAAATAGGCGTACTTTATAGGCATACTTTCATCCAGCTTTCAAGAAGTTAGCTGTTTTCAAGGCTTTTGCGATGTCCGTTTTCGGCGATTTGCAGACCCTTAGTTGAGAATTAACCCAAAGCTCAAGTGCTATCCTGCTTAATATAGCTACTGAAAAAAACAGAAGAAACTGAAATCTTTGCAGCTTATGTGTTATTGTGTAATGAGAATAACATTATGTAATGAGAGTAACAACTGCTTTTTACAGAAACTGTCACGGAAGGCAATCCCAGAAAATTTACTAAAACATTAGAGTTAACGGTGTACAACGGTGTACATACAATTTACAACGGTGTATATACAATTCGTTAAACAAATATGCATTTTGAAATTGAGTTTCTTATTTGAGGTTTTCTCAGGAAAAAAGCCTTACCGGAGAAAAGAAATTAATGAAAATGCATGGTACTTATATATAGAAGAGAAAAATATATTAACGATTAATTTTCAAGTTTTATCGAAAACGTTAGTATATTCCAGTTTTTAGAGTGAGACTTCCTTTATTGTGAATCTTCTCCGAATTTACGAAACTTCTATACATTTACAAGCCTGCAGGCAGCCGATCAAGGTGCATAATATGGAAAACAATCTACTCGATCTGATATTTCTCTCTGAAAAAAGGAAGAATGTGCTGCTTCTTCTGCTTGAAGGGCCAAAGGATATTGAAACAATTAAAAAAGCCCTTAATGCCAGTGCAACCGCAGTCCAGCCCCAGGTAAAAAAACTCAAAGAGCAGCACCTGGTAGTCCAGGAAAAAAACTTCTATAAACTAAGCGAGATAGGCAGAGTTGTGGTTGAGAAAATGAAGCCTCTTGTGGACACACTTACCGTTCTCGAAGAAAATGCGAATTACTGGGCAGAAAGAGAAGTGAACGAGATTCCACCTTTTCTCCTGCGAAGAATTAATGAGCTTGGGCACTGCACTATAATTGAACCTCAGATAGACTATATGTTTGAGCTGATTCCGGAGTACGTCAAAAACGTCCGGATGGCAAAAGAACTGAAGGCTACAATTTCATATTTCCATCCTCTTTTCCCCTCATTTTTCCTGGAGATTGCCGAAAAAGGAATCATGATATCACTTGTATTCCCCGAGTCCGTCCTGAAAAGATGGATCGAAGATTACAGGGAACAGACCGAACAATACCTTAAAAAAGAAAATGCTAAGCTTTTTGTCTGTACGGACTGTGAAAGAATACCTGCTGTCGTAGCAGCGGATAATTTCATGGCAATGGCCCTTTTCCCAAAAAGCGCGGTATTTGACCGAAAATATGTGATATGCTTTGAGCCAGGAGCTCTGATCTGGGGAAAAGAACTCTATGATTATTATGAACAGCGCTCCAAACAGATTAAGAATATAGACAATTACACTTACGCATAATATAGACAATTACACTTACGCATAAGAATGTTAAAGGGATGCAGAAGAATCATTTAGGACTTAAGTTGAACTGAGAAATCAACAGCATCAGAACGCTAACTGTATAAAACGTGAGTTTAACCACAATCTTTGCCATAATTGATTTTGTTCCTCAAGCGCGTAAGTCCTATCATTATTTAGCTCAAGTTATAAATGATTCTGCATGGAGCAGTTTTATTACAAAGTTAGAGTATAAAGCAGATTGGTTCGGAAAAGCTATCCTGAGAATAGGAAGGAGAATAGGAAGATTTGAACCCTCCTCTAAACTTCGTAATTTTTGCGGTATTATAATTAAGATTTGACATTAAAGAATCGAGAATGAATTTGCCCTTATTACAAAACAAGGCATGATAGAGATATCAATGCTGCAATCAATATCAAGAAATTCTCACCTCAAGATCAAAATCCCATAGTTACCTAACACAGTTACCTGATACAGTTATCTGATACAGTTATCTAATACAGTTATATGATACAGCTACCTGACACAATTACCTGATACCTGCGTAACGCGAAGAAGGGCTTGCGTGACTTATCCTCAATAGAAGAAAGAATAAACCAGGAAGCTCCTATCTAGAACCTGATCCTTGAGGCAAAGGATTCAGAGAGGAGTATTTCACGATTTATATACTTCATCAGGCTCAAAGACCTTTTCTCCCACAACCTCTCCTTCAAGGTTTCGATAAAAACAGGATCTATATCCCATATGGCAGGCTCCCCCGACCTGTTCCACGATCAGGAGAAGAGAATCCATATCACAGTCGACCCTGATTTCTTTCACTTTCTGTACATGCCCCGAAGTCTCTCCTTTTTTCCATAACTGCTGTCTGCTCCGGCTCCAGAAGTGTGCGATCCCGGTCTCTACGGTCTTCTCAAGAGCTTCCCGATTCATATAGGCGCACATAAGCACTTCCCTGCTAAGCTGGTCCTGAACTACAGCAAGGATCAGACCATTATCGGATTTCAAAGAATCAAAATCAATCATGGGAGATAGATTGCAAAACAAGTATAAAAAAGAGAGGGCATTAAATCTTAAGGGAAGCACAATAGAGACGAAATTAAACCCGGATCTTTTTTCAGGGTTTGATTCCAAGTACATCCTCAACGTACGCTCTGAGAATTTCCGCAACACTCCAGGCCTGAGCAATGCAACCTCCTGGAGTATAAGGATAATCCCCATCAAATACTTCGGAAATTGTGCCTATGCCTGCAGTTTCAAGGTGCGTATCAAAACCCAGCAGGAGAGCCCGCATATCTTCAAGACTTTCTTTAGAATAGTTGTGAACCTTCCGGTAAGCTTTCACATACGCGCCAAGAAGCCAGGTCCAGACTGTCCCGTTATGATAGGAGGCATCTCTGGCTGCCGCATCACCTTGATAATGTCCTTTATAAGCAGGATGATCACTTGAAAGAGTTCTAAGCCCAAAGGGTGTAAGGAGATCTTTTTCAACTCTATCAACTATTGCTTTTTGTTTTTCAGGTGAAAGACTAGTATAAGGCAGGGCTACTGCGAAGATTTGATTGGGGCGGATCGCAGGGTCTTTAACCTCATTTCCCGCTTCGTCCTGAGACACGAGGTCAAAGAGGCAATTGGTCTCAGGGTTCCAGAAAACACTTTCAAAATTTGAAGCTACTCCAGCTGCAAGAGTTTCATATGAGGAAATGTTTTTTCCTAAATGAGTACCCAGATTAGAGGCTGTTTTCAGGGCATTATACCACAGAGCATTAATTTCACAGGCTTTACCTGCTCTTGGGGTCACTGCTTGTTCCCCTATTTTAGCATCCATCCAGGTTAACTGAGGACCCTGCCGGATAAGATAATCAGAGTCCATACCGATCCCAAAGTCCGTACCTTTACGGTAATTCTCTATGATATTCTCCACGGTATCCCAGACATCCGAGAGGAAAAGGAAGTCTTTCGTATATGCGAAGTATCGGCCCACAGTGTGAATAAACCAGAGAGAAGCGTCCACAGTGTTATAAATTGGTTCCCCGCCAAGTGCCAGGAAAGCATTAGGGATCAGGCCTCTCTTACAATTTTGGGAAAAGTTTTTGAGAATGAATTTTGCTTCCTCAAAACGACGGGGAATTAAAAGCAGGCCAGGCATAGAGATCATGGTGTCCCGCCCCCAGTCAGAAAACCAGTGATATCCTGCAATCACCGTGCTTTCACCTGAAGAAGGATTCTTCACTATAAAAGGGTCCGTTGCCCTGAGAAGCTTAAGAGCAAAGGGTTCGGTAAGTCTTGAATTGAAGGCAAGAAGATTTTGTCGGTAGGTTTCCCTTGTATAGAATTCCTCGACCTGTTCAAGTGTCAGAGAAGAAATATCTTCGGTTGAAGCGGCAATGAAAAAATGGGAGGTACCCAGTTTGAGTTTACTTTCAAAATAGCCCGGATTGAAATTATCTTCCTGGAAGTTGAGCCCCCTTTGCTTCTCAGCATTATACTCAAAGTTATAGTACCATTTGGGATCGGAATGATACTGGAGATTGGATGAAAGCGAGAAGGTAAGGCCATTAGAGCTTTCCAATTTTACTCCCGCAGGATCGGCTTTCTGAGTAAAGGAAAGTTCTCCTGAGCGAACAGTGTAATGGAAATTTCTGGAATTTACCAGCGGAAAGATCCTTAGCAGAGCTCCTTCTCTTCTGGATATGATGTCATAGAGAATGCAGGTTGTGTTGCTGTTGTGAATCATGAAGACCTTTTTCTTTATGGTAAAATCACCGGGCTGGTAAACCCAGAGAGGAAAAGGAACAAGGATAAATTTGGAGAGGTAACTGAAGCCTGAAGGAAAAACAGTATCAGGATACTTATGGGTTGAAAGCCGATAAACGTCCTTGTTAATCGAAATTTCCTCATCAAGGGAAGAAAGCAATACAAACCTTCCAGGAGAGTTTTCTGGAGCTGCCACAAGTAATCCATGATAAGTCCTTGTGCCTGCTCCTATTACTGTAGATGAGGCATATCCCCCGAGTCCGTTTCCTACGATCCACTCTTTCTTTATTCCTTCCTCGTATGTGGAAAAGGAATCTGCTCCAAACCTGATTCCACTCATAATATATCTGGTTAGGATTTAATTTCTTAAATATTTGTATCCCTGGAAATAAAAGTTGAGGAGATCTAAGAAGAAAACCAGTATATAATGAAAAGTACCGAGTTAAAAAATTATAAATGTGATCATAAACTATTTTAGCTGTGCAGGATATAGGAAAGTGAGAATCATGAAGCAAGACCTTTTAGAAATCCTTGTTGATATTTTCAAATCCTCTGGATACAATGCCACAATATCCAGTCAGTCTGACATTTTTGTGGAGAAAAGCAGGCATAAAGCTTATGTTAGATGTGCCTTGCAACCGGGTCGTGAGGAAATAAAAGCCTTTTCAGAAAAAATCGGGGACTGTACAGGAATCTATGTAATGACCCAGAAAGGGCCTAAAGAATTAATCGATTATGCAGCTGAATTTGGGATCCATATTTGGAACAGGGATGAACTAGCTCTTCAAATTGGAAGATCGGTTCTTGTAAATCTGGAACAGAAATCAAATATTTCGTATTCTGAACCGGAGAAGCAAACATCAAATGATACAAGAGACCAGTACGGGCAAACAATTTTCGAATTACCTGTCGAGAACTGGAAGTTAAAAAAAGACTACAGAGAGAAGCCTCACTTTAAAGAAGAACTCTTGCCTCTTCAGAATCAGCAATCAGAGGCCGAAAAAACTTCTTTTGAAACTCAATCTATAACACGGATTATTGGAAATAGAAAAAATTTAAGGAAGCCAGAACAGGTTGAGGTTCCGGAAACTGAATCGTACGAAATGCTGAATATACGGTCTGTAGAACCAAGGATTTCTAAAAATCAGGTTATTATTATTGCAAAACCCTATATATACAACCCTATGGATGCAGTTTTAAAGTTTGTACCTTTCTGGAAATATATATACAATGTTGAAGCGGAAAAACGCTTCAGGTCAAAAGTCCTGACCATTGCTGAAAAGGGGAAGGGTTTTCTTAATGCTCTAAATAAGTCAAAGGAAGAGATGGAAGTAGAGGGGCTTGGCATACCTACAAGGGTTCCTGCCGTGCAGTATGAGTTAAAAAGACCGATTGTGGATAAAAAACAGGCAGAAGAGATTCTTCTAGAGTTTATTAAAGAGAAGAATACACGTGAGATACGTTTTAACAATACGGAAGGCCAGGCTGTTATATATGAACACAGGAGTATCGGCCCCAGGTCTGATGAAATACAGCTCGATATGGAGCTTGTGTATATCCCCTTCTGGGAAGTGAAGGGAAAACGTGACTCTCTGGAGATCAATGCTTATAATGCAAAGGTTCTTGAGGAGCCTGTTGATGAAGATGCTGAATTTCTTTGAATCTAGAACCTAAAAAAGTATTGGAAGAAAAATATATAAAATAGAAAATATATTTATGTATACTGGCAGAATAGCAGGATTTCTTAAAAAAGAATCCAGACCCCATCCTCCCAGCCTCCTGTGAAAAAGTCTTTTTCAGGAAAAAGCGCAATTTTACGATAAATGTTATATTTGCCCGATGCAAGAGTATATAACGTTTGGAAATTATCTTTGAGCTGTAACGGATGGCATCTTATAGGAAATAAAACCTACAAATATATTATAAGTATAAAAATAAAAAGAGGTGCGTAAATGATAGAAGTAACAGACAGAGCTGCTGCAGAATTGAAAACACTGATTGAACAGGAAGAGAAACCTGAGCTTGCTCTCAGAATTTTTGTTGCCGGGGTTGCCTGCAGTGGAATTCAGTATGGCTTAGCCTTTGATGATGAAACAAAGGAAGATGATGTGACTATGGAAAGTAACGGGATTAAACTCGTTATGGCAAAAGATATCGAAAAGAGCTTCTCTGAGGGCAGTATTGACTTTGTTGAGGACGAAAACGGAAAGGGATTCCTTATCCGCAATCCAAATGCCGGCGGTGGATGTGGCACCTGCGGCGGATGCCATTAAGTAAAGTAAAATCGCGCTGATATCGAACCCAAACCTGAAAAATAAACAAAATAAAGGAGAAGTAAGCCTATGTTCCCAGGAATGGGAGGTATGGGAGGCCGGGGGATGAACCCGGCTAAAATGAAACAGATGATGAAACAGATGGGGATTGATGTTAAAGAGCTAAAGGATGTTCAGGAAGTAGTCATAAAGACTGCAGACTCTAATATCATTATAGAGAATGCAAATGTCACTATCATGAAAGTCCAGGGTTCGGAAACATACCAGATCGTAGGTGACGTAAAAGAAGTCCCGAAAGAACTGGAAATTCCCACTGAAGATATAAAACTCGTAATGGAGCAGACCGGTGTCTCCGAAGATGAAGCCCGGAAAGCCCTGAAGGATTCAAATGGAGATCTGGCAGAAGCCATTGTGGCACTTTCTTCTGCCTGACTTATTTTTTTGTGGATTTTTAAAATTGGAAGATTTTTAGAATTGAATTTAACTTTTCCTGAATTTTTAAACTTATTGCTGATTTTTATAAATTTGTATTTATATATTACTCACCAGGTTTCCGTCACCCGAGTCCCGTCTCGGGAGGACGGTGCCCTTTTCGCTCACTTCGTTCACTCAAGAGGGCTGAATTATTATGGGCTATAGAAATTGATTTTCAATTTGTTCATGGGTCTATTACCCAAATTTCGCTTTAGATCACTCAGTAAGTATGATCACATTCTCTTCTAAAAAAGCTTGCCTGCAAACCTTTTCAAAAAAGGCTTGAGAGAAAACGACGTGGTTAGCGTGATCAACCGGATCAACGATTGCCGATCAACGGTTGCCGATCAACGGTTGCAGGTCAATGGTTTTGGAGGTTTGCTCGAGAGTGTCTGCCCTCGAGCGACGTTTGGTAAGGTATTACATGGTTTTTTACATGATTTTTAGAGGTTTATCCATGACATGTTTTTGGAGATTTGCTCGAGAGCATCTACCCTCGAGCTATATTTGATAGATATTGAAAACCGGGTTATGTTTTTTAAATTTTAAATTTTATTTTTAAGGCTGCCAATTCTCATTCTTCGTCAATTGCACTGATGTACCTGGGAAACAGGAGCATATAATTTTCCTGATAAGATTTCCCATCTTCATTAATATCAAGAGTCCATATTATTTCAGGTGTTCTTGCTATTGATTTTGTTTGAATCGTCTAATTCCTCCGAACTCAGTTTCATTTTAGAATTTGATCTTTGTAAATTTTGGTGCGCGTCTCCCGGGAGTGTTCAGTCCCGGGACGAACACCAGCTTATTGCATGTCTGTTTGCTATAGAGGATTGAATTTTCCCATCTATAACTAAACTCGAAAACTAAGTAAGGATATGGATTTGGGTAATGGATCTTAGCTTCAGAGATAATGTAAATATAAAAATAGGGAATACACATCAGATAGAATTTATTAGATAGAATTTATTAGATAGAATTCATTAGATAGAATTCATTAGATAGAATTCATTAGAAAACTGTCTAGAGACCTGTTGAGTTTTGCCGATTTCGGCAGAAATGAACAGATATAAAGGTTCCTGTCTCAGGGAGGAGAAATCCGAATTTCTTGAAAACTGAGGTATGGTATAACTTGAGTTGTGTTCTCAGTTTGTCCTTCTATTTTTCATCTTATCAGGCATCGATTTTTCACATCTACTCATATATTAAGGTAAATTCATCCATTTTTATTTTCATTTCTGAAATTATTTTTCTAAATGCCTCATAGTTTTATATTACATTGTAAGGGTTTGTAATAATAATGTTTTAAAACTTATTAAAAAATTCTAATTTAACCCTGGCACTAAAAATTGAAATATTTTATGAATTCATCGCTTCATATGAAAACCCATATCACAGTCGGTTATTAATCAAGAAAACTGTTTCAACCCTAACTTTTAGTAATAAATCTCCAATTTTTTGTTTTTTACAGAAAAATAAGGTATAAACTGCTCTGGCTGAAAAGTCCCTTTCTATGGCATTTCTCCAGAAAAACGTATGAAGCCCTGCATAAAAAAATATTTTCTAAAGATAAATACCTATTTATAAAAGAGCCCCCAAGTTTGCTTGATGAGTTTATCTCTTAAATCAAAATTTGATCTTTGAACTTAGTCTCTAAAAACCAATTGAGCTTCTTATACGAAAGATCAAAACTGAAAATCTTTGATTATCAGGAATTAAATGGGGTTTGGAATAGGCTCGAAACAGAATACTAATCAAGGTGTCAGTATGTCCGAAAAGAATTCCAATTTTTGTCCTCTGGAAAAGGAAGGCGGTTCCGAGAAACCGCATGAAAATACTCAAAAAAATGGACTTTTCAATTTTCTCCATCGTCTTCACGCTCATTCTCATGGTCACTCACGTACCCATTCCCATGAACACTCCCATGAACACTCTCACGGGCACAGCCACACTCATGGAACTGTTGACCCTTCCATACTTGCTACTAACAAAGGTCTTTGGGCAGTAAAATGGTCATTTATCGGGCTGATGATCACAGCCGTTCTGCAGATTTTCATCGTTTTTATCTCGGGAAGTGTTGCCCTTCTTGCCGACACCATCCACAACTTCGGAGATGCTTCAACTGCAATTCCTCTTGCAATAGCTTTTTCCCTGGCCAGAAGAAAACCAAGCAAACGCTTTTCCTACGGATACGGAAGGGTAGAGGACCTCGCAGGTATAATCGTTGTTCTTCTTATCCTTTTCAGTGCTGTTGTTGCGGGTTATGAGTCTGTGAACCGCTTCTTAAACCCTCAGCCAGTAGAACATTTGCAGGCTGTAGTTATTGCCGCAATTATAGGCTGTATCGGAAACGAGGTTGTGGCCCAGTTCAGGATGAAAATTGGAAAGGAAATAGGGAGTGCAGCCCTTATTGCAGATGGATACCATGCCCGAATAGATGGTATTACCAGCCTTGCAGTTCTTATCGGAGCCATCGGCATCTGGCTTGGGTACCCTATCATTGACCCTCTCATTGGACTGCTAATCACAATCAGTATCCTCAAAATAGTCCTTGATTCGAGCAAGCTTGTGTTTACCCGCCTTCTTGACGGTGTTGAGCCTGAAATCATAGATAAAGTAAAAAACATTACTGAAAGTGTAGATGGGGTCTGTGAAGTCACGGACCTTAGAGTCCGCTGGATCGGACACCGACTCCATGCAGAGATCAATGCTTCAGTTTCTCCTTCTCTTTCGGTTGGAGAGGGACATGAAATCGCCAACGCCATAAGAGAGAAACTTCTTGAAAACTTCTCATATCTTTCCGGCACCACTATCCATGTGGATCCTCTCACAGCCTCAGGGGAGTGCTGCCACTACGGATCTGAGAACCCGGAAATACTGCATGGTAAACAAAAACAGGTTTTGAATGCCTGTTCCCAGTGAAGTCCTATGAAATTTTAGGTTTGGTTGACACTTTATTGTAAAAAACTTAGATTTCTAATAGGCTGTCGTAATTTCGTCATAAGGTTCCGGTGAACTTGCCGGAACCTTCAGCTATTTTCAAGTAAAAAATGCAGTAATTTTTCCACAAAACAACCAAATACATTCCAACCTAATCGCAAAATACAGAGGCTTGAACTCGACCACTCCAGTTTAAAGTAAAAAAATGGGGTCTTCAACTTTCGGACCGAAATCCTGACCGAAATCAACACACAGACTGGTAGTTTCGATCTCAGCCTTCTGCAAATTCAACAATTCGTCCAGAGAAAAAACTGCATACTTATTTTTTCCACGCCTGTATTCTTTCAATTTATCGTAGTTAAAGCAGAGATTATCATAGCTAGTTACATGCCTTAACCATTCTATTGGAATTGCAAGGCTTGACAAAAGCGGTATGGCAGTTTCAAAATAAAGCCTGCAAGCTTTTTTTCTTGACAGCTTACACCAGTTATCTATTGTAAAATTTATTTTATCATCTTCAAGAGTAAGAACTAAAGGGTAGATTTTACAGAATATAGGCTTAAAATCCCGACATTCACATTCTGTATTTTCGTCACTTAAAAATGGACACAACTTTCCTAATTTTAATACATATATTAAAGTTCCATCATCCATTTTCAGAGCATCAAGGTAGCGAATTTTAAACTCCGAAACGTTAATACCCATTTTTTCTGCCATATACTCTTCTTCCCCAGGCAATAGAGTTCCGATTTTATTATGCTCGCACGCTCCACCACATTCATTGCAGATTTTAAAAGTATTTTGAGTACTTCCACTGAATATCTTGTGAAAGTATTCATACGTTTGCATTGGTATTTTCTTATATAACACCCGAAAACCTCTTTACAAACTTTTATACATTTTCACGTTATTTGCCTGAAATAGACCTGTAAACCCACTCTTATGGTATTACAATTACATATAATTTTATAAGTAATATATACATATATTCCTGATCTTGTTCCTTTTTCTGATACTAAAAAAATAAAAATTAATATACTTTAAATGACTAATTCCGAAATGCCCATCTTACGAAAAAAATAAATACTATAAAAGTTTTATAAGAGAACCTCACTTTTGAGTAGTTAAAGTGTAAAAAAATAGATTATATTTAACTTAAAATAAGTGAGACTCGGTACATCTGAGAATCAGTGAAAAATAAGAAGAATCTTCGGAATATCTGAAATATGCTAGCGAAAATTATTCAGTTCTTATTACTACCTGTCAAATTAAGACCTGTTGAATATAGAAGAAATGACTTTTAATAAAAGAAATATTTCGATCCCAGAAAGAGAATCTGGGACTCAAAAGTGAAGCAGGGAAAAGAAGTTCCTCTGTTATTCCGTTTTTCTTAAATGACAGGAATGAAAATTTCAAAGGTGTTTCTTCCCTCTCCTTCCGAGAACCGATTTTTCAAGGATTTAAAATTTGAGAAATTAAAAATTTAAGAAACATTGAGTTATTTGTTTCATTGTTCATTTTTAGATTTTTATGATAGGACTTACGCAGTTAAATCGAAAAACAGCGGCATGGAACCTTAAAATCCATTGTTCATTTTTAGATTTTGATGATAGGACTTACGCAGTTAAATCGAAAAACAGCGGCATGGAACCTTAAAATCATACGTCCTACAATGCTTGTTACAGAACTGCTCGAACTTTATTTAGCTCATTTAGCTCATTTACTGCATAAGTCCTATCAAGAAAAACTCCAATAACTTTTAGAGTCTCATTGTTTCTGCAATCCGATGCGGAGTCTACAAATGGGTCCTTATTAATAGAATTTATCTACAGCTTAGTCCATGGTTAGACCTGTCGACAGTTAACAGTTCCAACCGTTGTCCCAATCGTCTCCGAACAATCCATTGTCCCAATCGCCTCCCCATTCGTTGTCATAATTGCCTCCCTCGGAATTTCCAAACCAGTTATTCTCTACGAAGTCTAAGAATTTGTTGCCCAGCTTTTCTTGAGCTACTTTTTTATCAGCCACTTTTTCTTTAGCTGCCCTTTGAATCGGCTTCGCTATGTCTTTAACTTTTTCTTTAGTTACCTTTTCTTTAAGGTTGCTTTTACATTTGTTGTCACTGACTTTTGAGGTACATGCACTTGCTGATGCAGCAGTCACAGCTACTACAAAAAAGACTGCAAACAAAATAAAGACTACCTTCTTCATTTTGTTAAATTTTTGGTCTCTCATATATATCATCTCCATCATTATGCTGGATTCGATACAATTTCACCTTGACTGGTTCTTCAATTCACTATTTATTAGCAAATATACTTAATTTAAGAATCAATAATCCATGTATATTTCTGGAAGACTATCTAATTGGTAAACTATATTGCTTTATTATTTGCCGATAAAAGTGATTTTTTATTGTATCGTTAGTTAATTATTATCCAGCGGATATAATAATTAGAGAAATATAAATTAGAAACCAATATTAACGAAAATTTGATTTTTTTTATTCAAGATTGTAATAAATAGAAGGGAAAGTACTATTTTTATATAAAGCTTGTTTTATAAAATAGTAATATATCTTTTTGCGACAAATATGAGTTTAAGCTTATTTTCTGAATTATATTTACTTTTAAAATTCACTTTACTATTTTTTTTATGCGACTGTCCTCTTAGCTTCTTGATATTTCCGTATAATCCTTTCATTACAAGAATATTCAATAATAATTTTTACAGTAAAAGGTAATGTATTTATCCAGTTCCGATTACCTGTGTTGAAACATATAATTGTGTATATGTATTGTATTAGATAATTAAAGAGTTATATTATATACTTCCCTGCTCTATATCCATTTATATGGCTGATGAGAAGCGGATATGGAGAATAGTTCCGGATACAAGCGTGATTATCGACGGGAGGCTTTCATCCCGCATTAGAAGCGGGGATTTCAGGGGTGCTGAAATTATTATTCCCGAAGCTGTGGTATCGGAACTTGAGGCCCAGGCAAATAAAGGCAGAGAAATAGGATTTAAAGGGCTTGAAGAACTTCTGGAACTCCGCAAGCTAGCAGAAAAGAATGAAATTCTCCTTCAGTTCAGTGGGGTTCAGCCCACAATTGAGGAGATTAAACTCTCTAAAGAAGGCAGGATAGATGCCCTTATCCGAAGTACGGCTATTGAGGTAGGAGGGCTGTTTTTAAGCGAAGACAGGGTACAGTCTCTTATAGCTAAAGCAAAAGGGCTTGATATCGAGTACATGCATCCTAAAGTCCTGGAGCCATCCGAACTTCCGCCTCTTAAAGTAGAGCATTTTTTCACTGAAGATACGATGTCTGTACATCTCAAAAACGGAGTGTCTCCTATGGCCAAGAAAGGACCTGTAGGGGATATACGTTACGTAAAAATTCGTGACGAACCTGCTACTTCTGCGGAACTTTCCAGTATCTCGAGGGAACTTATCGAAAGAGCCAGACTGGACCCCGAATCCTTTATCGAGATGTCTTCAAGTGGAGCTACGGTCCTGCAGATCCGGAATATGAGAGTTGCAATTGCTCACCCGCCTTTTTCCGATGATATGGAAATTACGGTTGTAAGGCCAACTGTGGTTGTGGATCTTGAACATTACCGTCTGAGCGATAAACTCAAAGAGAGGATTGTAAGCCAACGTGGTATTCTTATTGCCGGCCCACCTGGAGCCGGGAAGTCTACTTTTGCCGCCGGAGTTGCTCGATACCTGAATGACCGTGGGCAGGTAGTTAAAACTATGGAGTCACCAAGAGACCTCCAAGTGCCTCCTGAAATCACCCAGTACTCACCTTTGAACGGCAGGATGGAAAATACTGCAGATCTTTTGCTTCTGGTCAGGCCGGATTATACAATCTATGATGAGGTCCGGAAAACCGGCGATTTCCTGATTTTTGCGGATATGCGGCTTGCGGGCGTGGGAATGATCGGGGTAGTACATGCAACCAGGGCAGTGGACGCAATTCAACGCCTGATCGGAAGAGTTGAACTGGGAGTAATTCCCCAGGTAGTAGATACCGTTATTTTCATTGATAAAGGAGAAGTGTCAAAGGTTCTGGTACTTGAGTTTACCGTCAAGGTTCCTCATGGGATGACCGAGCAGGATCTTGCAAGGCCGGTAATCGTCATTGCCGATTTTGAGACCCGAAAAATCGAATATGAAATCTATACCTATGGGGAACAGGTTGTTGTTATGCCAGTAGGGCTTCCTACCGAGCTAAGGAAACCTGCCTGGAAGCTTGCGGAAGAGGAAATAAGAAATGTTATTGGCAGGTATGCCTCCGGCCCGGTTGAAGTTGAAGTGACTTCAGACGACAGTGCAATCGTAAAGGTCCGGGAAGACGAAGTACGAAAAGTTATTGGCAAAGGTGGGAATGTCATTGACCGGATCGAAAATGTTCTTGGCCTGCATATTGATGTAAGAGAACTGGAAATCGGAGCCCCAGGAGCTGCAAAAGGCCGGAAGCATGGAGCTGAAAGCAGAGCTCCCCGAGGGAAACGAAAGACAACCAGCTTTGAGGAAGAGCCCAGTGTTTCTTCTGTTCATCCATTCATCGAAAGAGATAAAAAGCACCTTATTCTTGGAGCACCAGAGCTTGCAGGAAAGGATGTGGAAATTTATCTTGAAGACCAGTACCTTTTCAGTGCAACCGTAAGCCGGCATGGAGATGTGAAACTCAGGGCAAACTCGGATCTTGCATCTGAAATTCTGGAAGCTCAGGATAAAGGAGAAACAATTGAAATAAGACTGATTTAATCTTTATTTAGTACTTTTCTTTATTTATTACTTTTCTTTATTTATTTTTATTTATTACTTTTATTTATTACTTTTATTTATTTGTTACTTTTATTTATTACTTTTATATATTTGTTACTTTTTTGGACGTGTCAAAATAATTAGTAGAATAATTGCATTTTTGTGAAAAAAGAAGGAAAGGAGCACATGAGAGATATCTTCACGTATTTTCATGCTAAACGAACACAAAATTCATTGAATAACATGCACAAAATTATGAAAGTTATTTCAAGTACCTTCATGCCAAATTATAGGCTTGATAGAGCATTTGAGATGTCAATTAGATTTACTTTGATTTATTCAGTAAAACCTATATTCTGCATCCTTTCTGGATATCGAAATAAAGCCATTCCTGTTTTCATTTTTCGAAAGTTCAATTTCTCATAAAACGGTTCTTTTCCAGGCGAAGCATATAATATGAAATTACATTGCGGAAGTGAGTTCAAAATGTGTTCAACAATTAGACTGCCTATCTTTTTACCCTGATACTCAGGCAGTACTGCTACATCATAAATTGCAGCTTGATATATTCCATCTGAAATTGCACGCCCAAAACCAATTAGTTTCTCGTTATCAAAAACAAATATAACAGTATGACTATTTTCAAAGCACCTCTTATGCACATCTCCTTCAAAAGATGCCATATTAACTTCTTTCAATATTTCAGATACACGATTCCAGTCAATATTTAAGCAATCATATTGAGTTTTCAGGTTCATTCTACTCCTCAAATAATGGGTATATAGTATAAGCAAATACAAATTATAAATTTCGGGCATATTTCAAATCCTGGTCGTGAATTAGTAGATGGTTGATATTTTGTGTTTGAGTATTTTTGCTCATTCACATCTGTTTTTTAAGCTTACCTGCTTACAGAAAACTGAAGCATACACAAAGCAGAAAATGAGAGCGAAAAGCGAATTTGTGGGTACTCTGGAAAATATCAGCTGATTATTGAGGGACTACCGTACTTTTTAATCTCTCTGTTTTATTCCTTTCGAGCTACTTTTCCCTTTTTTACGTTATTTTTCTAGTTTCACTTTCAATTTTTTATAATTATGTTTTATTTTCCTTTTTTGTTATTCTTCTTTTTTCACATTCAGTTTTCCTATATTATGTTTGATTTTTCCTCCTTTATATTATTCTTCTATTTTCGTTCCTTTTTTGTTCCTTTTTCGTTCTTTCCTTTTGTCATTCTTCTTTTCTGGTTCTGACTTTTTGTGTTATTAATCTTAACAACATGTGAACCTCAAAAATTTTATATAGTCTCGGGCCTGATTCTGTAGTACAAAATTACGGGGGTAATGGTTAATTGAATAAGTTACGTCAGGCAGATCCAGAAGTTAGGGAGGATTTGCAGGGAAGAATCGAGGTTTTCGATCAGAGCATAAGAAGTTTTGAAAAACGACTCAGGGCAGTCGAGAGACGCCTTTCTATGGAAGCTTCTCCTGAACTGCAAACTGGCAGATTTTTCTCAGGAAATTTCTCAGAACTTTTTCCGAGGGAAAATGCAGGAAGCATCGCTGCAAATTCCTCAATTTATCCACAGGTGCCGTCGGTTTCTCCTGAAGCTTCTATTCGCGGAAATTCTTTTTTCTCGGATTTAGTTCCTTCAGTTTCGGAAGGGAATATTTCAAATTTTGAATTCAGTGCAGTACTTCCTTCGAGCGAACCTTCGAATTTTTCTAAATTATCCGGGGAAAATTCCTCCGAGATGCCCGGAGCCGATTATAAAATCAAGAGCATAAATGAGGTTTTTTCAAGCCTATCCGAAAATCTCCGTTCCCTTCATGCTGCTCTATCCGAGCTTTCGAATTTTACTCATAACAACCTCAAACCCGAAATCGAAAAACTGGATATGGAGTTCCATAATCTTAAGGTTCAACAAGATGCAAAAAGTGAATATATAAAGGAACTTGAGTCCCGTGTAGAAATCCTCGAAAACCAGAACAGGCTTACCCTCGGCTCTATGAAAATTCCTTTTGAGATTTCAGGAATTGCCGGGTCTTCAGCGCTTTTTCTTACAGGCTTCCTTGTCTGGTCAGGTAGATGGGATGTCATAAAATCTCCTTATTTTTCTGCCGGACTTGCCATACTGATGGCAGGAGCCGTTTTTATGAAGTTTTACATGGCCAACCGCAGGAAGAAAGTATTGACAGGCAAGTTGTAAAATCGAAAAAAAGTCTTTACATTTAAATTAAATTCAAAAATGCTGTTTTATCCTAAAATTATTTCTCTCTTTCAATTTCGCTTATTGCGTTATATATCGTATGCATGTGGCCCAATACTTTAATCCAACTTTGAATTTGTTTCTTTTACATGATCATTACAAATACCAAAATGGAACTGGAATTTACTCAGTATGTAATCTAATAATGCAGTTTTCACTCGAATTGATGTTTAGAAATATGGGGGAGTTTAGAAGATGAATGATGACCTAGCTGAGATAATAAAGTCATGTCCATTACAACAACAGATTCTTTGTTATATAGAAAGTGTCGGATTTGCAACAAGTACTGACTTATCTAAAACATTTGGGAAGGGAGAATATACTTTATCTGACCCTGAGCAACGAAATGTTTTACATGCTTTTGGACTTTCAGAATCAGTATGCACGGCATTAAGTGTATTAATTGAAAAGAGAGAACTTATTCCAGTGCCTTGCATGAGTATTCTTTTTGAACACTTCTCAGGCAATATTCCAGATTTGCCACTCGCGTGGGATATTTCTGAAAGTAATACTCAAACTAAGTGTTGGCTTCCTGTAATCTTTGTAACTGTTGAGGAGTTCAAGAAGTTTGCAAATAAAGTATTTTCAGATAAAGCTGAAGCTGACGCTATAACAACTGAAATAGTATCGAAACAAAAAGACTGCAACCTTAACAAAGCATATAGTGAGTGTATATTAAAAGTGCATTCTTCCGACATCACCGTTTTGCAAGTTCCTTACAAACACTTTGATGAAGCAAGGAATAGATTAAAATCAGGAGGGGTGAACTACAGTATACATAACGGCTGTGTACGTTTTGGTAAAAGAGAATTGTTTGTTGTGAAGAGTACCGATTTGCCAATAATAACCAAGTTGTTCACATCGGGGCGTTTAAACAACGATTATATGTATGCATAATTGATACCTGTACTTGAATTTGCCTATCTTCATTAAGGTTAAGTGGACCAAAGGCGATTTGAGAAATTATAAATTTAAATAATATTAAAAGTTTATTTTGACTTAACCTAGAGCTTCTAAGTATGTCAAATGTCAAAATATAATCAAGTAGGCAGACAATAAATTCACTGATCAAAAAAATCAGAAGTTATTCTATACTTACACCGTGAGCCTATCCCAAAACCAATTTGGTCCTCGAATCGATAAAAATTTCAGAAATATGTTCCACAATCAAAAATTATTGAGTATCATGATTTGAGATCCAAAAAAGAAATTTTGAGTTATAGAATAGGCTTGTTCAAAAGATAATTGCTGGTTTTTTAAAAATTGTTTTTTGGCTATTTTAAGTCAAATATAAAATATAAATAAGCATATTAAGTTACATAATGATATACTGTTTTAAATTTATTAACATTTTGGATGATTATTTTTCTATAAATGAGGATAATAAAAAATAAGTGTATTTATTTACATTTTATAACTCAAATATATAGGATTGACGGCAGTGTTTCAAATTTGCTGTAAATTTGAAGTAAAGTTTTTGCATGCTATGGAGAAAATTGCTCTTTCGATATGGAATTTCCTACCACATAATTTCTTAAAATTTTTGATTTTACAGAAAAATTGGCACATTGCCCTTTATTCAGATTCAATTGGTAAATTTCAGCGAGTTAATCATCTCTAATTAGTATCAATTGATCATACTTTTTCTTTTTTCATCATTAGTTACCTGGCATGTCTATGACTTCAAAACCAACATGCTCTAACTAATTTTATATGATTAATAGTTACCAAAAAGATATAAATATTATATTATCTACCGCTATATCACCTGCCGATATATCGGGGGATGAAACATGGAAGAAAGCATCGATAATAATAAAATGTGTACAGAAATCAGGCGGGCTTTTCTCAAGTACATTGTACTGAAAATTATTAAAGAGAAACCTACTCATGGCTATGACATCATCAAAAAGGTCGAGCTCCGCTCAAACGGGCGCTGGACTCCGAGCGCAGGCTCGATCTACCCAATCCTGGAGAAACTTGAGTCAAAAGGATTCATCCAGAGCGAGGGGATCGAACGCAGGAGAGTATACACGATCACTCCCAGGGGAGTGAAAGGACTGGACCGCATGACACAGGAAAAACTGGAACTCCTGAATGAAATGTCCCGGATCGTCAACAATGTGATTGAAGGTGACGATAACAGTGATGCTAACGGGAAGGTCGACGATACCCAGGATGTTATGCAGCAGTCTGAGGCGGCGCAAGACTGTGATTTCCAGAATCAAGAAGATGAAATCAATAAAAACGGAAGGTAATAAATTGAGTGAAAATCACAAGGAGAAGAGTATTGCATACAAATGGGTTGCACTGTTTAATGTGACCCTTGCATCACTGATGGGCTCTATTAACGGCAGCATTATCCTGATCTCTCTTCCCGCAATATTCAAGGGAATCCAGATGAACCCAATGGCTCCAGGTGCATTCCAGTACTTGCTGTGGCTCCTGATGGGCTTTGGCCTGGTAACAGCTACACTGCTCCTCACTATTGGTCGGCTGGCGGACATGTATGGTCGGGTAAGACTGTTCCGGCTGGGATTCCTGATATTTGCTATCGGTTCAACCCTGCTCTATCTAACGCCTGGCACAGGCAATGCTGGTGCCCTGGAACTAGTTATTTTCAGGCTCATACAGGCTGTAGGCAGTGCATTCACTATAGCAAACGGCTCAGCTATTATTACAGATGCGTTTCCGGTTAGCGAGAGGGGAAAGGCGCTCGGCATAAATATGGTAGCCTTTATGTCCGGTCAGTTCATTGGCTTGCTGCTCGGTGGCGTATTGGCGACATACAACTGGCGCTATGTGTTCCTGGTCAACATTCCCTTTGCTGTCCTTGGAACAGTGTGGTCCTACTGGAAGATGAAGGATATTTCGTTCCGGGCATCCAGAACCAGTCTCGATATTGTAGGAAACTTACTTTTTGTCGGCGGGCTGACCTCACTTTTGATAGGCGTCACTTATGCCCTGATGCCGTACGAGCATGATGGTATCACCGATGCAATGGGCTGGAATAACCCCTGGGTAATGGCAGCTTTAGGTGTAGGAATTGCATTGCTGATTGCTTTCCCGTTTGTCGAGAGCAAGGTGAAGAACCCAATGTTCAAGCTGGAGTTTTTCAAAATCAGGGCTTTTGCCTACGGATGTCTCGCCAGTTTTACTGCAGCTATTGCACGAGGTGGTGCCATGTTCATGCTTATTCTTCTACTACAGGGTATCTGGCTGCCACTCCATGGTTACCGCTTTGAAGATACGCCGTTATGGGCAGGTATCTATATGTTACCCATGACTCTCGGCTTTATGATCATGGGCCCGATTTCCGGGGTGCTCTCGGATAAGTATGGGCCTCGATGGATCGCCACCACAGGGATGACTATCGTTACATTTGCCTTCGTTGGGCTCTCACTACTTCCCTATAACTTCGACTACTGGGAGCTAGGAATACTGATTTTCTTCATGGGTATTGGTAATGGTATGTTTGCCTCTCCTAACAGCTCATCGATAATGAATTCTGTGCCGCCTCAGAACCGGGGTGTCGCGTCGGGCATGTTGTCCACATTGGCAAACTCAGCCAGTACTCTGAGTATGTCCGTATTCTTCACCGTTGTGATTGTGGGAATTCAGGAAGCTTTCCCAGGTGCAGTTAAGGCTTCGTTAGCCAGCTTTGGGTCTGAACAGGTTATCCCTGCTGTGCAACAGCTCGCCAGTTATCTAGCCAGTATGTCACCAACCAACGCTTTGTTCTCTGCTTTCCTGGGCTACAACCCTATGGATTCAGTTCTGAGCTCTATGAATTCAAGTATTGTTGGCTCAATACCGCAGCAAATCGTGACCACACTTACAAGTAACTACTGGTTCCCACAGACATTACAGCAGGCATTCATGCCAGCGCTACGGATTTCGTTCATAATCGGAGCTGTACTTTGTGGTATAGCTGCAGTGCTGTCGGCAATGAGAGGACAACGGTATGTGTACGAGGCTCACAACTCAGTTAGCAATATTAACAACGGTGATCTTGCAGCAGTAGAGGAAACACATACCTAATATTTGGCATACCGGGTAGGATTCTCGCAACGTAACAAGCATGAAAAAACAGAGAATACAGAGAATAGGAAGTACGGAGAACTAGAAGTACGGAGAACTAGAAGTACGGAGAACAGAAAATACAGAGAACAGAAAATGCAGAGAACAGAAAGTAAGGAGAAATGATACAAAAATAAGATTCAGTATCCTTTTTGCCTCAGACTCTTCCAGCATAAATCTATCAGAGAAATTCAGCTCCGAATCACCTTCAGAAAATAATCGCTGGTGAAATCTCTGTATCCTTCTCTCATTACTTTTATCTTAATGTATCCTTCAGCTTTTCCTGGAGGCAGTCCGGAATTAGAAATTATCAATATTACATTTCCTTCGAGGTCTGTAACCCCTGAATAGGCTTTCTTCCTATCCGGGCTCCAGACAATCACATTTGCGTCCCTTATACCGCGATTCTCGCTGTCAAACACTTTTACAGGCAAGCTGAGGTTTGTTTCCGTATTACTGTCTCCTTCAGTGGAAGGTAAAGAAATTACACTCATATTTGCTGTAGCATACATAGGTTTTGGAGGAGTAGGGGCATTGCTCAGGGCCGTAAGAATCGTGCAAAATCCTATAAGACCCACAACCGTAAGCACGACAATCCTTATTGGAAGCCCCAGAGTTCCTGCTTCGTCGTGTTTGAATTTATCACGCAGTATGTACGGCTCCTCCTTTCAGTTTTACTTTTGGAAGATGCACAATCACCTGGTCTTGATGATCATAACAGCATCTTTTTTCTCGTAGTCATAAAAACCGTCGGCCACAATATTCAGGTCCATTGTTCCTTCATTCTGGTTAGGGTCAAGTCTGACCTCTGCGCCTTGTGGGGTTGTCAGGTAAGTAAACCCATTAGCATCCGTAGTATTTGATGCTGCTCCACCAAGCCCTCTCAGAATAACGTTTGCATTTCTTACAGGATTTCCGTCGCTGTCAGTTACCTTTACAACTGCGACTATGTCAAAAGGGTTTTCTGCAGTACTGGCATCCACTATTATTGAATTCCCTTTCTCAAGGGTACTTACACTAAGCCCTGCATCTTCCACAAATACCGACATATCCTTTGTTGGGGTCGGCATGATCGAAATGAGTGTTGCAAGGGCAACCATCCCGACAACCAACATGACTACAATATTAATCGGGAGTTCCATAGCTTTCTCATCATGTCTAATAAATTTAAATTTCTTTATAGTCTCACCACCCTCAATAATTTTACTAAGTTATTAACACGAGACATTATTAATATTTTGTTGCAGCTCGTATGATATCTCTTAAAGATTTAGAATAAGCGAAGAATGGAAGCCTAGCAGAAAATCGATGTTATAACTCGACTCAGAGAGAAGCCTGGGGATGTATCTCTGAGTTTAAAAAGAAAGTCTGAGTTTAAAAAGAAAGATAAGCTCATAGTAAACAACTGAAGCTTGTAAGATAGTAACAGTTGCAGACCTCTGGAGAAGACTAGAAACACTTGAGTGTGGCCCAGAAATCCAGGAGACAAAGATTTTCTTCATAGATGAAGCTCAGACAAAGCTTTTACAAAGTCCAGTGGGAGGCCATTAAAACCTGGAACAAAACAAGCCCTGAGGACAGACTCATATAACAGTCTTTAAGGAAGTAGGTTCAATGCGAAGGTTCTCCCTACTTTCAATACACAGAACCAAGTTAGAATCCGCAAGAACATAATGGACATAACTATTCCGCCTACCAAAAAAGGTTGAATGATATTGATTTTATTGAAAACAAGGAGTTTAATAACTGACTGATGAACAACGAAAAAGCGTGATTAATCGCCAACAATAAAATAAAATATATTTAGGAAGATTTGTAAATTGAATCATAATCTCGTCATAATTGAATCATAATCTCATCATATATGATCAATATGGTTTTACTCGTGTATATTTAGTTAGAAATAGTTATCGATAGCAGAACTTCCTGTTATTTTTCATAAGAGCTATGTATTTATATAGTTCTTTTAACCATAATTTACATATTATTGTAGAATAACCTTAACAATCAGAAACGAGGAGAAACAGTTTTTTGGCTCAAGAATGTTCTGACGACTCAGACGAATCGGATCGTAACCGTAGTTTCTTGTGTTTTTTAGGACTGCATGAATGGAAGCGGAAAAGCGGGGCATTGTTCTTTTTGCCAACAGTGCTCGAAAAACGCTATGAATGTGTACATTGTGGCAAATACAAGGTGACTTTTGAAAGGGAGAATAGCTCTTACAGCCTTCCTGCGGGGAGGTCTTAACTGCAAAAGATTTTACAATCCCTTTATATTTTGTCTACTTTTTTTCTTTTCATATTTTATCTTTCTTTTAATTGGTTTCCTTCTGTCCTTCAATGATCCTCGTGCTGTACTTTTCGTTATGCGTAAAGTTAATCTATCTTAACTTAGTTTGTTAAAGCTATGAAAAGAATTGTGATTCTCGATTACGGGCTTGGAAACCTCCGCAGTGTTCAAAAAGGACTTGAGCACGTCGGATCAAGTCCCGCAATCTCAGGGGATCCTGAGGAAATTCTTGCCGCAGACGGTTTAATTCTCCCGGGCGTTGGCGCTTTTGTGGACGCGATGAAGTGCCTTGACCCCATCAAAGGGACTATAGAAGAATACGCACGGTCAGGCAAGCCGATGCTCGGGATCTGTCTTGGTCAACAGGTTCTCATGAGTTCTTCGGAGGAAGGAAAGCTTACTGACGGGCTGAACCTTATTTCGGGAAAGGTGCTGCGCTTTCCAAAATCCGAACTAAAGGTGCCTCATGTTGGCTGGAACAATATTAAAATCAAGCAGGACCACCCTCTATTTGAAGGGATTCCTGACAACTCTTTCGTATACTTCGTCCATTCCTACTATGTGGACACCGCGCCTGAAAACACCCTTGCATCCTGCAATTATGGGCTGGACTTTTCAGCTTCTGTCGTAAATTCTAAAGGTAATGTTATGGGTACCCAATTCCACCCAGAAAAAAGTGGAGCTATCGGGTTGAAGGTTCTGAAAAACTTTGTAGATATGTGCTGAAAGGATTTCTCTAAGAAGTTATCCCTTGTGCTCAATCATTTTTTCATTTTTTCTGGATTATTAGTTCTGATTCCTACACACTTTGCGATGAGCATCTGAAATTAACAGGCTATCCCAAATTAATGGACTACCTCAAAATAACAGATTACTTCAAAATAACAGATTACCTCAAATAACAGATTACCTCAAAATAACAGATTACTTCAAAATAGACTGATACTTGAATGCCAAACTATTCCTGCCCTGCTATCTTACAGGGCAGAAAGATCTGCAAGAGATGGTTACTATGGATATAGAAGGCTACGCAAAACGGGCTCTCAGGGAGGACCCCTCAAACGAAGCAGGGCTTGAAACAAAGCTTGCTTCTAGAATTCTTGAAATTAAGCATATAAGTTTGGAAAAAGCTCATGAGATCGCGGCTGCGGTCGTTTGTGAGGCAAAAGCGACACTTGATGTGAAAGGAGACGTGTTAAGCCCCACTGTCTCAGGAGTTTCAATGGGAGAATTTGGGGTAGGTTCCAGGGGTACAGGGGACTTTTACGTTCATTCCAAGCTTGGAGAAGTTATAGGCAAGACAGGTGCTGTTGTAGATAGTTCCCAGCTCGACGACTCCGGAGTTGTCAAAATCGGTGAAGACTACCTTGTGGTTACAGTTGACGGGCTTCATTCTCGCCTGAGCGACTTTCCTTTTCTCTCGGGCTTTCACGTAGCTCGGGCAGCTCTGCGTGATATATATGCTATGGGAGCTCGCCCCCTGGCAATGCTCTCCGACATTCATGTAGCAGACGACGGGGATGTAGCAAAGATCTTTGACCATATTGCAGGAATAACCACGGTATCGGAACTTACCGGAATACCACTTATTACAGGAAGCACGCTTCGAATCGGCGGGGACATGGTTATAGGTGAACGCATGACAGGTGGGGTTGGAGCTGTAGGCATAACCTCTTCTCTTACATCACGGAACCGGACCGAAGTAGGAGACCTTATCCTCATGACTGAAGGCGCAGGTGGGGGTACGATTTCCACAACTGCGCTTTACTACGGTATGCATGAAGTTGTGGAGGAAACCATTAACATTCGTTTCCTGGAAGCCTGTGAGGCCCTATTGCAGTCCGGACTGCATAAAAAAGTACATTCGATGACCGATGTTACGAACGGAGGAATTCGGGGCGATGCTAAGGAAATCTCAAAGACCGCAAGGGTAAAACTGGTCTTTGAAGAAGAAAAACTAAGGGCTCTTGTGAACCCAAAGGTGCTTTCAATGCTTGAAAGTCTGAAAATCGACTACCTTGGAGTTTCTCTCGATGCCCTGCTCATAATTGTTCCCCCTGAATACGCTGATGAAATCCTTGATACTGTCAGAGCTGCAGATATTAAAATTGATGTCATAGGGCACGTTGAGGAAGGAAATGGAGCTGAAATCTTCTTAAATGGCGAATGCAGGGACTTCACGCCAAGATTTAGAGAGTCTGCATATACACCCGTTAAAAAAGTTCATGGAGAAGGGAATCCAAGGGGTTTTGAAGAAATGAGAGCAGCAATTGATAAGGCTGCGCTTGAAGCTATTGAAAAGAAACAAAAAGTCCTTGAAAAAATAAGAAGTAAATAAAGCCTTTTGAAAAAAGGCTTAGCGAAAACTAGTAAAATTGTGTAATCGAAGGTAAAATCAAAAGCCTTTTAAAAAAAGGCTTTAGCGAAAATTAGTAAAATTGTGTAATCGAAGGTAAAATCAAAAACCTTTTAAAAAAGGCTTTAGCGAAAAGTAAAAGAAAAAAGAAATTGAGCCGGAGAAGAGGGAATAATTACATTTTTCTTTTTACTAAAAGGGTTTCCCTTATTTTTCCAGTGATTTCAACATCTACTTTCGGTTCAATTTCCTCTTCTGAACGAGCTTTCCAGTATTCTCCTTTATAGCGGACAAAGCCTATCTTTTGAGGCCCTAAAGGGTCTATAGTTTCGGCAGTTTCTCCTATAAACTCTCCAATAACCGGTTTTTTCTTTCTGATTTCTGTTACTTTGTAGATTGCAAAAACCAGGAACAATCCGAAAACAACCGTAGGGGCAACAACCGTCAGGGTGAGAACCCTTCGAAACTCGGGGGTGTAAATATTTTCGCTTCCCATGGGTACAAGGAGTATACTTCCTATTATGAGGCTGATGAGACCCGCAAACCCGAATATCCCAAATCCGGGTACTTTAATCTCAATGATCAGAAGTCCTATTCCTAAAAGAATGAGGAAAATTGCTCCTATATTGATATCAAAGCCTGTTCCAATCAACCCGAGTGCGATTGAAATGAGTCCAAAAACTTCTGCTCCGGCTCCCGGACTTGAGATCCCAAAAATTAGCCCATAAATTCCCAGGGTCAAAAGAAGAGAGGAAATAATCGGGTTTGAAATCAACCCTAAAAGGGAGAGAGAAAACGGAGGTTCATAGTTTTCTATCCCTGCATTTTCGGTTTGCAGGACTTTTCCTTTTACTTCCTGCCCGTCAATCTGTGTCAGCAAATTCGGGATAGAAGGAGCTACGTATTCTATTACGCCAGTCTGCAGGGCTTCTTGAGCATCGAGATTTTTATTTTTCGTTATAACTTCTTCTGCAAAGGTCTCGTTTCTCCCGTGTTTACTGGCTGTTGCAACCGAGAATTTGACAAGGGCATTTATTATTTTCTCCTCTGTTATGGGTTTTGTTCCTTCCACAGACATCTGAACGGGCTGAGCTGACCCTATAACCGTGAAAGGCGCCATTGCAGCAATATCTGTTCCCATGAGGATGAGAGTCCCGGCTGACCAGGCTCTACCACTTTCAGGCACATACCCGATAACAGGCACGCTTGCATTCTCAATTGCGCTTATGATTGTTTGAGTTTCATCCAGGCCTCCACCTGGGGTATTCAAGCTAATTACAAGAGCCTCAAAATTTTCATTTTCAGCTTTTTCTATCGCGTCTGCTATAATATCATCTGAAGCCGGTGTAATAGCCCCGGATATTTCAAGCACAAGTACTTTCTGTTGAGGTCCTGCATCCCCAGAAGGTATAGAAACGGCTATGAGGATGAAACACAGGAATAAAATAAAGAAGAAATGCGGACCTCTTTTTACAGACATGGTTATCGGCCTTTTCTTGCTCATCCATTTCCTTCAGTTCTTTTTGCTATTGTAGTCCTTTTTATGCTTATTCCTGCCTTTGCTGCTCTTTTCTTTCTGCAATAGATGTAGATAAAGCCGCTATATTTCCGGTTTCAAAAGCCTGGGACTGAGTAACTACTATGAGGTTCTTTTCTCTGGAAATCTCGGCTAAAGTTTGCAGTTCTCTCAATTTAATTGCTGCAGGTACTCCTTCATAGGAAGTTGCAGCTTCTCTCATTTTCTGCGCAGCCTGAGATTCTCCTTCCGCAAGGATAATCCTGGCACGCTTTTCTCTTTCGGCTTCAGCCTGTTTGGCAATTGCTCTCTTCATTGTATCAGGCAGGGAGACGTCTCTAATTGTGACTCCTGTAACCTTGATCCCCCAGGGATCGGTATACTTGTCCAGAAGCTCTTGAATTTGCTTATTAATACTTTCTCTTTCCGAAAGCAGCTCATCAAGTTCCATCTGGCCCATAACGTCTCTTAGAGTAGTCTGTGAAAGGGTAGAAGTTGCAAACATGTAATTTTCAACCTGAGTTATAGCAGCTCCGGGTTCTATGACCTTGTAATAAACAACCGCATCCACCTCAACCGTGACGTTATCCCTAGTAATTACGGCCTGCTTGGGTACATCGATCGCAACAACTCTTAGATCTATTTTTAAAGCTCTATCGACAATTGGGATAATCAGAAAAATTCCTGGACCTTTTACACCACTTAGGCGGCCCAACCTGAAAATAACTACTCTCTCATATTCGTTAACCATTTTTATTGATTGTGAGAGTATTAATATTACAACTAATAATACAGGAATGTAGATTTGACTGGTAAAGATGCTCATAATTTTTGTGACCTCTTATTCCATTAATATTTAGATTAGACTTAATAATAACTAAGTATTCTTTATTCAGAGAACCAATAATAAACTTTCTATAAATTAAGTATTCATTATTCAAAAATTTTGCACCCTGCACACTACAAACATCTGAAAAGCTATATTATTATTGTATTATTTATTATTACTTCCTTCTCTAGATTCTCAATTGAATTCACTTTTCAGATTTAGAGCGATATCGAAGAAGGAAATAAATGTCAAAAATGCAGATGCATTATTGGATGAAACTATGAAGAAACTGCGAGAGACTCATTCTGATAAATAGTTGTCTCTAAAAACACTTATATTTGGAACATAGAAAATATAAAACAGGGAAAAGTGAGTTAGCAGGGAAAAAGAAACAGAATGATATTGATTTTTGGCCCTGATAAGGTCACAGAGTTAGATCAGCGTACTTAAAAGCTGACAATAAGAACGAAAAACACTGTCAGGTTCAGAAACGTGTTCTGAGCCGCAAACAGTATGTCAAGAAAACGCAGGTTCGGAAGAACCATTGGTGTTGATATTAATGAGTAAGGAATGTCCAGACTGCCACGGGCGTGGCTATGAAGTTGTTTCAACTGAAATCTGCCCTCAGTGTAAGGGCAAAGGTAAATCAAAATCAATTGATTTCATGAAAATGTCAGAAAAAAATCTTGACAGCCTTTTAAAAAATGGTGCTGCATGTAAGAAATGTAAAGGTACTGGAAGTATTGAAGTAACTACTCCCTGTAAAACCTGTAATGGTCTTGGGAAGATATACACATGTAAGGTTTGTGGAGCACGTATTGAGAACCCCCAGGACCCCAATGAAGAAGTATGCGAATCCTGTGCCAATTCTCAGTATGTTTATGCCCTTGATGAGTCCTGCGACCTTAAGGACGTGGAAGCAGGAAAACTTTACCACGGAGTAGTGAGCAGTAAAGCTTCTTTTGGGGCCTTTGTCGACCTTAACCCTCATGTCAGAGGACTTATGCACTCTAGCAATATCGTTGTTCCTCCTGAAGTAGGGGATTCCGTGATTGTTCTGGTAAAAAGCATCAAAGCCGGAGGAAAGCTGGATCTGATACCTAAAACCATTAAAAAATACGAAACCGTCGAGCTTGAAAAGGAGCTTCCACTCAAGAATTCAGCTGAAATCGACTCCAGTATGAAAGGCAGGCTCCTCAGAATAGAAGGAGAAGTAATTCAGGTAAAGCAGACTAGCGGGCCCACGATTTTCACAATTAGCGATGAGGGAGGCTTTGTGCCCTGTGCAGCCTTTGAGAGTGCAGGGAAAAGGTCCTATCCGCATATTGATGTAGGAATGATTGTTTCCATTACCGGCGAAGTAACTCTTCGAGATGACCAGATCCAGATCGAGGTCATGAGCATGAAATTGCTGACAGGAGAGAAGGAAGCAGTTGTCAAGGGCAGAGTTGAGAGAGTAATTGACGAAAAAGCAACTCCTGCGGATATTCCTTTCCTTGTCAAAAGCGAGATTATGGAAAAACTTAAACCCAGGATGCTCCATGTTGCCAAAGAAATCAAAAAAGCTATTCTCCATTCAACCCCGATTATTCTAAGGCATCATGCCGATGCTGATGGTATTACTTCGGCAATTGCAATTGAAAGGGCGATCCTACCCCTTATTACGGAAATCGGGGGAATGGATGCGGAATATTACTTCTACAAGCGTGCTCCGTCCAAAGCTCCTTATTATGAACTTGCCGATGTTACGAGGGATATTTCGTTTGCGCTTGAAGATCTTTCCAGGCATGGGCAGAAAATGCCGCTTATAATTCTCGTAGACAACGGATCAACAGAAGAAGACGTACCTTCAATGCGGCAGGCCAAAGTATATGGAATTGATATGCTTGTTATCGACCACCATCATCCAGATGAGATTGTTGACCAGTACCTTATAGGGCATGTAAATCCTGCGCATGTAGGAGGAGATTTCGGAGTTACTGCCGGAATGCTCTGTGCTGAAGTAGCTCGTATGATCAATCCCGACATTAGCGATACAATAAAACATCTCCCAGCGGTTTCGGCAGTTGGAGACCGTTCAGAGGCTCCGGAAGCTGAAAGATATATTTCTCTTGTCTCGGACCGTTATAACCTTGAAGAGTTGAAGGAAATGGCTCTGGCCTTGGACTACGAACAGTTCTGGCTGAAATTCAGCAGTGGAAAGGGCCTTATCGACGATATTCTGGATCTCGGGGATCATGAAACCCATAAAAACCTTGTTTCCCTGCTCTGCGAACAGGCAAATATCATGATCCAGGACCAGCTTGAGACCTGCCTTTTTAATGTAAAGTCTCAAACACTGGCAAATGGGGCTATAATGAACGTGATAGACGTTGAAAACTATGCTCAAAAATTCACCTTTCCGCCACCTGGAAAGACCTCAGGAGAAGTTCACGACGTACTCACCAAAAGGAATCCGGATAAACCTATGGTAACCCTCGGATACGGCCCTGACTTTGCGGTCATTCGTTCCAAGGGCGTGCTTATGAATATTCCGAAAATCGTCAGGGAACTCCGAGAAGAAATGAAAGGTGCAGGTGTCAGCGGAGGAGGACATCTTGTAGTGGGCAGCATTAAGTTTGTAGAAGGAATGAGGACTGAAGTGTTATCAAAGCTTGCCGAGAAGATAGGATCTGCAGAGGTCGAGTATTAAAGGGCTTTGATAGCCTCTTTCCTTCCTTTGCTTCTATTCTGGATAGAAAAATTCTATTCTTAAATAGTCTATTTTTAAGATATTGAGTTTTTAAGATATTGAGTTTTTAAGATATTGTGTTCTCAAAAAGTTATAATCTTAAAACATGTCTTTTTAATAGTTTTAATTTTTACATAAAGTACTTTTAAAAATGACTCATCAGACTATTTTTTATAAAATAATAAAGACAATCTTAATTTTTATAAAATAATAAAGACAATCTTAATTAAACACTAATTTTAAAAAATACTGTAAGTTCTGGGAAACCTTTCACCTGGAAAGGCTCCCATACAAAAGAGTTATTAACAGTTTATCCTTGCTTTACTTTTTAGTCCAGGCGTACAATCCTTACAAGAGACCGGATCGGGACATTAGCAATCATATCTGCGCCTTTTTTATCTACGAGAACTGCTACAGCCCTTGGTTTTCCGCCCATTTCCCGAAGCTGCTCAATGACTTCCATAGTTGTGGAACCTGTGGTAATAACATCGTCTACGATCACGCAGTTCTTGCCGGCAACGCCTCCGAAGTTTCTGCTTATTGTTCCTTTCTGACCTGGCTGGACTACATCCTGTCCTTTACGAGAATGATATAGAGCAAAGTCAGCTCCCAGTTCATTTGCCATCATGCTTGCTAGGGGAATGCCGCTGGCAGCAACACCGACAACAACGTCGACTTCGGCGTTTGTTATTTCCAGAGTCTCAAGCACCATGTCGCAAAGCGCAAGTGAGATGTAGTGGAGCCGTGTAGCACTTTTTCCTATATTGCTCCAGTTTACGGAAATATCCTTCGGAGCGGGGGCTGCTACTTCTTTTTTCGAACGGGTTAAAAGCCAGGTAACCGTTTCCCTTGAAACGTTGAGTTCGTCGGCAATCTGGCCGGTTACAAGCCCGTTACTCTTCAATTCCACAGCTTTCTGGATTAAATTTTCTATGTTCTTCATGCCTCCATTCCCACCTGAATTTTTATCTGTCTGTATTTTTCGGCACTTTATTCGGCACTTATTCGGCACATTTTACAACTCATTCACAACGCTTGCCTCGAATACTGCCTGGAAAACTATATTCAAATGTACATTATCTCAATTAAAGACACTATTACATTATCAAGCATTATATCTTTTTCTTCAGATCAAGAGTAACTCTTTTCTTTTCTACTTTTTTTCCTTTTTTTCTTAAGGGGAGAACCACAGATAGGGCAGACATCCCCTTTGTCAAAAGTTTTTTTGCAGCCTATACACTGCTTTTGCCAGATAATAATATCCTTTATTTTTTTCTGGGCAATGGGTTTAACCTGAATTCCAAGCTGCACAGCAACATTCTGGACTGCATAATCGTCCGTAAGCAATATGCCCCTGTCTTTATATTCAAGAGCTTTTGCTAGAATTTCAAGGTCCGTTTTTGAGAGCTCTTCGGAGTCCCGCGTGTGTTCAGCCATTTTCCGAACTTCTTTTACCATTTCAGGCTCTGGCCATTCCACACGTAACCCACCTTCTTTTGCAAGATCAAAACGAAGCGCGGAATCCCTACTTTTCAATTCTTCCGCAACCGAAGGAACGGTAATTATGAGGGAACTGTCCAGGTCACAGTTTCCCATTATAAAAACAGCTGAGTCTGCTATGTAATAGGTCATTTTTCGTCTCTGTTCTCTTTTTTCTCTTTTAGTATATAATTGATTCCAGTCTGGATTCCGTATTGGGAGGACAGTGCCCTTTTCGCTCACTTCGTTCGCTCAAGAGGGCTTGAGTTACTCAAAGTTCTTTTCAGATCACGCAGCGTCGTGATCAAACGGCGCAACGGTTGAGGTACAACAGTTACGCTCAAGAGATAGTTTCGGGGAAGTTTCAAAACTCTTCTATATTTTTAGTAATATTTGCTTATAATTATTGAATATAATTGAATCAGAAATATGAAGATCATACGGGACAGCTACTTTCGATTATGATCAGAAAGCCTGAAGTGTTATCTTCGACTGATTGAATAAGTAACAATGTTTGGCTTGGTTATGGCATTATTGTGAATAAGGGTGTTACCATTTTGGTGATAACACTACCATCGACTCCGGAAGTGTGGTATCAAAGGATATTCTGGCTAATGAAATAGCTTTTGGCAATCCATGTAGGGTGAAATGTAAGATTATAGAAATAGATAAAAGTTAGAAAAAGTATAAAAAATAATTTTATAGAGATGTTGCATAATGAATAAAAATATACTGATACTTACTGGTAGTCCACGAGATAACGGAAATAGTGATATGCTGGCAGATGCCTTTATGAAAGGAGCACAGGAAAATGGGCATACCGTAAATAAAATCAAAGCGGCAAAACTCAATGTTAGTGGATGTAAGGCCTGTATTATGTGTTGGACAAAAGATGGAGCCTGCGTTCAATATGACGATATGAAAGAAATTGAACCACTAATCGAGAGTGCAGATATGCTTGTACTGGTTTCCCCGTTATATTTCTTTGGGATTTCTGCACAATTAAAGGCTGTAATTGACAGGTTCTGTGCCTACTGTGTGGATAGCCGTAAAAAATCCCTCATAGTAAAAGAATCTGCTTTAATTATGTGTGGAGCGTGCGATGACAAACGATTTTTCAGCGGTGCCATAGACACTTACAAGTATACGGCAGATTATATGAAATGGGAAGATAGGGGTATCTTAATAGCTACCAGCGTATCAGCAAAAGGAGATATTTTACAAGGAGACTGGCTAACTAAAGCGCAAGCTTTTGGCACTAGCATTTAAAGAATCTATCCCTTTTCACAAATCGAGTTTCGCTACCCTAATCGCGCCTCAGGAGTCCGTTGTCCTTTTCGCTACGCTTCACTCAAGAGTACTAATTTATGGTTTTGAATCTTGCTCCTCTTAAATGGATTAATTTACGGTTCAGGATTGTTTTTTATTGTTTTATCCTGAATTATGCCTTAGAATAACGAAAAAAGGTTAATACTTGTTTAAAAACAGTAGACGTTGGAATGTTTTGGGGTTAGATATATACAAAAGTTTTTGCCTGCGTATTTGACAAGCCCTTTCATGATTTTTTTAGAAATGATTTTTTGGAAACATCTTGAAAGGGCTTGAAAATGAAGAAATTTTTATTTAAAACAGATTCGCTTTCCGGATTTTACTTAGGGCAGATTTCCTTAAGGCCAGCAGCTACATCAGCCAGAAGTTCGACAGGAATTCCCATAATCATTTCTTCCTCTGAGATTTTGGTATATGTCCTGCTGCCGCTGCAACCGACTGTGACTCCGATTTTGCCTTCTTTGTATACATTCACAACCCCGTCGGAGCACAGGCTCTGCTTTCCTGCAAAACTCGCTTCGATCCTGCC
>JAEWQJ010000041.1 GCA_023399215.1 Methanobacteriota archaeon
ATTTTGCTTCTAATATGCCATTGGTGCCCGATCCATTAATTCCATAATTAATGTCCTCGAAAGTGTGGGAATTCATATCTAATAAGTAATGTTTAACAACACGATTTGAAGGAGAATCCGATTTGGAGCAAGTTACCAGTAAATATTGTCCATCTGGACTCCATTCTGTTGAAGTTATTGTGAACCCGTCTTCTATCTGGAGAATTTTATTAAGCGGTGTAACATTAAAACTTAGATCTTCCGATGTCGAGTTTGCTGATGCTATATTTGTAACAAGTAACAATGAAAATAAGATAAATACTGTGAAAACATTTCTTAACATTTGAATCTCCATCCTAAACTTAGAAAGCTAGCTTCAAAAGTTGAAAAAATAAAAGTTGAAAAATAATTTATTCTGGTATTTACACCAGAATGAAAACGATCCTTACACTTATGTCATTTAAATCAAAAGCCGCCTCCTTGGAAACGTCCCTCTTCAGTATGTTATGTCCTTTTTCAAAAATGCGAGCACTGAGCCTATAAGCAAGATGAAGGGTAGCACGAAAAGATATGCCAGGTTGGGCCAGAATTCCCATGCCCAGGCTCCTAGTGTATAGCGTGTGTCAAATATTCCACCTATTCCAGAAGTCATTCCTGTGTCAGCATCTTTGATTCCTATAGCAGTAGAAGTATACTGATAATCAGGGAGGAAATTCTTGAAAACCTGAGTCTGGGCTTGTGCTGAATGACTATCTCCAGACAAAGTAAGACTTACAGTAAAGAATAGATCGGCAATTAATATTGTTATTACAAGCCAGAAAATAATGTTGAACATAAGAGAATTATTTGATTTCTTTGCTATTGTCGAGATCATTATGGAAATTGCAAGGAAGAATAAGGCATAAAAGAAAGTCAAAATCACGAATATCTCAATTCTTGCGATTTGCTGCATCGTAACCGGAACTCCTGAAATTATTAACATGACTCCGGTTGCCAGATTTATTGAAAAGAAAAGCACCAGCAAGATACACAAGCCTGACCCCAGGATTTTGCCAAGAATTATATTATCCCTGAATACGGGATGTGTCAATAAAACATTCATAGAACTGGATTTTATCTCTTTGACAATTGCATCAAAACCCAGTACTATTCCTATAATAGGTGCAAAACGACCGACAACTTCTGTTACTCCTTCAAACCCTCTCATCAAATCAGAACTGCCAAGAACATTCAAAGCATATTCGACTTCCATGCCTTGTAAACACGAATAAGCAAGGATGACCAGCGTAAAGGTTGCCGTAAAAGAAAGGAATACAGGACTTTTCAGATGATCAGCAAACTCTTTTTGTGCTATGACTTTGATATTGGAGATATTTTCCACATTATTTCCTCCTTAAATATCATCTCTCAAAAATGCAATGTATGCGGCTGCCAAAAATATAAATGGGAGAATTAACAAGATTATCGCATTTTGCCAGTAATATCCAATAAGGTAAGATATCAAATATTGAGTATCCATAAACCCATTTATATCTGCCATAACATGAAGCCCGAATAAACTCAAATCCAGATTTCCAACTGTCACTTCAGCAAAATGATGTAAAGGTGAGATATTATATATTGCGGCCGTAGTCGAAACATATTCTTTTGTCATATCAAACAGCGATTGACCTGACGCGATAGACGCAAGTATCATGACGGTGGGTCCTAAGGCGACACACATATTGATCCAGACAAGAACTCCAAAGGTGAGGGATTCGATTTCGGTTTTACACCAGACTGAAGTGAAAAGTCCAAACGCTGCAAAAACTAAAAGATAAAGAAAAGTAAATATCCCGAAAATAAACAGCCTCAGGAGGGAATCAAATTCAGCAATTTTTCCGGAAATAACAAAGTCCGAAGCTGCAACTAATATTAAGGACAAAAATACCACAAGAGCAAGATTCATTGAAATCCCGAGAAATTTGCCTGTAATAATATTATCCCTGAATACGGGATGTGTCAATAAAACATTGAGACTTTTACTATTTTTTTCTTTAATTATTCCGTCATACCCAAGAGATATGCCTATTAATGGGAAAAATACCCCGATTGTTTGGACAACTTGCATAAAATTTTCCCCACCTTCATTACTTTGCAAGTATATAAACATAGTACCCATAAAAATGGCAACCAATACAAAAAAACTCGGTTCATATAGTTTGTCCGAGAATTCCTTTTGTGCCAGTGTTAAAACGCAGTCTTTATTCATTGTATCACAGCTTCCAGCTTTTATGCATTAACCAGGCTCCTAATATACAGACAAAAAGCTGTAAAAATACAAAAGAAGGGGATTGCTTGCTTGTTTCTTCAGCATCAGCAGCCTGTGATGTATTAATAGATTGTGAGACATTTGCAGAGTTTGGTTTATCAGTTTTAGCTTTATCGATAATACTGGACTCTTTGCTACCACCGATAATTTCCTTTACAGGGATATTTTTCCAGATAAAAGAAGAGTTCAAGATATTTATTTTGATCAGAGAGCTCTCTCCATAATCCCAATCGCTATCTGAGGAAAATAGTATAGATCCTATAGTGAATCGTTTTCCATCTGGACTCCACTCCCTTAATACATCATGTCTGCCTTTTATTGTCTGGGTTATTTGAGTTAGATTAGAGCCATCCGAATTAACAATGAATAAAGGAGCAGCAACACTTTGAAGTTTTGAAGGGCCGGGCTCGTTTTCAATTAGCTTTCCGCTATCAGGATAAAGGGCAGATGTAAAAGCTATGAGATTTCCAGACGGGCTTATCGAAAATTGTTCAGCTTTATCTAGAGGGCTCCAGAACAAATCCCAAAAATAAGAGGATGTAAGTCCGAAATTAGTGATAAAAGTTAGGTTAGTCCCATCAACGTCAATTGAATATAGTTTATTTTTATTCTCAACGAATGTTATTTTCTTCCCATCAGAGGACCATTGCGGTTTACTAGCATTGCCTTCATACAAAAGACGCTTGTCGTTTTCATCGCCTTCTATAACATAAAGATTATTATTCTGATTCACCAGAAGAAGTGAACCGTTTGGCTGCCAATATTCTTTTGTCAAGATGAATTCGTCGGTGCCATCGTAAGAAGAAATGTTTCCTTTTAAATTTGAACCATCGGTATTAGAGATATAAGTCTGTAAATCGAAACTACCTGGTAACCCTGAAACTAAGAGTATTTTTTTCCTGTCAGGGCTGAGCGAAAATTCCCAATATTTTTTATCTTTGTTCTTAGGCTGGAAAGTCTGAATTAAATTACCGCTCTCATCAATAAGCGCCACATTTCCGTCATCCTTAACAATAAATATTTTGTCAGAATCATACCAGACAGGCTGTGGATATGTAGCTGAAGAAAGTTCACGGGCGTTTGTTCCATCTCTATTTGCGATGTATACTGCAGTAGAAGCATTTCCGGGCTTTTGCCATTCAAATGTAATTTTACTGGAATCGGGATTCCAGTTCAGATTTCTTTGACGACCAATATTCCCAATATCCTTCATTACGCTTGGAAGATCTGTAAAGTTAGTTCCTACACCCCTCAAATCTGTACCGTCTGGATTACAAACAACAAAGCAACTACCTGAATCTGTTGGCCCAGCAAACTTTAAAACTCCAAAATAGATCTTGTCTCCAGATGGGATCCATTTTGCTTCCAATATGCCATTGGTGTCTGACTCATTAATCCCATAATTGATTTCCCCGAAAGTATGAGAATTCGTATCCAATAGGTAATGTTTAACAATGTTCTTTGAAGGAACAACATATTTTGAACAGGTTACAAGCAAATATTGTCCATCAGGGCTCCATTGTGTTGAAGTTGTTGTGAACCCTTTTTCTATATGAAGAATATCGTCAAGTGATGTAACGTTAAGATTTGAACTTTCAGGTTTTGGGTTTGCTGACGCTATGTTTACGACAAGTAATAATATAACTACTATGAAAACACTTCTTAGCATTTGAATATCCATCCAAAATTTGAAAAATTAGTTTGCAATATTGAAAAAAATTAATCCATTCTGGTTTTGGTACCAGAATGGAAATTTTCTTTTAACGTTTATCTACAATAGCAGTATAGTCTCCAATGCCGGGAAAACCAGAAACCTGAACATAGACTGGTTGTGTATTTAAATAATCATCATTTACAGTTTGAGTATTCTTACTTACATATTGCATTAAGGGATGAGAACTGCTACCTTCATACATCTGAGCTACTGCGCCCTTTCTCAACGAAGTACCGTCAAGATACAAATAAATAGTACCAGTACCAGGATAGCCGTAATAGAAATCTGACTCATCGGCTGGATCCTCAGTCAATGTACCAGAAATAAAGTTATACCCAGTACCCATACCGTCAACATAATTTGCCGTGCTAAACGAAGATCCCGCATCAGGAGATTCGGCTGCCGCAACACCCACAAGCATGACACACGCTATGAGCGCTATCATTAAACTAGCTTTTATGTTCATTTTATCTAACACCTCTCAAATTTTGTTTACTGAGAGGTAAAATCCCGCAAGTATTAAGTAATCTTAAAACTATGCAGATTTACCTCTTTTAGGGGTTGGAGTTCAATCGCTCTTTTCGCGTCCGGTTGAACTCCATAAATTGCTACTTTTTTACATCAATATTAATTTTATGTCCAAAGTCTCTAACAATCTTGGAAAAAAACTCGGATTATGATAAATTTTCTTATAATTTTAATCAACGTATGAATTGTTAGAGACTTTGGACATAAAATATATAAATAACAAAACTTTTCTGGAAATTGATAGGTATCTTCAGGATGAGGTAGAATTTTGGGAATAGTAGCCAATATTACTAGTTGAGAAAAAAATCAATGGCTTAAAATAGCTAAGCTTCGAAGTTCCACTTACAACTCTGCCAATTTTTCCTGATCACTATATGTATGATATTTCTTGGGAAGGATATAAGTGCCTGAAAATAAAGCGAAATTCCTCCTTGTACTACTCATATTATTTTCTCTCATGCCCTTTCCGGCCAGAGCAGACTTCTCCAATCTTGCAGTCTTAAACGAAATCAGCGGCAAGGTAGCAAAGCCTGGAGACCTGGTGGAGTTCAGCTTTACTGTAGAGAAAGGATACAATACTTCTGAAAGCACATCAGTTACATTTTTCATAGATAAAGTCCCCGAAAACTGGACTGCAGGTATCTATGCAGATGGCACTCAGGTAAGCCAGATTACTTTACCCGAAGAAGCTGATGAACGGGAATTGACTCTTAAGGTAAGAATTCCTGAAAACGCAAAGGACGGAGCATATCCTGTAAAAATAGGTTTACAACCTTATGGAGAAAGTATCAGAAATTATGATAAGATGTATCAAGAATTTACAGTAACGGTTGACAGGAATGCGATGTCCAACCTGGAAATTTATTCTGACATTCCTGGAAAAAAGACTCATCCTGGAATTCCTGTCAGTTTCGGGGCTACTATAGAAAACAAATATAAAAGTAGGGCAAATTTTCAGATTTATCTTGTTTCCAAACCCGAGAAATGGGGAGTTAACTTGCTTTCAACGGATGGAGGCCGGATTACCAGGTTAGGAGTCCCTGGGGAAGGAAGTCAGCAATTTAGTGTTACCGTAAATCCTCCAATCAATGCAACCAAAGGAGATTATGAAATTTTAGTGGCAGCATGTCCAGAAAAAAGCAATCAAAGTGTGCTCTTGCCTCTCAGTGTAACAATAAATCCCGAGCTGGCCAAAAATGAGGATTTGAGTGCGTACGTCGAATTTAATTCGAGCATTGTTGGACTTGCAATTCGGCCCGAAAAGACTGCAGAATTTGCTGTTTCCTTGAGAAGCAGGTATGATCAGCCACTTAAACTAAATCTTAAAGTTTTGAGCCAGCCTGAAGGTTGGAACACGGAATTTGTCACTGACGATGACGAAGACGAAAGGCTTTCTTCCGTTATGCTTGGTGCAGGTGAAGAACAGGCTTTCACTGTTAAGGTCAAACCTTTCCTGAATGCTACAAGTGGACTGTATCCAATCACAGTTGCAGCAGTAAGTGGAGATCGGACTGTTTCCAGGCAACTTGAGGTAAATATCAATAACAATCTCGAAAATGCAGAACTGCTTAAAGTCGATTCAAGCCCCAGTGAATTAACATTGAATCCTGGCGGCTCATCTGAAGTAAGAGTTAACGTAGAAAATAGAGGAAATGATCCTCTTGAGGATGTCACTCTTGAAATTAACGAGGTAACCGGAATCACAAGTCAGATCCAGGGTTTTGGAACGATAGAAGAACTGGAAGCAGGAGAGTCCAAAACCATACCTGTGCAGATTACTGCAAACGCCAATGCAGGTTCTGGAGTTAAGGAAATTTTCATCCGGGCAAAGAGTGACGACATTGTTAGTTCTGAGAAAAGTATCAAGGTGAATATTGAAAAATCATCAAGTAGCGGGCTTCTTGGCATAGCTCTTCTGGGCTTTGCAATTCTTGTGCTTGTTTTTGTAGTACGTAAATTCGGAAGGCGGTAAG
>JAEWQJ010000061.1 GCA_023399215.1 Methanobacteriota archaeon
TTTACTATGATATTTTCAGTATAGATTCCGGGTTTTACAGTAATTATATCGCCTGAAGACGAACTATTCACAGCATTTTGAATCGAATTTCCTGGCTGCACTATAATCTCAGCCGCAGCTCCAAGACCGGATATTAATAATAAAATTAAAAAAGTAATTGACAAAGTGGTTACTGTTTTTATTCCAATTCCTCCGTCCATTATAAGAAGTTTTAGATGATACTTTCATTGTAAATAAAGGGGGTTTACACTGAATACCTACGTGAATACACGAATGAAAAAGTATTCTCTTATTCAAAGAATTTGTTTATCTTTTGTAAAACTCTTTAAGTATATTCCATTAATTGAGCTGGAATTCGAATAATAGGATATAAATATACTGGAATTATTCTAAATCGAATAAATTAAAAATACAAAAAATATTATCCATGTAATTTATTTGTATTCGGATAATCCAGGCCACTTAACTTAATAGAATATCTTATTTATAGGCATTAACTTATTTTTATTAATCAAATATTAAGTACTTTCAAAATAAGGGCAGCTTATATTTTAGTTGCCCACCTAAAAAAACAATAGCCTTTAAAAAAATAAAAATAAGTTTCTCTCTAAAATTAAAACTGACTTTAAGTTGGTATGCGTAGAATTACTCAAATATGATTAAGTCCAAAATTAATGTATCCAAATTTAGATTAAAGATAAAAACGAAAATATTTATTATCATCATCTACGAAACAATATGCAAAAAGGGGATGAAAAGTTGGGTGTAGAAGCCACTATTAAAGAAATTGCAGGTGAACTTGAGAAAATAGCGAATACTAAAACCGTAGTTGGAGACCCAATTACTGCTGCTGGGAAAACAATTATTCCTATTTCAAGGATTACAATGGGTTTTGGGGCAGGTGGGGGAGAAGGCAAGAAAGACACTGAGTCGGGATATGGAGGAGGTGGAGGGGCAGGCGCGAAGATAGAGCCTGTGGCATTTATTATGCTTTCTGAAGAAGAAGCCCGAATCTTCCGGCTCTCTGGACGAAGCGATGCCGGATCAATCCTTAGCTCAATTCCTGATCTTGTGCCTGAGATTATGGACAAGCTCAAAGGCATGAGAGGCAAGAACAAAAATGAAGAGGAATTGCAGGAACAGGAAGTTAAAGGAAAAGGAACTCCGGAAAAGGAAACTGTAGAAGGAACCGAAACCAAGATCGAAGAAGAGGGATGTTTCCACTAAAGTTTCCACCGAATTTCTGGAACTTAAACCTATTTAAAGGACTTTCCAGGAAACGGAAATAAAAAATATGGGTTTTCAGGATAGTCAGGACTATCCTTTTTTCCCTAACCTGTTAATATGCTGGTAATCATTCTTCTTCTGCTGGTTTTTCTGTTAATTTTATTCATACTTTTTACAGCAATAGGTCTCACTTTCAAGCTTAATGTCCTGAGTCTGGAAGAAAAGAAAGAACTTAGAGGTATATTTACTGTAAAATGGCTGCTCTTTTCCCATACCTTCTCCATAGAGGAACCCGGGGAAAGCGAAAGTTTTCCTGAAGAATTGGATAAATCAAAAAGGGACAAAACAATAAAAGAGAAGCAAAATGAGATTGATCTAAAGAAAACTGATAATGTAGGAGTCACTACAGAAATACAGAATAAGGCTGAAGGGAAGAACAAAAAAGAGATTGAAGAAAAAGAGCTCGAAGAAAAAGAGTTCGAAGAAAAAGAGCTCGAAGAAAAAGAGCTCGAAGAAAAAGAGATCAAAGAGAAAAGAATGGAAGGGGATGAGAGTAAAGAAATAAGAATGGAGGTGGGTGAGAGCAAAGAAAAAAGAATGGAGATGGATAAGAGTAAAGAAAAAATAATAGAAGAGAGTGAGGGCAAAGAAGAACTAATCGAAGAGGATAAGAAAAAAGAAAAATGGGGTCTAATTGCAAAGATAAGAGGAAAAAAAGAACCCGAGACTGAAGAAGTTCCAGAATCTGAAATGACCCCCAGAGAAATGCTTCATTGGGGGCTGGAAGCATTCAAATCTCTCAGAAAACCTCTGTTTCGTCTATTTTCCGATTTGCTTAATGGAATAAAAATTAAACGTCTGGAATCTGACGTGACATTTGGCCTTTCCGATCCGGCAGACACGGGCATGCTCTGTGGACTTATACATGCTGTTGCGGGACTGGCCTATAGCCGATGCAGGCACTGCAGTTTTTCCATTAACCCTGTGTTCATGAATCCGATGGTGGATTTCAGGGGGATTATGGAGATTCGTGTAAGGATATATTCTCTGATTTTTCCAATGCTTAAATTCATGTTTAACAGGAAAACTTTATCTTTTACTTATTCGATTATTAAGGAAAAACTCTGGGGGAAACGAAAGTTTAGTTCCTGAGTAACGGAAGTCTAGTTCCTGAGTAACGGAAGTCTAGTTCCTAAGCTAAAAGAAGTTCAATTCCTAAGCTTTATGAATAGGTAACGAGGTACATATAAACATGATTAAAGTAGTGACTCCATCCAGACTCCATCTTACCCTGATAGATCTCAATGCAGAGATAGGCAGGGTCGATGGGGGAGCGGGAATCACCCTGGAATATCCCGGCCTGGAAATTTCTGCGAGTAAAGCTGATAATATAGAGATCATCGGTAATCCTCTTCTAGCAGGCAAAATGCAAAAAGCTGTACAGTCCCTTCTTCCAACAGGAGAAGGAATAAAGCTGCATATTAAAGATAGTCTTCCTGATCATGTAGGACTTGGTTCCGGAACCCAGGCTGCACTGTCGGCAGCAGTAGCCGTAAATAGGATTTATGGACTGGGAAAAAGCGTTAGAGAACTTGCAGTTGCGGTCGGCAGGGGTGGCACATCCGGGATAGGAGTTGCTGCTTTTGAAAATGGTGGCTTTATTCTGGATGGGGGACATAAGTTCAAGGATAAAGGCGCATTTTCTCCTTCTTCAGCCAGCCACGTACCTCCAGGTCCTGTCCTTTTCAGAAGAGACTTTCCTGACTGGTCTATTGTCCTTGCAATTCCTGAAGGTAAAGGGGCTCACGATGCGGAAGAAGTGGATATTTTCAAGAAGTATTGTCCAATTCCTCTCGCCGAAGTTCAGGAAATTTCACACGTAATCCTTATGCAGATGCTTCCTGCACTTGTCGAGGAAGACCTGGAAACTTTCGGAAAAGCGATTAACCACATCCAAACTGCAGGTTTCAAGAAACGAGAAGTCGGACTTCAGTCGCAGTCTGTCCTGGATATCATGAATTACATGCGTGACAACGGTGCGAGTGGCTCGGGCATCAGTTCTTTTGGGCCGGTAGTTTACGGAATTGTCGGAAGCGTCGAGGAAGGCAAAAGACTCCAGCAAGAAACCCAGCGCATGCTTGACGAGTCCCTTGGCGGGAGAGTCCTGTTCACAAAGGGGAGGAATCAGGGTGCGGACATCTCTGGAGGTCCAGATTGAAAATCAATACCTGGTTTGGAACTCTTGAAATCGACAGCGCAGGAGAAATTCTGGAGTCCATACTTCTTTCAAAAGACATCCGGGAGCTTGCTCTCCATTCTCTTTCTTTGAGGGACAGCAAGTCGGATCTCCCTCCTGAAGGCTTTGACCTCAAAAATGCAGCTATAAAATCCGGGTTTGTAGACTCCCCTGCCGAATATTATTCCCTTTTACATGAAATTACTCTGGAGGCGGCAAAAGTTCAGGTTTCAGGTGCTCTTACTCCTGACCAGCGAATTATTCAGGCTGTAGAGGCCCTGGACGATATAAATGAAACGACAAATGCCCTGTCGGAGAGGCTTTCTGAATGGTATGGCGGCTATTTCCCAGAAAGCGGGTTAGGTGGAGAAGACCTTGCACTTTTTATTGTAAAATACGGTTCCCGTGAAAATGTTGGCTCTGAAGACCCGCTTTATCCGAAAGCCAGAAACTCAATGGGTGCAAAACTTGAACCTGCAGATGAAGCACTCCTTAAAGGTTTTGCAGAAAATGTGTGCAGCCTCTATGAACGTCGGCGACAGATTGAGGCTTACATTGAGGACAGCATGGAAATGGTTGCACCTAACCTGAAACTTATTGCAGGTCCAATGCTTGGTGCAAGGTTAATAAGTCTTGCAGGAAGCCTCGAAAAACTTGCCGAGTTTCCCTCCAGCACCATTCAGGTTATAGGAGCCAGTAAGGCGCTTTTTAAGCATCTTCGGGCTCGGGCTCCATCTCCAAAACATGGGGTCATCTACAGTCACCCTCTAATAAATACTGCGCCCTGGTGGGTAAGGGGAAAAGTATCAAGAGCCGTTGCATCAAAACTTTCCCTTGCTGTGCGCATTGATTTTTATTCCGGAGAAAAAGATTCCTCTATTATGGAAAAACTTGAAGCGAAAGTCCTGCAGATCAGGACTTTGAACCCCAGGCCTCCTCAAAAAAGGCAGGAAAGCGGAGCAAAGCCAAAGAAAAGGAGGAGAAAGTAAATGCCTGAAATCAAAAGGTTGTCGAATGGGATCTTTGAAGTTATAAAAGACAAAAAACAGCTTGCTACAAAGAACCTTGACCCTGGGAAAACCGTTTATGGAGAAAAACTGATTACAGTTGAAGGGTTTGAGTATCGGACATGGGACCCTCGCAGGAGCAAGCTTGGAGCCATGGTCCTGAAAAAATTTAACATTCCACTCAAGGAAGATTCGAAGGTGCTCTACCTTGGGGCGGCTTCGGGTACAACGGTCAGCCATGTCTCTGATATTGTTTCGGAAGGTGCAGTTTATGCCGTTGAATTTGCTCCAAGGAGCATGAGAGATCTTATAGGACTTGCATCAAGGAGGAAAAATATTCACCCGATCCTTGCTGATGCGGGAAAACCGGACAGTTACTCTCATCTCGTTGAGCCTGTGGACCTTATTTTTCAGGATGTAGCACAGCCCAACCAGGCCGAGATTGCTGCAAGGAACGCAGTTCGTTTTTTAAAAAGGGATGGATATCTCCTGCTTTCCATTAAAGCACGGAGTATAGATACTGTAGCAAAACCAAAAGAAGTTTTTAAGGCAGAGGTGAAGAAACTCGAACAGGCTTTTGAGCCCAGGTTTGAGATTCTCAATGCAAAGGACCTGATGCCCTATCACGAAGACCATCTTGGAGTCCTGGCGAAATTGAAGTAACACGCTCATTTTCCAGATGTTTTCTGGTTTTTCAGAAGAAAGAGTAGAATATCATATTTCAGTGGACTCTTTTCAGTGGACTCTTCAAACACTTTAAACATTTCATGAGTAGATATTTTGCGGGCTCTATGTTAATAGATATGAGCCTCTAAAAGGGTTAAGCATCTTAAGAAGCATTGTAGGCTTTTTACCTTTTGATGCTTACCAGTAATCTTTTTTTCGTTACGGGCACCAGCTTTTTCCACTCTACAACGGTATCTTCGTAGAACTCATATTCGTCTACAGTTTTATCTGCTAATTTGCCATCCACTTCATATACATAAAATCCCTCTTCTCCATCCGTAGCGACGACCTTGACTCTGTTCCCCATTTTCTTAACTTCCACGGCAGCCACGCTTTTCAGAGCCTCAAGCAGAGTAGTACCCTGTTCAACTTCAAGTCTCTTGTTTTCTGCAAAGTGGTCCAAAAAAGAATAGATATTGTTCAGTTTGATTCCTATCATATGAGTATTTCCGAACTTTTTTCTTTCTACAAGGTCGGCTTTTTCTAATATTTTCACATGTTTGGCAGCTACAGGCACAGAAATCCCTATTTCTCTTGCCAGGCCGGATATATGCATATCTCCTTCACTCAAGTGTTCCAGAATTGAGAGACGCGTGTCGCTTGAAATAGCTTTAAAAAGGTTTTCTCTGCCGCCGTTCATTCCATAACTCTGCATAGCATTTACTACCATGATGAACTCTATTTTATCTCAAATACTTATAATTATTGCTTTTGTTAAAACAAGTAAAGTAAACTATTTGATCTTTTCATTGCCTTTTTTATATTTAATTTTAACAAATTTACTTTAATTACGGATTTTTCTTTTCCTTTTTTCTATATCATTGCCTGGTAAGCAAAGTGAATTTTTACATAATATTTGTTAAATTCTAATTCTAATTTAATATCAACGTCAAGTGATGCCGTTTTAATTACCAGCATATTAAACAGAAAAGACACTATTTTTCTATTTTTCTATTTTACTATCTTACAATCTTAACTTTTACACATACTCGGATTTTAACTTTTTTCATTATTTTTCATTATTTTTCATTCTCCCGCAGAAAACAGGGTGGATATCAACTTTTAGTCTAAAAAATACACTCAATGCGACCTTGTTACCCAAAAAGATAACAAATATTACCCAAAAACCAGTTTTTATTTAATTTTACTATAGATGCTCAGAAGGTATTATGGATTCTGCGGCATTAACTGTGATTGGAATTTTGATAGGTATCCTTGTTTTTGGAATTAAATCTGGAATAGGATGCGGATTTTCAAACATAAGTACAAGAGAAATTTTTGCAGTTGGAGGTAGTTATTTTCTTCTGGCCCTTTTATTCGGAGGCATTGCTGACCACACAAACCTGGAAGCTTTTGAGAAGTTTTCTTCAATGGGCATGGGAATCCATGTATTTGTTTCCCTGCTTCTGATAGTAACCGGGATTTACACCCAGAAAAAGTGGAATTCAGGAAAAGATGTTTCCAGGCACACTTTCCTTGCTATATCCATACCCTGCCCGGTCTGTCTGGCAGCTCTTGCAGTCTCCTGCATACTGCTTTCAGAAAGTCTTAATCTTTCCGGGATAAAAGTAGGACTTCTTGTTGGGGCTGCTTTTTTTATAGCAGTAGTGGCTTCTTCTTTTCTTTTCAGGTTTGGAAAGGTCCGGTTTGGAAAAACCCCTGAAACTATGGGCAGTGCAATGATGATGATAGGGATTTATTATCTCTTAGGAGCTCTGCTTATCCCTGCTTATATACAAACAAAAAAGATGAACCTTGTTTCAACCGGAGGAGGAGAAACAGGAATTATACCTCTTATGGCTTTTGGAGTCATCGTCCTTGCAGGTTTTTTCCTGGAACGTATAAGGAGGCCTGATCTGTGAGCCTGATGAATTTATTATCTGACATGATGAATGTCTTCTCAACGGCTTTACTAATTCCTGTAATGTTTCTTCTCACTATTCTCGTATTTGTTTCCTTGATTCAATTAGGAGAATTCCTTTCAGAATATACAAAAAGACGTAGGGACTGGAATAATCTAGAAACTAACTGCAAAAAAATAGAGTGTGAGCTTCAGAATTCGGATTTTTCTGAAGCATCCAGGGCTCTTGAAAACATCAAACAAAATTACATGGTCACTTCTTTTGCGCGAGATGCTGCAAAATACCTGAAAGAGCGACATTTTCTTGCGATTGAGAGGCTTTCGCAGGAATATGAAATCAAGATGGCAAAGCGCCTTGAACGTACAAAGATAACTTCAACTATCGGTCCCATGCTTGGCCTTATGGGAACGCTTATTCCATTAGGCCCTGCTTTGATAGGGCTTTCGAAAGGAGACCTCGAAACCCTTGCGCAAAACCTGATGATTGCCTTTGCGACAACGGTTGTAGGACTTTTTGCGGCTGGAATTGGCTACGTACTTACACAGGTCAGGCGGCGCTGGTACTGGGAAGATATGTCGGATATCGATTATATCCTGGATACGATTGAGGAAAAGAACTGAAGATTAGTATCTCTTAGTAACGAGGAAGAAATCATGCGAAAGTCCAGAAGATACAGGCGGACAGGGCTTTTAAAAGACGAGGATGATCAAAGCCCTATGGTCAACGTTGCAAATGTTTTTGATGTTGCAATGGTCTTTTCAGTAGCTCTGTTGGTTGCGCTTGTTATGTCATATCACCTCCCTGAACTTCTAAGCTCCAATGAGGATTTCACTATTGTCAAAAATCCAGGAGCTCAAGATATGAAGATCGTCATCAAAGAAGAAGGTAAACCCATTGAAGTGATGAACATGACCGATAACATAGGAGGGGGAACTGGAGAGGCTCTTGGAACGGCTTACAGGCTCGCCGACGGCAGGGTAATCTACGTACCTGATAGTAATGGTACATCTTCTTCATCAGGTGTATCTACATCATCAGGTGCATCTACATCATCCCGTACAATTAAAGTATCTACTTCACATTAATAATTTCAATAAAATAAATATTGAGCTTGTTTCAAAATCCTGAATATTCAGATTTTTGACCAAAAACTGGTATTTTATTTAGCTCTATTGATTCTGGTTCTATACTCCAAAGAATTGGTTCAGGGGGATTGGAGATAGTTTTGAAACAAGCTCATTCATTTTTTAAATATAAAAAACAATAAGCATTGCGTTTTCTTCTTCATACTTATTGTCAAAGCATTAACTTTAGTGTATACTTGATGAAGAATAAGAAAAACAAATAAGAAAAACAGAAACAAAGTTTACTCTTTCCATGCCCAAACGCGGCATGTAAATTTTATGATGTTTACGGACAAAGAAGCATTGAAAACAAATGGCACATACAAATATATTTGCTTTCTACTAAGAGTTATTAGCTCTCCCGATAAGGATATTCTTTAATAGCAGGGGATCAAACTTATAGCCATGACCGTTCTGGGCATAGTTGGCTGCAGAATATTTGAGGATGAAATTACCCATGTGCTTGCAAACGATCCTTATATAGACAGGATCCATATCATAGAAAACGAAGAAAACAAAGGTCTTCTGCACAAGCTTGAAGCTGAAGGATGTAAACCAGTGGTCCTTCCCTTTTACAAAATCAAAGCAGACCTGAGATGTAGTAATAAATTCAGCGTTATTGTCCAGCTTCAGGGGATGGGGCTCCATGTAGACCCTGCCCGGCTTAAAAATGAAACGTATACAAATGTTGACATCATGTCCAGGCTTGTGGACGGAATTCTACTTTTTTACGGCTCCTGCGGGCAGGCATTTTCCAGGATACAAAGAAATTTTGCTCATACAAGATGTCCTATAAAGCCGCTGCAGGACAAGGACGCAGGTGAATTACTCCAACCCGTTGAAGACTGCATTGCAGCAGCTCTCGGAGGCAATTCTCATTACCGGGAAATCCTTAAAAGCCACAGTGATACTTTTTTCTTAACTCCGATGTGGGCTGTAAACTGGAAGACCACATTCAGAGCTGGTGATAAATTACTTCTGGGTTTTGAATTTTCTCCTGAATATCTTAGAGAACTCGGTTACCGAAAAGTTGCCAGAGTTAACACAAAACTGTCTTATGAATCGGATTTTGAGAAAAAAGTTGAAGAATTTGCACATGACTTCGGTTTCGAGGTCATAGAACTGGAAGGAAACACTGAAATAGCGCAAAAATCGTATAACCATATGCGAAGCATGCTTCTCAGGCCGCTTAAGGTCTGAATATATTGTTTATCTTGAAGGCATTTTCAAGTTATTGAAATATTCGCTATTGTGTCAATTTCAAGATGATCAGCTTTAATTCTGAAACCGAATGTAATTCTTTATACTCTCTCAACAGTGAGAACTTTTTTGTCTTCAATCACAGGACTATTTTTCATGAAGGAATCGGACAAAAGAGAAATTTGAATGGTTATTTTAAGACAAATTACTCCCGGAAGACTGCAGGGTTAAGGAGTATAAAATGGCAAATTACTCCTGGAAGACTGCAGTTTAGAGAGACTAAAAATAGCAAATTGCTCCCGAGACTGCAGCTTTAAGGAGGATATAAAATGGCAAATTACTCCTGGAAAACTACAGATTTACGGAGGTTTAAAATGGCGTCTCATAAGGCAAATCAAGTAAATCTGATTTGTCTATTAATAAAATTACATCTATATATATAAAGATTTCGCAGTTATATGGCATTATTTTACTTGAAGAAAAAGAACAATACAAGTTAAAATGAAAAAGGCTATTGTATATAAATATTACTATAAAACAAAAAAGAAAAAAATGCTTAGAAAATAAACAATTTCATTTATTGCAGAATTATCCAATATATTCAATTATACTTATTTTATAAAAGTTTCCTTGATTTATGGACGGAAAAATAGTGTCTCTTCGCTATTGAGTGGGCAATTTACAGTTACGTTCTAAATTTGATCTAACACATATAATGTGAAAAGATTCTCGTAGAAATCACATTCAATATAGAGGATTATCTGGTTTGTGTAGTTGCTTCTGAACTGAAGAAGTATCTTCACCCTACAAAATAGAGATAAATCATAATATATTACATAAAAACGCCATAGAATCCGTTTTTACCCAAACAGCTAACAATTATAAGCCAAAAACCGTGTTTTATGTATTTTATCCCCTAATGCTCCGAGTGTTGAATCTATCGTACAGAGTGGCTACTCATTGGATTTAGGAAGCTCTATATTTAACTACATGTTAAAATCAAGAGCTTCCGAGTTCATTTTTGACGTTTTATAGCTGTTTCTGTATCGTTTCTAAGATTCATAATCTTGATAATAAAATCATTCTGTGGGCCAAGCATCCTGATTATTTTTCTCACTGGGTGTTCCGGTTTCATTATACATTGTTTTGGGGATAAGATGCGTACGGCACAAGGTAGATTATTGGTTTTATGTGCAGTGGTTCTTTTACTGCTAGCACAAAATGTATCGGCTGATGAAAATCATGTAAATATTACTTTTATCTGTTATGATGGGAGTGCTCTTGCTGCAGCAGAGCAGTCCAATCCATATAATGCAAGTATAAATGTAACATATATTTCGGGGTATTCCGATTTTAGCAATGTTACTTTTGAAAGCCAGGATGTAATATTTACTTATATGCTCTGGTCGCAGTTCAAAGATATCGGGGACGACCTTGAAAGCGCCCACGAAAACGGTACTGCACTCATAGATATTACTTCTGCAATAGACACAACATACATCAATACCTCAAGTTATGATAAGATTTTTTCCGGGACTACCCCATATAATTCTACTGAAGAAAAATTCTTCTATAATATGGGTTCCAGAGGAGTCCTGAAGAAAAACACTGAGAACTTCCTTATATATCTCGCAAAAACTTATGGAGATAAACCCGAGCTTACGAAAGACTGGGTTTATGAAGATCCTATAGAATTCCCTGAAGCAGCAATTTACCATCCGGATGCTCGTTCTTCCACTAATGAATCTCAGCCAGACTGGTTTGAAAATACTACTGATTACCTTGAATGGTACTCTAACTCAACTAACTCAAGTGAATCACGACATATTTACGACAAGAGCAAACCTACTATAGGGATATGGTTCCATGCTTCCGACTATACAGGTGACAACCTTGAAGTCATAGATGCTCTTATCCATGATCTGGAAGGAAAAGGCTGCAACGTAATTGCAGGTTTTGATACTTTCAACGATATTCATAAGTTTTACTTTGACGAAAGCGGAGAACCCCTTGTCCAGTGCGTAATTTCTCTTAAGAGCTTCCGTTTGAATTATGATGATCCTGATAAAGGCGTACAGGAGCTTGAAGACCTTGATGTGCCTGTTCTCACGGGATTGGTTGTAACAAACCCTGCTAATTCTACCGACATAGCTGACAGTAATAGAGGTATCCCCAGTGAAGAGGTTGTATACAAAACTCTGCTCCCGAGCATTGATGGGATTTTCGAGTATATTGTAATAGGAATTGATAATTATGATTCCGCAACAGGTGAAAGCAACTATGAACCCCTGCCTTCTCAGATTGACTGGATATCAAACAGATCAATTAACTGGGCAAACCTGAAGTTAAAAGAAAACGAAGACAAGAAAGTAGCTGTCATCTATTACAACTATCCTTCAGGAAAAGATAACATCGTAGCAAATTATCTCAATTCCACCCAGAGCATGTTTGAACTCCTGAATGCAATGAACAAAAGTGGCTATGAGGTCTCCGGAATTCCGGAAAACAGTAGTAAACTCATGGAGATGCTTCAGGCCCAGGGTATCAATGTTGGTTCCTGGGCTCCTGGAGTTCTGAATGGAATGGTGGAAAACAGGACTGAATGGGGCCTTCAACTCATACCTATGGATACCTATAAAGAGTGGTTTGAGTCTGAAATTCCTGAAAATCTGAGAGCCAATGTAACAGCTGAATGGGGAGAACCCTGGTCCGAAGATCTGCCTCAAAATAAGAGTGTTATGATCTATGAGAATGAAACCGGTAAATACATTGTAATTCCAACGGTGCGTTTCGGAAATGTCTGGCTCATGCCTCAGCCTGCCAGAGGTACAGGACAAAATAATGACACCCTTTACCACAGCAACGTTGTACCTCCCACACATCAGTACATAGCTTTCTATCTCTGGCTAAACCATGAATTCAAGCCTGATGCGCTTATTCATATGGGCACTCACGGTACGCACGAATGGCTCCCTGGCTCTACTTACGGCATGAACCGGACTTCAGATTGGTCTCCTCTCCTGCTGCAGGACATTCCGAATATCTATCCCTATATAGTTGCCAACGTGGGAGAAGGAATAACTGCAGAGTACAGGGGTAATGCTCTAATTATTGACCATTTGACTCCAACCCTTGAACGCGGTGGGCTTTATGGAGATTTGCTAAACCTTTCAACTGATGTGGAAGGGTATTATGACCCCGGGATTTCTTCTCAGACAAGGGCAGGATACCAGAAGGCCATAGTAAATGAGATAATAGCACTCAACCTCAGTGTTGATCTGGGAATCGAAAATGTAACCACTCTTCAAGACTACAATGAAACGGAGTTTGGGAATTTCGTTAAAAACACTCTTCATGAATACCTGGAAGACGTAGGAAATGAAAATATCCCATACGGCATGCATATCCTCAGTCATGTTCCTACGACGAATATGACAGATCCTGAGAGTGATGAACTTACAGGAATGGTAAGGGCTATGCTTGGAGGAAGCTTTGAGGATAATATCACTGCTGCTTTCTACCCTGAATCTGCTTATCCTCTCGGAATTCCATTGAATGATACAAAAGTTACCAGACTTGTCTGGGAAGTCGTAACCAATAATACGAGCGTCTCTAAAGCGCAGACTGCAGTTTATGGGAAAACTAACAGCACAGTTACACTTGATCTTGAACAGGGGCTGGATTATAAAGGCAGGCTTCTTAACTGCGATGTGGAGATTGACAGAATTCTTTCAGCCCTGAATGGGGGCTTTATTCCACCAGGTTCAGGGCTGGATCCTATAATGAATCCGGATGCAGTACCTACAGGGCGCAACTATTACAGCATAAATTCGAAGCTCTATCCTTCAGAAGCAACCTGGGAAGTTGGAAAAACTCTTGCAATCCAGATGCTTGAGGACTATTACAATGAACACGGGGAATATCCTAAAAAAGTTTCATTCTCAAGGTTCGGGGTGGAGTTCATTGCGGATCACGGGACTCTGGAAGCTGAAGTGCTTTACCTGCTTGGAGTAAAACCTGTATGGGACGAGTACGGGTATGTAACCGGAGTTGAAGCTATCCCTGAAGAAGAACTATTGCCAAATTATGATACTTCAAAGCCTGGGAGACCGCGTATTGATATTGTCTATACTACCGCAGGTATGAGGGATGCTTTCCCTGATAAGATCAAAATGATAGACAGTGCTGTGAAGCTTGCAAGTTCTCTTCCTGGCGTAAACTATCCAAACTATGTAAATCAGAGCTCCCTTACACTCTACGATTCCCTGATATCTGAAGGGTATGACAACGAGACTGCAACAAAGCTCTCTACAATGCGCTGCTTTGCAGTAATGGACGGTACTTATGATATAGGGGTCTCAGATGCTATCAGTGCAAGCGGGTCATGGGATAATGAAGAAGATATTGCAAACGTATACCTGGACAAGATGGGATACGCTTATGGAGAAGATTTCTGGGGAATACAGTCCAGAGCACTCCTGGAAGGCAACCTGAAAAGTGCTGAAGCGTCAGTACATTCGTCCTCTTCAAACCTTTATGACTCCCTTGATAACGATGACCTTTTCCAGTACTTCGGCGGCATGAACCTGGCAACTAGGTATCTTAGTGGCAATACTCCAGAGATGTATATTTCGGACACAAGTAACTCGGACGGGGCTCAGATGTTGGGAATGCAGGAGTACCTCAGCAAGGACTTGCGGGCCAGATATTTCAACGACAAATGGATCGAAGGAATGAAGAACTCCGGATATTCAGGCGGCAGCATGATGTCCGAATTTGTGGACAACCTCTTTGGATGGGAGGTAAGTGACCCTGACCTTGTGGACGATACTGTCTGGCAAGAAGTGTATGAAACCTATGTAAATGATCCTTCTATGAAAGAATGGTTCAAGCAGAATAATCCCAGTGCTTACCAGTCTGTAACAGCGAGAATGCTTGAGGCAGTCAGGCACGATTACTGGACACCCTCAGATGATGTTATCGAAAGCCTTGCAAAGGAATATGAGGAATCTGTGGCCGAGAATGGGGCTTCGTGTTGTCACCATACCTGTGGAAATCCCCTGCTTCATGAGTTTGTAAGTGGAAAGGTATCTGTTCCGGGCTACTCCGAGCAAATAGAAGCTGCAACCAAAACCAAAACTCTGGAGACCACAGAAAAGCCCCAGAGCAGTAGCAGTGGTAGCCATCACGACCATGATACTGGAAATGCTACCGTAATACCAAAAGCCAGTTCATCCAGCAATCAGACGTCTCAAGATTCAACTGGAGGATATGGTACAGATACTTCCGAGCCTGATCCTGGAGTTCAGAAATCCTCAGATACTGATTATGTTGAAGGGTATGAGATGCAGAAAGATTCTACCGAAGAACCTGATAATAGTGGATTCTCGTTTTCGGGTTCTGATATTTTCGGAATTTTAGTTGTAGTAGTAGCCGCCGGTGGAATTTACCTGGGCATGAGGAAAAAATAAACGGAAAAACGGAATGAAATAAACGGAAAAATAAAATGAAATAAACAGAAAAACGGAATGAAATAAACGGAAAAACGGAATGAAATAAACGGAAAAATAAAATGAAATAAACAGAAAAACGGAATGAAATAAACGGAAAAACGGAATGAAATAAACAGAAAAATGAAATGAAATAAACAGAAAAATGAAATGAAATAAACAGAAAAATGAAATGAAATAAACAGAAAAATGGAACAAAATTCAAAAAGGGTTTAACCTTTTTTCTTTTTTCTTAAAAAAAGACTTTTTATTTTTTAACTTTTGATATTATTGATTTTCAGCACTAATTTTGTTCTTTTTCAGTCCGTTGCTTCCTTGTCTTTTTCTTCAGTCTCTTTTATGTAGGGCTTAATATCCAGCACAGGTGTCCCATTAATTGCATCAAGCCCTTTTACATGGAGCACATTACCCTCCACTTTCAAAAGCTCTACAATAGTAAGTCCTATCCCATTAGGGCGATAAGGGCTCCGGCTGGCAAAGACTCCGGAGATTTCCCCGTCATAATGGCGGCGGTGGATGAGTTTATATCCTTTCGATTTGCTGAAGTAAAATAGGATGTACAGTTTTTCAAAATCTTCGATTCTGTAAAGCCCTTCTGTAAATTCTTTCTTGAGGACTATCTTTGAGACTTTACTGTACACCTCTTCGTTGTATACTGGTTCAAGGTAGTCGTTTTCGACGTAGCCTACAGGAACCATTTCAATTCCTTCGGAAGCCTCAGGAATTTCATTCATCTTTTGCCTCAAAACATGGAATGCAAACTATTTTTCCATTTTTAACCCTGCCCAGAGGTTCCATGAAACCTTCTCCGCATTTGCTGCAGACCAGGGTGGGGTAAATTATGGCTTTTTCCGGCGGTTCGACTTCAACTTCCCTAACCCAGAAAAGCTCTTCTTCGGGCATTTCCAGTATTCTCTGGCTTTTTGCGTCATGAGAAGCCCGAAACTCTTTTTCCTCTTCAGGGCTTGCAGTGCCTGCTCTCAATTTTGCGAAGAGTGCGGTGTGCCTTTCGTCCGAGGGGAGGGCACTGGGTTTCAGGGAAATTCTCAGAGCTTTATTATCGCCTCTTTTGAAGTACGTGTAAACATGTTTTCCGTAATCCTTGAAAATTAGATTCCCTTTCCCAAAGGTGCACCCGTTTATTGCCTGAATGGCATCCACAGCGCATGACCGGTTTTCTACAATTGCGACCAGTTCTTCATCTTTGCTGCGGTCTTTGAAGTGGTTGGCTGCAAGTGTTGCTACTCTGTAGCCAATGGAAAGTCCGGGACAGACATGCCCATGAAACTGTACTGCAGTATCGAAATCCAAGTTTTTGACTCCTGATGTTTTTAGCTCTTAGTTTTACTGATTTCCACGTTAGACTGTCATGATAAAAATGATTAACCCACATTCTGCAGTATTTTTCGAAAATCTATATTTTTCCTGATGACGTTTTTGAAATAGATCTAATTAATTTAAACTCTTAATGGCATTTAGTGAAAATTGAATGGTATTGTTTTTTTGTCTCTAAACACACCACTAGTCGCTTTACCTCTGGCATAAAAGTTCAATAGATCCTCATTTGATTGTAAATTGATAGCAGGAAAATTATGAACTATGAAGTTTTACTGCGGAAACTGGATTTACTTTAATGAAATAATTTCATATTATTTAGGTATTATTTATAGGTTTTTTGTTTGATTAATATTATAAAAGGTATCTCGTAATAAGAACAGGCTTGCTTTCGAGTAAGAAATAAGGTAACTATTCAGCCTATCTAAACATGTCTGATAATATTGATTCTAGTGAAAACGAGGCATCCAAAAAATAATATATAAAAAATGAAGAAACGCAGTCAATCGCTAACAACTAAAAAAATCAATTTACACAAATTTATCTGTTGAATTATAGTAAAAATGACTACTTATACTGTTTTATATAGGCTGAATAAGTACGAAATAAGAATATTCACTCTGTACTGTTCTGAGTTTTTACTCTTAGAATGGCATAAATGCCGAACTTGAATTTCTAAATTTTATATTTGTTAATGTCTGGACGGAAAATACAGATCGGGTTTGAGATCATTAATTAAGATTTATAATCAGGACTCCGCTCACTTTATATAATATGAATTTAGAGTAATCAACCTCATCCATAGAATATTATGAAAAATGTTTGATAAAATCCTTATTCTATGTAAAAACTCCAAAAATAATTATTATAATTGGGAGCCCTATTTGCCACCTCTGATAGGCTCCCAATTGAGTGATTCAACCCCTACGATTAAGAGAAAAACCCCTTAACTCTTAATCGTTGACTTTCCCTTTATGTTATAGAGGTATATAACTTATACGACTTTAAAATTTGCGTCGCATTAAATTATTTAGTCGCATCAAAATCACAATCGTGAGACTTAATGGCTAGCCGGGTCATTATATATATTTTTTATATGTTAAAGTTTTACAAAAAGCGATGAAATTACTTTAACTACAAAAAAATAGGTTATTCTTTTTTACCTAATTAAAAAATTATATTATATGTATATAAAATTCAATTTTCAGGTGAAAATAGATACGAAGTCTGGTTATAGAAACTAATTCTTAATATATATATTTTAAAAATTAACATTCAATATAATCTTTTTCTTGTTTTATCTCAAAATCATTTCACTTTTTTAATTTTTATATTACAGTTATGTATCCTATACAGGTGACCCATTATTTTACTTCAACTTCGAATTTGTTTCATTTTACATAATCATTCCACAATACCAAAATGAAATTGAAACTTACGTAACGTTTAACTTTTGCGCCGTCTGCTACTGTATCGTGTATTGAACTTTAAAATGGTTTTGGATCTGCAAAATTATTTCAGGATACAATACTGTTTTTCAGAAGCCGATATATAATTAACACCGATATCTAAAATAGTAAAGCCTTTTGGGGAGTTGGCATGAGCGAATTATCAAGTAAAAGTAAAAGCAGTAGTGAAATACAAATTCCAATTGATTCCATTACACTTGAAGGAAACCTCACAATTCCTGAAGGAGTAAAAGGAATTGTTGTTTTTGCACACGGCAGCGGGAGCAGTCGTTTCAGTCCTCGGAACCGATATGTTGCGCAGGAACTTCATAAAGAAGGCCTTGGAACACTGTTATTTGATCTGTTGACAGCTGAGGAAGAGAGAATTGATATGATAACTGCTCAACTCAGGTTTGATATTGACCTGCTTGCAGATCGGCTTGTTAGCGTAACAAACTGGCTTTTAACCAATCCTGAAACTAAAAATCTCAACATAGGTTACTTTGGTGCCAGTACAGGAGCTGCAGCCGCACTCATAGCTGCAAAGGAGCACGCAAATATCATAAAGGCAGTAGTTTCCAGAGGTGGAAGGCCCGATCTGGCTGAAAAAGCCCTGCCGGATGTAAAAGCACCTACATTACTCATTGTAGGTGGAGAGGATTATCAAGTAATAGAGATGAATCAGTGGGCATTAGACCGATTGAAAGCAGAACAAAAAGAACTTAAAATTGTTTCCGGAGCAACCCATCTTTTTGAAGAACCGGGCACTTTAGAAGAAGTCGCAAATCTGGCTGGAGAATGGTTTAAAAAATATCTTATGGAGGAGAAAATAACACTTATGGAAGAGAAATAACAAGTTAGCAGTAAATGCTAGATAAATACACATTAAGCAAATCCCAAAACTAATATTACCCTGAAATTATACATTTATGATTCATGTGCCCATAACTTCATTTTTTGTAATTTTTACCACAGTACGGATAAAAGGCTCTGTACCAAATAATTAACCTATTTCTTTATGACTTTTTTATTTGCAATATATCTCTCTTGCATACTTTCGCATACTTCCCATTCGTATTATTCTCCACGATTTTTTCAGGTATTTTTCAGGTATTTTTCAGGTATTTTTTCAGGTACTTTTTCAGGCTTTTTTTGGGTACTCATTTTTTTCCATGATTCTTTATATTATGTGGAACATTTGCTTAATTTACCCGTTTAATAAAAAGTTATTTATAGTACAACTAGGAAATAGGTTACCGTATGTAGGTAATAACAAAAAAAGAGAAATAACACATAGGATACAGGAGAACCAATTGACGAATAAAATGACCGAGAAAAAGCTTTCAAAATAAATTTCAGATGGATTATTGTTCGACAATGACATACTTTTAACTCCTGATGAAGTTGAAATTATGGAAAATTTTAGGTTTATTCATGCAACACTAATCTAAACTTAAAAATGAATCTGAAAATGAGATATATTAAAAATTTATCAATAAACAACCTTTAGACAATATCCAAAGATCTCCAAAGAGTTAAACAAATGTTTGAGCTCATTCCAAAACCAGGTTTCTTCTTAAATCAGTATTCCATGACAAAAAACTCGATTGATAACTTAAATTTTTAGATTCAGTGAACCAATTTTGATTTTGGGAATGGGCTATCTGTATAAGTGATCCGATCATACCTAAATTTCTGGCAGGGCTTGACAATTTATTGGAGTCTAAAAGTCCAGAATTCAAGAATGATCATATAACTGATAGACTCTATCCCAATAAGTGTGGCCTGAAAAATGGGACGTACATACGAATATATTTCACAATGTATGTACACAGAAGTGGAAAATAGATGTTTGTTAAACAAAGCAAAATCGTAGAACAGATTTGTGAAATACCGGTTACACTTGGAGATATTTCCGATAACATCTTAGAGGGTATAAATACAAAAAATGGCTTGCTTCACAGGCTCTACCTTCCTGAAGAGGGCGGTTCAGATTCGTATTATCTTTGCGAAGGCTTGTGCAAGCCTGTATTTATAGAACCTGAACTTATGTATCCGTATGTTTCAGGGGTTTTTTCCGAAAAATTTGCATTTCGTTCTTCACCTTATCGTTTCATGCTGCCTTATGAATTGTTCACAATGGGAAAAAAGAACGAATACAACGTAATCCCTCCCGAAGAACTCCAGACAAAATTCCCTATGGCTTACGGGAGAATTCTGGAATTCAAAAGAAAATTCCTCCACGACGCAACTCCCCTTAAATCTGCAGACTACAGTATAAAAGGCAGAAAATTTCTGGAATACTTTAATACTCCTAAGATTATTGTTACTGAAGGCTATCATCTGCAGGCTGCATATGATGCTGAAGGGAACCATGTATTTGAGAACGGATGCGGCATTGTTCTTAAGGATCCAGGCAGGTATGCCTATATTACTGCAGTGCTTAACAGTTCGATTGCCAGGCTCTTTCCGTCAGTCTGTAAGTCTGAAATGATATATCCGAGCTATGTAGCCCCTGTAGCGATGAAACGTTTTCCAATCGTGTTTCCTGATTCCAGGCTAACTGAAGATCTCATAGATACTATATCTAGTTACCTTGCGTTCCTGAACAGGGAAAAGTATGCAAGGAATTACGGAGTGCCAGACTGGCTTCGGGAACTTA
>JAEWQJ010000023.1 GCA_023399215.1 Methanobacteriota archaeon
TTGCTACTTTTATTTGAAATCACTTATTTTAGGTGCTCCTACGTTTTTGTGGTAAAAAGTGGAAGGAGCACTTTATTTAAAACTGTTTTTATAATAAATGAATATTTGAGGATTTCTACAAAGCCGAAATTGTAAACTTGAAATTCAGTAAAGAAACTGTAAACTTGAAATTCAGTAAAGAAATTGTAAACTTGAAATTCAGCAAAGAAGCTGTAAACTTGAAATTTAGTAAAAAAGCTGTAAACTTGAAATTCAGCAAAGAAGCTGTAAACTTGAAATTCAGTAAAAAGGCGAAATAACAAAATCGTTATTGATTAGTATTCGCGCTGCAAATTGAACTTTTAATCTGGAAAGAATACGGTGGAGGGAGAAAATGCATCCAGTAATCGACTATAAAAAGTGTACCGGAGCTCTTGCCTGCTATGAAGTTTGCCCTGCAGACGTTTTTGATATCGAAGAAATTGATAAAGTAAAAAGGGGAGTTGTAGCCCACCCGGAAAATTGCATAGAATGTAACCAGTGTGTGGAAGCCTGTCCTGAAGATGCTATTGAACTTGTTGAAGATTAAATTGAAAAATTCTTCTCATAATTCTTTGGGACTAAACCTCAGCAGGTTGTTATTCTGGTAGTTATCAAGTCCAAGTGACGAACTAAAATCTGGACTCTAGAAAACTAACAAGTCATGGGAAAATAATCCGGAGATTTGAAAAAATAAAAAACGCATATCAGAAAACGCAGATGAAGGAAAACAGGTACTAAAGCATGTCTTAAATATATTAAAAAACACACAAAATAACAAATTATCTTAATTTATAGGTGTAAAAATATTTTACTAACATGAGGCTCAAGAACGATTGAAAAGCAAGAGAGAAAAATCAAATCCTCCTTGCTTAGAATTGCTGGGTTAAATCAAGATGTGTCAAAATAATCGCGTCATTAATTCATCTTTCTAACAAATGCAACTGCCCCTAGTAATGCTACAAGTACCCAAATAGGACTTAGAAAAGGAGTATCTTTTGATGCTTGAGTAGGGACAGATTCTTTTTCCTCCTTACCTGCTGTTCCTGCATTTGCTGTCATCCCGGTATCATTTGTCTGGTTTTCGGTTTGATTAACAGGATTTAAGAAAGAAGCACTGTTTGACTCAGTAGTAGAACTGAATTTTGTTGCCGGACCAATCTCCACAGCAGTAGGATGTCCTCCTACGGGCACTGTAGTATTAACTTTGTTTGTGGCTGTGTCAATTACAGAAGTAGTGTTGCTCTCAGAGTTCACTACATAAACCTTATTTCCATCTGGTGTGACTGCAATCCCGTAAGGATAATTTCCGACACTTACTCTATCTATAACCTCGTATTTAGTTGTATCAATAACATCAACAGCACCTGTATGTAAAGTCGCATCAAGATTATATTTACCAGAATATATATTTTTTCCCGAATATATAGTAGGTGTGGTTGTCGCTACGTATGCTCTCGTTCCATTCGGACTGACTGCAATTCCATGTGGCAAGTTTCCCACTTTTACTGTCGCTGTAACAGTATTTGTTGCCGTGTCAATTACAGAAACAGTACCGTTGTAGTAAGGATAAATATTGGCGTTAACAACATACACCTTTGTTCCATCAGGACTGACTGCTATTCCCTGTGAAATTACTTCCACATTTACTGTCGCTGTAATAGTATTTGTTGCTGTATCAATTATAGAAATACTACCTTGGAAGTCAGGCTCTTCACCGCAGTTCACCACATATACTTTTCTTCCGTCAGGAGCGACTGCAACATCCACAGGCATGCTTCCTACTTTTACTGTGGCTGTAACATTGTTTGTTACAGTGTCAATTACAGAGATAGTGTTGCTCGCAGCATTCACAACATATACCTTAGTTCCATCTGGATTGACTGCAACTCCCTCAGGATAGCTTCCTACTCGGACTGTGCCTATTACCTTATTTTCGGTTGCGTCAATTACGGAGACACTATTGCCCATGCAGTTTGTCACATATACTCTTGTTCCGTCCGAGCTGACCGCAACTCCAAAAGGCTCGGTTCCTACATTAACCGTAGCTTTAACAGTATCCGTAGCAGTGTCAATTACAGAAACATTGTTACTCTCTAAGTTTGTAATATATGCAAATGGTGATGCACCTGCAACACCTACCAATATTAAAATTGAAAGTACCACTATTCCAAAAATTTTTATAATGCTGCATCTTCTGCATGCTTTATTAGATACTGAAATAGATGAGGGTGGAAACGAAAAAGTGGAAATCGGTGTCCTTGATATAATTTTACTTTTCATCTTCTTTCCCTGCCAGTGTTTGTCTAATAATAGTGACGTGATTCAACATTATAATTTAATTATATACACGTCTTCTTTTCTTATGCTATAACTCTTTATGATATATTCTATTGTATTAATTCCAAAATACGCTCACAAACCTGAACTATAAGACTTGTCCGTTGATCAATCAATTCTTCCTTCAATAACGGATTCATTCTGGAATCTACATACTAGTACATCGATTCCATATATCCTCAATAAATCACGGATAAACACAGATGGTTTCAATTCGTGTTTATCCATGTCATCTGTGGTTCTTTTATGGGAAACTCATTGACCAGTGTTGATTTCAAAGTCCAGCTTTATTCTCATAATTTGGGATCTACACACTAATTTGTAAACAGAAAACTGAATTTTTCGAAATTTGCACTGAGAAGCAAGGGAGAAAAGTAAGATATCCCTTGCTTAGAATTGCTAGGTTAAATAACAAGATGTGTCAACATAATCACATTGTTACTTCATCTTTCTTACAAATATAACTGTCCCTATAATTATTATAAGTATCCAAATAGAGCTTAGAAAAGGAATTGATGCTCTAGTAGGGACAGATTCTTTTTCCTGTTTACCTGTTGTTCCTGCATTTGCTGTCATCCCGGTATCATTTGTCTGGTTCTCGGTTTGATTTACAGAGTTTAAGAAAGAAGTACCATTTAATCCAATAGTAGAACCGGATTTTATTACCGGACCAATCCCCACAGCAGTAGGGGATCTTCCTACGGGCACCGTAGTATTAACATTGTTTGTGGCTGTGTCAATTATAGAAGTAGTGTTGCTCCCAGAGTTCACTACACAAACCTCATTTCCGTCTGGGGTGACTGCAACTTCGTAAGGGTAATTTCCTACACTCACTCTGGCTATAACCTCGTTTTTGGTTGTGTCAATTACATCAACAGCACCTGTATGTGAAGTTGCATCAATATTACCTTTACCTGAATATCCACCAGGTATATCTACCGCTACGTATGCTCTCGTTCCATTCGGACTGACTGCAATTCCATGTGGCAAGCTTTCCACATTTATTGTCGCTGTAACATTGTTTGTTGTCGTGTCAATTACAGAAACAGTACCTTTGTAGTAAGGATAACTATTGGAGTTAACAACATACACCTTTGCTCCATCCGGGCTGACTGCAATTCCATGCGGATCTTTTTCCACATTTACTGTCGCTGTAACATTATTTGTTGCTGTGTCAATTACAGAAACATTACCCTGGTAGTCAGGAGGAATGCCGGAGTTCACGGCATATACCTTTTTTCCGTCCGGGGAGACTGCAATTTTGTAAGGCAAGTTTCCTACTTTTACTGTGGCTGTAACATTGTTTGTTGCCGTGTCAATTACAGAGATAGTGTTGCTCGCAGTGTTCGCAACATACACCTTTGTTCCATCTGGAGTGACTGCAACTCCCCAGGGATAGCTTCCTACGTATACTGTGTCTATTACCTTATTTTTGGCTGCGTCAATTACAGAGACACTATTGCTCATGCAGTTTGTCACATATACTCTTGTTCCGTCCAGACTGACTGCAGCTCCTGAGGGCTCGATTCCCACATTTACCGTAGCTGTAACAGTATCCGTAGCAGTGTCAATTACAGAAACAGTGTTACTCTCTAAGTTTGCAATATATGCGAATGGTGATGCACCTGCGACACTCACCAGTATTAAAACCGTAAGTGTCGCTATTCCAAAGGCTTTTAAGATGCTACATCCTCTGCATAATACTTTATTAGATATTGCAATAGATGAGGATGGGAACGAAAAAGTGGAAATCGATATCATTGATATAACTTTACTTTTCATCTTTTTCCCCGCTCAGCGTTTGTCTAACGATAGTGATGTGGCTTAACATTAGTAATTAATTACCCCAGTTTAATGAATATACATATCTTCTTCTGCTATACCCTGGGTTCCACTTTTATAAGCGCATAAACTTCTCATGATATCGAATTATGCTAATTTTTAAGCAAATAAACTTCAGGCTCTAACTTTAGAATCAAATCATCTGACTATTAGACCTGTGAAATTCTATTTATATCTTGAAACTTAGGAACTCAGGCTGTAACTCTTTATGGTGTTTTTCAGTGTATCGATTCCAAAACACCTTCACGGACTTGAAATTTTAAATTTATTTATTAACAATGAATTTTTTTCAATGAGGGACTAGTTCTGGAATCGATACATTAATTCGTTTTTAAGGTGGGTAATGTTTGTTTTTAGGGTGGGTGGTGCAGGTAGTTAGCTATTTGAGATTTTTCTGAAAATAAGGCTTCCCAGGTTAGAGTTGTTTACTCCACTGACGATTTTCTCAAGTGTGAATCCTCCGATTTTATCCCCAATTTTGAGGGTTCTGGCATTTGAATAGTCAATCAGCCAGATCCCGTCAATCTGGACAATACTGTTGTTTCCACTTTGATAGACGTTACTAACATGGACTTTCAGGACAGGAACATTGTCTTCACCTTGAATTTTGTCAAGGTAGCAAGTCCAATTTTCACCAGTTGAAAGGATAGTATCATCTACATATTTTCCATTTTTATCGAATTCAAGCCAAACCTTTTTACCGGCAACGTCAACCTGCTTGGCCTTGATACTGTAGCCCTGACCAAGACCAAGTTTACTGCCGTCCTTCAGGGTGAATTTGTCACCGCTGTCAAGAACGAGCCTGGAAAGCTTGTCAACATGACATTTCCAGATTGAGTCGTAATCGGCAATCAGTGGAACGTTTTTCTCTCCAAATAAATTGATTAAGGGGTATCGTTCGTTAGACCAACTACTGCATTTATAGCCGGCACTGACAACATTACAGTTTACAGGAGATTCTGTAGCATTCTTGAAAATAAGGCTCCCAAGGTTAGACGAATTTGTTCCATTGATGATTTGCTGAAGTGTGAATCCCCCTATTTCATCTCCAATGTTAAGGGTTCTGGCATTTGCATAGTCAATTAGCCAGATACCGTCGATAAAAACAATGCAGTTCTCCACACCTACGAATAACTGTTTGACGTGGACTTTCATGACAACAACATTATTTTCACCCTGAGCGTTGTCAAGAGTAACAGTCCATGTCTTGTTTTCATCACTAGTATTAACGGAGAGATTTTTATCTGCTATGTGTTGTCCGTCTTTAGTGAATTCTAGCCAGACTTTCTCACTATCAATATCGATCTGTCTGACTTTGAGAGCGTAACCATTGCCAAGGTCGAATTCCTCACCGTTTTTGAGAGTGTAAGTCTCATTACTATCAACCATTAATCTGGCAAGCTTATCAACATGTGATTGCCAGATTGAATCATTATTGGCTAGCAAGGGAACACTCTTTTCTCCAAATAAATTGATTAAGGGGTATCGTTCGTTAGACCAACTACTGCATTTATAGCCGGTACTGACAACATTACAACTTACAGGAGATTTCGTAGCATTTTTGAAAATAAGGCTCCCAAGGTTAGATGAATTTGTCCCGTTGATGATTTGCTGAAGTGTGAATCCTCCTATTTCATCTCCAATGTTAAGGGTCTTGGCATTTGCATAATCAATCAACCAGATACCTTTAATCTGAACAATATTGTCTACTGCACCCGCGAATAGCTGATTGACATAAACTTTCATGACAACAATATTGTTTTCACCCTGAACATTATCAAGGGTAACATTCCATGTCTTGTTGCTATCAGTAATAGTTGAAACGTTTTGATCAGCAATATATTTACCATCCCTGGTAAACTCAAGCCAAACCTTCTCATTATCAATGTCAATCTTCTCGACTTCAAGAGCATATCCCTGACCAAGGTCGAGCTTTTCGCCATCTTTGAGGGTATAAGTTTCGTTACTGTCAAGAATCAACCTGGCAAGCTTGTTAACATGTGCATTCCAGATATTACAGTGGCTAGCAAGCAATGGAACATTTTTCTCCCCAAACAAATCAATTACTGGATATTGTTCGTTAGACCAAGTACTGCATTTATAATGGGTGCCGACAACATTACAAATATTATCTTTACTGCAATTATTGTCTGTTGCACCTCCAGTGTTTACTGTTATTGAAATTAATAGAGTAAGAGCAACCAGTGCAATTACTTTATATTTTTTCATTTTACTGTTCCTCCTTGTTCCTGCTACTTGCAGGTTGTTAAGCCGTCCTCTGGACTTTAATTCGTCCAGGGCGAGTTAACTACACTCAGTTTTTTAGTAGTTTATTGGATCTCCAAAATCTAGCATAGTTTCCACTAATCGTTGACCGTTATCGATCAAAAACTAGGAAAACAATATAAAGTCTTTCGACAAGACCCAACTTTTATTGCTAGACCGATAAAAACATGAAGTAAGGAAATTAGGCTCTGTAGAAATCTTCATGGAGTAGTCTTAATTAGTCTTAATATACCTGTGACTAAGATGTGGACTGGATTCGATAATTTAAGGTGACCCGTTTCTGTCTATTTAAAGAGGATTTCTACAAAGCTGGAAATTGTCTGTGGATTTTTTTCTTTAGAATGTGGTGTTTGATGCTTTTGTAGAGCTGAGTTATTCTTCATCGAAATTTGCTTGTGATAAAATTCAAGAAGTCCAAATGCCATGGAGTGGATAGGCTTGGACCCTTGTTAGTGGATACACCCGGTTCCTCTTTGGAGATAGGTGAAGAAGAATCAGCAGCTTGAGTTTTCTTGAAAGCAAGACTTCCCAGGTTAGATGAGTTTGTCCCGCTAACGATTTTTTTAAGCGTGGATTCTCCGATTTTATCCCCGATTTTAAGGGTTCTGGCATTTGCATAATCAATTAGCCAGATCCCGTCAATCTGAACAATACTGTCGCTTCCGTCCTGATAGACTTTGCTAACATAGACTTTCAGGACAGGAATATTGTCTTCGCCTTGAATATTGTCACGTAAACAAGTCCAATAATGCTCATTGGGATAAGTTAAAACGATAGTATCATCTACATATTTTCCATCTTTATCGAATTCAATTAAAGCTCTATCTCCAGCAACGTCGATTATCTTGACCTGGAGGCTGTAGCCCTGGCCGAGATCGAGTTTTTCACCGGTCTTCAGGAGGTGTTTCTCATCGCTATCAAGAACGAGTTTAGCAAGCTTATCGACATGACATTCCCAGATTGGGTCGTTATGAGGTTTCCGTGATTGGTCGCTATTGGCAAGCAACGGAAAATACTTCTCTCCAAATAAATTGATCGATGGATATTGATTAGACCAGCTATCACATTTATAATTTGTACCAACAACATTACAGCTTATAGAAGATCCCGTAGCATTTTTAAAAACAAGGCTCCCCTGGTTAGAGACATTCTCTCCGCTGATTATTTCTTCAAGTGTAAATTCTCCTATTTTATCTCCGATTTTAAGGTTTCTGACATCTGAATAGTCAGTGAGCCAGATTCCGTCAATCGAAACACAACTATATTGAAGGATATTATTTTCTACCAATCCGCTTACACTGTCAACATGAACTCTCATGACAATAACGTTGTTTTCGCCCTGAATATTATTGTTAAGAGTAACATTCCATGTTGTATTCTTGTCATCATTGAGTGTAACTATTCTATCATCAACATATTTTCCGTCCTTTGTGAACTCGAGCCAGGCTTGCTGATTGGGAATACTTATCTGCTTGGCTTCGAGAGCATAGCCCTGGCCAAGATCGAGTTTTTCACCATCTTTAAGAACATGACGTTCATTACTGTCAAGAATCAACTTGGAAAGCTTGTTAACATGTGCATCCCAGATACTTTCATTAGTGTTAAACAGCGGAACATATTTATCTCCAAATAAATCGATTACTGGATACTGTTCATTAGATACCCATTTATAACTGGTACTAACAACACTACAAACGTCGGTTATATTGCTTACATTGTCTTCCGTATTTGCTATGTCTTCTGTACTTGCAGTGTCTGCTGTACTTGCAGTGTCTGCTGCAACATTAGACCAGCCGTCGCATTTATAATTAGTACCGATAACATTACAAGCTACTGAAGATCCCGTATTATTTTCAAAAACAAGGCTTCCCATAGAGGTATTTACTCCACTGACGATTTTCTCAAGAGTGAATTCTCCTATTTTATCTCCTACCTTGAGAGTCGTGGCATTTGTATAGTCAGTCAGCCAGATGCCATCAATCCAAACGACTCTGGTTTCCGTACCCACAAAGATATTCTTAATATGAACTTTCATGACAACGATGTTATTTTCACCCTGCACATTGTCAAGGGTAACAGTCCATGTCCTATTGCCTTCATTACTGTCTGAGACTATTTGGTCAGTAATATATTTTCCATCCTTACTAAACTCAAACCATATTTCCCCATTATTAATATTAATCTGCTTGGATTCAAGAGCGTATCCATTGCTGAGATCGAGTTTTTCACCGTCTTTGAGGGTGTAAGTCTCATTACTATCAAGAATCAACTTGGCAAGTTTGTTAGCATGTACATTTCCAATGCTTCCATTGGTGGTAAACAGTGGAACCTCTTTTTCTCCAAATAAATCGATTACTGGATATTGTTCGTTAGACCAGCTCTCGCTTTTATAATCGGTGCCGTCTATATCGCAAACGTCGGTTATATTGCTTGCATTGTCTGCTGCGTTTGCGTATGCAGCAACTGAAATTAGGATAGCAAAGGCAGCCAGCAAAAATACTGCATATTTCTTCATTAAGTTGTTTCCTCCTTACTTTAGTATTTTTTTGGACATTCCAAACCTAGCAGAGTTCACGCTAATACTTGACCGTTATTAATCAACAACTTGTAGACTGTGAAGGTTTGAAATATTTGTGGAATTTGTTCATCTTGAAATTATTTCAATTCAAAACTTATCACATTAAATTCTTATCTTTACAATCCAAATAAATTATTGATAAAAAAAGGAGGCATTCACTGTCCCACCTCCCTTGAGTATCACCAATGCTTTTTCTGCAGAATTCCTTACGTATTTATACTCGTCTTTGTCGGTGCTGACCCGGCTCAAACAGTTGATAGCTTCTGATCCTCCCAGTATCCCAAGAGCTTGGACTTCAGATATTCTGACATCCGATTCTCTTTCGGTCTCAAGGGCCTTAACGATAGGCTCAACAGCCTTCCTATCACCAAGTGTTCCAAGTGCGATTGCAGCACCTTTTCTTACTTCAGAATTTTCGTCCCCAAGCAAAGGAATAAGAGGATCTACCGCCCGGGTGTCCCCGACTTCCCTAAGAGAATAAACGATTTCCATTCTTATATGCCAGTTTTCATTTCCAAGAGCGGCAATAAGAACATCTGCAGCCTCAGGATCTGTATATCTCGCCAGGGCATTGATAGCAGTCTCGCAGAGAGAAGAATTATTAGACTGAATGAGATCTGCAAAGAATGGTATCGCTTTTTTGCTCTTAATACGTCCAAGAGAACCAGCAGCAGCTACCTGTACCTCGACGTTACTATCTTCAAGAGAATTAATTAGGGGCTGCTCGGTCTGGGCAATTTCCTCAGACTCATTAAAATGACCCAGAGCATAAGCGGCTTCTCTGCGCACTTCCGGAACCTGGTCATTCAGCATCCGAACAAGAATAGGAACAGCATTAGGGTCCTGAATATTCTCATATACAGCTACGGCGTTGGTCCGAGTTGTAGGATTTTTGCTGTCCAGCAGTTTAATAAGTTTCTCGAACACATATTCACTTTTAATGCGGCCAAGACTGGAAGCTGCAGAATTTCCAACTTCTTTATCAGCTAATAGATCCAGAAGGGTATCAACTGCTCGCGGATCCCCAGTTTCTCCAAGGGCAAATACAGCCTCAGAGCGTATATTCGAATTGCCAGTATAGCGCATATCTGAATCGCCATCATAGCTTGTACTGGCATCATCGCGTTTCAGAACCTCACAAAGAGGTTCAGTAGCCCTGGGGTCTTTCAACATTCCAAGTGCAATTACCGTATAGCGAACTACCTCTCCGTTTTCGTCCTCCAAAAGCTCAATAAGAGGTTCAACAGCTTCAGTGGCTTGAAGTTCTCCAAGTGAAAAAGCTGCGTTCATACGAACTTCCGGAACCGAGTCTCTCAGAGCTTCTATTAACGAGTTTGTAGCTTTTTTGTCACCTATCATTCCAAGAATTTGGGCAGCAAGGCTTCGAGCCTGCGGATTATCATCTTTTAAAGCTTTTATAAGAGGGTCTACTGCAGGTTCTCCGATCGCGCAAAGTTCATTAGCTGAACCCGAACTGACTCTTTCGTCCTCATCTCCGAGACCCTGAATTAGTGTATTCACCTGGGTCTCTACCGGATCCTTCTCAAAACAGCCAGCACATATTCCGAAAAGCAAAAACATAAGAACCAAAAGTTTTGCACTCTTGAAACTGAAAAGCTCATATCTTTTTATCATATGCTTCACCTGCCCTCTTCCTGAGCCGGAATATGCAATTCGGCAGATGTTACCTGATCCTGCCATCGAGATGTTACATTCAGCAGGAAGCGATCCCCGTTTTCCCCGACGATCACATTCGGAATAGGCTTATATGAATCTCCAGAGGGTTTACCGTGCGCAATTTCCACAATTGCATATGGATAACCCGGCCAGGTTCTTAGGGCACTTTTATCCTGCCCGCCCACGGAATAAGACTCGGAAGATGTGAACACAATTTTCCCTGTCCTTTCATTTGTCACCGTTAAGTTAGTACTCACTTTATCTGCAGAGCTCAGCCCGTAATTTAGGAGATAGCCATAAACCCTGTAAACATCAGAAGTGTTTATGTGCTCCATTTCATCCTCCAGTTTCAAGTGAAGTTCGGGAAGCGGGATACTTACAAGATAAGTGCCTTCATCCAGAAGTCTGCCATTCTGAACGACCCTAACCTTTACAGGGTACTCCCCTGGAAGCATATACCCAAGCCATACCCTGACCGAGTTATTTCCTGGAACAAGTTTTATCGGCTTCTGAAGAGAAACTGATCCTTCATCCCATGGATTTGTGGAATTGTCGGAAATTATCAGCCTTGGTGTTGAGTAGCTCGTCCCATTTTCGTCCACAAAAGCGTTTTCAATCTCAAGCCACACATCCACGGACTTTAAACCGTTATTTTGAAGCGTTATGTTCAGCTTTCCAGGGTCACCGGCCCCGAAAGGAGAAGCATGCATATCAACTATTTTTACATTGGCCCCATTTCCATAGTACCATGACCCTCCCAAAATCAGGGCCAGTAAAACAACTGAAATCGAAATAAGAGCACTTTTCTTCATTTCATTTCACCCCTCATCCCGACGTTATCCTTAAGCTCATCAGCTATCGAAATGCAGTTTGTAAGCCCGTACTTTTTCTTTGTTATTATGCCTCTCCTTTCCAGGTTCATGAGAACTCGAGAAACTTTGGCCTTGGAAAAATCAAGGGAATTCACGAGTTCATTCTGGAGAATTCTTCCTCCTTTTGCTGCGATCAGTTCAATGGCTTTCCTTTCATCTCCTTCAAGGGCCCGCAGAAGGACATCTGTGGGGTCAATGTTATCCCTGGGCAGGGTTTCCTCATCAGGGTCATTTTCACGCGACACCTCAAAAATTTTTTCTGGAGCTTTCTCTGTGATAACATTGAGAGCAACTACCTGTGCTTCCTGTCCTGTTATTGAAAGCTCAGAGCCTTGGACCCCCAGAGACCGCAAAACCTGAGCCAGCGCCAGACCTCCAAAAAACCCGGAAAAAAGGAGAATGTACGCCTCTTTTACAGTATACACGTACGGGATATCCACAACCTTGAACGTATCTCCTTCAAGCTGGATTACCACTGGTGAATCCTCAAGTAGGAGATTAATAGCTACAGTGCTCGAAATAAGCAGGATACCCACAGCCAGCATGAGTCTTTTCCGTTCCTGGGCCGTCTTACCACCTCATTTACTACTCCCAATATGTACGAAACAAATGTTATAATTTTAGTATGACCAGGCCTGAAACGTCTCAGAATTCTGCAACCACTGCCAACTGATAGCGAAAAAAGTTTTTTATAAGAATTTGGAAAAAACTCGAAAAATTGACTGCAAGCTTTTTAAAAAAACTACTTGCCCGCAAGCCTTTTCAAAAAAGGCTTGACCGAAAACCCTGGCAACATTTGAATTTGAGGAACTTATTCCCGAACCCTATCGGCGTGATAAACCGGCGCAACGGTTTTGATCCAACCAGTGCAACGGTTGTGGCACAACATTTTTCAAAAAAGGCTTGACCGAAAACTCCATCAACAACGTGGTCGGCGTGATTAATCAGCGAAACGGTTGTAGATCAACGATTGCGGGTCAAAGGTTGTGCTTGAACCAAAAAATCACATGTCACTCTTCAGTATCAACCTCAAATCCACGGCGAGTGCACCTTTTCCCTTTTCAAAAACCATCATGGGGTTTATCTCAAATTCTTCGATCTCCGGAAAATCGCAAACAAGCCTCGAAACCCTGAGAATTGTGTATACAAGCGCGTCAATGTCCGAAGGCTTTTTCCCCCTGATTCCGGCAAGGAGAGGATATGTTTTAATCCCTGTAATCATTTCTCTAGCTTCTCTTTCGTCAACAGGGGCTATCGCAAACTGGATATCTTTGAGAATTTCTACATAAATTCCACCAAGTCCAAACATCAGCATGGGCCCAAAAGTGGGATCATGAACCATCCCAAGAATTACCTCTTTGCCGCCTGAGAGCATGGGCTGAAGCTGTACGCCTTCAATGTATGCATCCGGCAGTTTCTTTTGGATGCCGTCCATCATGTCCTGATAGGCAGCTTTTACCTCAGCAGCATTTTGAAGAGAGAGTTTGATTCCACCAATATCGGATTTATGAGATATCTGTGGAGAAACGACCTTCATTACAAGAGGATAACCTATCTCTTCTGCTGCGATTATAGCTTCTTCTGCAGTTTTTACAAACTTGGTCTTTACTACAGGAATACCATAAGCTTTTAGGATATCAACAGCTTCAAGGCCCAGTATGTGCCGGTTCTTTGCTCTGACAGCTTCAAAAACCCTGGCTGCCAATACCCTATCTGGTCCGGATGTGCGAGGGACAATATCCACCTGCTTCATAATTATATTACAGCTTAAGAACAGTTATTCTTTAAGGGTATTCATTTTTTGACAATAGAAACTCCAATTCTCGAAGACTAAAAGTTATTTTTCGAAAATCAGAAAAAAGCGGAAAAACAGAAAAACAAAAATGTAGAAATTGACCCCATAACAGCAAACTCATAACAACAAAACTCATAACAACAAAACTCATAACAATAAAACTCATAACAATAAAACTCATAACAACAAAATATGAATAGTAAAGCAGGTTTCAACAAAAATACAGTTCAAGCTTTTCAACGAGTATACTAAAAGTTAAAAATAGAAAAGGTAAAGGAGAAGTCTCCTTTACGATCAAACAGGTACCGAGCTACGTAGTTTAGCTTCGGTCTCAACAATATCCTTTGTTTCCCTTGCAATGGCAAGTTCTTCATTGGTTGGAATGACAAAAACCCTGATACTTGAATCAGGGGTACTGATGTCGATTTCCTGGCCTCTGATCTTGTTCTTTTCCTCATCGATTTTTATGCCGAGGCCGTCAAGACCAGCAAGGATTCTCTTTCTGATGCTTGCGCTGTTTTCTCCGATACCTGCGGTAAAGACAATCGCATCTGCACCATTGAGCACAGCTAGATACTCACCAATGACCCTCTTGACACTATATGCGAAGATCTCAAGGGCAAGCTCAGCTCTCTCGTTGCCGTGAGAGGCTGCCTCATCAAGGTCTCTGAAGTCGTTGCTTATCCCGGAAACTCCAAGTACGCCGGACTTCTTGTTCATGAGAGTGTCAACCTCTCTGCTTGACAGTCCTTCTTTATCCATAACGAAGGGAACGACTGCCGGGTCAATGGAACCACATCTGGTACCCATTGCAACCCCTTCAAGAGGGGTAAAGCCCATGCTGGTATCAATAGATTTTCCACCTTTCACTGCTGCAATACTTGAACCATTTCCAAGGTGACAGGTGATAATCTTGGTATCCTCTATAGGCTTTCCAAGCATAAGAGCGGCTCTTCCAGCGACATACTTGTGGGAAGTCCCGTGGAAACCGTATTTTCGGACTCCATACTTTTCGTAGAGGTCATATGGCAAAGCATACATGTAGGCATAAGCAGGCATGGTTTGATGGAATGCAGTATCAAAAACAATAACCATGGGCGTTCCAGGCATGATCTCTGCACAGGCTGTGATTCCCATCATGTTTGGAGGGTTGTGGAGAGGAGCCAGATCGAAGCAATCTCTAATAGCTGTCTCGACACCTGCATCAAATAAAGCAGATGTTGTGAACTTCTCGCCACCGTGCACAACCCTGTGCCCGACCGCGTTGATTTCACCCATATCTGTGATGACACCAAATTCCGGGTCGGTAAGGGCCTTAACAACTTCTTCAAGGGCTACTCTGTGGGTTGGCAGGTCAACCTGCTTTTCCAGCTTCTTGCCATCGAATCTCTTCTGAGTAATGATCGAGTTATCGATTCCCACTCTTTCGCAAAGACCGACTGCAAGAGGGGACTCATTGATCATATCAATCAACTGATATTTCAGGGATGAGCTTCCTGCGTTTATTACCAATACCTTCATATTTAAACCCCAATTCATAGATTGCTTTTAATTTCCGTTTTATATATACAATAGATATTTTATATATGAAAGTCAATAAAAAGCTTTCTAAAATGTTTGTAAATATAGAAACATTTGAGATTATTTGTCCTGCGCTGCGGCCTGAACGCATGTAATTGCAATAGCACCGACAATGTCTTCGTCGCTGCAGCCTCTGGACAGGTCATTAATTGGCTTGGCAAGTCCCTGAGTGATAGGGCCATAAGCTTCGGCCTTGGCGAGCCTCTGGGCAATCTTGTATGCTATGTTTCCAGCGTTAAGGTCAGGGAAAATAAAGACATTAGCCTTACCTGCAACAGGGCTTCCTGGAGCCTTTGAAGCTGCAACTTTTGGAACAATTGCTGCGTCTACCTGGAGTTCACCATCAATTGGAATATCTGGAGCGAGTTCCTGTGCAAGCTTTGTAGAAGCAATTGTTGCCTCGGTCAGTTTGCTGTGTGCGCTTCCTTTGGTGGAATAAGAAAGCATTGCAACATATGGATCGTCCTGAACCAGCAGTTCAAATGTTTTTGCAGAAATGACAGCAATGTTTGCAACGTCTTCCACACTGGGCATTTCTACCATACCCGAGTCAGCAAAGAGGAATGTCCCGTCTGACCCATATTCACAGTCCGGTACGGCAATGATGAAAAAAGCAGATGCGAGAGCTGCACCAGGGGCAGTTTTAACAATCTGGACAGCAGGTCTAAGTGTATCAGAGGAAGAGTGAACAGCACCTGAAACTACACCGTCTACTTCATCGAGTTTAGCCGCCATAACAGCGAAGTAAACGTAATCCTTCATAACTTCGGCTGCACTTTCGAGTGTAATACCCTTATGCTTTCTCAGCTCGTAGAAAGCTTGAATGTATTCATCCTTTTTCTCGTAAGTCTCAGGATTTACAATCTTTGCTTTTGAGAGGTCAAGATCTCCTGCAAGCTCCTTAATCTTTGCTTCATCACCAACAAGAACGATATTTGCAACACCTCTTTCGATAGCCTTGGCAGCTGCCTGAAGAGTTCTTATATCGTCAGTTTCAGGTAAAGCAATTGTTTTGTTAAGTTTCTTTGCTCTTTCACTGATCTTTTCTAAAAATGTTACCAATCAACCAACCTCCTATATAATTAGAGTAGTCTAAGTTAGCTGGGTCTTAATATATAAATTTACGTAAAATGGATAGCGATATATATAAAAATAAAAACTATATGTATAAAATATATATTTATAACACTCAGCACCGTTTTAAAATACAAGTTTTATTTTGAGATATTTAATGATCTGGACTAATTTTATATCAGATCCGTAAAACTTAACAATATTACTGAATATAAATGATAAATTAATATAAAAGAGTTCCGGAATGATTTAAATGAAGATACTGGGAATTTCAGGCAGTCCACGAAAGGGGAAGAACTGTGAAAAAATGATTTTAACTGCTCTCGAAATAGCAAAAGAAAGAGGTTTTGAAACCGATACCGTTTTTCTCTCAAATGAAGAAATTGCCCCCTGTAAAGTATGCGGAGCTTGCAGAGAAAAAGCTTCCTGTGTTATTGAGGACAGTATGAAGGAAGTTTATGAGAAAATGAAAGCTGCAGACGGTATAATTGTTGCATCGCCGGTATATATGGGGAATTATCCTGCCCAGCTCAAAGCCCTTTTTGACAGAAGTGTCTTGCTTCGCCGCAATAACCTTGCACTTAAAAACAAAGTTGGAGCAGCTCTCTCAGTTGGAGGTTCAAGAAACGGAGGGCAGGAAAAAACCATTCAATCAATCCATGACTGGATGCATATTCACGGCATGATTGTAGTTGGCGATAATTCTCATTTCGGCGGAATAGCCTGGAACCCGGTAGAAGAAGACTCCACCGGTATGCAGACCGTTTCCGAAACTGTAAAAAAACTCTGTGAGGTTCTGGAACTTATTCAGAATAACAAAAGATAAGAATCGAATGAAAAGCTGTAAACCGAGAAGACTGAAGATAAAGAAGACTGAAGATAAAGAAGGCTGAAGATAAAAAAGGTTAAAGATAGCGAAAAAAAAATCGAGGAAAAGAATCTTCGATTTTCACAGGCTGTACTCTGGGCATACATTGTATAATATAATATAATGATACATTTAAATAAATGCTTGAAATCCTTCGAGTGAAAAATAATCAGGTAGGATAACCTGAAACTTACCTTTTTTGTTCAAGAAAAAGGAAGAGATAAAAGGATTTAAGAGGCACGAGTTTTTGGAAGTTAGTCCAGAGCACAAATTGGTATTCCACAGTGTAAGAGAATATCCCAGGATAACAGAGTATATTGCGCGGTTTGATACCGAAACTGCCAGGATCGATTCAATTGCTATTATAATCGGACTCCTTACAGGGTTCGTGATAGGAGTTTATGATCAGACTCTCCAGTACAGCAATACTTTTCTGGGTATGCAGCAAGGGTTCCCGTTACACGAGTTCCCGCACTATTATGTGTTATTCGTGCCTGCCCTTGGAGGGTTGCTGGTAGGAATAATTTCCCATTTTCTGATGAAAAGGAAGTACGGAGTTGATGGGCTAATAGAAACCGTAACCCTCCGCGGAGCAAGACTTAATCTCAGGGATGTTTTTCTGGAAGTTTTTACTTCAATAATCACAATTAGTTCAGGAGGTTCCCTAGGAAAGGAGGCACCTGGAATCCTTGCAGGAGCCGGGACTGGGGCTTTTCTTGGGAGAATTCTGAAGAGCCCTGAAAGGAAGCTTCAGATACTTCTAGGCTGTGGAGCCGCAGGCGGAATTGCAGCCGCCTTTAATGCCCCTCTTGCAGGGGTAGTCTTTGTGGTAGAGGTGATTTACGGGGAACTTGAAACCAGGACCTTTATTCCGATAGTTATTTCCTCGGTCTTTGCAACTCTCGTCTCAAGCACACTTTTCGGGGTTAAACCTATAGAAATCCCTTCCTACGAAATGGTAAGTCCCTACAAAGAACTCGGGCTCTGCCTTGTGCTCGGGCTTCTTGCAGGTGTTATCTCTACACTACTTATCAGGACGCTTTACCACACAAAAGATATTTTTTCGGGAATCCCTCTCCATCCTATTTTCAAGCCTGCCCTGGGAGGGCTCGTAGTAGGTGCAATAGGCCTTTTTTACCCCAGGGTTCTCGGAATGGGCTATAGTGTAATAACTGATGCCCTCAACAACCAGCTTACTTTCAATCTCCTGCTAACCCTGCTCTGTTTAAAGATCCTCGTTTTTTCCCTCAGCCTGGGCTCTGGAGGCTCAGGAGGAACGATTGTCCCTTCCCTTTTTACAGGTGCAATGCTGGGAGGAGCTTTCTGGACAGCCGCAAACCTGATTTTTCCGGGGACTGTAGCCGAGCAAGGGGCATACGCTATGGTTGGGATGGGTGCGGTCTTTGCCGGAACTGCCAGGGCTCCCCTTACTGCCATCCTGATCCTGTTTGAAATTACAAGGGATTATAATATGATTCTTCCTCTCATGTTTGCCTGCGTCCTCAGCAGTGTGATGTCAAATGCCCTTTATCCTGAGTCCATTTTCACAGAAGGCTTGCGCAGGAGAGGGTTTAAGATCCGAAAAGGCAGAGAAGTGGATATCATGAGCTCTATGTTTGTAAAAGATGCCATGATCACATATGTCCAGACAGTTTCTGAGGAGAAGAGTGTTGAGACACTTACAGCCCTAATGCAGGTAAGCCGCCACGTAGGTTTTCCAGTTCTTGATTCCAAAGGCAAACTTTCAGGTATAGTAACCCTTTCAGACCTCCGGAGCAAAGTAAAGTCAGGAGACGTCGACAAAAAAGTAAAGGATATAGCTACCCGACGCCTGGAAGTTGCCTACCCTGACGAAACTCTTGACGCGGTTCTTAAACGCTTTGCTTCAAAACAAATAGGCAGGCTTCCAGTCGTGGACAGAGAGGACAAGACCAGACTCCTAGGTCTCATTACCCGAAGCGACATCGTAAATGCATATAACAAGAAAGTCGTGGAAAAAGTCAGGATACATAATACTGAAGATTCATACTGAAGATATATACTGAAGATACATACTGAAGATATATATTGAAGATTCACACTGAAGATATATACTGAAGATACATACTGAAGATATATACTGAAGATACATACTGAAAGCAGTAAACCTAAAAAAGGTCCCCTGACAAAAGGAATAGAATCTGGAAAGGAAACACCATTTATAGATTATGGGGGGACACATGCCTGAGTCCATAACTGAAAGCAGCTCAAAAGGGAGCCTGGAAACATACCTGAAAAACGTAATACTGGAAGATAGGGATAAAGTCTGTAACTACGTAGAATTATCCGCTAGAGAAATACTACCAATCACGCGCAGGCTTTTCGAAGAAAAGGTTTCCCTTGCCTACGACTTCAAGATCTCACAAATTGTGGAAAAAGAAAGGCACCTGATAATTTACGGGGAAGCAGGTTCGGGAAAGACGAGCACCCTTAAGTGGTTGAGTACTGTCTATGCCAGGGAACGCCTACTGAAAAAAGAGGGATTTGTTCCAATATATATAGCACTTGATTCCTATGTCAAAGGCTCTTTTTATAATTATTTAAAAATACAGGTAACGAGAAAAGGTATTTTTGAGACGGATTTTAAGAAACTGCTCGAAGGAAACGCCCTGCTGTTACTGGACGGGCTTGACCTGCTCACGCCTTCAGAGAATTTCTCTCCTTTTGATGAGATTTCCGATTTTATTTCCGAGTATGAAGCCTGTAGGTATGTTATTACCTCAAGACCCGAACCTTCTGATAGCTTAAAAAGTACATTTGCACTCTCCGAACTTGAAAAATTGACCGATGAAAATATCAGGCTGTTTATAGAAAAGAATGTACCAAATAAAAGACAGGCGAAGCTTTTAAAGGTCAGGAGCCTGAGTGAGACTCAGTCAAAATCGGTTCTTCAGAATCCTCTGATGCTTTATTTCTGGCTCAAACTTTCAACTGCGCATATGGGGACAAGAGGAAAACCGGAAGACATCCAGCACTTTACTCTTTTTGACTCTATTCCTTCCAGCAGGGTAGAAATCTATCAGGCGCTCATTTCGGAACTTTTTAAGGATTACAGGATAAGCGAGGAGTTTTTTAGATTTCAGAACCAGCTGCCTCTAAGAGTAAGCTTTGAGAATGCAAATTCGGAATGGGTACCTGATGGAAAAACAGATTCTCAAGAACCCAGTGCCGAAAGAATAGGCTTTCAGGAGCTAAATACTGGAAAAATAGGTTTTCAGGAGCTGAATACTAGGAAAATAGGTTTTCAGGAGCTGAATATAGAGAGAACAGATATTGAAAATGTCCTTATGAACCTGGCCTTCAAACTCCAGTGCAGGAATAAGATTTCATGTAAGTATAGCTATGCCCTTGAAGTGGCAGAAGTATATATAGAATCCAGCAAGTCTGGAAGGATTACAGAGTGCAGCAAATCTGGAAGGATTACAGAGTGCAGCAAGTCTGGTAAGGTAAAGGCCAGAAAACTCCTTCAGGCCTGCTTAGAGCTCGGACTCCTGATAAGAAAGAGGTCCGAAGTAAAGTTCGGAGTAGATCGAACTTTTCAGGAATATTTTGCGGCTTTAAAGCTGAAAACTTACTTTGAAAACGGGATAGATATCTCAAAGGCATTCAGGAATCCGAGATGGGAGAATATGATAATGCTCACCTCGGACCTGCTTGAATCAGAAGACGAACTTGTAAACTCGATGGTCTCAAGCGGAAACTTATATCTGGCTTCAAAATGCGCTGTGAGAGCCAGCCCCGAAACAAAAGGAAAACTATGTGCTTTGCTTGCCGGGAAACTTGACAGCAGGTATACTGTAGAAAAAGTAAAGGCTGTTCAGAGCCTTGGAAAGCTCGGAACCTGTGGGATCAGAGCCAATACTGGAGCACTTAAGGATAAAGATATCAGAGTGAAAAGAGAAACTGCGAAAGTGCTTGGGGAAACCAGGTCCGAGATGGCACTTATTCCACTTGAAGCTGCAGTTGGAGACGCAGATTATTCTGTGCGGATAGAAGCCGTAAAGTCTCTTGGCTTAATAGGGTCCGAAAGAGCAATCGAACTGCTCAGGGACACATTTAAAGATCAGAATCGGGCTGTCCGGCTGGAGGCTGCAAATGCTCTAATGCAAATTGGATCTGAAAAAGCGCTGGAAGTCCTGATTTCCGCACTTGGGGCCAAAGACGATTTTGTCCGGATTGGAGCTGTGGGGGCTCTTGGAAGGACAAATTCCAGGCAAGTAGCTGAAGAAGCTCTTATAAAGGCATTTCAGGACGAAGACAAACTTGTCCGGCTGGGAGCTGCCGAAGCCCTGGGCCGGATGAGATCGGAAAGAGCTGTTGAACCTTTTGTAGATGCCCTTGAAGATAAAGATGAATTTGTGCGCTGGATCGCTACAAAAGCTCTTGGAGAAATCAAATCGGACAAAACTTCCGGCACATTTGTCAATATGCTTGAAGATAAAAGCCGTTTCGTCCGAAGGGAAGCTGCAAAAGCCCTCGGGGGAGTAGGGTCCGAGGAAACGCTTGACCCTCTTGTTTTGGCACTTTCGGATGAGGACGAGTTTGTAAGAAAGACAGCCGTAGAATCCCTTGGAGAAATAAAGTCCGAGAAAGCTGCTAAAACCCTGATAAATAAACTCCAGGACAACAGCCATTTAGTTCGATTGGAAGCCGCAAAAGCCCTCGGAATGATGAAAATCAGAAAAGCCATTGCTCCGCTGCTTTTTGCCCTCGGAGATGAAAACCGCTTTGTCAGGAAAGAAGCTGCAAATGCACTCGGACAACTGGAGTGCGAAAAAGTCCTTGACCCCCTTATCAGGATTTATAAGTCTCAGGACCCTTTCACAAGGCAGGGAGCAGTAAGAGCCCTTGGCCAGATAAATCCCTATGGGATTCCTGATTGCATATCGGACCAAATCTTTGAGTTCATTGATAACGCCCTGAAAGACGAAGATAAACTTGTGCGAAAAGAAACAGCAAAAGCCCTGCAAAGCCTCTCCGAAAGCAGGAGCGAAAGAGCGTTTGAATCCCTAATCAGTGCCCTTGATAACGAGGACGATGAAGTCAGGAGGCTTGCAGCCGGGTCCCTGAACCTTTTTGATTGTGAAAAAGCTATTCCCCAACTGGTCAGTGCCCTCAAATCCAGAGACGCAACCGTGCGCCGGTTTGCTGCCGATACCCTCGGCCAGATAAAATCAAAAAAAGCTCTCAAACCCCTGATAGATGTTCTGGTTTTTGATAACGATGGCTTTGTAAAAGAAGAAGCTGCAAAAGCACTTGGAAAAATAAAATCCAGCCAAGCCATAGAACCTCTTATTGATGCACTAATGGACCAGAATAATAAAGGAAGATCAGGAGCCGCCGAAGCTCTCGGCCAAATTAAAGCCGAAAACGCAGTCGATCACCTTATTGCCGCCCTTACGGATAAGGACGATTTCACACGCCTGGCTGCTGCAAAAGCCCTCGGCCGGATAAAGCCAAAAAAAGCTATCGGACCTCTTATCAACAGCCTTTATGATTGTAACCGCTTTGTAAAAGCCGAAGTAGCCGGAACTCTCAAAAAGATATGTACTGAAGAAGACAGACCACGTTTGCAGGCTTTACTTGACTCGGAAGACGAATTTACGGCAAATCTCGCTTTTGAAATCCTGGAAGGCATTGAAATGGAGGAAATCTTAAAAACCGAACTGTTTTTAGAGTGGGAATAAATTAAAAAACTGTAAAAAGCAGTAGAAGATCACAATAAAGGATAAAATAACCTTATTTCAACCCAATAAATGGAAAAATTAACCCGTGAAACCATATTAACCATATTGGGTCGTCTTTGTCACGTTCGACGAAGGAGAGCGGCCTTTCCCATAAAAAAGAGAGGAAAGATAAAAAGAAGATACACGATTAAAAAGAAGATACTGCAAGATTTCTTTAAAGGAGTTCCAAGACGTGAGTAGTTCACTCTAATTCTGCTATTAAAGGCATATGATCACTCAAAGATATCCAATCTTCATATTTACCAACCAACAACGATTTTCCGCGATTAATAATTTCGGCCGGCGCAAAAATATAATCTATATGATAAGGAGTCTTCTTATTTTTCCTGAAATACAGCGTCGGTTCCTTTTCAATCCCGAACTCTGCATTTGTAAAAGTATGATACATACTGAAAATATCAAATTGCTCTAACAAATTAATTACATCAGTGAGTGTTCCGTAAAGAGGATATTTCTGATTCCCCTGATCCCAGATAACATTCCAGTTGAAATCACCTGCAATAATTGTTGGAAATCTGAACAAATCTTTATAGTAATTCAATGACTTCCAAATTTCTCCAATGTATCTCCTTCCTGGATCCTCTATATTGTTCTGCGACCAGACAGCAATAAGATTCATTGTTTCACTGCCGTTCACTGTGACAGGAAGGACATATCTGTAATTTTCACAATAAGATTCATGGACTGCAATTTCAAAATCATTGAAACTGAAAACACCCAGGCCCTTGTTTCTGTTATTACCTATCCATAAAACATCGTCGTAAAATTTATCGCTGAATTTATCTGGATGCTCACACTCAGAAACAATCAATAAATCAGGATCAAAAGGAAGAATATGTTTGTATTTCTTCCGGAAAGCCATATTACAGTTCCAAGTTACGATTTTCATATTAAGACTATTGATACAGTCACTAATTACTAAAAAGCTTTGAATCTAAGTTAAAAAGGACCAGGAAATATTTGTCACGCTCGACGCAGGAAAGCGACCTTTCCCGAATAAAATAGAAAGAATTAATTTAGATGGTTTCATAAGGGAGTTGATTAAGAAGTAAAGAAGAGATTTTCATATCAACGGGGATACGATGGTTATTTCAGAATTAGCTTTAGGCTTATTTATTAACCTGTTATATGATTCATTCAAGAGTATCCCTGAATATATTTCCGATGCTTCTTCAAAAGTATATGATCAGGCAATTGAAGAGTTCTCAAATCAGAATTATAGGTTGAATGGAAAACAAATTAACAATTTTTTTCGTCAGAAAAACGTGGAAAAAGCAATCAAAAAATATCTGAAAAACCTAGATAAGCTTGATTGCTCAAACATTTTGATCAACGAGTTTTTTGAATCATTCAGTGAGGAGGATTTCTCCCGCGAAGATGCAGATTTAATCTTAAACTCTTTTTTTGAGATAATAGATACCAAAATAGAAGAAGAACCTGAACTCCGAGACTATTTTGACCACTACTTAGCAAAACGAACAGATAAAACAACCCAAGAGACAAATCAAGGAGTTAAAGAGCTATCTAAAGACGTCAAGGAACTAGCTCATAACGTTCAGGAAGTGCACGAAGTAATCAACGGCAGAAGAGAAAATCAAAGTAAAAAAGAATCCAGCGTAGACTTTGAAGAATCACTAGAAAAATACTTGAACAAAATAATAGATGAAGATGGAAAAAACGGGGTCAGTGAAGTCTATACAGAACTTTCAGCCAAAGAAATTTTGCCAGTAACTCTCAAATTCCACGATGAGGAAAGCAATAGAGAACAAGAATTTGAGGTTCTTGAGCTTGTTGAAAAAGAAGAAAAACTTCTCATTTCCGGGGAATCAGGCTCAGGAAAAACAACTACACTTAGATGGTTGAATTACATCCTTGCTAAAAATTACCTTGAGGAAAAAAACGAAAATGTTCCCCTGTACATTGAACTAAATTCTTACATCGGTGAAGAACGTTTCATAAAAAACCCATTTGATACATACGTCGCTAAGAAAGCCGACGGGAAAGGAATCTCAGAGGACACCCTAAAAACGATATTGAAAGGAAAAGCAATTATTCTCCTCGATGGCTTTGACTTACTTTCACCTACCGATGAGTTCTATCCATACGATAAAATTTCAAATTTCGTCACCGATTACAACAATTGCAGATTTGTTATTTCTTCTAGACCAGGTTTTTTTGAGAGTATAAAAAGCAGATTCAAAGTCTCGGAATTGGAAAAGCTAACCGACGAGAAAATAGAGATATTCATAGATCGCTACGTTTCAAATGAAGAACTAGCAGATACTCTCAAAGACAAAATCCTTAGCAATCAACAGCTAAAATCCATACTCTCAAACCCGATGATGCTTTACATCGCCATAAAAGTTGCTATGGGACGAAAAGACAAGTCTGATGACTTACTGCCTTCAAACCGTTCTGAATTGTACGAAGATTTTATTGATACTCTTTTCAGTCATCAGGAAGAAAAAGGAAAAAGTCTTCACGCAGACAGAACACAAATTGAAAATTCTCTTACTGACCTGTATTTTAAACTTCAGTGCAGGAATGAAGTTTCATGCAAATATTCTGAAGCTCTCAAATTTGTCAAAAAAAGCTCTGAAGATCCTATATTTAAAAAAATTAGCCCGCAGTTAATTATTGAGGACTGCTTCAAACTTGGAATACTTAACAAAAATGATAATCATGTATCATATGGAATCCATCAATCTTTTCAGGAATATTTTGCAGCTATAAAGCTAAAAGAGCTTTTTGAAAGTGGATATGATATCTCAGAGACATTTAGTCATCCAAAATGGGAAGAAATTGTGATATTCACTTCTGAAATGCTAGATTTGGACTCGATTGACGAATTTATTGATTCAATGCTTCCAAAAGAAGATCAAAAATTAAAGCTTCAACCCGAAATTTTCCTGGCTTCAAAATGTGTAAGTAAAGCAAGTGATAACACAAAGGAAAAACTATGTGCTTTACTTGCCGATAAATTAGGCTATAAGTATGAACTAGATAAAATAAATTCAATTGAAAGTTTGGGAAGAATTGGAACCGCAGGGATCAGTATAATTGTTGACCTGAAAAATGAAGAGAAATATGTGCGAAGGAGCGCGGCAAAGGCACTTGGAAATATTAAATCTGATACAGCTGTGCAGCCGCTAATAAACGCACTCAAAGATGAAGATTCATATGTGCGAAGGAACGCAGCAGAGGCACTTGGAAAGATTTGTACTATCAAAAATAAAAAGCAGCTGGAAGATCTACTGAAATCAGATCATGAGTTTTCAGCTAACACCGCATTTAAAATCCTCTATGAAATCGAAACAGAAGAGAAATCGAAAGTCGTTTTATTTAAAGACGAAAAATTCCTAAAAACCTGATTTTGTGATTTTATTCACTCATTCCATTAATTCCGTATCCTCATGCGAATAAGCCGGCGCACAACAGCAGAGAATCTTCAGCGGCATATTTCCTGTGTTTTGAATTCTGTGCGGAGTGCCGGGAGAAATAAAAACTGTATCCCCTTTTTTGACCTTGAATTCTTCAGATCCAAGAGTCATTATCCCGCTGCCTTCGGTAATGTGATAGATCTCTTCGGTCAGGTTGTGTTTGTGAAGAAGAGTTTTTCCGCCGGCTGGCACTGTAGCTTCGGCAAGGCTCTGTTATGCGTCTTCGGTTAAGTGAGGAATCGTGATAAATTGCCTCCATTTCCACAACAGTTGTTATAAATTTTAACCTTAACTCTCCCTCGCGTAGGGAATAAACCAATTCACGTATTGTGTCTTTTGATGTTGTTTTTTAACGGATTTTTGCATTTTTCTCTCTATTGCTTTCAAATTACCAGAGATTTTTTATACATTTAATACGATTTGTTCTATAGATATAGAAAATTTTGTTTGAAATAAACTGAAAAAATATGGAGAAACTTATTTCCTATAGGGTATAAAATAAGTAATTTTTGCATTTTTGCTTATTTTTAAATTCGAGACCTATAGGCTCAAACATCAATTTGTTATCTTTCTTTCCGGGGGGACCCACTGAAAAATCCTATACTGTGATTTAATGATTCTGAGTGAAACATGATCAAGAGCATCATTATTGAAAAAGATATTATTTATTCGTGGCAGAGTTAAGGTTTTTAATATATTGTGGACCGGAACAAGTTATCGATTCCATGTAAAAAGGCAAAAGTTTAATCAGGATTAAAGTGTAAAATCGATAGCTTTCAGACAAGAAAATTCCTTAACCGATGACCAATGAATTTATATCTATTTCATATTATAAATTTAATAATTTTTTTTGTAATGGAACCTCATTTTGTGTCTTAACCGATAATTACATCTATATAAAAACATTTAGGATATGTGTTTTATGGAGTCTATAATAACTATACAGAACATAGTGGCATCCACCACGCTGGCGGAAGATTTCGACCTGGAAAAAATAATGGAGTCTGGGTTGGAAGGTGCAGAATATAACAAAACGAAGTTTCCCGGCCTCGTATACAGAATTAAGAATCCAAAAGCTGCTTTTCTAATTTTCACTTCCGGAAAAGTGGTATGCACCGGATCCAAGAGCGTCGAGAACGCTCATACGGCCATAATCACTCTGGCTAACACACTAAAGGACATCGGCTTCGATGGAATAGATCTAGACCCTGAAGTTCATGTTCAGAACATTGTAGCCACCGCTGATTTGAAAACAAACCTAAACCTGAACACAATTGTTATGGCCCTCGGCATGGAGAACGTTGAGTACGAGCCAGAAGTATTTCCCGGGCTTGTTTACAGGATAGAGGCTCCCAAACTAGTAGTGCTTATATTCAGTTCTGGCAAGCTGGTAATCGCAGGTGGCAAAATTCCAGAGGATTGCGAGAAGGGTCTGCAGATCATCAGTACAGAGTTTGATAACTTAGGACTCCTTTCTTAAATAGGACCTCAAAAATGATCCAATTTTTAAAGATTATTGTACCTAATTTACCAAATTAAATATGGTGCTATTGCTTCCCTAATAAAATAATTCGAGAAGCCCAGCCAAGACAAAGAAGATCTTAAGGCCACGCATAAGGTTGTGATGCAAAAATAATATTTCTGCAGTTTGATACTATGATTTTTACCTTTGTGTACCTTTTTCTCGGAGATGAGATTGACTCAATTTCCTAATTGTGAAGGTTTTTTGCAACAAAGCTAGATTTTTTGTACCACAACCCGAAATTGAACTTTTTTACCTTCCAGACTATATATTCTCTTTCCAATAAAGTCAAAAATGGCGGAAAGATATTCATTCATGATCAAAAAGAACTGATCGAAAAAGAAAGAAGTTTCGTTTTAGGGGACAACGAAGAAGATTTTGAAATGCGCTCTTTAAGGATTCAGGATTCAAACCTTATGTAAGAGATTTCACAACCTGTAGTGGGAAGCAACTGAGTTCGATTGAAATAGAGAAAGTCGAAGACAAATACTTCACAAGAGAAGATGCAGGAAGAAATTGCCTAGCAGCTTATAGGCAAAGCAGAATAAGCAAAGCAGAACAGGCTCAGCGAAAAAAGGAAAACAGGCAGGCTCAGCTATGAGGAGTACAGCGAGATAAGTATTCAGTATGCAAATATATCGGAGCAAATTGCTGGATATAAGAGACTCCCCACTTAAAAAAATGATTTCTTTTGATTTCTGAATTCATTCCACCAATTCCGTATCCTCATGCGAATAAGCCGGTGCACAGCAGCATAGAATTTTCAGCGGCATATTTCCTGTGTTTTGAATTCTATGCGGAGTGCCAGGCGAAATACAAACAGTATCCCCTTTTTTGACCTCGAACTCTTCAGAGCCAAGAGTCATTATCCCGCTGCCTTCGGTAATGTGATAGATTTCTTCAGTCAAGCGGTGTTTGTGAAGAAGAGTTTTTCCACCGGCTGGCACGGTAGCTTCGGCAAGGCTCTGGTTTGAATTGCCGTGGACCGACGGATGCATGAGTTCGCGGATAATTGAACTGTCTTTTGTGATGTAAGGTTCTACTTCTTCGTATCTGGTAAAGAGCTGCATTGTGAATTACTGGAAACCGCAATTATAATTATTTTTTCATTCAAGAGACTTTGCACCTAGACTTTCTTATTTGGAACTTTTCGTGAAAAAACAACTCAATGCTCAAATTATTATATATGTTGTACATTATTAATTAATATTAAGAGAAAAGGTGATGAATAATGATACTCGGAGTATGAAAATATGAAACTAAATAAAAAACCAGATGCCAATAGCGAAAATACAAAACCAAATAAAAAACCAGATACCAATAGTGAAAATAAAAAACCAAATAAAAAACCAGATACCAATAGCGGAAATACAAAACCAAATAAAAAACCAGATGTCAATAGTGAAAATACGAAAACAAATAAAAAACCAGATATTAATAGCGAAAATATGAGTAAGGATGCGTTCACATACATTACATGGGTTATTTTAATTATAAGTCCATTATACGCGCTTTATTTTTTATATTCATTAGCTACAGGAGGTTCGATTATTTATAGCACAATACCTTCAATAATTTTCTTCGTGGCTGGAGTAATTACATTATTTGATATCCTTGCAGTTCAGCAAATAATGAATGTGAAAAATTGAGTTTCTTATTAGATATCACGGATAACAGATTTTCATTTTAATTTTACTATTTTTGAACTTTTGGAATCTGAGAAACTATACTAATTATACTAATTTTACACTTGCACCTAAAGTCCTCAAATCTGTACCTTAAGTAGAGAGAAAATAGAGCTTTAGATACAAAGCTCATTTAAGAGAGAAGATTTCAAAGAGTAGGTGTGGATTCATCTTCCTGTAGAAGTTCGGAAAAGAGCAGGGAGCAGCCTGGAACTTGTTCAATATTTACCATAATCATATTGATGTAAAAGGGTCCTCCGCGTTTAATATCTACAGGAGAAGGGTCTACGAATTCCCAGATATCAACAGGGTGTTTGAGATAAAAGGCCTCAAGCTCCGGGCTGTTCAAATGCATCCTGGATGGAAAGCCTATGGCGTGAACTGTGGAATTTAAAAGGGATTCAGCGCCCGCATCCAGAAGAAATACAAAAAAGAAGTATTCTCCACGAGGCAGGTCAAGCATGAACTTGACATCAGTACGAAGTTCGGATAGTAAAAAGTCCTGCGTGCCTTTCCTGCACACCATAAGAAGCAGCACTTTATCTTTAAGAAGGAGTTCCTGGACCGTGTCTGGCAGGAAAAGGTCCCCAAAAACCAGCTCAAACTGCTCATAACTCGTAGCTGCAAAATCATTTCTGATAAATAAAATGCCATCCTCGCTCAACAAGGAATAACCCAGATTGCCCTGAGAATCAACTATCGGAGATTTTCCAGCAGAGGCTTCTTTCCAGAACTCGTCAAGAGCTTTGTCATCTATCCGGGATAACAGGTGTACACAGGTTCCAACAGCAATATCTTTCAGCACTAAACCCCCTCGTAATTAGAAATCGACTTCGACTAAAGAAGTACAGGTAAAAACCTGTGGTTATTAAAACTAAAGTTTAAGATTATTGGTATTTGAGTTAATATAAATAGAATATTATATAAAATACATAGTTTATAAAAAAGAATACTGAGGTTCTAAAGTAAAGGGTTCTAAAGTAAAGTAGTGAAAAGAAGGATTAAAAACAGTTCAACTGAAAAAGTAAAGCTCAGTTGAAAAAGTATAGATCATGTTGAAAAGTAAAGATTGTGTTGAAAAGTAAAGATCGTGTTGAAAAAGTAAAAAATTTGTACTTTTATTTGACAAGTTTTTTCCACAAAATCGACAGGACTTGCCACAATTTTTAAAAGTTGTAACAATTACAAATTTTTTATTTTGAGAGTTTTAATCCCTTTCTGCTTATCCTGAATACTCATCAGTATCTTTTCCACCCTGGCCCAGATTTGGCAGACCTGACCCGCAAACTCACTTTCTTTTAAACACTTGCTGCCTTTAGTATACTCTATTAAGGTTTGTTCCTGAAGCATTGCCTTTGTTACAATGTCATTATAAGGAAGCCTGCCTATTACCGGAATTTCCTGTTCGGCACAGAAATTTTCAATCAGCTGGGTGTTCTCTTCATTAATATCATACTTGTTTATGCAGATAACAGTCGGGATCATGAAGTGTGCAGTAAGCTCAAGAACTCTTTTAAGGTCATGAATTCCGGAAACGGTTGGCTCACTTACCACCAGAACCAGGTCCGTACCTGTAATAGCTGCAATTGTGGAACAGCCTGTTCCAGGAGGCCCGTCAATTATAATTAAATCCTTATGATATTGTTCTGCAAGTTTTTTCACATTGGTTCGAACAGTGCTTACAAGTTTTCCGCTCGTCTCTTCTCCGATGCCAAGCCTTGCATGAGCCATAGGCCCAAAACGGGTTTCGGAAGAAAAAGCCTGGCCTGAAACCCTTTTTTCCATGGAAACTGCTCCGTTGGGACAAACAATTGTGCAGACAGCACATCCCTCGCATCCATAAGGGTCAATTTCAAAATTTTCATTTACCGCCCCATACCTGCAAAATTCTCTGCATTTTCCGCATTCGAGACAGAGTTCCGTGTCAATCCTGGCAACCTCAAGGCCGTAGTAGTCTTCTTTTTCCAGAATATCGGGTTTCAGGATAAGATGCATATCAGCTGCATCCACATCGCAATCGGCAATAACGGCATTTTTTGCAAGCGAGGCAAAAGCTGCCGTAAGGGTTGTTTTTCCAGTCCCACCTTTTCCGCTGATTACAGTAAGCTGCTTCATGTTCTCGCTTCCTCTACACCTGCAAGCTGGAGTTTTATTGCTTCAAACATACCGAGAAACTTCTCATTCCATTCCGGCATTTCTCGAACAAAGGGAATACCGCGAGAATAGAGTTCTGCAATTCTGAGATCGTTTGGGATCTTGAGAAGGACCGGGATTCCTTCTACTTTGCAGTATTCTTCAACCCTTGAGTCTCCTAACCCCCAGCGGTTAATGATAACCCCAAAGGGAATTTTAAGCGCTCTTACAACGCCTACGGCAAGCTTGAGGTCATGGAAACCAAAAGGCGTTGATTCAGTCACAAGCACACAGTAATCCACGTCACCAATAGAAGCAATAACAGGACAGGAAGTTCCAGGCGGGGCATCTAGAATTGCAGTTTTATGGTCATCGATATGTTTCTTGAGCGTTTTGATAACAGCCGATGTCATCGTTTCCCCAATATTTAAAAGCCCTCTGTAAAACTCAGGTGAACTTCTTCCTTTTGCTTTTTCAATTACTCCAAGGGACCTCTGAGATTCCTGGATTGCCTTTTCCGGGCAAAGGACAGCACATCCCCCACATCCGTGGCAGAGAGAAGGAAAAAACAAAACTCTGGTAGGAAGGGCTGCCAGGGCATTGTAACGGCAAAAGTCCGAACACTGCCTACAGACACTGCATTTTTCCTGATCGATTACAGGCACCGGACAAACTACATTTTCTACTTTTTCAAGGTCAAAGCCAAGGAAAAGATTACAGTTAGGTTCTTCTACATCGCAGTCAAAAAGCTGTACATCTGAAAGAGAAAGAGCAAGGTTTAAAGAAACCGTGGTCTTCCCGGTTCCTCCTTTTCCACTTGCAATTGCAATTTTCATATCCGATCTCCATGTTATTTCGCAGGAACTGTGATTTTCCACGTTATTTCGCAGGAATTATGATTTTCCACGTTATTTCGCAGGAACTATGATTTCTTCGAGGTTCTGGAACCTGTCGAGGACTTCTCTAGCAGTATCTACCCCATCGGGAATTTGCAGAATTTTTATAAAATGATCTCGGAGCATATAGTATGGACCTTCACCAACATTTCTTACCGCAAGGACATTTGCTTTTTCCTGAATAATCAGGTCCACGGCTTTCATGCCGCCTTTTTTCTCAGAATTAAAAGATCGGTTTTCGATAATTTGATAATCTCCAACCTTGCCCTCTTCTATCTCTACAAAAAGAAAATAAGGAGCTTTTCCAAGGTGTTCTGACAGCTTTGCTTGAAACCCATTTTTATCAAAAACAGGAAGAGCCAGCCTAAAATTTTTCCGTTGTACAGGCTTTACATTAACAACAATATGCTCCAGGTTTTCTACTTCTTTTTTAACAGCTTTTTTGATTTCCTCAGAAAGCAGCTCCACCCTTTTCAAGTCGGTTTCACCCTCAACTTCAACCGTAGCTTCCCCGAAAACCACAAGTCCGGATTTTCGGAGTTTCAGGTCTTCAAGCTCTATCAAGCCCGGGATATTGCGTATGTCTTTTTTAATTTTCTCACTTTCATCCTCATCAAGCCAGGCATCCATCAGGGTGAGCACTGCATCCCTGGCACTTTCGATTCCCATTTTGAAGATCAAAAGAGAAATTACAATAGTACCTAAACTGTCAAGTCTCGAGACCCCCAGCATAGAGCCAAGGACAGCCACAACCACTATCATCGAAGAAAAGACGTCCGTATAAGAATGCACCGCGTCAGCTATCAAGGACTGAGAGTTGATCTTTGTCCCTACATTTCGTTTGTATATAGAAAGGCCATAGATTGTAAGTACTGAAAAAACAGCCGTTGCAAGGGCAAGTCCCTGAAATTCAATCTGAAAAGTGGCATTTGAGCCTGTAAATCCTTCCCTTAACAGTTCAACGCCAGAAAGCAGGATTAATAAAGAAACAAAGAGAGCTATGATATTTTCGGCTTTGTAGTACCCATAAGGAAAATGCTTACTGCTTTTAAGGCTTATCTTGAGCCCAATCCAGACTGCTAGAGAGGCAAAAATATCCAGACCAGTGTGGACAGCATCCGCAAACAAGACTGTGCTTCCGGAATAAATACCTACAGCCCCTTTAAGGAAAGCAAGGAATGCAAGCGCCAGGGTTGCGTTCCTTGATGTTTTAACCCCTAGTTCCAAGTTTTCTTGTGCATTCATTTGAAGATCCGTTTTAAATGAGTTATTGATTCATATCACAGCTTAGAAAATTGAATTTTTAGAAAATTAAAACCTTTCTGACACTCTCTGGCAGTTCTATTCTAGCAGTACTATTCTCATTATTCTAGCAGTACTATTCTCATGATTCTAGCAGTACTATTCTCTCTGGCAGTACTGTTCGTGATTTCAGCATTGGTGATGATCATCGTGTCCATGTTCGGAGCAGGAATTCTCAGCAGTCGCGTTCTGGAGCTTTCCTGCCTTCCAGGCCTCAAACGTATCCCTTACAGTGCAGCCAGCCCCCACAAAAACCTTGATTCCATAGGATTCGAACATGTTGACAGCTTTGAACCCGAGTCCGCCACAGAGCATTATATCCACTCCATTTTCATGAAGGTACTCTGGAGGTAGTCCGGTGCCTCCCATATGCTCACTGGTGTTAGGAATTACAGTGACTTGATTGGTCTCTGTGTCTATTATGGTGTAGGTCGGAGCTTTTCCGAAGTGCGGTTCAACAACACCTTCCAGACCATTTTCATCTTTTGTAGGAATACTTACTTTCATATAATCACCTTCACTTTCTATCGTTTTATCAGTTAGTAATGTTTTTTTGATTGCATTGACATATATTTTTGAGATTACACAACGATATAAGTTTTTCACAAATTAAGAGTAATAACGCTGTTTTTAGCAAATTAAGGGGAATAATACCGTTTTTAGCAAATTAAGGAGAATAACGACGTTTTTTATAAACAAAGGAGAATAATGCCGTTTTTAGCAAATTAAGGAGAATAATGCCGTTTTTCACACATGGAGGAATGTGTCTTTCTCAGAAATTTTGTTTTACTAATTTTATCAAGACTTAGGATTACTTGCCTCTACCCATTCCCCTTCCCATTCCCCTTCCCATACCACCTCCTTTCATTCCATTTCCCATTCCATTTCCTTTTCTCATGCCAGAACCAGGAGTGGTATTGGGACTACGGATTGACTGAAGTTCTCCAGCTTCATACTGCCTGATAGCCTCCCGCACTGTACCCTTTATTCCGACTTGAACATCGATACCAAGCTCTGAGAAAATGGAAAAAGCATTGGGTCCCATAGTTCCTGTTAAGAGGACATTGACTCCCGCGTTTGCAACAATTTCCGCTGCCTTTATACCGGTACCGCCAGAAGTGAACGCAGCTGCATTTGATATAGCTTCCACATTTCTGGTCTCAGGGTCATAAATTACAAAGTAGCTGCATCTTCCAAACCTGGGGTCCACTTTGGAGTCGAGACTTTCACCACTGGCTGTTACGCAAATGTTCATTCCTTTTACTCCACCTGTTTCCATTGTGACCATTTATACTCAAAAGTCCTGGAATCCTATTTTCACTCATATGAGTAAAAGTATTTATACATTTCTATGCGCGCAGGAAATTGTCATATTTACCTTACGTAGAAGAAAAAACATGTCAAAAATAGATCCAAGAGATAAATAAAATATTAAAATTTTAGAAAATATCTCGAGATCAGGAGTTAAAAAACCAGACATTCCGTTATTAAGACTTAAATCCAATTATAAATTACGTTTAATTATAAATTACGTTTAATTAGAAACTGAGTTTAATTAGAAACTGAGTTTAATTAGAAACTGAATTCAATTAGAAACCGAGTTTAATTAGAAACCGAGTTCAATTAGAAACCGAGTTTAATTAGGTTGTTTCGTCCAAATTAGGTCACTTTTTAATTTATTTTATTGTATCTGTTGTATACAGGTGATCCGCTATACAGGTGATCCACTATTAGATTCCAGATTCCAACTTTGAATTTATTCCATTTTATATAATCATTCCACAATACAAAAATGGAATTGGAATTCACCAAATGTTTAACCTTTTGCGTCGCCTGCTGTTATATTATTAATTGGACTTTTAAATGGTTTTGAATCTGGAATCATCTCAGGATACAACAGAAATACACCTGTACCTGGCATTCCTTATTGAATTTCTCATGTATCAGAAACTTGTCAATCTTCAGCCAATTTTCCAAGGAAATATCCAGGTTTTGCAGCAACGATCTCCACATCTGCGTACTGGCCAGGCTTTAGACTCGAGCCGCTTATAACAACCGGACGGTAAGCATCCGTACGGGTGAGAACATCCCCTATTTCCGTATATTTCGAGACAAAGGCCCGGCCTTTCCAGCCGATCATCGCCTGCTTTGACCCGAGCTTAATTTGTTCACAGACCTTATGTAATTCGTGAGAACGCTGAACTAAAATTCTTGAGTCGAGATTTCGGAAGGAAAAAGCTTTCGTGTACGGGCGTGGAGAATATCTTGAAATATTAACCTTTTCGGGACGGTATTTCTGTACCCATTCGACAGTTTCCTTGAACTCGTCGTCGGTTTCATCGCAGAAGCCTACAATTATGTCGGTGAAGAGAGATAAATCTTCGAAACGGGCACGGAATTTAGTAATTATCGTGTCCACTACGTCCATTTTGTGCAGGCGGTTCATTCTCTTCAGGACCGAATGGGAAGCAGACTGGATAGGGAGGTGAAGGAGTTTAAAAACCTTGTCGGAATCAAAGGCTTCTACCAGGTCGTCGAGGATGGGGAGGACAGAGAAAGGATTCATCATTCCGACCCTTACTTTGAAGTCGCCTGGAATTTCCGAGATCATGCGCAGAAGTTCAGGAAGTCTGACACCCGTATCCATTCCATACTGGCTGTCGTCCTGAGAAGTAAGCCAGATTTCCCTGCAGCCCTCGGCAACAGCTGAACGGATATCTTCAACTATCTCATTCGGTGGAAAAGAGTGCAGCTTTCCTCTTGCAGATTTTACAATACAGTAGGAACAGGCAAAATTGCAGCCCTGCGAGATCTGGCAGATGTGAATATTAGGATTAGAACGTTCACGAGGGACATTGAGAAAGCCTACAGGTTCGGAAGCTCGTAACTCCAGATGTTCTCTTCCGGGCAAGCCTTTCTTTTTTCTCTGCTCGATTAAGGAAAGAAGCTCTCCAAGCCGGGAAATCGCATTTACCCCCAGGATATGAGCTTCAGGATTTGCATGCAGAATGTCCTCAAGCTGGACTTCAGGCATACAGCCGGAAACGATAACTTCCATATTCTTCTCGCCCATGCTGCGGATTTTATACAGGATCTTCTGTTCTGTAGTGTATTTTACCGTACAGGAATTGCAAATATAGACCTCTGCCTGATCGGCAGCCTCAGGGCCCAGCAGTTCATGCCCTAGTCTTTCGACACTTGCCTTCATTATCTCGGCTGAGGCCTGGCTCGCCGAACAGCCAAAACTTTCAAGATAGACTTTCATGATTTAACTCTAAATTCTATGTTTTTTAATTCCGTAATTTGTACTTCTGAAATTCTGAATTCTGAAATTCTGAATTCTGAAATTTTGAATTTGTACTTCTGAAAGTTTGAATTTTGAATTATGTATTTCTTAGTTTTGTATTATTCTTTAGTTCTGTATTTGATAATTCTATAATCAAATTATGTATTTGATAATTCTGTAATCAAATTATATATTTGATAATTCCGTATCTTCGCAAAATCCATGTTTTAAAAAAGATGAAAAAAGAGAATAAAAGGATTTACAGGTAGAGAGGAGTCTCACGCTTATCCTTTATATAAATACTGTCCGTAAACCTGACAGATCCGGATGCACCCATTGAGATTGTGTGTACCCTGGCATCCCCGCTGCCGAACAGGTTGACTTCTCGTAGAAAATGACCGGGAGTTACAGCTGATGCTGAAAAGATCACGTCGTTCCCTGGCACAAGCTTGTTGGTATCAAGGACATCATTGATGTTTTGAAGGGTGATTCCCATTTTTTCAAGCCTTGGCATTTTTTCTTCAATTTCTTTGTCGATCTTATCCTGACTCTTTCCGTTTGCAACCGTGGGAAGCGCAAGCCTTGCAAGGATTTTTCCGCCGAGGATTTTGATTGCAGCCGCTGTGAGTACTGCTTCACCCGAACCGCCTGAGCCCATCACCATATGAATGCCCGACCCGCGGATTGCAGTTGAAACTCCGGGCATAAGGTCTCCGTCACTAATTAGCTTTACGCGGGCGCCTGCTTCCCGAATCTCGGTTATTTTCTGGGCATGCCTTGGCCGGTCAAGCACAACGACTACAAGCTCGTCAACACTTCTGTCGAGAGCCTTTGCGACGATCTCAAGATTGCGCTTGACAGGAGCATCCAGGTCAATCTTTTCATCAGGGTGTTCCTCTTCGTAACGCACTACATCTGGCCCGACAACAATCTTGTCCATATAGATATCAGGACCGTGGAAAATTCCGCCCCTTTCAGCCATTGCCATAACTGCAACCGAGCCAGGCCCGCCATCTGCGGTAAGGTTTGTTCCCTCAAGTGGGTCGACTGCAATATCGACTTCAAGGTCTCCTTTTCCTGTTCCTACGTGCTCCCCGATATAAAGCATGGGAGCCTCGTCCCTTTCTCCTTCCCCGATCTGGATTATGCCTTTCATGTCAAGTTTATTCAGCATCCTTCGCATGGCGGCAACTGCTACCTGGTCGGCAAAACTTTTGTTCCCACGCCCCATCTGGTACGCTGCGGCAATGGCTGCAGCTTCGGTCACATGAATAAGTCTGGGCAATAACTCACATTCTATAGGCCCTGAACAATCAATCATTTCCTCTACGGTTTTTGGATGAGATATAAGAATCAACTCCCATTTTCTGCTTGCGAATAATCTGCTTTTTGATAATGAAATCTTCTTTCGGCAATTTACTCTTTATATTAAATTGATCTCATAACACAATAGTATATTAATGAATCTATTGGCCGAATGGAGACATATACGGAGTCATATATTTATTTATGAAGCGTTCATCACAGAAAGTCCTGTAAATAGAGGGCCTTCTAGAAGGCTTCAAAATAAAGCATACAGATAAGAAGTATAAAAAAATGGCTAAAAAAGCTGCTTAAAACTGCCAAAAGTCCAGGCTCTAAAGCTTGCTGAAACTCAATTAAGAATGCCTCATAAAACAACTGCTAAAAAATTTGGTTTGAGTCTGGACTGAAACATAAATAGAATTTGATCCAAAAAGAGCAGTTTCTGCTCAATATACTTTAAGGGGAAACACCCGTGAAAATTCACTGTTTACAACACCTGAAAAACGATACCCTGGGAAACATAGGGACCTGGATAGACAAAAAAGGATATAAACTTACGAAAACCTTGCTCTGCAAAGACGCTTTTTTTCCTTCTCCCGAAGAATTCGATACGCTCCTGATAATGGGCGGCACCATGAGTGTTTATCAGGAAGAGGAATATTCCTGGTTAAAACCTGAAAAAGAATTTGTAAGAAAAGTAATAGAAGCCGGCAAACCCGTGCTTGGAAGCTGTTTTGGAGCTCAGATGATTTCCGAAGTGCTTGGAGGAAAAGTTACGAAGAATCCGTATAAGGAAATCGGCTGGCACACAGTATGGTCTATAGAAGGAAAAATCGAACAAAGCCCGAGCGAGCTAAAGGGTTCGAAGCTTCCGTCCTGCATGTTTCCTGAGTTTACCGGTTTTATGTGGCATGGGGATACTTTTGAGATTCCAGCCGGCGCAATGAAGCTTTTCGAAAGTGAGGCATGCCCGAATCAGGGATTTATTTACAATGGAAAAGTTCTTGGGCTACAGTTTCACCCTGAAGCCAACAGGCAGTGGGTAAGAAATCTGATCAGGGATTCAGGTCACGATCTTGTGTCAGGAAAATACATCCAATCTGAAAAGGAAATACTTGGGCAGGAAAGCTTTTTTGATAGTTCCAGGAACCTGGCCTTTTCCCTCATGAACTGGTTTGAAGAAAAATGTAGGCAAGAAAAAAGGTGTGAGAAGGAGCTAGTGTGAGCTAGATAAAGTAGAGAGTGAAAAAGAAAGATATAAAAGAGAAAGTAAAGTACGAAAGAGAAGTAAAATGTGAAAAAGATGTTAACCTGCTAAAAAAGAGAAGCTAATGAGAAACTCGGGATGCAGTCTTAGAATATTTCATAGGGGATAATATGATTGTTAATTTTAATTTTGGGGAAAATAAAACCCTTATATATTTTGATAGTAGTATTTAATGAGGTAAAATTATGCTAGTGGAATCAATTATTGTAGCTCTCATAGCTTCATTTTTCTTGGGATTTGAGGACAAAAAATTTAGTTTAAAGAAAACACTCAAATATTATGGAATTACTGCCATTGTTGGAACTGTACTAATTTATGTGTACTTGTATTTGTTCACTCCTGCTTTTGTTGGCATATTGGGTGGGTACTACATAGTCGCAGCAATACCAATACTTATAATTTCGGCATTTTATATATTCATAGGTAAATCGAGTAATTCAGATAATATAGAAATTGGAATTCAGGCATTAAAGATAATAGCAGTACTCGGGGTTTTTATATACTTACTGACCACTCCGATTTTGTATAACCAGCAATTACATGATATTCCTCAAGTAAAAGTTTATAATAACATTTCTCAAGGATCTAATTTTGCCCCTATCGATGCTCAGAATACGAGAATTGTTGATCAATCTATGGCTTATTACCTGGGAAATAAAGTAATTGGGAGCAGTGAGCAAAATTTAGGCAGCCAGTTTGAAGTAAAACAGAATGATTTTAAGATCCAAAATATAAATGGTCGGTTGTACTGGGTTGCTCCTTTAGAGTTTAGAGATATTTTTAAGTGGTGGAATGCAAAAACATCACCCGGCTTCATAATGGTAGATGCTGAAGATCCTTCTGCACCTGCAAAACTTCACACTGGCTATAAAATGAAGTATATGACCTCCTCGTTTTTAGGTGATTATATCATCAGACATCTTTATTCAAATGGCTACCAGAATGTCGAATTAAAAGACATTAATTTTGAAGTTACAGATAAACTTCAGCCGCGTTGGGTAGTAAGCTTAACAACTCCATCAGTGCTTAATAGTGGAGATGTTGTTAAGGGAATTGCAGTTATTGATCCTGAAAATGGAGATATTACAGAGTATTCTCTTGGGAACGCGCCTGAATGGGTTGATAGAGTAATGCCTGAAGAACTTGCTAGGAATTATCTTAGCTGGTATGGCAAATATATTCATGGTTGGTTAAATTCAGTAATTACAGAGCAAGATGTCAACGTTGTTAGTTCTGGAGAGATGTGGTTAATACATGGAAACAATGAGCAAGCATATTGGTTTGCTGGAATGACTTCTTCCTCATCAAAGGATCAATCTCTAACGAGTATAGCATTAGTAAATTCTAGAGATGGGACTGTCAATTTATACAGGATGAATGGATGGAATGAACAGGCTGTTATGGATGCAGTAAATGTTACAGTGTCAAATTTCAAAAATTATCATAGCTGCGCACCTATACCTTATGATTATTCAGGAAGATTAGCTTATGTTGTTTCAATAGCTGCGTCTTCGGAGAATGGAGAAATATTCCAGAAAATAGGAATCGTAGATGCTATAACAGGACATGTTTCTCTTGGGAATACTAAGGCAATTGCCTTTGAGGAGTATAGAAGATACCTGAATGAAAACGGGTACAACTTTGCTATAACGAATTCAAGTGCCATAAGGAATATTACTGGAATTGTGAATAGAATCTCAGGTATTATTTCAGCAAATAACTTTGATTACAGGCTAATTTATCTAAATAATTCAAACGTCATCTTTGAAATTCCAATTTCTCAATATCCAGAGGCAGCCCTTACAAACATAGGTGATACTGTAAACATGACTTATGAAGATACGAGGGATTCTGTGATAACGGTTAACAGTTTCAATAATTCAGGAATTGATGTGAGGATTAGCGCAGAACAACAGAATTATACACGGATGAGGGCGAATCAAACCGTGTATTAATTTTTAGGGTTTGGAGTAGTAAAAATAACAGAATTTGATGTCACATTCGATGAACGTGGAATTCCTCACGTATCAAAATCCCTCGAAATCTAAATTCCTCAAAATCTAAATCCCATTCAAAAAATAGGAGACTTACTTTGCAAAATCTGCCAGCGCCACCCTCTCAACCACAAGTTCAGGAATGTGTTCTTCCCCTGAAGCCTCAATTTCAGCATCCGTGATACCAAACACGGAAATAATTCCCTGTCTTTTGGAATAAGAATAAGAAAGCAGCTCGGAACAGGGCTTTTCAGTAATGAGTTCTTTTAATGCAGGGAGAGCCAGCACCAGATTGTCCATTTTTCCAAGCAGCACGAATACGACATTGTTTTCCCCTTTACACAGACCTATCGAAAAACTCCTTTCAATCTGCCTCTCTCCGGATGCATACCGCATAATCTCGATACCGGGATCGTTTGCTATGTTCCTGCCTGCAGCAATTGCCCGAAGAGCTTTTCCCACTGCAAAATGAAGGTGCCTTTCTCCTGCGATCAGGTCTGCGTTCAAACCCTGAATAATGACATCATTTTCGGAAGCGATAGAATTTATTGATTTTAGAAAGCCGGAAAGATTAGGGATATTTACGTTCCCGCAGATTACCTGGATTTCCCTTTGCATTGTCATAGTCCTGCCATAGCGCGGGCTTTACAATAAGGATTTCGGTTGTAGGAAAAAACAAAAATAGAAAGCAATAGGACTTACGCAGTTTAACTGAAAAATCAACAACATCAGACCATTAACTGTTTAAAATGTGACTTTTATCCACAGTCTTTGTCGTAATTGATTTTGGTTCTCAAGTGCGTAAGTCCTAAGCAAGAAGAAAGAACGAAGTAAAATGATCAAAAAGATTTTCCACATATATCGATATGAAATTCATTAGATTGGAATATTAGATGTCAAGACGAAAAACAAAGTGATGTAGACTTTAACCTATTGTCCTATTGAGTAAGTTGTGGCTTTTTTTACGAACATTAATTCATATAAAATTCGTAATTATAATTCCTTTAATATTAAATCATATAGATAATAATAGCCTAACAATACAGTTTGAAATCACTCTCCTTTGGCATAGATCATGACGCATAAAGCAAGGATTGAAAAGTTTACACCAATAATATACTTACTGAGAGATAAAGATATGATGATTAATTGGTAAGGTAATACTTACGCAGCGCATCTGCCAAAGGAAGGTGAATTGAAAAACCAAATAAGAACTGTATCAAGTTGAGCAAGACCTTTGGAGTGTAGTAAATGGGGGAACAAATATTCGACAAAACAAAAAAGATATTGTGTATTTTCACGGTAATCTTTTTTGTAGCTTCGATTACAGCTGCAGCAGTAAGCGCAGCTCCTGCTGATAACGGCGGAAAAGATAGAGACGGTTGGAAGGACGGAAAAGATAGAGACGGCTGGAAAGACGGAAAAGGTAGAGACGGTTGGAAAGACGGAAAAGGTAGAGACGGCTGGAAAGACGGAAAAGGTAGAGACGGTTGGAAAGACCACCGTGGACACCGCTACTGGCATTGTTATCGCGGACACTGGGAGTGGCGTCACGGGCACCGCTACTGGCGCTGTGATTACGGGCGCTGGGAGTGGCACAGAGACCGCTATTAATGATGAAGCTGTCTATTAAATAACAACGACTCATTTATACAGCCCTTGATAAAATTACAGAAACAGTAGGATTCTCAATTTCATCAAAACCTGAAATGCATTGAGAGTATTTTCTGGGATTTACACAATCAAAGAGCAAAATAAAAAACATTGGCAGTTTCTGATTCATTGCTATTGTTTTCTCAGTTGAACTGAGTAATCCCAGAAACTTTTTTTGAAAATAACCATATAGGACTTATGCACTTGAAGTACAAAACAAAAGAGTTAAGAAGGTGTACAGGCTTTTCAAAAATTCCTATACTACCTTAAATTTAATAATTTTCTTTAAGAGATTTTCAAGGCCTTTCCTTTGTAGGTAAATACTTTGTTTTAGCTGTGATAACCTCGGAATAATGAGTATCTGAAAGATCTTCTCTTCCTGACCAAAAAATTGCCTTGTGATATTTCCATACGTATGGATCAAATTCAATAATTCCTACATGAACCACAAGTTCAAAGACAAACCAGTAAGCTGCAAACAGATGTAATAAGCGAAGTAACCCTAAAGCATTGACACCAAAAAAGGATGCAAAATACCAGGCTACGGAAAGTATCCATGCCGCAATGGGAATTCCGAAAGGAGACCAGTCAAGGTTGTAAAGCACCACTCCTGTAATTGCTACAACGACAATTGCTATGCTCTCAAGGACGATCAGAATTTTAAGTACAGGATGAAGCTTGGTTACATAGTGTCCTTTACTTTCATCATAGATAGTAAAAGCCGGATACCTGCCTTTTCCAAAAAAATTCTTTATTATATCAATGAACCGTTCTGCATCGTCTTTTCCGAAAATGTAAGAGTCCTTAAAATGCACTATCCTGTCTTTGACACTGCATCTTTCTTCTTTGCAGGAAAAAAGGTTGTATGGGACCAGAATCCAGTTTGCAACCAGGAAAAAAGGCACAGCAATCATATGCCAGGCTCGAGCTGTTTGAAAAGCCATGAACTCCCAGCCATAGTAGATTTTGAATCCCGTAATAAGCAGGACAAACATGGCAATAAGATGAACCAGATGAGTAACCCTCTCAAGCCAGGTATAGCGTTCAACAACCATTCTTGTAGAAGCGGATCTTTGAGCAGATCGTACCATACTTTCAACCTCCTTTAAAGTACCTTGATTGTATAATTCGGATGCTTTCCGGTTTTATCAATTGTATGAACTGCACATGCCAGGCAGGGATCGTAAGATCGAGCTGTATGCAGAATTCCAAGAGGATTTGAATAATCCACTCCAAGTGCATTTTCGGCAGCTGAAATTTTGGTGCCTATCAGAGCCTGCTCAACAGGGCTCGGGGTCCCTTGCGAATTCCTTGGAGCAAGGTTCCAGGTACTCGGAACCACAGCCTGGTAAAGGGTTACCATAGAATCCGGACCTGTGGCAACCCAGTGTCCCAGTGCCCCTCGCGGAGCTTCCCATAAGCCCATTCCTGTGGAACTCTTCGCCATGGAAAGATCGGTATGCACAGCAACCTTTCCGCCTGCTTGAAGGTCCTGTGTGAGCCATTCTATCAGTTCTGGAACCACTACAAGAATTTCCTGCATCCTTGCAATCATGCGGGTGTAGTTGTTGACAGGATAGTAGCCGTTATCCTGAAAAGTTTTTACCAATCCCGTAACAAGAGGTTCTCCCATAACCATCATACGGGCAAGAGGACCGACCTCACATGGAATTCCATCATAATGAGGGGCTTTTGCCCACGAGTAACGGCTCTTCGATCCTTTTGTATAATCGATATTTTCGGGATTTCCTTCCGGAACCGTAACCCCATTCCAGGGAGGCCGATCGTTTACATCGTCAATGTAAAAGGAGTGGCTAATACTTTCTGAGATCTTTTTGTAATCGAATTTTTCAAGCTTGAAATATCCATTCATATAGCCGGAAGGAATAACTCTGCTGTCCGCAGGACTCGTGGGGTCATATCCATCTCCTTTCTCGGGCTTAAAGAAAACTCCGTAAGAAAGAAAACCGATCTTATCGGGATCTTTGTAAGTCCCTGCAAGGTCCATTTTCATACTGATAGGAAGACCGAGAAGTTTTTCCCCTATCAGCTCCGAGCCAAAAGCCGCAAAGAGAGGGACGTCTCCCCAGCCAGCAGAATGCGAGAAATCCTTGCTGTCAAGGGATTTATTCAGAAGTTCTTGCAGGTGATTAAGAACGAAATTAGCAGCCTTTTGAGGAGAAGAAGCTCTGTAAGTATTTTCAATCCAGGTATCGGGAGAGACACCAAGAGTAAACGTTTTAACAAACTCCATCGTTTTCGTGACATAGCTTAAAATTTGCCCGATATCAGCAACCGTCGGAGAATAAACTACACCCCCAACATGCTGAAGAACCGGATGAGGCATCTTGCTAGCTATTAAAGAAATGGCTTCGTGCAAGCGGCGAAATTCCACTATAGAGCCCAGATAAGATGAGCCTGCCGGATAACTGGCACCGTCAATCTGATAAATCAAAGGCGCAAAACGTCCCTGGAGCTCTTTCCAGACTGCATTTCCAACATCCCCGTATTTTGCCAGGATGTCACGGTAAGCCGGGTTTGCGAGATCAGGGCCCCAGAGCACATAGACATGTGCTGCATGGCTGGCTATGAAATTCAAAGCCTGGTGGATGTTTCGCATTAAAAGACCGTCTTTGGGAACTTCACCTGCAACTCCAAAAAGTTCATCGAGAGCATTTGCTGCAGCTATGCCGTGGCTAACCGGGCAAACCCCGCAGATCCTCTGGGACAGAAGTGCCGCATCCCTGGGATCCTGGTGCTGCAAGAGACGTTCAAAACCCCTTAACTGCAAGCCATTACTCTGAGCGTCAGTAATCACGCCTTCCCCATTGACTTCGGTATTGATCCTGTAGTGCCCTTCAATTCTCGAAACTGGATCAACAGTAACCTGTACCATTATTTTTCACCTCCGGCTTCCTCTATGGTTTTCTCTCCGGTTTCTTCAGGAGTACTTTCTTCGGCAAAGCCTTCTTCGTCCTCAGGTCTTTTCATGGCAGTTCTCCTGACAGCATGAGCCCCTGCAGCAAGTAGCGCGCCTCCTATTGCCACGCCCGCTACAGTAGTGATATTCGTACCTACGATTCCTGTTTTTTCAAATTCCACGAAAAAAGGCCTGGTACTATCCGGGAAGCCCGGCTGAACACAGCCAATACAGGGAGAGCCGGCCTGAGGACAATAATTGAGGTGGCCGTTCCAGTTGCGAGTAGCGCAGTCTGCGTGGGTATAAGGCCCTTTGCATCCCAGTTTCCAGAGACACTTAGGTCCACCTACTGTCAGCTCGAACTCTCCACGGTCATAGTATCCGCGACGAGAACAGTTGTCATGAATGACATGGTCAGGTGGGAAGAAAACCTTTGGACGTTTCCAGTGATCCAGCACATAAGGCAAATCGTCAGGTATCTTTATCTTTCCCAAAACAACTGCGCCTATTGTCAAAAAAACCCAGTCCGGATGAGTAGGGCAACCAGTAAGATTAATTACAGGCTTTTCAATGCCAAGAAGATCTAAAATCCCCTTTGAAGCATCTTCCATAGTAAAAGCAACCCCACGGGGGTCCATAAGTTCAACTATATCACTCTTAGCAGAGTTCACCCCACCATTAGTCGCACAATTCCCAATTGCAACAATTGCTAAAGCGTTTTTAGCAGCTTTCGCGTAAATCTCCTTATAGGTCTTTCCTCCCAGCATGAGATATTTCCCGGAACCTTGAGGGCCGTTCGAAATTGCCCCTTCGGAGACCAGAACGTAACCTTTTTCCCTTCCCAGGATCTCATCCAGCACAATCTCAGAATTAAGATCACTGGTATTTGCGAGCTTTCCATCTACGAAAATTCCCTGCTGCATCATTAAAACTTCATGATAGAGAAGTTTGAGATTATACTCCTGAAGGAATTCTATGATATCAGGAGATCCCCCGTCCAGCATTGATATGGTACAGCCACTATCCATTACTCCGTGAAGCCATACAACTTTAGTTTCCGAAAACTCAAGAGCTTTTGCTATATCGTTTTTATACGTTTGTAAAAACAGTGAAGCCCCTAATGCCCCGACAGCCTTTATAAAGGTCCGACGATCCATTTTCATGAAATCAAGATTTTTAAACTTTTCAAGTAAGTCGTCATTATCCGTTCCACTTCCCCCTACGTACGAATAATTTTATACAGCGATATATAAAAAATAATATATAAAAATGGAATCCAATATATTAAAGAATATCACATCTATATCAAAGACTATCAAATCTTCAATAACCACTTCACAAGTAACTCCTCTACTTTGCAACAGCAGGGAATTGTTTAAATTAAATTTAAATTAAATTTAAGTCATTTAATAAATATAATTTTTCTAAAAACTTATATATTTTAATATCACTACCTATTTATTGAAGTTTTAAGGTTAGTGACATTTAAAAGCTGTATATTTAAGGAAAGAGATTTTGCAGCAAAATATGGGGGATAGAATATGACTATTGGGGATGGTCACGATTTGAGGTCATCGAGATTTAAAGGCGATGAGATTCTGGAGGCTTGTTATGACAACAAAAGAGTTCTCCAGAGAGGAGATAGCGGCTCTGCGGTAAGGAAAGTTCAACAGGCTTTAATATTTTTGGACTTCCCCGTACCTGGGGTTGGAGCTAATGGCATTTTTGGTGGGGAAACCGAACTGGCGGTTAGAAGTTATCAGGAGTCACGAGGCCTGAAGGCTGATGGAATAATAGGGTCAGAGACTATAGGAAGTCTCGATGAGGAATTTTTCACGGGCACACCGGAACCTTCGATTTCACCAGTAACCGAACCGCAGTTATCGGAGGTCCCGACTCCATTATTCCCGGAATCTCCGGTTCGATCACCAAGAGCATCTCCGGTAGGGCCGGTAAGAGCACCTGAAGTCCCGCCAGTAGAGATACCACAGGCTCCGAGGGTAGGGGCGCCTGCAGTTAAAATACCTCAACCCCCTAAAGTACCGGTAGCAGAAACTCCAATCCTGAAAACCCAGGCAGTTCCAATTGAACAAAAACTGGTTCATGTGACCAAACCCATAACTCCACCTATGACCAGACTACCCCCTACTATTGATAGTCAGGGACGTAAATTCCATACTGCAGGAACCTGGAGTGGGAGTAGTTCTTCTTTTGAAGCTGAAGCTGGAAAATCGGTACGTCTCGAAGTAAGTAACCTGAATGTCAAGGAGTCAAACATCACGATAAAGACAAATACAGGGGAAGCAAAAGAATCTGTGCTTTTACCTGAAGTCCTTGTAAATTTTGAATTCTCTGCAATAGAAGAGCCCTTTATATGGAGATTTTACATAGAAACCGACAGTGAAGACTCTTTAATCGAGTGGAAACTCTATAGCAATTGGGTGCCGGGAAAATCCAAGTAACTATTTAAGAGAAAAAACCGTATTGACAGCAAAAAAGCCAAAAGAGCTTCAAATAAAGGTTTAAATGAAAAAAGATAGCTGTAGAAACCTTAAAAGACATTTATATAGGGATCTGCACTGAGATACAGAAACCTAACTTTTTCTCTATCTAGAAATATGCCCAGTCCTTTTTTAGAGTATTATCCGACGGGGGCTTGAAATTTAACTTAGTTGTCCAGCAGGACTTTATGCTTAGATTAGTTTGCCTGTTCAACGCGCTCCTTAAGTGCCAGATTCATCGTATTAAAACTCCGTTTAGTATTGCCAAGCAGGGAACCCGAAAATGGTACCAAAAGCCCGTTGAACGTCTCTCGCTGAATCAGACGCACCCTGTTATCTCCAGCTGGTTCTATTACAAAACTGTGCTCACCATCGAATATCCCAGGAATTAACAGATGGCCGATCCAGCGCAGCTCTCTTTCTGTCCGAATGACAAGAATAGTTGGTCGAATTGTCATAACACGGTTGCCTATATGCATTTGAATCGTTAATTGCTCGCCTGAATTGGAAACTCCGGTCACCTCACGGATAAATGGATTCCATTGTGGGTATGCCCCAAAATCAGTAAGAGTTTGCCAGACCCTGGCAGCCGGGGAGTTGATGATAACTTCGGTCTCGAGATTCTTCTGAGTAATAGAGGTATTTGCAGCAACAAGCGTCGCGGCATAGAAAATTGCTCCTAAAGAAAGTATATTAAGTACTACTTGACCAAGAAATTGTGATATATTGCCACCCCGAAATTATAAATTATATTTAATATATTATATTCAAATAGACCTTTTATCAAATATAAATTACTGTAGAAGGAAAGGATCAGATCAATAAAATAGAAAATGTGGAGCAAAATATAAACTGAAAACAGAGGCAAAGCAGAAATTGAACAAAACAAAAATTAAAGTAGATTAGCAAAAATGAAATTAAAGTGAGGAAAAGACCTCTTCCCTGATGAGCTTTATGGCTTTATCCACACCTTTAAGTACATCAGGACTGATTTCCTGCGTAGCTTCCGTGACAATAGATCCGATTTCAATTCCGATGACCACAATTTCAGGAAGCTCTTGAACCTGTTCTCCTATTTTCAATACATCTGTAATTGTCAGATCATGTACTGAAACCAGGGGGTGAAATTCGACACCATCCAGTAAGTCCTTCCCTTCTATAAGGTGTACTGAACCTGGGGGGCTGTTAGCCAGAATTGCATCAACTATAATGACTTTCCTGGCGCCATCGAGAAGATTTAGAAGGTCAAGCCCACATACCCCTGCGTCCATGATATCGATATCTTTGAGGTCTTTAAGTTCGGACTCTTGAAGAGTCTCAATGACTTTGAGACCAACACCATCGTTTCCCATTAATGGGCTTCCGCAACCAAGAATGCGTATAGGAGCATTTAGTATAGACATGTTTTCACTCAAAAAAGTAGTTAAAAAGGTGTACAGGCTTTTCAAACATACCTGTACTACCTTAAGTTTAGTCTCTGTAAGAAATTTTCAGGGCCTTTCCTTTGTAGGGCAATACTTTGTTTTAGCTGTGATAACCTCAGAGTAATGAGTATCTGCGAGATCCTCTTTTCCGGTCAGGAAGATAGCTTTGTAGTACTTCAAGACATGAGGATCAAGCTCCAGAATACCCACGTGGACTACCAGTTCAAAAACAAACCAGTAGGTCATCAGCAGGTGAAGTATCCTGAGGAACTCCAGGGAAGACAGGTTGAAGAAAGGTGAAATAAAGCCTGTTATAGTCAGTATCCATGAGGCTATAGGGAGACCGAAAAGTGACCAGTCGAGCTTGTAAAGCACAACACCTGAGACTGCGATTAAGAACAGAGCTGTACCTTCAAGCACGATCAGGATCTTCATCAAAGGATGAAGTTTGGTACTGTAGTGGCCAGTAGTCTCATCATAGATACTGAATGCAGGGTATCTGCCTTTCCTGAAGAAGTTGCCAATTATACCACCCATACGAGCTGCATCTTTAGGACCGAAAATATAATGGTCCTTAAAGTGTGAAATCTTTCCCATAAACCCATGGCCTTCGGAAAAAATATTGTAAGGGATAAGGATCCAGTTCACTGCAAGCAGGAACGGGACCGCTATCATGTGAAGACCGCGAGCTGTATGGAAACTCATAAATTCCCATCCAGTATAGATCTTTAACCCGGTGATGATGAGCACTAACATTGCAACAGCGTGGACAGTATGAGCTATCCTGTCAGTTACGGTATAGCGCTCAACAACCATTGACCGGTTGTCTTTTGATTTCATTATGGGTCATCTCCTTGTACTATACTTAGAGTATTCTTAGAGTATTTGGAGCGTTTTTCCCAGTCAGGTCAATGGTGTGGACTGCACATGAAATGCAAGGATCATAGGACCTTCCCATATGGAAGATACCAACCGGATTGGTATAATCTACATCTCCAACTGGGTTGATTTTTGAACCAATGAGAGACTGTTCGAGAGGACCAGGAATGCCTTTGCTGTCTCTTGGGGACATCAACCAGCTACCCGGAACTATACACTGATAGTTGGTAACCTTTCCATCGCTGCCAGCAGAGACCCAGTGACCAAGAGCTCCACGAGGAGCTTCCCACAGGCCCATTCCAGAATTATTTTTAGCTGCATTGAGGTCTACAGGCACGGAAATCTTGCCGTTGGGGTTGTAATCAACTGTTACCCAGTTGAGAAGTTCATATGCGAGAATTGCAGTTTCCTGCATACGAGCCAGCATTCTGGTGTAAACATTAGCTGCAGAGTAACCTTTTTCATTAAAGGCCTGAGCCAGGCCGGTTACGAGCGGCTCTTTTATATTTAGCATGCGTGCAAGAGGCCCAACTTCACCTGCAATTCCGTTATACCTAGGAGCCTTGTCCCAGCTGTACTGGCTGTTCGAGCCTCCTGTGAAGACGATTTTATTTGGATCAGTAAGTGGAACGGTTTCACCTTTTGCTGGTGCAAGGTCGTTGGAACTGTTCTGGTAGAAGGAGTGAGCAGTACTCTCCGTAATCTTGTCCGGATCAAATTTCTGATATTCGAGATTTCCTGATACCACACCTGAGGTAAAAATACGGTCTCCTGCCGGGCTCTTCGGGTCGTATCCATCTTTGTACTTGTAGTATCCACCATATGCAACGAAGCAGATCTTTGATGGATCCTTGTACCCACCGATTGTATCATGTTTAAGGCTTGCTGGAAGGCCAAGAATTTTTTCTCCTACAAGTTCTGAACCAAAAGCTGCATAGAACTCCACATCTCCCCAACCTGCGTCTTTGGAGAAGTCATTGGAAGCAGTTGATTTATCAACAAGACCCTGGAGGTGTTCAGTAACAAAGCTTACTGCTTTTTGAGGAGAGCTTGCCTTGTAGGTATTTGCGATCCATGTATCGAAATCAACTTTCAGAGTATGTTTGGATACGAAGTCCATAACCTGCAGATAGTAAGTAGAAAGTTTGGTTATATCTGCAACAGTAGCCGGGTAGGTATATCCACCTGGATAAAGGGCTGAAGGACCGGGCATTCTACCAGCAATAAGTGCGATAGCCTCCGCAAGGCGTTTCTTTTCAGGAATTGCTGCAAGATAGGAACTTCCCGCAGGTACAGCCACACCATCCATCTTGTAGCTGATTGGGGCAAACCTTCCAACCATCTCTTTCCAGACTGCATTTCCGGTGTCTCCCAGTGTTGTAAGGACATTCTTGTACGCTGGGTTTGCAAGGTCAGGACCAAAGAGGACGTATATATGAGTTGCATGGCTTGCAACCATGTTCAGGCCCTGGAAAATATTCCTCATCATAAGAGCATCTTTTGGAACGCTCTCAGCCACGCCATAAAGATCGTCAAGAGCATTTGTAGCTGCCAATCCATGAGCAAGAGGACAGACACCGCAAATTCTCTGGGTGAGAAAAGCTGCGTCTCTTGGATCCTGCTTCTGCAGAATTCGTTCAAAACCCCTGAATATAAGAGAAGATGACTGGGCATCGGTAATCTTACCGTCAGCATCAACTTCAGTGGATATGCGCTGGTGACCTTCAATTCTGGTTAAGGGATCAACTGTAACATTTACCATTTTTCACTCACTCTCCTTTTCCCATTCTCCTAACAGCATGTACGCCTGCAGCGACTGCAGCTGCTCCAACTGCAACTTTGGCTATTGTGTCAATGTTTGTTCCGGCAACTCCTACATCTTCACGTTCAACAAACAGAGGTCTTGAAGAATCTGGGAAACCAGGCTCGACACAGGCAATACAGGGGCCGCCTGCCTGAGTGCACATACTTACTGAACCATTCCACCTGCGAATCCCACAGTCTGCGTGTGCATAGGGAGCTTTACAGCCCAATTTCCACAGGCATCCTGGCCCGCCAATCTCTTCATCGAGCTCTCCACGGTCATAGTATCCGCGGCGGGGACAATTGTCATGGACAACATGATCTGGAGGGAAGAAGACCTTTGGTCTGCCGTACTCGTCCAGAAGGGTATCGAGATCGTCAGGGATCTTGATCTTTCCAAGAATTACCGCTCCCAGAGTAAGAAGAATCCAGTCAGGATGAGCAGGGCAACCAGGAATGTTGATTACTGGCTTATCAATGCCAAGTTCCTTAAGCATGCCTCCTTTTATGCCCTTTGAGTAGGCTACTCCTTTGTAATCCGTATCCTTGGCAATATCGCTGTCTGCAGAGGTAATTCCTCCGTATGCAGCACAGGCACCGACTGCAACAATAGCAACTGCATTCTTTGCAGCTTCTCCAAGGGTTTGTTTGAAAGGTTTGTTTCCAATAACCAGGTAGCGTCCCGAACCATCTGGACCGTTCGGAATTGAGCCTTCAACGACCAGGATATATTTGCCTTCTTTATAAATTTCTTCTTGGAGAATTTCGGAGTTCAGCTCGGAGGTGTTTACAAGCTTACCATCATTCCAGATTCCCTGCTGTGCACAAAGAGTCTCATGGAAAGCAAGATTGACATTAAGCTTTTGTAGTGCCTGTACAAGGTCAGGATTGCCTGCGTTTAACACCGATTCAGAACAACCAGTACATTCAGAGCCGTGGATCCAAAGAAGCTTTGTCTCTGGGAATTCTTCAAGGGCCTTTACCATGTCAGCTTGGTAGGTGTTCAGGAATGCAGCTGCACCCATTGCACCTAACGCTTTCATGAAAGTGCGTCGATCCATTTTTAAGAAGTCCACACTGTCCAGTGTACGGACAAGATTTTTTATTCCAGTACTCATCTCTACCACATCTTGATTTTACCCAAATTATACATCCGAAAGAAAATTTTGAATAATTGTCCACAGTAATTATATAAATGCATACATAAATTTACCACTAATGTTTTCAATGAGGGAATAGTATTTAAGGTTTTTTACACGCTCCAATAAATATATTAATTGGATGGATTGGAGACATATGATTTGAGGACAAATATAATAGATATCAAATATAAATAATACGATTCGATGTGCAGTATTAGGCATTATAGTACATATAAGTAGAATTAGAGCCTCTTGAAAGAGAAAAGAGGATCAAAAAAATTAATTTAATTTCAAAAGTTAAAAGTTACTAATGAAGCTGCAATTCATATTTAAAAATTTATCTGTATTATGTCAGAATGCATGAAAAGAAAATAAAATGCAAAAAAGTTTTGAAAAGCAAAGAAAGAATCACTTATTTCTAAGGGATATTTTAGTATATTGTGCTATTTCAACCAGAACTGAGATTTCATGAGAAAGAACGATATTGTGGTAACTGATCCTGTTTAACTCTCAAGGGATCAGGAGAATTTCGCTCATACTAAAAGCTGAAAAGCTTTTAATCCCGATTTTTCTCTATTAACTCTGATCTTCAGTGTTCTGAAAAATACACTCAATAGAAACTTAAAACGGAAAAGAAGTGCTAAAGAAGCTAATCTTATTATGTGAAACTGCAGAATATAATACTACTATATAATACTACTCAAGTATATCCACGTATTTGTATCAATTATCCATGTTTAAATATAGAGTATCTCGATCAAATAGAGCGATTTTAGAACCCTTTATAAAACATTTCTAAAACAAGTTAAAGATCAGGGCAAAAGAACATTTTTAAATTATGCAAGCGAAATGAAAAAACAAAAAGAATATAAAATAGAACCGGAAAGTTTTAAAAAATAATTTTCAACAACATATTTGTTTAAAACGTAGAATCAGGTTCTTGTTGATGGTACCTCCATTTTTCTATCTGCGGCAAGTGGAAAAAGGAAAAACGATCATTTAAAAGCGGCAGTAGATAAATAAAAACAAGTAAGGGGATAAAAGCTGTTTGTTCGGTTAAGGAAGTAAAACTGGAGGGGTTTTTGCTCAGTTGAGACCTGTAAATATATATACCCAACAAATATATATTTCTTATAAAATAATTCTTGTAAAACCCTTGATACAAGTTTTTGCAAAACTCTTAATACAGGAATTTACCTCATAAAAAATGAAATTATATAAATTAATAGGATTTTAAAAGAAAAGAGTTCGAGGAAACATGTGTATAGCTATTCCTGGGAAAGTAAAATCCATTGTAAATGAGAATACTGCAACGATTGACATGGGCGGAATCTGCAGAGATGTGAATATGGACCTTATGGGAGGCGCAAATGAATCCCTGATAGGGAGACACTTTCTTGTCCATGTTGGATATGCAATAGCCGAAATCTCGGAAGAAGAAAGCGAAGAAACAATGCACCTTCTCAAACAGATTGCTGGACTTGAAGAGATAGATACACCCGAAAGCGAATCTATCTAAAAACGGACGCTGATGAAAAATGGAAAACGGGAATTTACCTTCAAAGCCAGCGGTTCCTGAACTTGAAAGAAGGCTACTGGAAAGAATCAAAGGCTCGAAGAAACCGCTTCGCATAATGCATGTCTGCGGGACACACGAGCGAACGATAGCAAAATATGGGTTAAGGAGTATCCTTCCGAAAAATATCGAGGTAATAAGCGGCCCTGGATGCCCTGTTTGTGTGACTCCTGAAGAAGATATTAATATTGCAATTGCCCTTGCGAAAAGTGGGGCAACCGTTGTTACTTTTGGAGACATGATGCGGGTTCCTGGTTCGGCAGAAAGTTTGCTGGATGCGAAGTCTGAAGGGGCAAATGTAAAGATGGTATATAGTATTGACGATGCAATTGCCCTTGCAGAAAAAAAGCCAGAACTTGAAGTAGTCTTTTTTGGAATAGGCTTTGAGACGACAGTTCCCGCAAATGCAGCTGCTCTTTTAAGAAAGACCCCCGAAAACTTCAGCCTTCTTACCTCGCAGAAACAAACCCCTCCTGCAGTCGAATTCCTTGCAAGGGATGCAGACGTTGATGCCTTTATAGCTCCTGGGCATGTGGCAACTATAATAGGCACAAAACCTTTTGAGTCTCTTGCAGAAAAAGGCTTTCCTGTTGCCGTAAGTGGGTTTGAACCAGGAGATATTCTCCTTGGAATAAACCTGTTACAAATGCAAGCAGAGGAAGGAATCTCAAGGGTAGATAACGGCTACCCGAGAGCTGTAAAACCTGAAGGGAACCAGATTGCCCTTAAAATAATGAATGAAGTATTTGAAACCTCAGACTCTGAGTGGCGAGGTATAGGAAAGATAGAGAATTCAGGGCTTGTGCTCAGGAAAGAGTTTGAGGAAAAGGACGCTGCAAAAAAGTACGAAGACCTGTATGCTTCTGCTCTTGAAGATGTCCGAAAGAAAACAGGAGGAAAAGACAAAAAACGCTGTATCTGCGCAGCTATCCTTACAGGAAAAGCAAAGCCTTCCCAGTGCCCGAATTTCGGTCAGGAATGTACCCCGAAAAGTCCTGCAGGCCCCTGTATGGTAAGCCAGGAAGGTATGTGTTATAACTGGTTCAGGTACTCAAGATAAGGAGGCAACAGAGTTGCATGAATTGTCTATTGCATGTGAAATTTTCGAGCAGGTAATGGCTACTGCCAAAGAGCACGGAGCCACGGAAGTTAAGCACGTAACCCTTCAGATGGGAAGACTATCCCATACTAATCCAGAACAACTTAGTTTCTGTTTTAACGTCCTTGCAGAGGAAAGTATTGCCAAAGATGCGGATCTTATTGTAGAAATGATACCGCCCTCCCTTGAATGCGAATGTGGATACACGGGAGCAGTAGACGAAAAAAAGATACGAGAGAACTGTGAATTCGAAAGCGAACTTCTGGCTTATGCGGCAGTTATGGAATGCCCAGTCTGCGGAAAGCCTGCCCAGCTTACAGGCGGAAGAGAGCTGATAATTAAAAGTATCGAGATCGAAACTGAAAACCAGGATTGAACCTCAAAAAGGTAAAAAAATAAAAAATAATTCCCCAAGTGATGTTTATGTTAATGCATGTAATTGATATGGGACATGATGTCTACAAAGCAAATGATAAAGTTGCTGAAAAAAACAGAAAGAAACTTGACAAGTATCAGGTTTTCTCGGTAAATGTTATGGGTGCAATCGGATCAGGAAAGACCACTCTGATTGAAGAAGCTATCAGGCAACTTAAGGATAAGTATAGGATAGCTGTGATCGCAGGGGACGTAATCGCAGAAATGGATTCTTCCCGTTTCAGAAAACTCGATATCCCTACTATTCCCGTAAATACTGGAAAAGAGTGCCACCTTGATGCAAAACTGGTGGAAAAAGCCCTGGATGAGATCGATCTTAGTAACACGGATCTCCTTCTAATTGAGAACGTAGGCAACCTTATCTGCCCTGTGGACTTCAAACTGGGAGAACACCTGAGGGTCGTAATCGTGAGTGTTACCGAGGGAGACGACATTATTCTCAAACACCCCATGATATTCAAGACTTCAGATCTTGCAGTGATAAATAAAGTGGATATTGCACACGCGGTTGATGTCGATGCCGAAAAAATGAGAGACGATATTCTTTCCTTAAAACCAAATGTGCCGGTTATCTTGACCTCAAAGCATGACTGGGAAAGCCTGGAAACCTGGATTAGCTTTATCGAGCTTGGAGTTAAAGAAGCTCAGAATAGATAAAGGCAAGGTTAAAGAGAATTAAGGTAACCAGGTTAAAGAGAATTAATTCGAGCCAGGGTTAATGAGGATAAAGTTAGAAATCAGATTAAAGGGAATTAACTCGAGGCTCGAACTAAGAAGATTTAAAGTAGATTGAGAAGATCCAGAAGGGTTTAAAAGGCGGAAAAAAGGAGACTTATATGAAATCAAATACCATTTCTCTTGAGCACGGTGCAGGCGGAGAGGTTATGCAGGCACTCATAGGAGAAATAATTCTTAAAAACTTTCATAATAAAAGTGCAGGCTCAATTGGACTCGAATGTCTTGATGATGGGTCCACAGTCAGGCTTGAAAGCTTCAACAACGAATGCGAACTCGTAATGACTACTGACAGTCACGTGATTACACCTGCCTTTTTCCCGAATACCAATATAGGAAGGCTTGCAGTTTCAGGCACTGTCAATGACCTTACGGTTATGGGAGCAAAGCCCCTTGCCCTTACCTGTGCAGTCATAGTCCCTGAAGGTTTTCCACTCAAGGAGTTTGAGGAAATAATTAAAACAATGGACAAAACAGCTGCAGAGGTTGGTGTACCTATAATAACAGGCGATACTAAAACCGTGGAGAAAACTGCGCTTGATTCGATTATCCTGAACACTGCAGGCCTTGGAATTACGGATAGCCCTGTAAGAGACTCAGGACTTCAGCCCGGAGACAAAATTCTGGTCACAGGCACTATTGGCGACCACGGAATCTCGCTTATGGCTCACAGGGAAGGTTTTGACTTTGATACCGACCTTGCCTCAGATTCAGCCCCACTCTGGAAACTCATAGAACCACTTCTGAAACTCAGAACCCCGAAGGGGGAACCCGTAATCACGGCAATGAAAGACCCGACCCGCGGAGGGCTTGCAAATGCCCTGAACGAGATGGCAGAAAAATCCGGAGCAGGCATTCTTATTGAAGAAGACTGGATTCCTTTCAAACCAGCCGTTTCCGCAGCCTGTGAAATGCTGGGCCTGGATCCCCTTGAGGTTGCAAATGAAGGAAAGGCAGTTATCGGAGTCAAACCCGGTTTTGAAGAAGAAGTGCTTTCAATCCTGAGACAGCACCCTTACGGTAGGGACGCAGCTGTTATAGGAGAAGTCACTCCAGACAAGAAAGAAGTAGTCCTGAGAAACCGTTTCGGTGGCATGCGTTTTGTAGATATACCTGCCGGAGACCCGATTCCCAGAGTATGCTAAAAATCATCAGGCACTAGCCGAGATTGATTTAAGATACTATTGGAATTGAGTTTTGACGTAAAGTTGTTTCCTCTCGTTTAATTGGATTTACTTTTACTTTTTATTTTTACTTTTGATTTTTACTTTTGATTTTTACTTTTGATTTTATGTTACATTTTTATCTCATTTTTACTTCACTTTCTCATTTCATTCTCTATTTTTCGTCTCTATTTTTCATTATCTCGTTTTCAGTCCCTATTTTTCAGTATCTCGTTTTCAGTCTCTATTTTTCATTATCTCGTTTTCAGTTTACATTTTCAGACAGATCTAAGCTACGAGTATCAAATAATGTTTAAAAGTAAAATATCTTATAGAAATTTGTAGTATAATGACAAAATAAGTTGAGAAAGTTTTAAGAATAAGGCAGTCAGAGAAAAAACAACAATTTATAGAAGTATCCCAGGTAAATCTATTGAGCAGGAAAGTTACTGAAAATAGAAAGGAAGCAAAGATATGAACCGAGACCCAATTGTGGAACAGGAACTATGGCGTTCATTTCCAATATACTTTGTATCTTTTTTGATAGTTGGAACCCTGGATCGCGTGGGATACATATCAGTAGGAGGTATTGCAACTTTTATTCTGGCCTTTATTATAACATTAATTCATTTCGTACTTATGGTCAGATACAGGAGAAAAGAGCAGTTAACAGATCCTTCAATCTCTTTAATAATAGATCATTTACTTCAATCAAAAAATCCTGAAAGAAGAAACAGTACACACCCAGAATTCGGGAATAATTTCCTTTCTGTTTTGACAATCCTGGTGATTGCATACCTTATTTACCGTTATGCAGTTTAATTAAGAGAATTTAGTAAAATTCACTTTTGAGACAATCCCAAAAGCAAGAGGCCTTAAAAAAGTGTAATTACTTAGAAAAAGAGGAGATCCTGTTCTGAAACAAAGTAATTTCCACTTAATCGTTCTATTTTTTTGATTTTTATAAAAATATAAGGTGAAGATACAATTATTATCGACAACAATTTTCGTTATAAGAAGCCTGAATGAAACTTTTGAGGTTTATGAAGAACGAAGTTTCCTGATAAAAGGAATTAAAACCGAAAAATGATATAATCAATTTCCGGATAATAAGAAAAATAATGTTTGAAAAGAAGGAGATATAATTATGATAATGGATTTTAAAGGCAAAAGCCCGAAAATCTCGGAGACGGCTTTTATTGCGGATTCTGCAGATGTTATAGGGGATATTGAAATCGGGGACTCATCAAGTGTATGGTTTAATGCCGTACTTCGCGGAGACAGGAATAAGATAAAAATCGGGAGCCGGACAAGTATCCAGGATAATGTGGTAATTCATGCTGACTCTGAGAACGGAGTTCAGATCGGGAATAATGTAACTGTGGGACACGGAGCTGTGCTTCACGGATGCAGAATCGAAAACAATGTACTTATAGGGATGAACTCTACAGTATTGAACGGGGCTGAGATAGGAAGAAATTCTATTGTGGGTGCAAATGCGCTGATTTCTGAAGGGAAGAAATTTCCAGAGAACAGCCTGATAATTGGAGTCCCAGGGAAGGTAAAGAGGGAAATTGAGAAATCCGAGATTGAAGCTATAGCAGAAAACGCTGCAGAATATGTGGAGTTTGTCAGAGAGTACAGGGAAGAAGTAAAAAATAGACAAAAGAAGTAAAAATGTAGGAATAAAAATATATATTATTTGAATATTCACATTTTTTGCTACCTCAGATCTTTGCGGTAATAGATGCATACAGGCTGATAAAAAGACAAAGTTATGAGATAGAGAAGCAGACAAGTAAAATGTCAGTATGATTATTGCAGATACCCTATTAAACTAAAAGAAAAACCATTTCTCTTTTAATAGTTTAAAATTTATCAGAATATACGAACTCGTCATGGAGACAAACAGAAATGAGGAACATAAACATCCTGTACTATGGAAAAGTGAAGCCGATAGATGTATACGAAAGCATGTTTGAATACATAAAAAGTTCCGGTACTTCGGATTGCGAGAAAGAGTACATTGAAGGCCAGCCTGACTATTTTGTAGAAAAGTGGCAGATAGAACTGGACAGTGAGATATGTTTTGCATATGATCCATTGAAAGATGCAGGAGAGCTCGAGAGCGATGGGCAAAGTTATACCCGTATAGGTAGGGAGTTAAACGAGTTAAGTTATGTTCCCACTGACAGCCTATCTGATATTCTGTATATTATCTATCACTGCGACCATAACATGCGAAAATGTAACTGCATCAACGAAATCTTCCAGACAAAAGAAGAAGCAGAAAAGAGAGCAAATGAGCTTAGAGGAAAAAGTGATCTCTCCTGATCTTCCTTACTGCAGGAAATATCAGAAACAAAAATCTGAAAACAAAGCAGCCATATTTACAGGTAGAATTGCCTGACCTGTGATATCAGTGGCTTACTACGTTTTGCGAGTGACAATGCCTAAAATATACCAGCAATTCCACAGCTTGCCTGGAAAGTTTTAAAAAATTATACATTTCCTGAGACTGCATTCCTCAGGCAGGTTTCCCAGTCTTCAGGGTTGTCCATATTATCGCACTGCCACTCAAATTCACGTCTTGCAAGCCTGATGGTTGCACGTGCTTTTTTGAGTGGAACCAGCTCTTTTCCGACATCGCCAACTCCTCCGACGTCCAGGCAGCTTACGATATCGATCATAAACTTTTCAAGGATCTCTGGCGGTATCGATTCGTTCCTTGCATGGATTTCTGTGCATTTTGCAAGATATTCTGCAAGTACTCGGATCAGTTTCGTGTCACGCATAATTGTAACTCCTTTGTACAATATAAGTGGGGCAATTCACCTCGTCACACTGGGCTTTAGATTTGATAATCAAAACAATTATGACATTAATAAAAATGCAGACATATCTTCCTGAATTCAGCCCAGGATACCTCAATCCTGATTTTCCAGGGACAGTACCTCAAACAGCAATTAAAAATATGTATTTTCGAAGCTTAAAGCTTTCTAAATAATCGTATTTGAGAGAGATTATGTACATTTGAACACTAGCTGAAAGATTATAGTTTAGTGTAAAGTGTCTTTTCTATTACTTTCTATTACTTTCTATTACTTTCTACTATAGAAGTTATGAAATAAATTTATAATTGAAATTCTTAATCTTCTTTTTAGTATAAATTTCCCTTTGATACCCATCTTATTACCCAGGATATCCAAAATTGCGGAACATAACCTTAATTTATTAGAGCCGCTGAAATTATCGAATTCCCGCCTTAAGAAAAAAGAGCAACTTCCTGAGGATTCTCTAACAACTATTGCTTTGTGTCATGACGTCTGTAAGAAAGGATTATATGTTGGAGATTATGGAAATTACCGGACGTTACAGGGACATCCTACAAATAATAAACATTAAGTTCTTTCTATTGAAAAGATTAAGAAATACATAAAACTGACACGTATCGAGAGGGACATAATCCTGTATCATATGAGCTGTTTTCATGCTATGAATATGGTATGGAATATACCCCAGAGGATTTGATGAGAGCTATAAAAAACACACTCTTGTACAGATTTTTGCGGCCATTGATATGGAAGAAACCCATTGGCAAAGATAAAAATCAAGCAACCCACTGGCAAAGATAAAAAATATTTCTCTTCTTGATATAGATCGTCGTATCAGTTATTTCAGTATCAGTTATCTAAATATCAGTTATTTCAATATCAGTTATCTAAATATCAGTTATCTAAATATCAGTTTGAAATTTTTGGTTTTATATTCCTTTTCTGCCTTTCTTAAACAAGAAAATATACAGGATGGGTAAAATGCCTGCAGTATTCAAAACGAGTATAGCGATAAACCAGTATTTCTGAGATTCCCGTGCTGCCTTCCATAAAGCGATACCTTTCCAGACAAGCTCCCAAAGTACCAGAACGAAGATAAAGGACAGATATTGCGGATTTGTTTGAAGCGAAAGAAAAGAAGTGTCTACCATTTTCCCTCTCTATAATTTTTCCTTTATAACAATATTATATTAAAAGTTAAATAACTTCGTACATCAGGATTGTTATTATTACAGTTTCAACTAAAAAATGACGGACTTGCTAGCTTGAAAAACTCTCTCTTAACAAAAGCTTGATCTGAGTTCTTATTATAGCTTCCTTTTAACTTCTTTATTTCGAAAAGTCTTGAATTTCTTTTTCTATTATCTGCCTTTTTATGCTTTCGCTCTTTATAACTCTTTTTTATACTGTATCTACTTCTTTTTATACTGCGTCAAGGTCTACAGCCCTGGTTTCAGGGAAACTTTCCACAAGCATCTGTACAGTTTCGGGATGACAAGTAAAATAAAAGATCTGGTTGTCTGATGCAAGGTCCTTTATGGCTTCACAGGTGCTTTTGCAGCGTTCAGGGTCAAAATTTACCAGCACGTCATCAAAAACAATCGGAAGAGATTCCGAATGCCTGCCGAATTCCCTGATGAAACCGAAGCGCAGAGAGAGATAAAGCTGTTCAGCCGTTCCCCGACTGAGTTCCTGAATGCTCTTCTGACGTCCGTTCCGGTCTTCAACATAGATTTCGGTAGAGTTGAGCGGGGAATAAATCCTCGTGTACCTGCCTCCGGTAATTTTTGAGAAAAAGGTCTGGGCTTCCACAATAACTGCAGGCTGTCTTTCCTTTTCATAGACTTTGACGGCTTTAGCAAGGATCTCACGAGCTAAAACCAGAGAAGTCCAGTCCCTTGACTTTTCGTGAAGTTCTTCCAGCAGGCTTTCCTGCATTACCCTTGTCAGAGAACCTTCACTTCCGCGTTCGAGCTGTTCAATCTGGTTTCGTATCGCTCCGCGCCTGTCTATATTATCTGAAATTTCCTGTTCCAGTGTATTCAGGCATTCCTCCAGCCTGCGATTTTCTTCTTTCAGGCCTGAGGGATCAGAAGCTTGCAGTTCTTCTACGAAAAGCCTGTACTCTTCGTCACTTCCGGAAATCCTCCAGATCTGCTGTTCAGCTTCTTTTTTCCTGTTTTCTAGCTCGGTTCGTTGAGCCCAGAGACTGGCGTTTTCATAAAATTCTTCTTCCGTCTCTGCAGAACCGGAATCAAGAAGAACGGCAAGCTCTTTTGAAGCTTCTTTGTATTTATCCCGTGCTGCCTCAAGTTCAGTCTTGAGTTCTTCAGATTTGGTTTTCAGCTGCTGCAGGCTTCTTGCCTCATCGGATGTCTTTTCAAAGTCTGAACGAAGTTTTTCAACCTGGGCGTCAAAAGAGAGTCCGGAAAGAGGACGTCCACATTCCTGCAGGACCCCGAATACCTTTGTTTCATAGACTTCTATCGACTTTCTGCTGGAAGCTATCTGCTCTTCAAGTTTCCGGATTGCCCGCTGCCTATCAAAGCACGTCCGGATTACCGAAAAGATTTCAAGCACACTTTCTACTGAAAGCGAGGGGTCAAGCCCGTAAGTCCCAAGCCAGTTAGTCCACTTTTCTGCCAGGGCATTACGTGTCTTTTTCTCCTCAAGGAGCCGAGCTTCCAGCTCTTCTTTTTTACGGTTAAGGCCTTCGGACTCAGCCTCAAGTTTTCTCACTCTTTCAGCCTGGTTAAATGCAAAACTCACGTCCTCCCTAAGCTTTGCGATTTCACTTTCAAGTGCAATTCCAGAAATAGACCTTCTGCAAGCCTCCAGAATACTACAGGCTTTTTCTTCGTACTCTTTAACAGTAACTTCTTTGAGCGTTACCTGCTTTTCCAGTTCGTTTATATTCTTTTGTTTTTCCAGGCAAGCCCTGATTGCAGAAAGGATCTCAAGCACCTGCTCAGGAGAGAGCTCCGGGCTGAGCCCTGAAAAAATAAGCCACCCTTTCCATTCCTGGAGAGCTTCTTCCTGCTTTGTCTCTTGTGCCCGGATAGTATCTTTAAGTTCTATGTAACTTGCATTTAACTTATCCAGTTTCTTCTGGAGCTTTTCCTCCCTCTGGCGCAGTTCCCATGCAGTCTTCAACTCAACCATGGCCCTCTGCAGCTCATCAGCTTTCTGTTCCCGTACCGAGGGGTCAGGAATGTCTTCAAAACCACACTTTTTTGCACGGGCTTTCATGGATGCTTTCAGTGCATTAATCTCTCTGAACAGCTTTTCCTTTGAGTCCTTTACATTCTTTTTCCGGGACTCAGTGTCCTCCAGGTGCTCCTCCCCGGCAGGGTGGACTGAGGACTTATTAGTAGCTTTTAAAAAGTATACCGCAGAAGTGGCGAAAAGGAGTAAAAATATGATAAGTCCGGAAAACAGGGTACCGTTAATGCTTTCGTATACCAGGCCAATGCAGCCTGCAAGCAGAACCATTCCTGCAGGCCAGAGAGGGAGACCATCCTCATTTTCGGTTTCCTTAGGTCTTAAAGCTGCAAAAAGCATCTCTTCTTTTTCCAGGCTTTTGAGTTCGCCTTCTTTTTCCTTCAGGAGAGGGTAGGTCACCCTGAGATAACTTATAGCTTCAAGCCCCTGCTTTAGCTCTTCAGGCCTGGGAAGGGTAGAGTATACCTCAATTTTCTCTTTGAGGGCTTCGATTTCCTCACAGACTTCTTTAATTTCCCCAAGGGCAAGTTCGAGCCTGTCGCGGTATCTCTCAATTGTTTTTTCGACCTCATCCATTTCCCTTCGTTTTCTGAATACAGTTTCTTTTGAAGGGATTGAATGCTCGAAAAGAGCAAGAGCACTTTCGTCCCATCCTTCCCCAAGCCCTGACAGAGTTTCCCTGAGTTCTGCCTTTCTATCCTGAAGTTCCTGAGTTCCGGAAAGGAGAAAATCTTTATCAGCCTGGTATTTTTCAATTCCGTTTCCAAGTTCGATAACCTGGTCTCTGTGTACGAGAAGACTTTCTTCAAAAAGAGCATTTTCCTGAAGGACTCTTTCAATGCTGTTAAGGATCTGCTGGAGTTCGTTTCTGGTCTCTTTTATTTTATCCTCAATTTCGTCTACTGACCTTCGCATCTGAATGACGGATTCCTTTGCAGGGATAGAACGGTCAAAACGCTCCAGAGCTTTCTCATCCCAGGCTGGACCAAGTTCCAGAAGAAGCTCAGAAAACCCGGCTTTTTCCTGCCTGAGGTTCATTTTCAGAGAAGGAAGCAGTTTTTCTTCAGACTTGTACTTCTCAATTCCGCTTCCCAGTTCCAGCACTGCATCTTTTTGCTTCAGAAGATTTTCGTCTGGGGAAATACTTCGTTCTTTAACGGCATTTTTATCCAGGTCCTGCTGCAGCCTCGAAATGGTATTCCTTATTTCTTCAATTATTTCCTGGAGCCTCGTAAGCTTCTCTTCTCCTTTTTCAGGGAAACTCTCAAGCCCGGGTAAGCTTTCAAGGGCAATTTTGGACTCACAGAAGATCTTCCAGTCTTCCCAGACGGAAAGCAGGCTTTGAATGTGGTTTAATTTTTTCCTTATATTCTGAGACTTTTCTTTTAGTTGGGCAATCTCCAGGGTTTTCTGTTCCAGTTCGAAATGAAACGAATCATATTTTTTCTGGGCTCCCTCAAGTTCGGCAATTTTTACTTCAGTTTTCCCTATTTCCCTGAACAGCTCATTTATAAGAGGTTTACTACCTCTAGGCCTATACAGGTTGTTTTCAATGCTACTGATTGAGTTCATCAGTCCGGAAATCGAAACTCCAACTCCTGTGCCTGCACTGTAGAGTTTGCTGTTGATGCTCTGGTCATTCAGGGTCTCAAAACTCTGAAGTTCTTCAAGGCCAAAAGCATAGATATTTTCAAAGACGTTTCTGTCTGCGTGGCCCAACAATTTAATAAGTTCAGCTCTACCCCCTGTATTCCCATCCGGAAGCAAAACTTTTACATCTTCTTTTCTGCCCGCATTTCTTTCTATGACCCATCGGTCTCCGGCAGAATCGATGACTGCAAGCCTTCCCCCATGCTTTCCTCCTTCTAACGGAGGATAAAGGTTGCAGAGCCTTGTGTTAGGAATACCGAAAAACATCCTCCGGATAAAAGTAAATAATGTCGATTTTCCGGCCTCATTTGCCCCTGTAAAAATGACCAGGCCGGAGGGCAGGTCTTCCATCGACAAACTGGAAAACTTGCCAAAACCATCAATATGGATGGCATTAATTTTCATTATCTTCCTCCGTGAGTAAAGCATCAAGCAGGAGATTTTCAGCGCGCTGAAGCAGAGAATTCATCTCTTCATCATCAATTCTGGAAATGTGTTTTCTCCCGTTCCTGGAACCAAAAAGAGGGGAAAGGACTTCACGAAACTCATCCCGAGCTTTTTCATCGTTCTTCAAGCCCTCTACGATTTTTACCAGATCTCCCACAAAATCTTCCCTTTTCAGAAGAAGCTCCCTTTCTACGGGAAAGAGTGTATCATCCTCAATGCGCTCTACCCAGATGAACTGCCGGCCCCAGGTTTCGCCTTCCCTGAGCAAACGCAGGATGTCTTCAAGAAATCCTTCTTGCCTGAGAATGTGATGCAGCGGTCCCCTCCCTTTAAGGACAAAACTGCAAATCACAGACCTTCCTCCAGAATTTTCCCTAATTTCATCAAGCTGGCTTTGAAGGCTTTCTATTAGCTCCCCTTCTTTTTCCAGGCCTTCTATGGAAATTTCCTTGATATGCCAGCGGACAGAGTCAGTCTCTATGAACCTGGTAGAAACATCTCCTCCTGAAGAAACATCCACAACAAAACACCCTCTGGCACCGTTTTCACCGGAATGCCTTCCCTGTGGGTTTCCAGGATATATCACAACCGGAGCCTCTTTGCAAACTATAGAAGGAGTATGGATATGGCCAAGCGCCCAGTAGTCATAATTGAGCTCCCTGAGGTCCTGCAGAGTACATGGTGCATAAGGGTCATGTTCCGGGTTGCTTCCCACGCTGCAATGCAGCAGCCCTATAGTAAACGGCCAGTTACCTTCTTTTTTTGGAAAGTTTTTCACAAGATTTTTCATTATGTGCCTTGTTGGATAGCTCATCCCCACTATAACAGCGGCAGTTTCTCCGTCTTTTTTGAATTTCACAACTTCGGCCCTGTCCCCACTCATGATATGTACGTTTTCGGGCCATGTAAGGCTTGCAGACCAGCCGTCAAGAGGATCGTGGTTCCCGTGGCATATAAAAACCTGAATCCCGGCAGTTTCGAGTTTCCTGAGCCCCTCTATAAACCTGACCTGCGCATAAAGGCTCTTGTCGGCACTGTCATAGATATCCCCCGCAATAAGCAAAAAGTCGACTTCTTCTTCCATACAGAGCTCTATAATTGCCTCATAAGCCTGAAAGGTAGCTTTCGCAAGCCTTTCCCCAAGCTCAGGATCAATTCCCGAAATTCCCGTAAATGGACTGTCAAGGTGTAAATCCGCAGCATGGACAAAACTCAAAGCCCCGACCCTACCAGAATCTGCCGACATTTTTGTTTTTTTCATTGGAGATACCACTAACATATTTATAATATTTATACCCCCAACTGTATATAAAACCCAATCAAATGTTCTGGTTTGAGGGGTTCTGGTTTGAGGGCTTCAGAAACCGAATTTTAAAAATTAGTGTTAATTTCATAAGTGTTTCTTAAAAGTTAAAATCTTCAACTAAAGGAGATTAATGGGACTCCGAATTTATATCTGAATAATAAACAACAACTCCATTCAAAGCTTCCTCTAAAAGGTTCTATATGCCAAAACTGCAAACCCTGCATATGGATAAAAAAATGTTTGTTGGTGTAGACGGGTGCAGAGCAGGTTGGTTTGCAGTTGCACTAACAGAAACTGATAGTTTTGATGTATTTCAGTTTTCTAAAATCTCGGATCTCTGGGGCTATTTTTGTGATGGCAATACTCATGTGAGTATACTTGTGGACATTCCTATTGGTTTAGTAGATAGCAAATCTAATTTCAAGAGAAGGTTTTGTGATGTAGAAGCTCGAAGCTTATTGAGACCCTACAGGCAATCCAGCATTTTCCCCACCCCCTGTCGAGAAGCCATCTATGCAAGAAATTACGAAAGCGCTTGCGACATCAACGAAGAAGTTACAGGCAAACGACTTACAAAACAAACATGGGGAATAGTTCCAAAAATCAGAGAAATGAATGATTTTCTTATAGCCACAGATTCTGCGAAGGAAAAAATAATAGAAATCCATCCCGAAATTTGTTTCTGGGCTCTTGCCGGAAAGCCAATGGAATATTCTAAAAAGAAGAGGGAAGGTTTTAACGAAAGAAAAAAGCTGCTGCAAGAAATTTGCATTTCCACAGATGAAATTGTGCAGAATGCTCTTTCCAGATATAGACGTAAAGACATAGCAAGAGACGATATCCTTGATGCTCTGGTCGCCTCTGTAACAGCAAAGTTATCTTTTCAGAGGGGACTAAAATCTATTCCAAAAATTCCTGAAAAAGACTCTCAAGGTCTTCCTATGCAGATAGTTTATACAACGATTTGCTAATAGAGTTTACAGTATAGGAAGCTGAAAATACAAAAATAAAGCACAGAAACACGCAAAGATCAAGCACAGAAACATGCAAAGATCAAGCACAGAAGCATGCAAAGATCAAGTACAAAAACTACAAAGACCAAAATGGACTTACAAATCAGAAGAAAGCAGAGAAAGAAAGTAGAGAAAGAAACTAAATGCGAGGGATGGGATTCGAACCCACGAATTCCTACGAAACTAGGCCCTCAACCTAGCGCCTTTGACCTGGCTGGGCAACCCTCGCATAGCGATATTTTACAAATAAAGAATTTGAAATTCTTTACAAAAATACTTTCAGAAACGTATGAAAATTTGAAATTTTTGAAGTTAAATGTTTTAAATTGACAGATTAAGAAATTTAGTGCGAGGGATGGGATTCGAACCCACGAATTCCTACGAAACTAGGCCCTCAACCTAGCGCCTTTGACCTGGCTGGGCAACCCTCGCATTTCGTATAAATCTGTGTCTAATCTATGTTTAATACTGTTTCATTATGATTATCCGGCGCGCTTTACGCCTTGCACTCCCTCACAATATCGTGGATAATATATAAACGTTTCGAGCCGTGAAGGTTACCGGAAATAAGTTTTGGAAGATACCAATAAGGCAGAATGACTCCTGAAGTACTCAGATACAAAATAATAATATGTAAGGCATAGAGAGTCCAGAGAAATATCTACTCATTAAAATATTCAGGGCTCTATCGGTCTTAACCTCAAAAAATTGGATATGGGCCTGTACCCGAGCTGGAGCTCAGAACTGGTCCAGAATGCTCAAAAGTTCTTCAGCTTTGCCTTTGACCACATTTGCCGCATTAAAGGCAAGATCCTTGGCTGTGTAAGAACCATCGGACTCCATTGTAAACACAAAAGCGTCCTCATCGAAGCTAACGTTTATCGCGTGGATGTCACAAACCTGCTCGCAGAGCTTGCAGAGTGAGCACTTCAGGATATCCTCGTCAGAAACTCTGGCACCTGACTCTTCAAACCGTATAATGCCTTTAGGACATTCGGCTGCACAGTGCCCGCATGCATCGCAGTTTTCAATGGTTATAACAGGCACATTCTTGTAGCCGCAAGCGACTCCTGCCTGCCATTTAACACTATCCCTGCCATAGCCCATATGAGCGAGGGCCTCAAGCACAAGCTTCTGCCCTTTTTTCAGCTCAACAATCGGGATATTGAGATCAGCCGGCTGTATCTTCGGGTCAGAGGATATAAGATCCCGCGAATAAACAGTGCACGGACCTTCTGCACTCAAGGTTAAGGAAACCTCGCAGGCAGGACAGCCCTCTCCTCCGCAGACATCGCATTCTGCCTGTGGCACATACGTCTCTACATCCGTAACAAGCGGGATTAAGGACAGACGTAGAGCCAGTTGCTCATCATAGAGTACCGAGGTATTGTCGTAAAGGTTCACATATTCAATCGCAAGCGTTGGTACATCTGCGATCATGGCGCGCCGAATGCCGTTGGCAAAAGATGTGCTAGCTTTTGAAAGCACGAATTTTGCAGATCTATCCGATAACTCCAGAATGTCTACTTCCATCGTCATATTCCTTAATTTCCCTTATATTTTAATGCATTCAAAAAGAGAATTTTAGAAGAATTTCCTGAAGAAATTCCCCGAAGAATTCTCTTATACACGTCTTCCGCCTTTGGGGCGAGTACCGTCGTGGGGGACAGGAGTGACATCTTCAATCCTGCCAATCCGGATTCCTGCTCTTGCAAAAGCCCTGATTGCAGCCTGAGCGCCGGGGCCCGGGCTTCTCTGCTTGTTTCCACCAGGTGCTCTTACCCTTATATGGATACCATGGATACCCTTATCCCTGAGCTGGTCAGCAAGCTGGCCTGCCATCTGCATAGCAGTATAAGGAGAGCTCTCGTCTCTTGCAGCTTTTACAACCATACCACCGGAAGACTTTGCAATGGTTTCAGCTCCTGTGATATCGGTTACAGTAATAATTGTGTTGTTAAATGAAGATTTAATGTGAGCTACGGCCCATTTCATGTCTGCCATGATTATCTCCTCCCTCTTCTCTTCCTTCCGCCGCCTCTTTCAGGGGCTTTCTCTTTAGCCTGTTTTGCTTCTGCAACAGCCCTTAAAGTAGTTGTGCTGTCTGCAAGAACAGATGCTACCTGCACAGGTCTTTCAGGGTGAGATTCGCTAACAAGCGGAGAGGTTGCATAGTATCCGATATGCATTTCATCTTCCTTGGAGACAAGCATTCCCGGAATTGTAGCTTTTCTGCCGTTTATTGCGATATGACCGTGAGTGATAAACTGACGAGCCTGAACAACTGTCCTGGCAAGCCCGAGACGGAGAACCTGAGTCTGGAGTCTCCTTTCGAGAATATTTTCAGTTTTTAAAGAAAGAATGTCATCAATATCAGCATCTGATTTGATGATGCCATAGCGGATAAGTTTCGCAAGAATTTCTTCAGATTGAGTCTTCTGATGTCCTTCAAGTCCACTTTCCTGAGAGTTTGCAGCACTTGCGAGTAATTTCCGGGCTTCAGACCTGTACATCCTGAGCATACTAGCTGCTTTCCAAACTTCTCTCTTGTTTCTGAGGCCGTATGCCTTTACAAGCTGAACTTCAGATGCCATCCTGGCTTCCTGCCAAGGATGTCTGGGAGTCTCAAAACTTTTACTTCTTTTACCTGGATATGCCATTTAAAATCACCTAATCGGAAAATCACTTCTTCCTGCTAACACCAACAGTTGACCCGCGGCGGCCGGTGGATTTCGTTCTCTGTCCTCTGACCTTAAGGCCCCTTTCGTGCCTGAGTCCTCTGTAGGCGCGAACCTTCTTCAGGTTGTTAATATCTTCCCTGAAAGTCAGTAAGATGTCTGTTCCCAGCAGATGCTTGTCCTGTCCTGTTGCCAGGTCTTTTTGCCTGTTCAACATCCAGGATGGAACAATCTCCTCAAAACTCCCGATTGCGTGGTCTAGCTTTGCTACTTCTTCATCTGGCAGATATCCAAGTGTAGCAGTAGGGTCTACCCCTGCGCCCTTTGCGATAAGGATAGCGGTGCGCCTCCCTATTCCTGGGAGACCTGTAAGGGCGTACTCTACGGGTTTTGCCCCCTTCAGGTCGGTATTCATAATCCGAACAAGATGCCTTATTTCTTCATTATTCTTTTCTTCTACCATATATTCCCTCCAGGGGAATGTATACAGCATCCTGTAGCCCCTGATCGAATACCCTAAAAGAATACACGAAAAAGTCAGGAGCAGCTCTCTAAAGGAGCTTCTTTACAGCACATACTGATGAATTCATTTACATGCTGTTACCAGTATATAAGTATATCTGCGCTTAACCCAACTGAAAGTGGATGTTCGGAAAGACTGAAAGCTGATAGCAGTTATGTTGACCGTGGCTTGATATCAGGCATGCTGTAAAAAAGCCGAAAAGGACCTCCACCAGCAGCAACATAATTTTTTCAAAGAAATAAAAAGAGGGCGGTTCAACACATTTGTCCTCTTTTTTAATTTACATAAGGCCGCGTTATTACCGCAGCTTAAATGTCTTTGGTGCAAGCCTGTATGCAAGAATCAAGGCGACGGCGATATATACAACGCAAAATACGGAAACCAACGTGCCGAAAATCAGAGTCGGAACTTTCTTATCTATGGCAAAATAACAAACGAGATAAGTAAATGAATTGAAGGCTCTCCAATTCAGTAGTTATCTAAAATTTCTCCTCCACTTTTGCTGTACTTCCAGTTATCTCAGACACTCAATTACTGTCCTAACTCTTAACTTTCTTCTTATCCATTCCTCGATAAGAAGTAAAAATACTTCAGATCTGAACTTATCTCCTTCTATAACTTGAGGCACTCTCTTGACAATAGTAAAATGTTTTTTCTGAATGTATAGCCATATATTTTTTAGTAGAAAAGATATCAGTGCATAAAAGTACCTTATAGTTGCGTTTTTAGATGATGTCTTTGGTTTAACCACATTCCTCATCCGGTATGACGATTCAATAGCAAACCTTCTTCTGTAAACTGTACTGACCTTTCTTGGAGTCCACTTGACTCCAAAAACAACAAAACTAAGGTTCTCACATTCTTTTTCATCTCTGTTTCTATACAGATACTTGACATCAATAATAATGTCCAGAAGAATCATTTTCGTAGAATTTTTCATGACATATTGTGTACCTCGATCCTGATTCTCAGTAAGAATATTCTTCATCTTTTCTCCTGTCTTAACAACTGGAACTATGTGAGGAACACCATTATTTTGCAAAAACTCAAACACATCTATGGAATAAAACTCCCTATCAAGGCAGAAAACCTTGATTTTTAAATTCAGTTTATTGATGAGATCAATAAAATAAGAAAGATACTCAACCATTGTTTTGTCTTTTTCTACAGGAAGAACAGATACGATAAACCGTTTATTCTTGTTAGTGATGTAAAGGGAGATATATGAGTAAAAAGAGTTTGTTGATTTTTAGCTTGGTTACAGATTACATATTTTTCGTTAGACAAATCTGTTTTTCCATAATGAGGATCGTTAGTGAGATCAACAGCAAATTCATAGCCCTCACCTGTTTTTAACGTTTATAGAGGATTTTGAAGAAGAATTTTTTCATTGGATAGGATCAATTCGTCCGTTTTTAGTTTCTCAAGATGGTAGCGTAGAGAGGTTTCACAAGCAACAGCAGAATACTGTTTTGAAACTGAATGGACTGAATTCTTATCGACTGCCAAACTCACAACAATACGAATTATGTCTTCACTTGTAAGTGAACCCTTAATCCTGAGGGCTACATGAGATGTAAGAGATTGTAATACCAAATCAAGACAGTATTTTGATTTTAATTCAAGTTTAGAACCATATATGTACTTATGTAACAAAAAAGACATAGAGAGACATTTTTATTATATATAGAGGTATAGAAAAAAACTCCGGAATGAAGGAATCAAAATTAACGAAGTACTGAAATTAGAACATCGACTCTCAGAGATAATTTGAGATTCTTGACAAATGAGCTTGTATTTACCATAATGTACTTGTACAATAAGTACAATTATACAAAAAGGAGGGCTTTCGTGGAAATCATAATAAGTAGCAATACGAGTAAGCCCATTTATGAACAGATAACCTCACAGATCAAAGCATTGATAATGAGTGGTGAGTTACAAACTGGCGACCCTATTCCATCCATGCGTTCGATGGCAAAATCACTTCATGTTAGTGTTATTACAGTTCAAAAGGCTTATGAAGATTTGCAAAGGGACGGATTTATTGAAACGACTGTTGGACGCGGAAGTTTTGTATCCGCTCGAAACAGAGACTTTATTCAAGAAGAACAGCAGCGCAAAGCAGAGGAACATTTGCAGGAGGCCGCAGAAATAGGAAGAACAAGCGGTATTCCTGTTGAAAAACTCATTGAATTGCTCAAACTGTTTTATAGTGAGGGGGCCTAACAGGTATGAATTATACTTTAGAAGTAACTGATTTAACAAAGGATTATGGCGATTTTCGTCTCAATAAATTGAGCTTTTCTATACCTCAAGGCAGTATTATGGGGTTAATTGGCGAAAATGGAGCAGGAAAAACAACTATTATTAACATTATTCTAAATGAGATAAAAAAAGATGATGGTACTGTAAAAGTATTTGGCAAAAATCATCTTGAATGTGAACAGGAAATCAAAACATGTATTGGCGTTGTATTCGATGATTTCCATTTGCCGGATTTATTAACCGCTAATGAAATTGAGAAGTTTATTAGTAAAATCTATTCTCAATGGCAACATCGAGTTTATCAAGAATATTTATCCAAATTTGAGTTGCCAAGCAATAAACCTATTAAAGACTTTTCAAGAGGCATGAAGGTCAAACTTAGCTTTGCAATTGCTCTATCTCATAATGCGAAATTTCTCATTTTGGATGAGGCAACGAGTGGCCTTGATCCAATAGTGAGGGATGAAATTTTAGATATACTTTTGGAGTTCGTGCAAGACGAAACTCACTCTGTACTGTTTTCTTCACATATTACAAGTGATTTAGCAAAAGTAGCTGACTACATCACATTTGTTCATAAAGGAAATCTGATTTTCAGCAAACCGAAAGATGAATTGATTTATAATTTTGGCATTATTCATTGTGGGACGGCTGTTTTCAACAGTATAGATAAATCCGAAATCATATCCTATCGAAAACAGGATTATGAATGGCAAGCTCTTGTAGCAAATCGCGAAGTTGCTCGGAAGAAATACAAAAGTTGTATAGTCGATAATGCAACGATTGACGATATAATGTTATTCTATATAAAGGGTGAGAAATAATGAGAGGTTTAATTATCAAAGATTTTCTTGTAATGAAAAAGATAATAAAACCCATAAATTATGTCCTAATTGTAGCGGCTGTTCTTGCTCTTTTAGTATATCTTAAGCAGGAAGGGGCTCTATATGTTTCAATTTTTCTTCCTATGATTTTTGTGGGTGTTCCAAAAACGCTTATGATATATGATGAAAAGTGCAAGTGGAATAAATATGCGATTGCCTTACCTACAACCAGAAAAGCTATTGTTTGCAGTAGATATATATTCTTTTTCATCATAGTTATTCTAGCAGCAGGGATAGCCGCTTTAATCAGCATGATTGCCTTTACTGTGTTCAATGGCATGATCTTTGAAAACTATTTAATTTTTGTTCTTGCTGGCTTTGTGCTTGCGATCTTATACGGCATGATTACAATACCCGCTGGTTATAGCATGGGAAGCAATGGCGGCCCCTTTGCAATGATAGTAGTGACATTTTTTTTCATGGGTATTTTTTATTTGTTAAAACAATCAAAGATTGATCTTGGAGCATTGTCTAATTTTTTGCGTGGGAATATATTAGCGGTTAGCGTTATTTTGTTATTGCTGTTTTGTGCAGTATCATATAAGGCTTCCCTTTATTTCTACACAAAAAGATATTCATAAAGGCTCTCAAATTAGAATTTTGACTTAAAAACCTATTCTTTTTTCACTAACGTTAGCAGTTATCTGTTTTTTTCGATAGTGGTAGTTTTAAATAGGATAAAATTGGCCACTCTCCTAGCAAAGAGAAGTATGGTATATAAAGGAGTCCTCGAAGAGGACTCCTTCGAAAACCAAAACATTAGAGATGAATCTTTTAATGAACAGTACAAAAAGAGAGCTGAATGTGAAAAGATACATGGCCATATAAAGGATGTAGTAAAATTCGAGATCCGAAGAATAAGAAATAAAGACAAGAAGCTATATTTTCTCTTGAACTTCATAGCATCTCAGCTACTTGTACTCACAGAACTTCAAAATAAGGTTAAGAACAAAAATTCTTTTGGAAGGTAATCCTAAATTTCATGTAACTATTCAGGCACCATAAATCAACATCAAAAACCGTAATTTAGAGTGTTTAGCATTTAGAATTGATTTCAGTTGATTTTGTAAACTGAGGTCAACTGATGCCATTTTTAATTCTGCTATGAATCCCTTATAAGACAGATCCTTATGACCAAAATCGGTGTTAGTTGACTCATTTTAGGATACCTGAATAGTAACAATTTCATAAAAGAAAAAAATCAATCGCAGAGTAGCGGAATCTATGAATAAATTATAGATTTTTTGTTTCACATCTGATATTTTTGTTGTTCAAGCAACATAACACGCCTGAAGTATGGTCTTTTTTGAAATCAAATTGCGTGCGGCCACCCCACCCTAAACAGGCTGTCCGACAATTACCATTAGTAATAATAGAATTCCTTCTTTTTCGATTTAAAGATCTTAAATATCTTCCTTTTGTGGTCTTTTTATTACTACCTGTAATTGTCGGACAGCCTCTAAAGGACGGGGTATTCGTGACCCTCTGCGCTCCCGTAGTAATAAAAAGAGGGCGGTTCAACATTTGTCCTCTTTTTTAGTTTACATAAAGCCGCTATTACCGCAGCTTAAATGTCTTTGGTGCAAGCCTGTATGCAAGAATCAAGGCGACGGCGATATATACAATGCAAAATACTGAAATCGATGTGCCGAAAATCAGAGTCGGGACTTTCTTACCGATGGCCAAATAACAAACGAGATAAGTAAATGAATTGGCAACGGCAAAAGTGCCACTTTTTATTTCGAGATTGATATTGTAAGGCTGCAAAAGATAATATAGCACCATGTTGTGCACCGAAAAAAATACCGACATTGCTATAATGGAAACAAACAGCAGAACATAATTGAGTGCGTTGTCCGTTCCGCCTGTAAGCCATAACAGAAACGGCAGCCCGAGTGCAATTACCGAAGCGGGCATCAAGTTTATCAATATAATGGATTTCAGCCGTTCCGTAAAGAGAAGCAGAATTGCACGCGGTTGCCTGTAAAACCGGTAGGCAAGCATACTGTGGTCACAGTTCATGAACATGGCCTGGGTGATAACCCTTCCGCGATTAATAAAATACATGACGAACAGAAAATAAGGCAAAAAGATCAGCATCACCCCGTTTATTACAGGTTTTGCTCCCTGGAGAAGAAAACAGGCCATGATGGAAAACGCAAACACCGCAAGGGAAATTAAGGTGATATTTTTGGCCGATTTGGTCAGCAGATTGCTGTGCCGCATAACAAAAAGGTCGTTGAAATACTGATAGCCACTTTTGCTGCTTGTTGCCTTAAGGTCTATTTTCTTTTGCAAAGATTTTTGAGTAGCACGTGTAGCCATATCTTTTCGGTTCATAGCAAAACTATCCGCTGTGAGAAGTTCCCTGCAAATCCTTCGGTATTCAGGGAATTTGAGCACATACAAGAAGGAAAACACAGCCATAACAGCAGAAATGACAAACAGAGCGAGAAAAACAGCTCCGTTCATGGCATAGCCGAGAAACGGTGGGAGATATGCTGCAGCCAATGATACTGCAATGCCAACCAGAACAACCGGATCGAGTTTATTTTCATTTTTTGCATGGCCGGTTCTGACATAAGCATGAAGCGCGAGGGCAGTAAAAATCAGTTTTACGGAAACAACAAAAAGCGGCATCAAAAGGCAGATAACGATAGGCACCCCGGAAAGCTGTCCAAGAAGCAGCGTGAAAGGCAAAAACCCGACAGCGATTCTCAAAAGGAAATAGAAGTAATTCGAAAGCGTATACTCCCGCGCGTTCATTCGCATGAGAAAAATGGCATAATACTTGTCTCTGGTGGGATGAAATATATGTGTGTTGAGGAAACCGCCCGCAATGGTAAGAAAGAAAAACATATGCATGAAGCTGTTCGCAGGACTGCTTTTCATATGATCTTTTAGAAGAAAGATAATAATAAACAGATAGAGCAGCTTGCCCAAAAACATCGAGATGATCTCCCACAGGATGCTGACGAAATTGGCAAATATTTTCAGCCCTGGGCTTCTATAGAGCGAGACCGGTAGCAGCCTGTTGATGACAGGGATGGATTTGAGCGAATAGATGATGCCATTGGCTTTATATGTGTTTTTTAGCCTGAAGGACCTAAGGAAAGCTTCAATCATTCTCATCCCTCCTTAGGGCCTGAAGGATCTTATCTTTAAAGGCCTCATTGCTGAGGTCATCCTTTTCCATTTTTTCCAGAACCCCACCGCTCAGAATCACGATCTCGTCGCATAAATCCAGAGCAAGCTCCATGATATGAGTGGAAAAAATAATAATGTGGTCTTTTTTGATCTGGCGCAGCAGAGTCTTCATTTCGTCGGCGACCACAACGTCAAATGAGGTCAGAGGCTCGTCTAAAAGCAGAATAGCTGGATTTGCGATGAAACTTACAAGCATCTGCATCTTGTTTTTCATGCCATGAGAATAATCTTTCAAAAGCCTGTCGCGATCCTCTCTTCCAATCTTTACAAAATCGAAATATTCGTCAATAGGCTTAATGTCCGGAATTTTTGTCACGTTGATGTCAAGAAAGAACTTTAAAAACTCTCTGCCTGTCAAGAACTCCGGAACGACTGGCGTCGACAGGACATATCCGATATCGTCTGGACAAACTTCTCTCTGCACTCCATTTTCTTCAAGGAGAATTGAGCCGCCATCAATCCTCAAATCCTCATTGATGCAGTTAAACAATGTGGTTTTGCCTGAGCCGTTTCTTCCGAGGAGTCCGTAAATTTCCCCCTTTTCAAAGGCAAAGCTCGCACCCCGCAAAACCTCTTTTTTGTCAAAACTTTTTACGATATCGTTCAGGATCAGTTTCATTTTCACTATTCCTTCTCTATTTGTTTCCGCTTATTTTTTCGTTCCCGTCTGAAATCAATCGATCATTTTTCAACGGGGTTCTTACCTTGACATTGTCAGATTAACTTATTTTTTCGATCATAATTCCTGTATTATCCCATCTCTTCCATGCTTTTAAAAGATTTTTATTCATATTCTCATTCTACAAATCCTATCTCTTTTAATTGAGAGCTTTTTTTTACAAACTTACAACCAGTTCCAGCAAAAACATAGACTCATCAGTCCCAGGAGCAAGAATCTATTCAACTTCAATCAAAACCTCAAGTATTTACGATCTTTTTAACTTGCTTTTTATAGGAGAAATCTTTTTAACCTGCTTTTTATAGGAGAAGTATTCAACACTTCAGGTACAGTAGAAATCTGACTCTTGATCTTTTTTTTGTAGGAATTCCAATTATTAGTTCTTCAAGATAAAACTGAGTATCAGAAGCTACATTCGCAATAAAACAGATGTATCCACAGATTTAAACATAATTTAAAAGGCTTATAAACGTAATTTAGGAAAGGCTTAAGAAGATACGCCGAGGGGGAGATTTGAACTCCCGAGGGGCTAGGCCCCACAAGCTTTCCAGGCTTGCGCCCTACCACTAGACTACCTCGGCACATGCATTACAAAACTTATACCTAACCTTTTGTCAAGCTTTCTTTTAGAAAGGTTGGCATAAAGCTTATGGCACGACTTATACCATAACGGGAATAGTGATATATAAACTTTATTCTAAAAGAGGAAGGTGCTAAAAGAGTTTTATAGGTTAGGACTTAACACCACACTCTTTTTACTCTTTTTTATTCCAACCTTTCGGATAAGTTCCCGCCTCCATCATAATCCGGACCGAGGTAGCTGCAAGTCCGGTCGAAGCTTTGAGGAGATCTTCTGCACTCACTTCAGCCTTTGCAAGGGCAATAAGCTCACCTTTAAGGGTAAACAGCGCTGTAAGCTCTCCTTTCTTAAGGTTTGCATCCAGGCTTGTTATGCCCGGAACTGCCAGAGCAGCCCCTGAGCAGACTGCATCTACTGCACTGTCCCGCAGGATAATTTTGGGAAGGTGAGATACAGCCGTTTCCATTGGCATGATTACACGCCGGATTTCAGACTCATCCCCCTCTTCCTTCCAGAGTACATATGCATCTTTGAGATCCTGGAGAGTGACAAGTGTTTCCTCAGTAAAGGGGCCTGCTTTTGTCCTCCTGAGTTCCTGCATATGTCCGCCGCAACCGAGAGCAAGCCCAATATCATGGCAGAGTTTCCTGATGTAAGTCCCGGCTTCGCATCCCACGCGAAAGAGCACAAGACTCCCTTCAATTTCAAGCACTTCAAGGTAATAGATAGTCCTTATCCTGATAACGCGTTTGACAGCTGATTTGATAGGAGGCATCTGATAGATAGGACCGGTAAATTCCTCACAAACTTTCCTGACCAGTTTTTGAGGCATTTCCTTATGAAGTTTCAAGAGGCAGACATATTCCTTTCCAGAAAGACGCAGAGCAGGGACTGCCTTTGTAGCTTTTCCAAGTAGAGCGGGCAAAAGCCCTGTAACCTTGGGATCAAGTGAGCCTGCATGCCCCGCCGTACTCACGCCCAGAATAGCTTTTACCCAGGCTGCAACCTCGTGGCTTGTCGGCCCCTTTGGTTTATCAATATTTACAACCCCTTTCTCAATATATTCAAGAATAGGACGCTTTTCCGGGTAAGAACCGTAAGAGGGGTCTGTCCAGGCGCCGGATTTCCGGACCAGAGTTCTTTCAGCTTCGGACGGCAATTTGCCAGCAGGTGACATAGTTTTTCAAAAACTCCTGAATTGAATTTATAGACGTAAACATGACAGATATACAGTATGACGTAAACGTGATGGATATACAGTATGACGTAAACGTGATGGATATACAGTAGCTGGTAACATATGCATAATGAGAACGACCCTTAGTGAGAATAAACCTGAGATCTATAAATTTGATAGTTATAGACCTGAGATTTACAAAAAGATTTACGGAAATTCCCGTAATGCATGTAAGAAGAAATTCCAGCATTATTAGTTAAGTATCAATTAAGAGAGAATTCAATATTAAGAGAGATAATATGCCGATCTTATGATTGCTGTAATATCAGTATATCAGGTCCCGGCAGATAAAACTCTACGCTTTGTATAAAAATCCAGCCTTAACAGATTGAGGGAAATTACTCCGGCCCCACGAGAGAATCGATAGCTACCTTCAAAATGTCAAGAATCTGGTACTGGTTCCATTTTTCAGAATCAATAACGATGTCGTAAATCGAGAGATCACCAATATCGATATTGTAATAGTTCATATAGCGGAGGGCCTCAGATTTTTCCCTTTCAACTGTTCTTTCGAGCTCTTCGTCAAAAGAGACTGATTTTTCCCGCCTCAGGATTCGTTTTACCCGTACAGGCAATGAAGCCTTTATCCAGATTTTAAGTACATTCGGGACTTCTTTGGCCATATGGCCTGCAAGCCTGCTTTCGAGGATCAGCTTTTCATGACTGTGGATAACAGCCCTCTGATTTTTATCAATAGCCAGGTCAATTGAAGGGTCTTTTTCAGCCATAGCCCCGAATTCTGCCAGGCTCATTCCCTTCTCTCTAGCTGTCCTCCTGAAAATTTCACCCGAGGAGATCAGTTCAAGTTCATAGTATTCTGCAAGAAGCTTTGAAACCGTTGTCGTTCCACTTCCGGGAAGCCCGCTAACCGTTATTCGCATCAGACCCCACCGATATCCAGTGCCTTTCTGATAAACTGGCTAACTCCAAGAGAACAAATAAAGTACCAGTATAACCAGTTCTGGAAGTACCAAAAAGCATGGGTTGTCAACAACTGTTTACCCCAGAAAGGAAAAACCATCGTGGCACTCCCGTGCCCACTGATGTAATAATAAGCCCACATGAAGAGAGGAACGGAAATGATACTGATGTAAGCCATAGGCTTGAACTGCTGCTTGGACATCTTCATCTGGTCTTCCATCATTGCCTGGCGTTGTTCTTCCAGTTTTTTAAGCATATAAGTGTTCTGGGAAAGTTGCGCCTCCCGGAATTCCTTCTGGAAAACCTTCATGCGTTCCTGGGTATTCCTCATGAGATCCCAGTCTATTGTGTATTTCTGGATAAGGGATGCGTAAATAGCAGTAATAGATGCCATTACCAAAAGGATTAGATGGAAATTCTCCTGCCCGACCAGAGCAAGTACGGGATTCATTAAAACCCCTACAACTTCCCCGACAGCGGTCCTGAAACTCTGTCCAAGAACCATAATCCCGATCATAAGGGAAAAACCGAGAGCCAGCAGGAACCGGTCTATTTGATTTTTTAATGTCTCTGAAACCAAGTTGTCCTCACCATTCAGGTTCAATAATTATTCTGAGATCTTAAAACGTAGAAGAATTCCGCTAATAGAAGCTTGACAAGCTGAAAGTATTGTAAAGTCGTGATAAATCAGCTTAATTGCGGAGCCAATTTTAAACGATTACGCAGGTTTTTCTGGTTAATAAGTGTCGATGTATATATAAGTTATACTATTCTATGAAATTAAGGCAAAGTCCTCCGGAATAACAAAGAAATCACAGACGGAAAAAGCAAGCTAAACCTTGTAGAGTTTGAAAATCTGTTGTCAGAGCAAACTTTGAGCTGATAAAAAGGGTATGAGACCATTCAATTTGAGGACAAAAACCCACGCTTAAGCATATTACAGGAAAGTGAAATCGAAGAAACTCAAAGCCTTGAAATCCCCTTGAGTAAAAAGTCGTTGTTTCAGGTCAACTGTGGTGATTTGGAGTTAATACATTAGTTATTTCAGATCAACTTTGGTTGTTTCAGGTCAATATATCGATATTTTCAGGTCAATGTTTCAATCAGCATAAAATAGATTAAATCTGACTCCAATAATCCCAATAATCAAAGGTATTTCCCATCCAGTTTTTCTAAAATTGTTTTTCCCTCTTCTGTCAGGATATACTTTCTCCATGTGGTTTTATTAGGAGTTAAACACTGAATTAAGCCCTTACTCTCAAGTTCCTTCAAAGCATGGCTGATATTCTGTGTGGATCGGCTTGCCTCATGGGCAATATCCGAAGCCCTTACAAAGGGGTGCCTTTTCATGGAGTCCATCAGAATCAAACGGCGATCAACGCTGATAACCCATTTAACCAGTTCATCGATCGAGTTTTCAGTCATATTAACTCAGCTTCTCCGTAGTGTAGTTTTTGTTGATATAAATAGCCACATATTATTTAAATACAAATTATTTGAATCAAACCAATGCGGAAAAAGCAAAGCTTTTTCGATAGATAACAAAACATAAAGAGAAAATAAAAAAATTAGACGATTTAATAAAATAAAAAAGAAATGAAGAATTCAGGCAAACTTTGTAAGAACTGCCTTTATTTCTTCAAAGACCTCATCAATGTCTTTCGTACCGTCTAAGGTTACCAGAAGTCCCTGCTTTGTGTAATAGTCAATAAGGGGTTGGGTCTGGTTTTTATAGACATTGAGACGGTTCTTGACGGCCTCTTCTTTATCGTCAGCACGCTGGAAAACCTTACCACCACAAGTGTCACAGACACCATCTTTTTTCGGTGGGTTAAAAGTCCTGTGGTAGCTCGCACCGCAGTTACACATAAGGCGGCCGCTTATTCTTTCTACCAGTTCTTCATCCGGCACTTCCAGGTTGAGGACAACATCTATGGGCTTATTAAGCTCATCAAGGATGACTGCAAGAGCGTCAGCCTGAGGTATTGTCCGTGGATATCCGTCAAGGATAAAACCTTTTTCACAGTCCTGTTCCTTCAGACGATTCTTAATAATCCCTATAAGCACCTCATCAGGAACAAGCTCTCCTTTGTCCATATATCCCTTGGCTGCAAGCCCAAGCTCGGTTCCTTCCCTGACATTTGCCCGCAGGATATCCCCTGTGGAGATCTGCGGGATTCCATAGTCATCAACCATTTTTTTGGCCTGGGTACCTTTTCCGGCACCTGGGGGCCCGAAGAGTATTATATTCATTTGAAGATCCCTGTGTTTTATCCTTTAGTTTGTTTACATTATATCTCTATTATTCGAATTCCCTTTACAGCTCAAAAAGAACCCTTTACTGTTCCCCAAAGAAGGAGCGGATCATCGGGTGCATTTCCATCATCTGCTCGGAGGCTATGTCCTCATAGAGACGATATACAATGCTGACAGCCAGCAAAAGCCCAGTACCACTAGTACTTCCAAGAGTACCGAGCAAGCTTGCAATCAACGTAAGAATCCCTATGAAAGCTCCACCTATTACGGTAACTTTCGGGATATAGCGCTGGGTAACTTTTTCAATACTGCTAATATTCCGCCTGAAACCCGGAATCTGCATGCCGGAATTGAAAATCTTCTGGGCTGTGGGTTTAGCTCCCATACCCGTTGTTTCTATCCAGAAGAGCGCAAAGATAATTCCGCCTACGACAAGCATAGTAGCGTCTGTAAAGACGTGAAGTACAATCTGCCAGTTTGCAGGTGTAGCCGCCCCATAACCTGAAAAGGACTGTTTTACAAGAGATGGAATCCAATCGTAAGGACTGTGTATTGGAGCAAGGTAATACATAATCCCGTTTAGCGGCGTAGACCCATGGAACTCTCCAAGGAAAGTGATTCCACGGCTGGCAAGAATAATTCCAATCATCTGGATATTAGCCTGAAGAGCTCTGACAAGAATCATCGGTAAGACTGATGCGTATATTAACTTGACCGGAAAACGGCCCCTTGCTCCTCTAACCGCACTATGGGCAAGAGGAATTTCGATTCTTGTACTTTCCACGTACACCACAAGCAAGAAGATAACAACCGTGCTTAACAGTGCAAGGATCCCTCCACTGACCAGCATGTACAACACGCCCTCACCTGAGAGAAGATAATCTGCTCCGACGTTCTGGACAATGTAAATCCATTTCGGAATCAACCCGACCGGGAGCCCGGAAGAATCAAGCTGCCAGTTAAAGATCCCTGTGACAATCTGCTGGGAGATTCCCGCAACAATGAAAAGCCCGACTCCTGACCCGATACCCCATTTGGAAACTACTTCATCCATGAAAAGGATCAGTGCGCCTCCAATAAAGATCTGGATAAGAAGCAGGAAGGTGATTACTCCCAGGCCTACACCTAGAGAAGAAGCAAGCCCTGGATCCGGCTGGATATATCCACCAAGTAGCTGCGGCAGAGCTTCCAGTATGATCATGACAAACACAAGGAACTTCTGAGCTCCCTGAAAGAATGCCTGATCTTTGGGGTCCGACAGGTCCAATTTGATGATATCTGCTCCAACAAGAAGTTGCAGGACAATCGAAGCCGTGACAATAGGCCCGATACCTAGGAGAATTAAAGATCCAGACGCGCCTGCAAAGAATGCGCGGTAAGATTCAAAAAGGTCAACCGAATCCTGGGACATCCCAAAAAGCGGTACATTTGCCAGAGCAAAGTACAGCAAAAGGACTCCCAGAGTCCACCAGAGCTTATCCTTAAAATGGACGTGTTTTTCCGGACTTGCTACTGCAGGTAACTTGTTAAAAAACGGTTCTAACGTATCCCTGAGAGTCATCGATCACACCATTCAAAATATAATTTATTATATAATTAAAATGTTAGATCACGTTTTACCGTAAGATATTGGTAAGTATAGTACATCTAATATGAAAAAGTTACCAAAAGAATTAAAATAAGTAATGCCTGATGACATTACTTATTCAGCATCGATGCAACTTCCACCAGCGGCTTCAATTTTCTCGCGGGCAGATGCGGAGAATCCTTCCGAAGTAACCACAAGATTCTTCGTAACACGTCCGCTTCCAAGTACTTTTTCGATTTCGAGGTTTTCAAGATTAATGTGGTATGCACCATCCTTGATTTCTGCAAGCCCCTCTTCAACAAGGTAAGGAGCAAGTTCGTCAAGTTCTCCCACATTTACTATGGAAACATCCCTGGAAATCTCAGCAGGGAGCTTGAAACCATGCTTTCCGTAGCTGTATCCCCTGAGCATAGCTCTTACAAAGTGGTGCTTACAGCCTCCGGCTCTTCCACGGCCTCCGCGATTTCCGGCTCCACGCCTGTTTTTATGAGTCCCGCCTCCGCAGGTCCTGGATCCTCTGAACTTCTTTGTATCCATTCCAACCACCTTATCTCATTTTGTGCAGGAGCGCATTGATCCCATCGCCGTGATCTCCGAGCTCGCCACCCTGCTGTACAGTTCTTTTAATTCCCGCGTGCCCTTTTCTTGGAGGGTGAAGCCTGAAAACAGGCTTCAGTTTGGGAACGTCCTTAAGGGTAGCTTTTCCTTCAACAACAGCTTCAGCAAAAGCCTTAATTGAATCATAGGCTGTGTTTTCCCGGATGTATTCCTCAGTCAGGCGAGTATCGCCTTCGAGTCTTCCACGGTTTTCGAGGATTTCTGCAAGGGTACTTGCATCAATTTCCCCAAAGGCAACGTAGTCCTTCACCTTCTGGACCATACCTTTGAAATGAGGATTCTCGGGCACAAACACACAATGGTTAACCTTGTGCAAGCGAAGCATCTTCATCGTATCTTCAATCGTGTACCGGACATTAACCTGACCTCTCAACCTAACAATGGCATACATATTCAGGCTTCCTCCTTACAATATACTGGCAGCCTCATAACATTGACCTGGTTAAGGGCGTCAAAGGTTGCCTTTGCGAAGTTGAGGGTAGACCGGGTAGTTCCAAAGGTCTTGGTCCATACATCTTTAATCCCGGCTTTTTCCAGCACTTTGGTTGCAGTATTTCCTGCAGCAATTCCAAGGCCTCTTGGTGCCGGAATAAGAGTTACACTTACACTGCCTGCCTTTCCGGTTACTTCATAAGGAACGGTGTGAGGCAGACCGCAGGCACATTCCCAGGATCCGCAGCCTCTGCGAATGTAGGTGATATCGAGCTTTGCAGCATCAATTGCCTTACGGATAGCAGGCCCTACCTGCACATCCTTTGCCTGTCCGAGCCCTACATAGCCATTCCTGTTCCCTACGATTACAGTTGCTCTGAATTTCACACGGCGTCCAGAGTCAGTCATCCTCTGAACCATGTTAATATCGAGTACCTCGTCTTCCAGGTCAGGAAGCAGCATATCAATTATCTGGGGTTCCCTGATAGGCAGGCCTGATCTGATTGCTTCTTCCATGGAAGCAACCTGTCCTTCCATGACTAATTTTCCAAGCCTGGTTTTTGGAATCCATTCTTCATCGAATGCCATTTAATCACCTTAACTAAATTCAGCAGAGATTTTCTCTTTAGTTGCTTCAAACTGCTCTGGCAGGTCTGAGCTCTCTTCTCTGTATTCAGCAATGTGCTCTCCCCGGATTCTCTCATCCGAAGGGAAAACTTCAGGGCTGCAGGGGACTTCAAAACCTGAGTCTACTATGCCTTTAAGCGCAGCATAGACCCTGGAACCTGCAGAGGAAGCCTGAAGTCCTATATCCAGAATTCCGTCTTCATACCCCTTCTTCAAGCTTTTAAGCCCAAACAGGAATCCTGTAAGGTATGCAGCCGTTGTGTTTCCGGTAGCCCCTGTGTAACCGTACTTAGCAAGCTCACTTGAAACGGCTGAGGAATAAGTAATATCCCCCTCTGGGGTCGGAGCTATTAACTGGATTTGAACATTTCTTGCACTCTTCCTGACAACCACACGATCCTGCTTTGAGATCAGTAACTTGAGTCTCAGGTGATAATTAGTGCGTCCTTCTCTTCTTCGTCTAAAAGGAACCTTATATCTCGGTCCTGTTGCCATATTTAGCTCCTCCAGGTTATTTCTTTAACAGTTTTTCAGACCCAAGGTGGGAATTAAGGTGAGCAACACTTCTGTATTCGCCGCCTTTTGCTTTTCTGTAAAGTCTGCAGTACACGGATTTATCAAGTGTTCCGTCTGCACGCAGTTCCTTGAGTCTTCTTCTAAGCGCCCGGATCTTTTTGATCCACTGCTCCTTCTTCGGAGTACGGGCTCCTTTCTTACCTTTTCTTGAACCTTGACCTTTACAGTGCCCATACTTGCGCTTGGCAGCAAGAGCTCTTGCTCGGCCTCTGCTGACTCCTTTGATTGGTTTGGCTTTAATAGTGCCTTTCTCAATGAGCCCGCGAATATCTTCCCTGGTAATTGCCGAAGCGATCTCTTCGGAGGCTTCTGGATTAAGCCATACCCTGTCAAGTCCGCATTCAAGAATTTTGGAGGCTAACCTTCTTTGATTGGCCAGATCTGACATTTTTAGTCACTCCTTCCAGGGTTCAGTACTTTAATACCAAGTTCTCCAGCTTTTGTGATAATAACAGCTTTCTTTCTTGAGCCTACTGTCGATGCTATCCTGACAGCCTCATAAGAGGGATCAATGAGCTCAAGCTCAGCAACGCTGGAGATAAGCACATCAGAATAACCGGACGGGTGCAGGCCTTTTACTGCAGCAGGACTTCCGTATCCTACCTGGGCATGAGCACCTTTTGAAACATACTTTCTACGCTGTTTACCCTGAGTACCTCTCGGACGCCTCCAGTTGCTGTCAAGCCTCTTAAATTTATGACAGGCCGCTCTCTTGAACTGGGGCTTCTTTCCCTTCTGGACTTTTCTCACATTGAATAATCGCCTGGATTCAGAGTCCATATTAAGGGTGGAAACTGAAGTATCTTCTGATTTGAATTCTTCTGCCATCATAACCACCTCAGGGCTTCTGCACAATGTAGATTCCGTCCTGGAAAATCCTTGGGTCGAATCTCTTTATCTTAGTCTTCTGTTCGATATTTGCAGCAGTCTGCCCGACATCTTCCTTGTTGATTCCGGAAACTGTTACCTCATTTCCAGAAACCTTAACCTTCGTCTCGCCAAGGATTTTTGCAATTCTTGGCTTCTTTTCTCCAAGGAAGTTTCCGATTACGAGGGTCTTACCATCAACTTTTACCTGCATTGGGAAGTGAGCGTACAGGATAGTCATCTTGCACTCAAAACCCTCACTTACGCCTTTCATAAGGTTTTTGATGTGGGAAGTAAAAGTGCCTACCATGGATTTCTGTTCTTTCCTTGAAGATTCGGCATCTACTTCTACTTCGCCGTCCCTGACGTAGATCTTGATTCCAGGATACCAAAGTTTTCTTTCTACAGTTCCCAGAGGGCCTGTGGCTGTAAACACATCCTGAGAGAAAGAAACGGAAATTCCTTCAGGAATCTCTATTTTTCTTGCAATTTCCTTAACCATTTCCTGTTCCCTCCAGCTCAGTACACATAAGCAAGAAGTTGCCCACCAATCTTCTTCTCACGGGCTTCGTACTGGGACATAACTCCGCTTGAAGTAGTTATTATAAGGGCGCCAAAGTTCTTTGCCGGCAAGAACTGCTTTTCCCAGCGTTCAAAGCTGCCAGTTCCTACGGAATACCGCGGCTTGATTGCACCGCATTTGTTGACTCTTCCCACGAGGGTGACACTGTAGATTCCGGCTTTTCCGTCATCGATAAACTCGAATTCTCCAATGTAGCCGAGATCTTGCATAACCTTCAACACGTTGCCAATGTTTTTTGAGGCAGGCCTGATAATACAGGAACTTTTCCCAATAACTTCGGCATTCTTAATTGTGGAAAGGGCGTTTGCAAGAGGATCAAGTAATACCATTTTAATCACCTTATGAATACTTCTCAAAACCCATATCGTGGGCAATTTCCCTGAAACAGTGCCTGCAGAGGTAAATGTCATATTTGCGAACAAGTCCCTGCTTTCTTCCGCACCGCTTGCACACGTTTACTCCTCTTCCGGACTTATTTATAGTCTCTGCCATTTACATGACCTCCACGCCATAGCTATTGTTAAGGAAAGCAATAGCATCCTCAACTGTGACCCTGTGGTTAGTCGGGATCTTTCTTGTTGCGATCCTTCTCTTGCAGATTCTTTCACCAGGGCGCTTGATAACAACTGTTACGTCCATTCCGAAAACCCCGACATTCGGGTCGTATTTCATGCCCGGAAAATCAGTGTGTTCTTCAATTCCGAAAGAGACGTTTCCAAGGGAATCAAACTGGGACCTGACAAGAGTCTTATCGACAATACCAAGAGCGGTCTCGAGAAACTGTTGGGCTCTCTGGCCTCTCAGAGTTACCTTGCAGCCAATGGGTTCATTCTTCTTGATCGAGAAAGTCGGAAGAGTCCTTTTGGCAAAGCACCTGACAACTCCCTGCCCTGTGATAGTCCTGAGGATTTCTTCGGCGTCTACGAGATGCTGGCCACTTTCTCCAACACCCATATGGACAATTACCTTCTCAACAACGGGAGTGCGCATAACGTTACTCAATTACCTCACCACCGAGCCGGATCTCAGGCTTGTCCTCTCCTATGACAATAACGTAATCTTCAATTGTTTCGAAATCGGTTTCCCCTGAAATCGCGACTGTATTGTGTCTGGAACTCTTAACTTCCTTGATTTCAGTGATCTTTCCGATTTCTCCAGAGTGCTGGCCGCCTACTACCATTGCCAGATTGCCAACCTTAAACTGCAGGTGCTTTACTATCTGCTTGTCAGGCAATGAGAGGATCAGAGAGTCCTTTGTACCGTACTCGTTAGAACCCGGAATGTTGGTCCCGTCATTCAGATTAAGCTGAACCTTTCCTCCTTTGAGAGTAGTCTTGTTGTTGATCCTGCACAATTTGTTAACGTTTGTTGCATCCAGCTTGTGAAGTATCAGACGTCCCTTTTCGTCCTGGAACATCCTGTACGTTTCATTTATGAGAGGGAGTGTAATTACGTCAAAAAGCCCGACCGGGAACCTGAGATCTTTCCTGGGAATTCCATCTACAAGAACTTTGCCTTCCGAGAGAATCCTCTTACCTTCCCTGCTATTATCTACAAGCTTGAGAATATCGCGAATTACGATTCCGAGCGGAAGACTGCGTGCCTGACTGTGAGGCCCCGGGCGAGTGGTGGAGACCCACTTATAACCTTTTTTCCCGGCCTTCCAGCTTCTTGGGATTGATAATCTTTTTTGGTGTGTCACAAAATCACCTGCCTCACTTCTTAATACTTGATGCTCTGCGCCCGTCCTTCAGTTCCAGTTTTGTGATAATAACATTGGAGGGGTATATAGGTCTTGGGACTTCGGTGCCATCCACCTTGGTGGAAATAACTCCGTCCACAGAAATTGTGCTGTACTGAAGCGAAACGGCCTGGACCTTTCCTTCAGTACCCTTATAATCTCCGCGCATGACCTTCACAGTGTCTCCCGCTATAACTGCGGCGCTTCTTGTGCCGTATTCTTTGGAGAGTTCTTCACTAAGCTTTGCGCCCATGAATTTCTGTCTGACGTGAAGAGGCGCATTATATCTTGCCTTTCTCTGCTTTCTAGGCTGTTTGGATACCATCTTCGCCACCTCAGACAATGATAGATGCTGTGGTCCCAATCTTGGGATACCTCTCAGCTACTTCTCTTGCTATAGGACCTTTTATGTCCGTGCCTTTGGGAATCCCGTCTTCATCCGTGATTACCATTGCATTGTCCTCAAAGGACACATGCAACCCATCCGGACGACGAAACTCCTGTTTCTGGCGAACCACTACTGCAAGAAGAACCTGCTTTCTCATTTCTGGTGTACCTTTTTTTACTGAGACGACGCACATGTCCCCAATTCCTGCGCAGGGCATTCTGTTCTTGACCCCTCTGTACTTCTTGACAGAAATAATCTCAACGACCTTGGCTCCGGTGTTGTCCACACAGGGAACCTTGGCGCCTGCATTGAGAGCCCTTGGGATGTTGGAGCGTATGCCTTTCATTTGGGCACCTCCGCTTTAACTACCACATAGGACTTTGTTTTGCTTATACGCCTGCATTCTGCGATCGTAACGATATCCCCGACTTTTGCTGAAATGCAGGGCGGGTTGTGTGCGTGTACCTTCGAGCGTCTCTTCTCGTATCTCTGGTATTTCGGCACCAATTTCATGTATTGCCTTTCAATAACTACCGTATTGTCCATCTTGCTGCTGACCACGGTGCCCACAAGGATTTGACCTCTTACTGGAAGTGTTCCGTGGAAGGGACAGTATGAATCATTACATTCTTCTGATGGCGCCGGTATGTTTAATCCAATATCTCTTGCCATGAGTTTAGCCCCATTTGCGTAACTTTTTAATGTTCTTGATCCGATTTTCGGGTTGTGAGAGCAGCAGGTTTCCCTGAATTTTAACGAATGTATCGGATCTGCGGCCTTTTTCTGAGAGCTCGGCAGGGATTCGGAAGAGAAATTCCGAATCCGCCTTTGGAATCTTCAGTTCCCGCGACCTTAAGTTTTCTATGATTAACAGATTTTTCGTTTCGTCAATCACCAGGCCGTGGATTCCTATCAATGCTGGATTAGTGGAACGAATCACCTGAATTTCGAGCCCTATCAGTTCATGGTAGATAAGGGTCGAAGGTAGAATTTCCACTTTAGATTTCATTTAGCTCATGCTGAATTGTCTTTATCCGAGCAATAGTTCTCCTGATTTCTCCGATTCGTCCCGGGTTTTCAGGAGCTCCACCTGCGGAAGTAAGGGCACGTTCCCTGACCAGTTCACTGTTAAGGGTCTCGAGTTCGTCAGCCCGTTCCTCAAGTGACATGTCTCGAATTTCTCTGGGTCTGAGGATTGCCATTATTCCTTGGCCTCCTTATGAACCCGTGCCATGGGATGCCAGTAGTCGTAACCTTCGTGTTTGTGCTGCCAGACTCCATTGACCTGTCTTCGAAGTTCTTCTGAGCCTTCAACTTGAATGATTTCAGCCTCTTCAACGTCTTCTGCTACTTCAGCCTGGGGTTCTTCCTCGGCTTCTTCAGGTTCTGCGACTTCAGCTGCTTCTACTGGTTTCTCAGGTGCTGTTGCAGGAGCTTTGGGTTTTGCCGCACTTTCCTTTTTAGGAGCTTCGGCAGGTTTTTCAGCCGGTTTTGCAACTGGTTTTTCTGCGGGCTTTTCAACCGGTTCAGTTACAGGCTCACTTGGTTCTATAGTAGTGTATGAGTCAGGCAGGACAACGTCTGGCTGAATAATCCTGACTTTACAGCCAAGGGTCCCGAGCTTTTTGACTGCTACTGCAAATCCTTCATCTACTACTTCCTGCACAGGATTTCCGGAATGCTTTATGTACCCGTCAACGAATTTTTCAACTCTTGACCTGGCACCTGTAAGCTTTCCTGAGATTACGACTTCACAGCCAAGTGCACCTGCATTCATAACTGCCCGAATTGTGTTGTGTCCGGCCTTCCTGAAGTACCAGCCTCTCTCAATTGAAGCTGCAAGCCTTGACGCCATCATCTGAGCATTAAGTTCAGGTTTCTTAACTTCCTGAGCATCAATCTGCGGGTTTTCAAGATTGTATTTGGCTGCTACATCCCTGGTAAGCTTTCGGATGACTTTCCCGGCTTTCCCGATTACCATTCCAGGCTTTTCAGAATAGATAACAATTTGGGTGCCCATTGGGGTCCTGTTAAGCTCCATACCGCCATATCCAGCTCTGTTCAGCTGTTCTGCGAAATACTCGTCCATGGAGGCTTTGACAAAACCATCATTGACGAATTTTCTTTCTATTGCCATTTAGCGCACCTCGGAAAGAATCATCTCGATATTTACAGTGTCTGTATCTTTGGGTGTTGCCCGTCCTCTAGCTCTTGGCATAAACCCGTGAATTACCCTCCCGCGCTGAATTGCAGCATGAGTAATATACATATTTGCGGGTTCAAGGCCCTTGTATTCGGCATTGCTTTCTGCATTTCTCAAGATCTTGAGGATCTCTTTTGAAGCACTAACAGGGTACCTGCCTGCAGCCATTGGACCTTTTCGGTGTCCTGTTCCATCATGGTGTCTTTTGAAGGGAACTGCCTGCTTTAAAGCAATTACATCTTCTAAAAACTTTCTTGCTTCAGGAACCTTCATACCCTTAATCTTGCAGCAGACTTCACGAGACTTTTTAGGGGAAATATGGAGTTCAGAACCCATAGCTTTAGAGGTAATCTCAGGGTCTCCTTTAACTGAATAATTAATTCTTGCCATTCCCTTTCACCTCATTTCAGTGGCACGAACTTGCTTGAACGGGTTGCTCCCACACCGGCACTGCCGTGTGAAACCCTTGACCTTGAGGGTGCGAATTCTCCGAAACGGTGCCCGATCATTTCAGGCTGGAGGTCCACACTTACAAAGCCTTTCCCATTATGAATTTCAATAGTCTGTCCGATCATTTCCGGAAGGATAATCAGGTCTCTGTGATGAGTCCTGACCTTCTTTCCTTCTTTGAACTCGTGCAGGACTTTTTTCTGTCCGTCCGTGAATCCGCGTTTGATGCTCCTGCGTTCTCTGGAAGGCAGGAGTTCTGCAAACTCTTCAAGACTCAGTTCCTGAAGTTCTGAGACGGTTTTCCCGCGGTAGGTATATTCACCCTTTCTCTTTGGTAATCTTGATGATAATTTTTTAGCCATAACGAATACCCCTCATCAGCGCTTCATTCCGGTCCTTCTAGCTGCAATCAGTCCGACCTTCCTTCCAGGCGGAGCGTTTCTGCTAACCGTTGTGGGCTTGCCCGGGTGCTTCCAGGCACCTCCACCGAATGGGTGGTCACGTGGGTTCATGGCAACTCCTGAAACCCTTGGATACTTTGCAGCTCTTGTTTTCATTTTGTGGTACTTTTTTCCGGCTTTGAGCCATGGCCTGTCAACCCGGCCTCCGCCTGCAACGATACCGACAACTGCTCTGCATTTAGGATTAAGCCATTTAATGTTACCTGAAGGCATTGCAACTGCAGTCCTGTTAGGCTCATGGGTTACGATAGTTGCGTATACACCGGAAGAGCGCACGAATCTGCCGCCGTCATTTGGCTTTGACTCAATGTTGCAGATAAAGAAACCTTCAGGCACCTTTCCTATAGGAACTATATTTCCTGGCTTGACATCGGCATCGTCTCCGCACTCGATTGTGCTCCCTACTGCAACTCCTTCTGAGGCAAGCAGGAGAAGTTCCTCCCCAGTTTCAAAGGCAACTTTTGCTATCGGAGCTGAGCGAGCAGGGTCGTGCTCAAGATTAATGACTTTCCCCTGAATAGAAGTGTTCTCATCAACCCTGGGATGCCTCAGTTCTGCCTTATACTTGTGAGAAGGAGCTCTGTAGGTAGGAGTACCTCTACCCCTATTTTGTGATATGATTCTTTTACCCATACATCACACCTCACATAAGTCCTATCCGGGTTGCAATCTCGTGTGCCGATTCAGAACCTTCGAATGTCAGGATTGCTTTTTTCGTGCCCTTCATGGTGGTCATGGTTCGCACGGAATTTACTTTGAACCCGTACAGTTTTTCAACATCTTCTACGATCTGCTTTTTGTTTGACCTGGTATCCACGATAAACTGGAGCTTGTTTTCGTCAAGCAACATCATCGCTTTTTCAGTAACAAAAGGATAATTAATGGAACTCATTGGAATGCACCTTCCAGTTTTTCAACTGCGGACTCTGTCCAGATAGTAAGGCGCCCTGCGTGAGTGCCAGGTGCGAGCAGTTCGGCATTCAGTGAATCCACTGTTGCAACATCTACCCCTGAAAGGTTTCTTGCGGCCTTCAGGATAGGGGTGTTTTCCCCTGCAACAATAAGGACGCTCTTTTTGTGCTTGTATTTCCTGCCTCTGAGCTTTCCGCGGCCAGCCCTGATGTGTCTTCCGTATTTTGCCCTGAGCACGTCTTCGTAGACTCCTATAGCCTGCAGGAATTCTATTACCTGCTTTGTCTTATCCAGGTCTTCAAGAGCGTTTTCCGTAACAATCGGAAGCTCGGCTTCAAAGATGTGGCCTCTCAGGCTCACGAGGGTCGGGTCCCTGGTTGCTGCGATTGCAGAGCGGATTGCATAGCGGCGTTCTTTGGTGTTGACTTTCTCGCTTCTGTCAGCTTCCGGTTTTGGTGGGTGGGCTCTTCTTCCGCCTCTTGCGTGCGGGACTCTTGCAGCTCTGCTGCTGTTTACGAGCCTCGGAATATGGGATGCGCCTCGCCCTGAACCCCAGCCTCTTGCGGAAGTTTCCATACCTGCATAGAGACGGGGACCGTAGGGTTGAAGCCTGTTTGCCTGTGCCGCAAGCACTGCCTTTTTAATCAGGTCAGGTCGGTAATCCACATCAAACACTTCGGGAAGCTCAATCTCCCTGACAACCTTCCCTGTAAGGTCTATTGTTTTTGCTGTAGCCATTTCACTTCACCCCTGCTTGGATTCCCTGCTTATGTGAAGGATATTTGGTTCGCCAAGGTCGGCTTTCTTTGCCCTGATCGGGTCTCTGAGTCTGATAAGCCTTTTGGAAGGTCCGGGAACACTGCCTTTAATCAGCACATAATCCCCACGGACAAGGCCATAATTTATGAAGCCGCCTTCTGGAGTGACTTCTTCCCCATCGGATCCAATCTTAAGGATGCGCTTGTTGAACTCAGTTCTCTGGTGATATCCTGTCTGACCCATCTGCGGGACTCTCCAGGAAACGCGGCGAAGGCCGAAGCCACCAAGACTACCGATCTGCCTGAGACTACCCTGTCTGGAGTGCTTGCCTTTCATAAGCTGGATGCCCCAGCGCTTGGCAGGACCCTGAGTCCCTTTTCCGATAGTAATTGCAGCTGTGTCAACAAGTGTCCCGGTCTTGAAAACATCGGTTATGCTTACAAGGGTGCCGAGGATTGATTTTGCGTACTCGAACTTGGTGTTGAGATCCCTGGCACTAATTCCGGATTCCATGATATCCGGAGTCTTTTTGGGAACCCCGGTAAGGCTCTTTGGTAGAGTGTAGGTAACTGCCTTGATATCGCTTACCTTTCCTTCTTCGATCATTTTACCGATATTCCCAAGGTTTTCAGCCACGTCCCCTCCTTTTGGTACAGGGATCCTGCGTTTGAGTTCAGGATCAAGGTCTGCTGCCCAGACCTCAGCGATTGCCTTTTCTCCGGTAGTATCTTCTGCATAAGCCCGGATGGCTGCTACCCTTATTGCGGGAGTTTCGATGACAGTTACAGGTACGGAGATTTCCATACCCTGGGTAAGGCTGTTCTTTGTGTCATCAACCATGATCACGTGGGTCATGCCCACCTTGTACCCTGCAAAACCCTGTAGCCTTGGTTCACCTGTAGCCTCCGGCCAGGCTCTGAACCGTGGAATGTGGCTCTTTGCCCTTTTACGTGGACTAAATGCGAGGGAACCTCGTTTTGGTCGGTGTATGCTTGCCATATTTCTACTCCGTAAATTTCAATTGAAATGCCAGCCCCTCCGGTCGACCCAACATGAGTGGCAAAAGAAAAAATACACTGGATTCCCCGAACGCTACCAGGTGGGGAGGGATGTATTCAGACCTGCCTGGCATATATGCCTCGAGCAGACCAGAGCTTTACGCTTCCGGTACCCTAATTCCTTCAGGCATCTGCAATATCCGATCCTCTTCCCAGCTTGTCTAGCAGGAGCATACTCTTAGGATCGATTTTACGATCCTGGCAGACCCAAATCCAGGCATCCGGCTCTGATTTGAAACATTCAGTAGTCTGATTTGAAACTTCAGTATGTGGTAACCTGATTTTAAATTCAGTTCCCTAATTTGAAACTTCAGTATTCAGTAACTGCAACCGCAACTCATCGAAAACCTGAACAGCTTCGTGCGATTTTAGGCGTTTCAGGACGCCAAAAGCGGGCGTTTCAAAGCATTGGCCCTTTTACACTCATGTTGATCCGACTTTTCTCACTGGATTTATCTTCAATGCAGGAAATCTCCCGTAAAGCACGGCAGAAAACCCTATCTCCTGGAAACTTCCAGGATGTTAGCATTAAGCATCACATTAATCTGATTAGATAATTTCAAGCACTAAAATGCGTGAAATTTCCATCTCGCATGTACTTTGCCTTTACATAGCAGATCTAATATATAAAGCCTTTGCAGGGAGAGAAGAGAATTCAGAAAGAAGAATCCATCGCAGGAGAGAACAAGAATAAATAGACAAAAGAGTTCGAGCTTATATTTCCTCAATCGAAGAGTTAAAATATGGGATTACAGTCGACAGAATACCAGCTCTACTTATCGGCCAGCAAAAACTTATAGACCGACTTGGATGTACGTTATATAAACCGACATGTAAGTAATATGAAGATATTATTATACTAGAATGTAGACAGATATTATTATATACGAATTATATGCGAACTATTATGCTAGATATTATATACGAATTATATGCGAACTATTATGCTAGATATTATATGCAAGCTTGTAAATGATAGTAGATTAGTTTAAAAATATTTTGGAAATTAAATAGAATCCGTTAATTGAAGTTTAGATTTAATTTTCCAGTTAATTATTTAGATTCCAGGATTTTTGTTTTAGATTTCTGATTAATGTCTTGAATTTCGCCTAGACTTTTTAGTCTGAATTCGAACACTTAATCGTAGATTATAACTTTGGTCCTGCTACTATAGTCCTCCTGTATTACGTAGATATTAATGAAGAAACACTGTTAATCCGCTCATTTTCAGATATTGAGAGGCAGTGAAGAGTGCAGTAAACAGCTTTTTCCTCTATATTTTTCAAGACAATGAATTCATTTCCACAAACAGGGCAAATTTTTTTTATGTAAACATTTATTAGATAATTCATTGGACATCACCACTTTTCACACTTAGCTCTGGCACTGATTTTTTTGAAGAATTTTAAATCCTTTTTAATATAGACTAAAAATAAAGCGTTCCTCAAGCTGTAACCAGATAACACCATAAAAAAAATGGCGGATCGTATCAACAAGTTTCTTTATTTTTAATCAGATATGTCGATAGGATTTCTTGTGTGATTATAAATAGTAATTTAAATAGTAAATAGTTTCAAGAATCACAATTTCTAATAAATAGTACATTCCGATTTAAATCATGAAGTACCCTGTTTTTAGATGTTTTTACCCTGAAATTGAATTGTTGGCAGCCTCTAAAAGTTGGAGTATTTATGACTCGCCACCTGTACCAATATAATAAAACTGAAAGCTCTGTTATGACACCTAAAAGTTTGGTATCTAGTACCTTCTCTGAAACAGTTACCCCACAGCATCTGTGAAATTATTACAGAGAATTTGATTATTGGAGACATTCCCCAGCAAGTCAACCAGCAATCTGCAGAAAACCTGAATCTGAAAATAAAATTTCATTATAATCCAGGTAAATCCAAAAGGAAAATTTACTAAGGAAGTTTGAACCAAGAAAGAAGAATTTAAGTAATGAAAAGTCGAGATAGGTAAACTCAAGACTTATAATATTATTATTATTAATACTATACAATTCAAAGATGAAGAAATTTGAAAAATGAAAAGACGTTTACATAAGATGTTTTCTTAAAAACATTAAAATGATTTTAAAAATTTCCTTAAAATCTTTGTAATAAAAGAATTTTATCTTAATAAATTTGCAGAATAACAAATCATGCCAAAATAAAACTTAAAATCACACATAAAATGCATAAAGAAACGTAAAAGCTCAAACTTAAGCAAAAAAGAGGATAATTAAGGGGTGCACTGATTGAAGAAAAAAACAGGTATTTACAATGGAATATTTAGCAGAAAGTGGAGATTAATTTTCATTACTCTGGTTCTAATTTTTTCAGTAATTTCAATATCAGTTACAGGAGCAGAAAGCGGAAATAACAGCCAGGCAAGAAACAGAATAGTACACGAGTCAAACACTGGAGTAAGTAACGAGACAGAGGATAATTGTTTGTACTGCATAGTAGACGAAAATTATACCAATAAAAGCTCTTACTCCATAGAAGATGAAGAAAATCTTGAGCAAAAAGTAGGAGAAAACAAAAGTAAGGAAAACCAAGAAACAGTAGAGAATAGTACTAAATCAAAAACAGGAATAGGAAAAAGTAAAGAAACAAAGGAAAAGGTAGAAAATAGTACTAAATCGAAAACAAGAACAGAAAAAAGTACAGAAACAAAAGAAAAGATGGAAAACAGTACTAAATCAAAAACAGTAATAGAAAAAAGTAAAGAAACAAAAGAAAAGATGGAAAATAGTACTAAATCAAAAACAGTAACAGAAAAAAGTAAAGAAACAAAAGAAAAGGTGGAAAATAGTACTAAATCAAAAATGGTAACAGAAAAAAATAAAACAACTCAAAAAACAGTAGAAAATAATAACAAATCAAAAATAGAAACAGAAGAAAATAAAACAACTCAAAAAACAGTAGAAAATAATAACAAATTAGAAACAAGAACCGGAAAAAGTAAAGAAACAAAGGAAAAGGTGGAAAATAGTACTAAATCAAAAACAGTAACAAAAAAAAGGACAACAAATCAAGAAATAGTAGAAGACATTGAGCAAGAGACTGACCTAGCTGACTCTATTTTACATTACAAAGTGTATAAAATAGAAGAAAACAAAAGTAAGGGAAATCAGGAAACAGTAGAAGAGGATACTAACCTGGAAACAAATAAAGATACAGCCAGCCAAGAAAAGATTGAAGAAAATGAATCAAAAAGTTCAGAAGCTAATGGATCTAACTGGAAATTAAAAGTAAAAGCAGTAAATGGAACAGTTGCTCATGAAAACGAATCAGTAAGTAACGAGACAGATAGCCAAGAAAAGATTGAAGAAAATGAATCAAAAAGTTCAGAAGCTAATGGATCTAACTGGAAATTAAAAGTAAAAACAGTAAATGGAACAGTTGCTCAGGAAAACGAATCAGAAAGTAACGAGACAGATAGCCAAGAAAATATCGAAGAAAATGAATCAAAAAGTTCAGAAGCTAATGTATCCAACTGGTATGAAACAATAACAGCAAATGGAACCGTTGCTCAGGAAAACGAATCAGAAAGCAACGAGACAAATAGTCAAGAAAATATCGAAGAAAATGAATCAAAAAGTTCAGAAGCTAATGTACCTAACTGGTATAAAACAATAACAGCAAATAAAACAGTTACTCAGGAAAACGAATCAGAAAGTAATGAGACAGATAGCC
>JAEWQJ010000004.1 GCA_023399215.1 Methanobacteriota archaeon
ACCTGTTTTTATCCTAGATTTTCTTTGAAGAATGATTCCAATTTATCATAAGGAATCATGTCTGGCGAGTTTTTAACTAATCAACATAGAGTATGAGTGACTGATCAGTCGTTTATCTAATAAAAATACTAGTATATAGGGCTAAGCATTACAAAGTTCTGATAACTTTTGCTGGTACGCCAGCCACGACTGTGTTAGGAGGAACATCTTGCGTAACGACAGCTGCGGCTGCTACGACAGAGTTCTCTCCGACAGTTACACCGGGTAAAATAGTTGCAGCAGCACCTATCCATACATTCCTTTTAATCCATATCGGAGTTGAAATTAATTCCTTTCTATGGGCCGGATCCAATGGATGATTGGATGTTATAAGATTGACCTTAGGTCCTATCTTGGTGTCGTCCTCAATTGTTATGCCCCCTCTATCCATAAAGGTGCATGCATGATTGATAAACACATTTTTACCGACCTTGATATTTCGTCCGAAATCTGTATAGAACGGAGGAGTTACCCTGGAGGATTCATCCACCTCCGAACCTATCAACTCACTGAACAGGCTCCTTATTTCATCCTCATCATGAACTGAAGTATTCAATCTGGTGGTTAGTTCCGCAGCACGAAGCATAACTTCCTTTAATTTCGGATATTCCGGGTCATATATAGAAACTGGTTCTCCAGACCTATCACGTTCAAAAATATCTTTATTCAACACTTTTTCACTCATTGAAACTATCCTCTTGATCTACCATTAAATCTACTCGGGTATCACTTCGTTCAAACACGCAATCGCATTCAATGTTCTTGGATATCCGATATACGGCAATAGCTGTGTAACTGTGCTGAGCAGTGTTTCTTTATCGTTCCCAACATTCAGATTTCCCTGAATATGTCCCTTTAACTGAGGTTCACATCCGCCCAGTGACAAGATCATAGAAAACGTAAGAAGTTCTCTTGTTTTTACATCCAGACCTTTTCTGGTATAGTAATCACCAAAACAGTTTGCAGACAGATATTTCTGAATATGGATCTGGTTTTCAGGTGCTGCCTCGTACATTTTATCGATTATGTCACCAAATATTTCCTTCTGCACTTCCAGTCCTTTTTCAAATCGTGTTTCAGGTGAAGTTGTAGACTGACCTTTCAGTGGCAGCTCAATTCCTCTGCTTTCCAGTATTTCATTGGTGGCATGGATAAAGTCAAATGTTTTCGCCATCCCCACATATGGTACGGATTGATATACAATCTCCTTTACTTCGATGGGAGTTACACCAATATTAAGTGCAGCACCAAGCATTACTTTATATTCACTTAAGGTCTGGCCTGCAATCAATGATGCTAAAATGACCATTAACCTGGTTTTTGTATCCAGATTTCCATAGCTGACCACTTCATCGAAAGCAAAATTGTCAAAGACCTCAATAAGTTCCGGGTCCGTTACTTTAAGTGTTGATTTGTGATTTGGAAATAATTCTTCATGATTCCTGTTTGCTGTTTCAGTTATCCTCATGATAAAACCTCACTTTCATTCTTATTTAGTAGGTAATGCAGGCCCACCTTCCTCGAATTCCTTTACCACATCTTTGAGATATTCTGTTATCTTCAGATGCTGAGGACATGCCTCTTCGCACTTTTTACACTCAATACAATCACTGGCCTTGCCACGGGTTGAGGTAAGGTTCATGTAGTAAACGAACTGGCTGGAAACATTATCAGTGACAGCCCTCTTTGCACTATTATATAATGCAAAATAGTCCGGTATTGCAATATTTTTTGGACAGCCTTCTTCACAATATCTGCATGTTGTGCAGGGAATCGCAGTATCTTCATTTATAATATCAATTACCTGGTCGATGATATTGTATTCTTCCTTGGCCAGTGGTTTGAAATCTGTCATATAAGATGTGTTATCAAGAACCTGTTCCATGGTACTCATACCACTGAGAACCATCATGACACCTTCTTGACTGGCAGCAAATCTGATTGCCCAGGAAGCAACTGAAGCATCCTTATCGTATGCTTTCATCAATTCTTCTGCCTTTTCTGGAACTGATGCAAGATTTCCACCTTTGATAGGTTCCATTACAACAACTGGCTTGTTATGTTTCCTTGCAACTTCATGGCATCTTCTTGACTGGATACCTGGATTTTCCCAGTCGATGTAATTGATCTGCAACTGCACAAAATCAAGCTCAGGGTGAGCTGTCAGGATCTCATCCAGCAGTTCCGGAGTATCATGGAAAGACATACCCACGTTCTTTATTTTGCCTTCTTCCTTTTTCTTCAAAGCAAAACCAAACGTATCAAATTTACATGCCTGTTCATAGGCACTTACACCAACATTGTGAAGCAGGTAATAATCAAAGAACTCAACACCACAATTTTCCAGTTGCTCGTTAAAGATACCTTCCTGATCCTCTACTGACTTTAACATTCTAGGAGGAAGTTTCGTCGCAAGAGTGAATTCGTCCCTGTTATGTCTTTTTACCAGAGCCTCTCTGACAGCTTCTTCACTCTTGAATCCATGATATGTATAAGCTGTATCGAAATAGGTGAATCCTTTTTCCAGAAAAGTATCCACCATTTTGTTCAACGTTTCTGTGTCAAATGATGTCTGGTCATCCTTGTCCAGAAGTGGCAATCTCATACAGCCAAAGCCTAATTTTTTTGTCATTTTGTCTTCCCTTGCTAAATGATTCATAAATGTTCTGTGGACTCGAGCAGCTCATAAGGTCATACTAATTTGTTCAACCAGTCTTCAACATCCTTTTTCGCAGCACTTACACGGGAGCCTTGAATAGCGAGTCCTTTCAAAAGTGTCGCTTCCGGGCAAAGTTTTGCAATATCGTTCTCACTGCGACCCATTCCGCTTCCTTCATGCGTACAAAATGGAACAATGGTCTTTCCGGAAAAGTTATATTCTTCCAGGAACGTGAACACTGGCATTGGCATCGTTCCCAACCAGTTAGGGTAACCCAGAAATATCACATTATACGATTCCATGTTCTCCACATGGCTGGAAAGTTCAGGTCTGGCATTTCTATTCAATTCCTTTTTTGCTACGTTGACGGTTGCAGAATAATCCTTGGGATAGGACTGTACTGTATCAATACTGAAAAGGTCGCCACCTTTTATTTCTCGGATCATGCCGGCTGCCACTTTTGTGTTACCTACCGTCAGATTCACAATCTTCCCACTGACATAGTTATTGCCAGCACGCGAAAAATAGGCTACCAGACATTTCTCTTCGTTCAGATTCGTCATTTAGTATCCCATGCCTTCTTTTTGTTCGCTGAAATTGTCCTCGCTCTTTATGATAAAAAAGTAAAAACCTGGTTAGGTCTTATTTTAAGGATGACATGTCAATCACATATCGATAGCGAGCTTCTTTATTTACGACCTTATCCCATGTCTCATTAATCATTTCAGGATCGATCATCTGAATTTGCGGATAGATCTTATTTTCTGCACAATAATCAACTACTTCCTGAGTTTCCGGGATTCCTCCAATAAGTGATCCATTGAAGTTTACTCTGTTGAAAATCATATTGAAGTTGTTAATTGTGAGTTCTCCTCCAATTGGTTGTCCTACTTGAGTGAAGTATCCGTATGGTTTTACGCAATCAATGTATGATGACATTTCGTATGCGTATGGAATTGTGGATATCATGTAATCCATTTTTCCTTTCCATGGTTGCAGGTCGCTTGGTGAGTTAACAACAATAACTTCTGTTGCTCCGAATGCAAGGCAATCTTCTTTTTTGCTTTCAGTGGTTGTAAAGGCATAAACTTCGGCACCTTTTGATACGGCTAATTTAATAGCTACGTGCCCCAGCCCACCAATTCCTGCAACTCCTACTTTATCTCCTTTTTTGATATTAGCTTTCATTAAAGGTGAATAAGTAGTAATACCAGCACACAGTAATGGAGCAGCTTCCTGAAGATCAATGGAATCTGGAATCTTTATTGCAAAATGCTCGGTGACAACGATGTTTTGGGAATATCCTCCCTGGCTTATACCGGTAGGTGATGTTTCTTCAGGATAACCATATGTCATTATAGTTGCATTGTTGTCGCAATGATGTTCTTCACCATTGTTGCAGCTTTCACACTCCATACAACTGTTAACCATGCACCCAACTCCTGCACGGTCACCTACTTTGAACTTTGTTACTTTCTTTCCAACAGCAGCAACCACACCCACAATTTCATGACCAGGCACTTGTGGATATTGTTGTGGTCCCCAGTGTCCTTTGATCTGATGAATGTCAGAATGACAGATTCCACAATATTTAATGTCAATTAGAATGTCATTATCACCTACAGGTCTTCGTTCAAAAGACCAGGGAACTAGCTTTCCGGACTCATCTTTTCCAGCATAACCTTTTGATTGAATATTTTCCGCCATATTTATGCACCTCCGATTTACTTTGTAACTTTTAACTTCAATTCGAATTCTTAATTTCCTCAACCAAATTCATTTCAATTTACTGTAGTCTTCATCAGCTACAGGTTCCAGCCATTCTGCAGGACCTGCGTTAGCATTTGTTTCAACGGAAAGGTGTACAAACCAGCTGTCAGGTGCTGCTCCATGCCAGTGCTTTAAATTTGGAGCGATTTTTACTACATCACCTGGCTTAAGTTCCCTTGCAGGCTTTCCTTCTTCCTGATAGTAACCGCGTCCGCCTGTTACTAACAGAATCTGACCTCCTGGATGCTTATGCCAGTTATTTATGCATCCGGGTTCGAATGTTACATTGCCGATGGGACAATTAAATTCATCATCTCTTCCAACCAGCATGCTAACCCATACTTTGCCTGTAAAGTACTTGCTTAAAAACTCCGGAAGTTCTTCTCCTTTTGGGAAAATTACACTCTCACTTAAGTTTGATTTGTCCATATTTTGCTTCCCCTTAAAATTTTTCACCATATCTGGTATCTTGAATGTCAAATATTCTTACTGAAAAGTTTACTAGCCGTGGACTGCCGTTAATACCGACAACTTTCATAATGTTCTCTCTGATTCTAGTTTCTGTAAAATTTTCTCGATATTCTTTCTTGATCGTTTACTCGATTAGTTTTTGTGAGTGACTGATCAGTCAGAATATAAGATTTAATGGTATATAAAAGTAAGCTATACAGAAAAAGGTAGAATGTAAAAAATTGAAAAACAATTTTCCAACATGCCTGGACTTCTCCTTCGCTCAAACTGCTTTTCGCATTCATATCCCGGCTCCATGACTTTGCTTCCTCTGAGATCCCCACACATTCCAAGCACCATCTCCATAGATAATGCTCTTTCAAAAATCCCACCATGGAGTTGAAGGTATGTGCAGGTCTGAATCTAATAGAACGGTTTCACCGATTTGAGGGGCAATAATGTTCACTTCTCTTTCGTTTGCTTCTTCCAGTGCCCTTTCTATTGGCTCATTCCAACCATGATTAGCTAATGTAAATGCTCCCCAATGCATCAACATCATGGTCTCACCATTCACATCCAGATTAGCCTGGACAGATTGTTCCGGCACCATATGAATATCCGACCAGCTCGGATCATATTGGGCACCTTCGATCAAGGTTATATCAAAAGGTCCGTATTTATTTCCGATCTCCTTGAAATGTGGACCGTATCCACCGTCTCCACTGGTATATATTCGAGTTTTATTTCCCAAGATGACCCATCCACCCCATAGAGTAGTATCGATATTAAATGGATCTCTTCCAGAGAAATGCCTGGAAGGTGTCAAAGCAACGGTTAAGCCCTGATACTCTGTTTCTTCCCACCAATTAAGTTCCGTAATTTTTTCTTTTGGAATACCCCATCTAAGCAAATGGGCACTAACCCCAAGAGGAACAAAGAAATGTGATACTTTGCTGTTTAGTTTTACAATAGATTGATAGTCTAAGTGATCATAATGGTCATGTGTAATAAAAACTGCATCAATAGGCGGCATATCATCAATAAGATTCAGCATAATATCTTTACTGTATTCATATCTTTTAATTCCCACAAATGAAACCGGCGAGGCAATGGGACTCAGCATAGGATCTATCAATAACTTTTTATTATCAATGCTAAGCAGAAAAGCAGAGTGTCCAAACCAGGTCAAACTATCATTTTCTCTTTTAATTTTGTTCCAGTCAATGGTAGAAACAGGAATTGGACCACTCGGGTTGCGGTCTTTAGCCTCTGAAGCAGAATCTTCATTCGTTGATGAACCGTCTGAGGAATTTATAACCAGCTCTGTAGGGTCCTCATTAATAAATTTCCCATCAACATAATTATTTAAATGTTGATACATTTCTGTTTGTTCTTTTGTTGGACTCCCACCGAAAGCTGGGTCTATGTTTATAAACAATATAATAACAACGCCCAATAGAAGCAAAAAACTGAGTAAGTATAATATCATTTTTTTAAGCCTTTTCATATTTTCACTTCTGTAATTTCGTTCTTATGTAACCAATTGGACACCTTCATTCTGCACATTTACATCTCTGCCTCTGACTGCAAGAACATCCATAATGATTGACTGCGAGCAAAGGTTGGTGATATACGTAATGCCTTGTCCCAGACGGTTTATACGATGCCATGTTCTCAACTTTTATTTTTCAGTTCAGTTCTGTACTCCTCCGAAAGTTCCTTCCGTGTCTGCTCCACAATCTCATTCTAAGTTATCTTTACTTATCAAAATAATTTATTGCTGCTCGCATCCTGCCACGGATATCCACATGGAATGGACAGTTCTTTTCGCAGACTCCGCATTCAATACAATCCTTTGCGTTTTTGTTTAATTTTATGTAATGATCTTTTGCAAGTTCGTCGCCTGCTTTTGCCAGATCCAGATATTTGTTTACGGAACCTATATCGATTCCAGATGGGCATGGCTGACAGTGGTTGCAGTAAATGCAGGTGCCCTGCATATCCCGGTGCGGCAGGCTGCCGATAAAAGAATAGTCCCGTTCCTCTTCAGAAGCGGAGTAATATTTGAGTACATCCTCCAAATCTGCTCTGGAGCGTACGCCTGGAAGGCATGAGAGAACAGCCGGGCGGTCCAGCGCATACTGTATGCACTGAGAGATTGTCATGCTACGGTGGAATGGAGATGTCTTTGCATTCAGCAACTGTCCGCCGCCGTAAGGCTTCATGACCGTGATGCCGATGCCGCGTTTTTCACATTCACGATAAAGTTCCATACGCTCGTGTGATAAAGCCAGCTTACCCCTTGATGGTTTAAAATCATAGGCTGCGTTGAGGCTAAGCATAAAAATGTCAATCTCCCCGGTCTCGATAAAGCGTCTGCAAATATCTGCAGAATGGGATGAAAAGCCGAGATAGCGAATAGTTCCATCTTTCTTTAGCTTTCGAGCATAATCAAAAATGCCATTGGACATGATCTTTTCAAAATCACGAACTTCGTCAACACAATGGATAATGCCGATGTCAGCGTAGTCCGTGCCGTATTTTTTCAGCTCCTGCTCAAACCCTCTCTTAAGTTTTGAAAGAACCCTTGTCCTAGAATATGTTCCCTTTGGATAGACAGCACCCAGATGCATCTGCATAATCATCTCGTCCCGCTGTCCTTTCAGTGCCTGTTCAATGGGCTCAACTGCACTGGAATCATACATAACCGTGTCAATCAGATTTATGCCATGTTCCATGCCATAACTGATGATGTCTTTGATTTCCTGCGGTCTAGATTCGTGCAGGCTTCCTGCTCCAATGCCAATTGTGCTGATCTTACCGCCGGCATGTGGAAGGTTTCTATATTCGACTTTCATTTTTGCTTTCTCCGCTATTATTGAAGATTCTTTGATAGGCGCTGCTTTTTCCGGTTCTGGACAAATTTCAGACCATAGTAAGTCACACAGATACAAACTCCCATGATGGAAAGGTAATCTGTGAAGAAAAACATGGCTGATTCATCAAAGTTCCAATAGGAATAAGTATAGTACAAAATCAGCTTGGAACCCACGTCTCTTTCAAAGAATGCATACATTCCATATACAGCAATTAACACTGACATGACTCGCACCGCAAATGTACGTCCACGATTCGGAGAGGGAATTCCTGGTATTTTTCTAGCCGCACCTGCAATTATTCCCCAGTGCATTCCCAGATGTATGGAGACGAGGATAAATCCCCAATATGCAACCAGAACGTGTATCTGCCGTGCAATCAAACCACCGTTTACCGGAATAAAGGTAAACAAGGTGCGGGAAATCAGAATGGAGCTTACCATCAGCATCAACATCATTACAAGAAGAAGCAGATTGACCGCTGTATTAAGAACAAGGCTCACATTGTGCTTTCTTTTTAGAAATGTCTGATACCATCGTCGATTTAAAACATTGTGGACAATGAATAACATAAAAAAGGACACTCCTAGAAGCTCATGGATCGTGTTTCCAGTTAGGTTGTAAGCCATGGCTGCCAACATGAGAACCGTCGTAAAAAGGTCAATGACCAGCTTGATTAAGAGTTTCCGAGTCAAAGAGTTTTCCTCATTTATTCTATCATTCCTATTTCACGCAGCCACTCGAATACATCATCCTGCGCAGTTTTTACACTTGATCCTCTGATTGCAAGACCTTTCTGAATAGTGGACTTCGGGCAAAGTTCTGTGATATCCTCAACGCTTCTTCCCAACCCGCTCCCCTCGTGAGTGCAGAACGGTATGATGGTTTTTCCAGAAAAATTATATTCTTCCAAAAAAGTAAATACTGGCATCGGCATCGTTCCCCACCAGTCAGGGTAGCCTATGAAAACCACATCGTAGGAGTCCATATTCTCAACCTTTGTTTTTAGCTGGGGCCTGTAGTTATCTTCCTGTTCCTGCTTTGCCTGATCAACCACAGAGTCGTAATCCGTGGGATATGGATTTACGGTCACAATTTCAAAGATATCACCGCCGACTTTTTCGTGGATTTGATTAGCAATTACACGCGTATTGCCAGTATGTGAAAAATAAGCCACAAGAACTTTTTTTGGCGCTGAATCCGTTTGTGTATGATTCTCACTTTCTGTTTTCGTATTTGGGGAATTGGTTTCTTCTGGAACAGTAACATTGGGGCTATTGTTCGTTGTTTCTGTCTGTGTGCTATTTACGTCAACCTTTGTTGTGTCGCTGTCTGTGCATCCGCAGGCAGCGAGGAAGAGGCTCATCAAGATTATGAGAGCCAGCGCTGATATTTTCTTCATCGTGTGTATCTCCCCTTTTATTTTTATCCACAAATTTATTCTCATGTTCGCTATAGTGGAGGGCGATATTGGGATATTTCCTGAGCGTTATTTCAATTTCCTCAGTGGGCAAGGGTATCTGAGCAGGAGTAAAACGCCGGAGGCAAGCTTATAGGCGTTCTGCACCCAGGAGAGTCCGGTGGCTGAGAAGCCAAGACTGTTCTGAATCTCCGGGAGCCCTGTAATGACGACTGAGATGTCGAATGCTATCATCAAGTAGCTGGCGAGAATGATAGCGAGCACGGCAGTAGGGTGCGAAAGGTGTGCGGCACTATCCTTCATATGATAATTTCCCCAATTGGCCGTATTGTTATTTTACTTGTAGGAAGTTTCATAGATGGCAATACAATCTTCCATGCTTAGCTCAGTTCTGTCACAAAGAAACAGGCCACCCACCGTATCCTTTGCGTTCTTCGCCATGGTTTCAAATTCTCCGGCTCAATGCTGTAATCAGACATCCTGAGATCTGCAACTTCGCAATCTTCTTGCAATTTCACCAGCATTGTGATGAAGTCCATCGGCTCCTTCGCATCCTTCATTCCCATTATCTGTGCCATTTGTACGAACCTGTCATCACATACATGTCGCTCATTAGATTGACACCATTAGAAACGTATCCTTCCACGCTGTGAAATAATGCATCAAATCCTTGATAGGAAGTAAATTCAGATGGTACAGATGTCAAAAGTTCCAGACCAACGACTGCCAGAATTCAAAAAGGCAATTTTAAGTTTTGAGACGAACCCATTATATTAGGACTTACGTACTTGAGGAACAAAATCAATTACGTCAAATACTGTGGATGAAAGTCACATTTTAGACAATTAATGATCTGATGCTGTTGATTTTTCAGTTCAACTGCGTAAGTCCTATATATAACGTGAATTTTCCCCACATGACACTAAAACTTGACTTTAAATTTCAACAAGTTCGTAGTCTCTGCTACCAAACCCGATTTCTTCTCCGTACGTGAGCTGGTGGGTTCCATCAATCATAGACCAGGTGCCTCTGAACTTATCAGCTCCGGCTTCGTGGTTGCATTGAAGGGAGGAATTAACAAGCCCTTTCTGTCTATTTACAAGATCGTAGCTTGCCTGGTCAATGGCTACAGGATCTTTTGAGACCAGGATTCCTATATCTGGCACAATAGGGGCATCACTCCAGGGTACGCAGTCGCAGTCAGGTGTAATTTTAAGCAGGAAATTTATGTAACCTACTTTTCCTTCTTTTCCTTTTACTGCCCCATAAGCATACTCAGTAAGACATTCCAGGAAGTTCGGAATATCATGTTCCCAATCTATAGTTATAGCTCCCGCAGGGCAAACTTCCATACACTGTCCGCAGCTTATACAGATATTGGGATCAATCATTGAGACTTCCCCCAGAAGATAAGGGGCTCCTACAGGACAGATTTTAATACATTTCTGGCAGCCTATGCACTTTTCTTCAACCACATGCGGGCTTGTCGGAAAATGCTGTTCCTTCTTGCCGGATGCCGGAGCACAGCCCATAGCAAGGTTCTTGATAGCTCCTCCGAAGCCCGCCATAATGTGCCCTTTAAAATGGGACATCACAATCATGGAATCGGCGGCAGCAATATCCGACCCTATTTTTACGGACTTAAAATGCTTCTTTCCGATCTCGACTTCTGCAACGTTCTGGCTCTTCAAACCGTCTGATATGATGAGTGGAGCCCTGACTATAGAATAATCAAAACCGTGTTCAATCGCAGTCGTCAGGTGGTCAACTGAATTATGCCGGCTGCCTGAGTAAAGAGTATTTGTGTCCGTAACAAACGGTTTTGCTCCGGCTGCCCGAATTTTTTCTACGACCTGCCTCACAAAGACCGGATTTATATATCCGTCACTTCCGTACTCTCCAAAATGGATCTTGATCGCAGTCAAGTCACCTTCTCCAAGGAGTTCAGCAAAACCTGCTTTGTCAAAAAGCTTCTGGATCTTGCTGATCGTACTCTCCTCTGGATTTCTTGCTCTGAGATCTGAAAAATAAACTTTGCTTGCCATCTATATATCTCCTGCTAAATAAATAGAATAAAAGAGAGATCAGCTCTACTGGTATAGGTTTAATTTGTAATTACACTTGACACCTTCAGGATCAAAACATAAATTACAGGATACCTTTTCTTAAGTTGACAGAGTTTAAGAACTATTTTTATGGTCCTAAACTCAATTGATTTTCCCATTTCCGAGATTCAAAGATGCCATTTTGAGTTTTTGAAATAAGCTCATTATGTAACGTGAATTTTCAGTTTTGACTGACCAGTCGATCACTAAGTTATTATATTATATAAATATTTGCATAAGATGTGATTGATTGATCACTCATAAATGAGGCGAAAAAAATTAGTTATTAGCCAGACCTCTCCAAATAATCTGGAATCCATCTTCTATAACCTTATTTTCATCCAGTGGAGAATCTGAATCAAGGATAAGGTTCACTACCGTCCTGCTACCCTGATAAAACATTGAAATGGTAAGCTCCGCGGAAAAATCTCTGATCTCTCCCGCTTTTATTCCTTCATCCACAAGCTTATGGAGGAATACATACTCTTTCATCACTTCGTCACGCGTAAACTTTGTAATATAAGGGGATGAACAGAACTGCCCGACAAAAAGGAATTCTTCCTGATTTGCTACTCCCCATTTGATTAGATTTGACCATATTTTTTTTAATTTATCCTTGAAGGTATTCTGTGCCTCAATTTCTTTGCCCATACTGCGGCTTAAATCTCCTTTTACCTCAAAATACAGACTATTAATAAGATCTTCCTTTGTAGGAAAATAGTTGAAAAGCGTGCCTGTGGCTACACCTGCATCTTTTGAAATCTGGGCAGTAGATGTGCCGTGGAAGCCTCTTTCAGTGAAGAGCTTCAGGGCTGCTTCCAGAATGGCAGTTCTTTTGTCTTTAACCTGTTCTTTCATAGATTATCTCTGTAAAATGACTGATTAGTCATTTATGTTGTAGTATTACATTATTATAAATACTTTATGGCATTTCATTCTTGATTCTTATAAGTATTGCAGTACATAAGGGATTTTTGGTAACTTAAGTAAAAAATATCCAGCGATACATTTAAAAATCCGAATTGTTAATGTGTAGAGATCATCATGCTCATAGTACTCTCATTAGGCGGTTCAATTCTCGCAAAAAATCTAGATCCCGATCGTTTTTTAAAATATGCGGATGTTCTCCGTAAGCTCTCGAAAAAGCATACCCTACTTGTGGTAGCAGGCGGAGGAGAAGCAGCAAGGAATTACATCGAAACTGCAAGGGCAGTTGGTGCTGATGAAGTTACATGCGACTACATAGGTATTGAAATTACTCGCCTGAATGCACACTTGCTTACCGCAGCTCTTGGGCCCGATGCCTGTCCGGAAATCCCCACAAATTATATTGAAGCCTCAAAGGCTATCCGTCCCGGAAAGGTAGTTGTTATGGGAGGCGTCACTCCTGGCCAGACCACGGATGCCGTTGCTGCAATTCTTGCAGAGTTCCTGCGGGCAGACCTGCTGGCAATTGCAACATCTATTGACGGAGTTTACTCTTCGGACCCGAACTGTGACCCTGCGGCAGTAAAGTACGATAAAATCTCTCCTGAGAAGCTCATTAACATAGTCATGGCGATCGAGATGAAAGCAGGCTCCAAATCCCCTGTTGATCCTGTAGCCGCAAAAATTATCGAACGCTGCAAACTCGATGCTCTTGTCATGGATGCCCGGGACCCCGCCCAGCTCGAAGAAGTTCTCGATAGAGAAGCAGCCAAAAAGTCTCCCATATCGTGCGGGACCTGGATTACGACAAAGATATAAAGCTCAAAACTCAAACAAATTAAGTCTTAAAACTCAAACAAATTAAGTTTTAAAACTCAAACAAATTAAGGCTCAGACAAGCCTTAACAGCCAGACAAGATAAAATTCGAAAAACAAAAGCTGGCTTTAAAAATCTTTATTTTTACAGAAGATGAAAACTTAAACATAGAGGTTCCGACATATATCCCAATAACAGAAAACAGACGGAAGTGCCGGTTGGGAGTTTAGAACTCCTACAAAGCCAGTTTCCTGAAGTTTCTGTCCTGAAATTTCTAAAAGGGAGGAGGAACCGGGTTTGAGCTTGCCTGAAGAAAAAATTTCTTTTAAACATAGAGGATTTATTTCCCGTTTTTTTTTCATTCTTCTATCCCTGGCTATATTATGTACTGAGCTCAGTCCTGCTTTCGCAGCAGTAGATGGAACAGCCTTTGAAAAGGAAAGGCAGGAAGATGCCGTTATCACGGATTTTTTCTCGGATAATGAGCTTGCGGATTCTACAGTCCGGTTTGAGCAGCCTCTTGAAAATGCCTCTCTTGTTTTTACTTTGAATTCGGAGAAGAAATTGCTGAAATCGGAAACTTTTATTCTAGGGCCTGTTAAGAAAGGGCAGGAAGTCACAAAAGTACTTTTCTGGGGAATTGAAGACGATTTTGGAAAAGATAGTGACTCTTATACAGCGCAGATTTATGTTAAAAACGGGAGTGAAAGCCTTGCTTTCAGAAAACTTTCATTTTCCGACCGCAATCCCATCCTTTCAAAGCTTAAACTTGTTGACTTCTCTGCAGACTCAGAGAAAGCTTCGGTTTTAATGAGTCTTACAAGCCCTGCTAATCTCAGGAGTATACAGGCACCTGAACCCGGCGTGATCGACCTTGACCTGAAACTTCTCTCGGGCACGGAAATCGTTTATTCTGAAAAGCAGAAGAATATCCCTGTTATAAGCACTTATTATAACGCAAGCTACTGGCCTTTCCTGCTTGAGAAAGATAAAAACTACACTGCTCTTTTGAAGGTCCATTCCCACTCTCCTGATGTTACTGCAGCCTATATCTCGAACTTCAGAGCCGAAGAAAAGGTGAAAATTATTGATCGGGACATCGATGTGGATGAATACGGAGCAAGTGTCACTATTGTCGGAAGATCCCAGGTGCCTTTTGACGGATTTGTAAGGGTTGTGCTGACGCCTAAGGATGGGAAGGCACAGGTTTTTGAAGAGACCGCAGATATCCTGACCTCGGGAAAAGAAGATACTGTAGGAATAATCTGGCAGGGAGTCCAGAAGGGAGATTATAATGTAAAAATCTATGCGCTGAATTCCGAAGGAGAAATTCTGGACAGCCATGAAACAGTTTTGAGGGTTTTTGAACCCGTTGCCGAAGCAACCCCTGTCGAAGAATCTCCGAATATTTGCGTCCTCACAATTCTGGGGATTTTTCTCTGCGCTGGAATCTTGTCTGGAAGGAAAAGGAAATAAAGAGCTCTGAAAAAAAGGAAATAAAGAGCTCTGAAAAAAGGAAATAAAAAGTCCTGAAAGCTTTGAAAATCTTGACAGCTTTGGAAGCTCTGAAAGCCTTGAAAGCCTAAAATAGTGTAAAACTCGAATGCAGGATCATCATGTTTGACCTCATCATCCGAAACATAATGAACAGGAAGGTCAGGAGTGCACTGACAGTCTGTGGGATTGCTCTCGGAATCTTTGCAGTTATAGTTATGGGTGCGATGTCCGAAAATTTTCACCAGACCTTTGAGCGCTCCATGAGTGTGACCAGCGACAAAATTCGGGTCTTTTCCGAAAGCGGAGTCTTTGGAGGGGGGCTTACGGACGATAAGGTAAGCGACGTGCTTCGGGTAGCAGGGGTGAAAGATGCGTATGGGCTTTTAATGACTACTTTTGATGAGGACAAAATGGGAATGACCGGGAAGCAAATTCTGGGAGTCCCACCGGAAAAATCCAGCGTTGCCCTTTATCCTGTGGAGCTGAAAGCAGGCCGTTTTCTCAGTCCAGGGGATTCTTATAATGTTGTTGTCGGAAGCAACATAAAAAGGGAATACAAACTCCAGATAGGAAGTAAGTTTGAGATCCATGACAAGTATTTCACCGTTGTAGGAATTCTGGATTATACTGGCTCAATTTTTGACAACGCGGTAATTATACCTCTTGAAACCGCGCAGGACCTCTACGACGTTGGCAATTCGATTTCCTATATCTTTGCAGTGCCAGATGAGCGGGTGGATGCCGAAATGCTCTCCAGACGCATAGAATTGAGCGTTAAAGGTACAAGCACCCTTTCTCCTAGAGAGCTTGAGGTGCAGGCAAGGCAGTCCTTTATGATTTTTAGCGTAATCACTATCAGCTCGGGACTTCTTGCAGCAATCATAGGTGGGCTTTGCGTGATGAATACGATGCTCATGTCTGTTGCCGAGAGGACAAGAGAATTCGGAATTTTGAAAGCCATTGGAGCCGAGACCAGGGACATTCTACTCCTTACGCTTGGAGAAGCCTCTGTTATGGGTCTCTTCGGTGGGATCCTTGGAATTCTTATAGGTTCCGGGGCTGTTTACGTTATGAATGCCTGGCTCGCAAATACAAGAATAGTGCTTTTCCTGATAACGCCCAGGCTTCTTGTAATTGCCATGCTATTTGCCTTGTTGATAGGGGCTCTCTCAGGGCTTTACCCTGCGTATAGAGCTTCGAAGATGAGTCCTATGGAGGCTTTGAAGCATGCCTGATACGGTAATTGAGAGAAGAGGGTTTGAAATTTCGGATAAGCCGGAAAAAATGCCGAAAACAGAAGAAAATAAGCGTAATTTGGAAAATAAAGACCAGAGAATCATAATGCAGGTTGAAAACCTTTCCAAAACTTATTTTCAAGGCAAAATCCCTGTCCATGCCCTTCGCTGTGCCTGCATAACCGTAAGAACAGGGGAACTTCTTGCGATAATGGGGCCCTCAGGTTCCGGAAAATCCACTCTTCTCGCCCTTATAGGCACGCTTGAAAAAGCAACTGATGGAAAAATTATCCTTGACGGGACAGACCTTACTTCTGTGCCTGAAAAACTGCTTCCCCGCGTGAGAAGGGAAAAAATAGGCTTTATTTTCCAGCACTATAATTTGATTCCAACTCTTTCTGCACTTGAAAACGTGGAGCTTTCCATGCGCTTTTCCAGAGTGCCCAAAAAAGAAAGAGGAGAAAGAGCCAGAAAGCTGCTAGAAGAACTTGGCCTTGGAGACCGACTTTCCCATAAACCTTCGGAATTATCAGGAGGAGAACAGCAGAGAGTCTCTATTGCCAGGGCACTTGCGAATAAGCCTGCCGTTATACTGGCGGATGAACCCACAGGTGAGGTGGACAGCAAAACCAGAGACTCGATTGTGCGAGTCTTCAAAGAATTGAGCGAAAAAGGGCAGACGATTCTTGTTGTGACGCACGACCCTGAGGTTGCAAAGGAGTGTTCGAGGGTGCTCAGGATTACGGACGGGATTATTAAAGATGAGTAACGGTAACTGAAAATGAGTAACGGTAACTGAAAATGAGTAAAGGTAACTGAAAAACGCTCAAAGACCTGGCGAGCATAAATAAAAAGTATAAAAATTAAAAATTGTCTGTTTTTAAACTTCTCCAAGCTCCCAGCCAAGATGTTCTTTTATAACGGTATAAGCCATTGCAGGCGGGATGATTCCGATATCGGTTACGATCATATCTATGTATTCGACAGGTGTGAAGTCAAAAGCAGGATTTCTGACCTTCACGTGAGAGAGCTCTGAAATAACCGCAGGGTCCACGACTTCCTCTGCAGCCCTTTCTTCGATTTCTATGGGGTTTCCGACAATCGTACTCGGGCTAAACTTGAAGGTTTCGGCAGCGACCATAAAACTCTTTCTGGCCTCATGGGCGGCAAGTGCAAGCTGTGAGGTTCCAATCTTGTTTACCAGGGCACCGTTAGCTGCAATAGCATCAGCCCCGACAACAACCTTATCCACCTCTTTCATGTAGTAGCGCACCGCAGAATCTACGATAAGGGTTGTGGGAATCCCAAAATCGTTAAGGTGGCGAATTGTCAATAAGCCCTGGCGCCTGGGACGGCTTTCGGTGGCAATTACCGAGATGTCCTTTCCGTCTTCAAAGGCTGTGGTGATAATAGAAAGAGCAGCATGTGAATTGCAGTGGGTCATTATGACATCCCCGTCCCGAATTCTCCTTGCTCCTATCTTTCCGATTTTTTCAAGGGCTTTGTCAGCTCTCTCAATAAAGAGGTTTGCATTTTTAATAATTTCCTGCCTTGCTTCCTCCACATTTGCTGAAGAATACTTTGATGAGAGTTTTACAGCATTCGGGAGGGAAACGGCTGTTGGGCGGGTACTGATAAGAAGGTTCGAGACTTCCTTTATTCTGGCACTGAATTCTTCCATTGAAGCTACATCCAGCCCTGCAGCATAATCCCTTATAGCTTCAGCAGCGGCTTTTGCAATTCTACCTGCACCCCGGATCTCCATTGTCCGGATTTTTTCTGCGGTTTCCTGAACTTTTTGCATGGTATAAGGGATGGCGAGGGTTTAATTTATAACTATCTTCCGGCTGTTCCGGGAACTGATCGGGAAGGAATTCAGATTTCAGTGAATTTCAGTGAGTTTATCCGAGATTTTCCTGTAGTAAGCAAAAAGGTCTTCTCCCCACTGTATAGCCTGAGGTTCAAAGCACAGGACGTCTTCTTTATGGTCGTAAGTGCCGTCCGAAAACGGTAGGGTAAGGGAGAGGAACCTTTCGGTAACTGCATAAGCAAGTTCTATTTTTTTGCTGCAAACGTAGAAATTTGCATTTTCGAATTTAATAAATTCACATAATTCGTTTCCATATTCTTCTTTTATTCTCTCATAAATCGGGCTAGTTACAAGAAGAGAAACATTCGCCCCATTTTTTGCAAAAGTCAGAAAAAGGGATGGATAAAGTGGGTGAAAAACCGATGCAATACCATTTATTTTTTTTGATTTCATAAGGTTTTCCACAAATTCCCTGTGAGGCTCAAAGAGGCATGTCCTGTCAGGAGGTTCGGAAAACGTGCAGTTAGCCAGCTCTCCTATTCTTTCCCGCAAAGGGTCGGGTATGGACTCAACTGCATGGTTTGACCAATATTCATATTTGCTTCCGAAGACATTTAAGACATCTATCATTGGTTTCATTCTACCAACTATTGCTATCCCAAGAGGAGCCAGGCTGTAGATATCACCTGTCTTTGAAATCAAGGAGTTTTCCCTCAGCTTTTTTAATTGAGGGAGAATTGCCACCAGACCTACATTCAGGTTTTCTTTGATCTCTGAAATTGTTTTGGGCCCATCCTTCAAAAATAAAAGAAGATCTTTCCTTTTTTCGGAAAGGAAAATCAATTCTAGAAGCGGGCTGTTCATGATTTTATTATATATACAGATATTTAATAAATATCTTCCTCGTTTTTTAACTGTACTTCTCCTGAACGCCCCAGTTGTTAACAAGAACCTGATACTTAAAATAAATGTTATCCATTCCTGGATTATTAGTTTTTAAGCAAAATTAAAATTATAAAATAGAATACGCACAATCGTTCTTAAAATTTTTAATTTTTAATATTATTCGATGAACTTGTTCCAAAACCAGTTTTATTCTCAAATAGATAAAAGTTTCAGAACTATTTCCCGTGATCTAAACCCATTGGCCATTTCTGATTCGAAATTTGAATAAGCAGTTTTGAGTTATAGGATAGATTCGTCATATACTTTGAGGTATGACATATTGAGATAATATGAGGTATGACATATTGAGATAATATAAGGTATGACATAGAGTATTGAGGTATGACATATTGAGATAATATAAGGTATGGCATAGAGTAGAGGTATGATATAAATATAAGATACTGGAGTACGATATAAGATACTGGGGTATGATATGAGGTATCTGGTATTTTTGAGAGGAATACCTGGCTCCGGCAAATCAACTTTTGTCAGAGAAAATAACCTTGAGCCTTACACCATCTCTTCAGACAATGTCCGTCTACTCCTTAAACCGCCTGTACTCTCTGTTACCGGAAGACCTGTAATCTCTCAAAAAATCAATCGTCGGGTCTGGGGACTTATTTACTCTATCATTAAATGCCGTATGGAAGATGGAGATTTCATAGTTCTAGACGCGACAAATGCCGGAAACGCAGATATTGCGAAGTACAGGAAGCTTGTCAGAACTTACAGGTATTCGGCTATCTGTGTTGATTTTTCCGAGATTCCTCTTGAAATTGCAAAGGAGAGAAACAGGAAAAGACCTGAATATGAAATTGTACCTGAAGCTGTAATTGATGAACTGTATTCTGTGATAAATAGACAAACAGTGCCATCATTCGTTACGGTAATAAAACCATATGAATTTTAGGAAAAAGTTTGGTACAAGCCGACTGACTTTTCCAACTACAGAAAAATCCATCACATTGGGGATATAGTTGGGAATTACACGGCTCTTATGCAATATCTTGCATGCGGGCTTAACGACAGTGACCTGTATATCTTCCTGGGAGATTACACAGGCCGTGGAGCTGAAAATACTGAAAATGCTGAGATTATTAAGTTTCTGATCTCCATTATGTGCAGGGATAATGTAATCCTGCTTGAAGGAGATAACGAAAAAGGTTTTTGCCAGCTGGCAGAAGACGAAGAACAAACTCAGGTCTCCGAGTTTGCGGATACCTGGTACGATTTGCAAGAAATAGAACAGTCAGGAGTTACAAAAAATAATATCCTTGATTTGCATAAGAAATTAAAGCCATGCGTTTATTATAAATTTCATAATAAATGCGTGCTCGTAACTCACGGAGGCCTTAGCAGCCTTCCTGAAAATCTGGTTTTTGTCGGAGCCGATCAGATGATTAATGGTGTGGGTGAGCCCGAAGATGCATATCTGGTCGCTACAAGTTTCAATAAAAATACGAATGAGAATACTTATCAGGTTCATGGCCATAGAAATCCTGAAAATTTTCCCATCGAAAACGGAAGAACTTTCAACTTGTGTCCTGAGAAAGAAGATTTTCTGAGAATTGTTACACTTGAAAGAGACAGGTTTCACAGCTAGCAGGTCAAGATCCAAAAACCTACTTTTTGAACAGAGAAAATATTCAAAGATTTAAAAATCCAATTAAAAAATTCAATTAAAAATCCAATTCGAAAATCCAATTCGAAAATCCAATTAAAAATCCAATTAAAAAATCCAATTAAAAATTTTCAACAATAAAGGTAGTTATAGCGATAAAAAGGAAAATAATCCTGTAAAATCCCTCTGTGGAAGATACAGATTAAATTTTAAGCCCGAGAACTTTATAGAGCCTCTATAAATAAAAAACTTAAGCTGGAGATCAAAAATAACGTGAATCCCTGAAAAGTCTGAGACCTTTCTGACTATCTTTGAATATACTTATATCTCCAGTGAAGAATTTTAAAATATTTTGCTCTGTATGAACTCAGGCAGGAGCTTCCTTGTTTATGATATAAGCAACCATTTCAGGATTTATTTTGCTTTCCCTTGAAACTTTTGCTTCAATATCTTCATTGGATTTACCTTCGATTCTCATTTCTTTTATTCTTTCGATAACCGAGGCCGGAAAAGTGTAATATTCGTTAATATCCTTCCTGTGGCCCCAGACATCACCTTCGATAATCTGGATTTTTTGCAGTTCAAGGAACATCTCTATGGACTTTGAGATTGTGCCCATGTAGGATTTCGGTAACTGAACTACTTCAATCTTAGGGCAGGTTTCAACCAGTCCAAATACATCCTTGTTCGAAGGCCTGAATGCCAGGTGAACAATGCGTTCATTAGGATTCAATGTAAAGATTTCTTCTCTTGAGCTAACGACTCTTATTTTCATGTTTTTCCCCCACTATGAAATTTTTATGTTTTTATTGATAGAAGTTACTTTCACTGACTATAAATGTTTATCTAATAGTCTAGATATTTTTTACATAGTATTTCTGTATCTCCTGCTTCCGTAATTTCCCGCAATTAAACGAATAAATGAACCAGCTGAAAGAATTGTTGTGATGTGAAGGCCGGAATTAGCCAGCTGAGATAATTGTTAGATTAAAACTGATGTTAGTTCGCGGAAAGCTAATGAAATAATATGTACTTCAGAATATTTAAGAAAATATTAGTAGATATACATAAATACATAGGAAAAATTATATATTATTTAAATCTTACAGACTGGAGTTATTATATATGGTGAGCCACTCAAAATGCTCATCTTTGTAAATAAAGCACGTAGCTCAATAGTCAAGTTAGTTTGAAAATAGAAGCTAATCAAGTTAGTTTGAAAATAGAAGCTAATCAAGTTAGTTTAAAAATAGAAGCTAATTAAGATAGTTTAAAAATAGAATTGTTTGGGTATTAATTACTTAGCAATAAATTAAATTCTGGATAACTAGTTATTTGATAATCAACTGAACAAGCAAATAGACTAAGAAGCGTTATCAATACTAGAGAACTTTGTCGGGGTTTTGTCTTGCGGGAAACAAAAAAAATTATGTTGGTGATATTAGCAGTATTGCTTTCACTTCAAGCTATTACTTGCAGTGCTTCTGCTAAAACTATTTATGTAGAGCCTGGAAACTCGATTCAAAAAGCAGTAGATAGTTCTAGTTCTGGAGATACAATAATTGTAAAACCGGGAACATACAGTGGAGATATTGATATCTCAACTGCGAATATAACCGTAATGTCAAGCAGTCCATATAAAGCAATAATTGAAACTAAAAACGACGCGTTCAATATTTATGAAAGCAACGTTACAATAAAAGACTTTGACATAAGAGGCCCAGGGAGGTCTTCAGGTACTTGTTTTTCGTTTAACCGCAACGAAGGCACTAATGGTGCTTTTTACTGCACGGTTCAAAATAATAAGATCTATAACTTTAGTATGGCTGCAGATGTCGGTTTTTATATGTACAGCGGAAGCGAGTCTATTATAAATAATGAGATTTGCAATTGCGAAACAGGAGTATATGCCTTTGACCTTATGTTTAAAACCCTGACAGTTAGTGGAAATCAAATTACAAGCTGTGATAATGGACTACATCTTGTTGATGCCCCGTGTGTCATTACTAATAATGTTTTTAACAATACAGTGAATTTAAATGCCGATGAAGGAACCGTAAACATTTTAAACACTACGAAAATAACTGGAGAAAACATAGTAGGTGGTCAGTATATGGGTGGTAACTACTGGGCAACCCCGTCAGGTGATGGCTTCTCACAAACCCACTCCGATAACAACGGAGATGGCTTTGCAGACGAACCCTATAAATTGGAAGGTTCTGATTATGTTGATTATCTACCTCTTGTACCTTCGAAAGTTTCGATTGTCAACTTTTCAAACACTTCATCGAACCTTTCCTCACACATTTCATCGAGCCTTTCTGCTCAGAAAGAATAACTCTGAAAATAAAGGTTACTAACAAAAATATGAAAAATATCATAATGAGCGTGCCAAATTGAAAGCAAATTAAAACATTAAATTTAAGGTAAGAGGATCACACATTAAAAACAGATACCGAAGATCCTTCTTACCATTAAGGATTTCCTATCGACACTTTTAGTGCTGTGATCTAAAAATATGTTCATAAAACCTTAGTCTTTGATTTGTCTATTGATTAATGAATTTCCCGGTGAACTGCTTCTCCCTTAACTCCGCCTTCCGGCTTAGTTTCGAGAGAGAAGATAAGCTTCCGGTTCATTCTTTAACTTTTCTACTTACTCTTTTTTGCAGGACTTTCAATCGGATAAGAGAGTTTTTCAGGTATTTAGGGTTCTCAATTTTTGTCCCGTAGAAAGAACTGCAAAATCCTTAATTTCTACATTTATACCTATTGTAGTAGATTCTGAAAAATACTGTTTCGTAGGCTGTTCTTTTTCATCTTCCACAAGAATATTGATATAGTATTTTCCAGTGTAGATTTTTGAAATGGTTGCTGTTTTCAGAATACCTTCAACCCGCCTATGAAGATAGAGTTAAATTTCTTTGACTTTTTGTCCCTTATCCTTGTATTTCGCCCCACATCTCGCGATCCTTTTCATGTTCATACACTATCTCTATCCACTTTTCACGAAGCATACTGATCCAGTTGGGATGTTCAACACCTTCATATTCGAATCCTAAAAACTTGTCTTTGCCAAAATGGCTAAACGAAAGTGAAGCAACCTGTTCGAGTGATAGGTCATCAAGAGGCATTAACCCAAAAATTCCATATGTTGGACATGTAGCTGGCACAACACCAATTACAGTTTCCTCATTTCCGATGTGGGTCTCCACACCGTAGATATCACTACCTGAGCCATCCTGATAAACTGGACTTGATTTAACAAACGTCTTCGTGATTTCCCTGTTGTCTAACCCCTTTTCTGTTACTGTATACTGGACAACTGCATATCCAACTAAAACGCTCTTCGTAATGTACTCAGAAATTCCATCTATGCCCTCAAAGCCAATCTTCATCGGAATAGCATTAACAGCTTCCCTGATTTCATTATACAATTGCTCATTCTCTACCATGCTAATCACTCCCCTGAATAAGCGTTAATATTGTCTCTAATTATTATATGGTCTTTTTTATTCATAACCGTGAGTACAACTCTCCATTGGATTAGTCATGTGGAGAGCAACAGGTCAGAAAATACTAGAGAACAGGCAGAAAATGCCAAAGAGCAAGACAGAAAATGCTAGAGAACAGACATAAAATGAGGTAGTTTTTCCCGTAAAAATACTGAATTTTTTAGGATATTCAAACTTTCAGGGCAGTATATCAAAAGTTCAGTAAATTACAAATTACCTTCAGTATGTAGAATCGATGCAACTTTTTTAAAAAACGAGCACTATAAAGTTTACAAGGACTAAAAAATTTCCAGCTGCCGTTGAATCTACGAAATTTCTAGCCCTTGTAACCTCGATAAAAGTAAACATAAATGATGAGCTCGTCCCAAAACCAATTTTATTCTCAAAGATTAATAAAGTTTCAGAATTATTTTCCAAATTATTATCCATAATCAGAAGCTCGATTAACGAATTAGAATATGGGATTCAGAGAAATAATTTTGAGTTTTGGTCAGCTTCATTCATATTTCATTTTATGAATCCAATCAAACGATTTCTACTTTCTGAATCGTCATAAGCTCATTTCCAATAATCTCTCGCAGCTGAGGAATTAAGGATCTTAGTTTTTCTTCATCGTCAATTACTTCCATAACGACTGGAATGTCATGGCTTAACTGTAAGACCTTTATGGTATGGATCTTTTTATCTGCTCCATAACCTTCAATTCCTCTGAGAAGAGTGGCACCATTAATACCTGAATCAAGTAAAAATTCGATCACTTTCTCATAAATGGATTTGTCATGAAAGGTTGCGTTTTGCCTTAGATATATGCGAAGAAGTGCGGAAGGCATGAAATCACCTGGTATGTTTAGATAATTAAGTGTAATTTTATAGGTTATACAGTCAGCATTGAAAATCAAAGTTGCGCTAGCGTACCCCGCTGAAAGTAACGGAGATCATCAATTCCCACCATACAAAGATTCCTTCAAAATATAGGAACAGTAACCGAAGAACTGTGGGGATTTGATTAGTTCAGAAAAAAGTGTAGCCTTATAAGGCTACAAGAATAGTTTTTTAATTCAGGCATTACTGAGAACCTGTCACAGGAGTTAGTTGACCTCCATCAGTCAGGGTGTAAGTTTTGCCTTCAAGCCAGCTGTTTGTGCTGGAATTTGAGTCATAATATATGGTATTTCCATTGTCTTTGATATTATCCAGTGTGGAATCTTCATCTGTTAAACTTGTCAGGTATGAAGTTCCTGTTACATTCCAGGTACTGGTTGAATCCAGGGTCAGATTCATCGAGCTTGCCGTATTGTTTTCATTGATTGCTCCGGTTAAGGTAGTGTTGTTCTGCAATATGGCTGTGACTGAGCTGACATTATCACAGGTAATATTACCCATAAGAGTTTCATTTTCTGCCTTAAAGGTCACAACGCCTCCGTTTGATCCTGTATTGCCCCATCTGTCGGCGCTGGCTGTCAGGAGAGTACCCGATGCTGCACTCAAATTAGCATCTTTTAGCTCTATTATGGATTCTGTATTTGTAATATAAAACAGAGGACCTACTGATGCATTGAGTGAGCCGCCGTTCATCGTAAAACTGCTGGTACCTACTTCGGCATCACCTGAGAAACTCTGGTAGAGCATGGCTCCGCATTTTTTCTCGCCTGAAATGGTGACATTCGTCAAAGATATGGAATTCTTTCCTTCTATTACGGCAGCTTCCGATCCTGTAGCTGTAATTATGGAGCCAGAAACTGTAATATTGCCTGTAGAATAAATTCCTGGAGAACCGTCTCCGGCTGTGTTCATGATCCCGCCTGTAACAGTAATATTTCCATTTCCACGGTCTGTTGCAATAGCTGCACAGTGTTGTCCTGCTGTGGTGATATTCACATCCGTACAGGTTATGTTACCTGTCTGGGTTGCATCCACACCACGGGAGCCGTCGGCAGAAGTATTGATCGTAACATTGGACAGAGTTACCGAAGAACCCGAACCCGTAGAAAAGACACCATTGGCTCCATTAGCGTTTGTAGTTACTGTACAATTGGTGAGCTCTATTGCACTTCCTGACTCTGCCAGTACACCAGCATTGAGGCCGTAGAAGTCGCTATTATCATTCGAAGATGTGTCTCCTGTTTTTGTCACAGTTGAATTCGAGAGAATGAAAGTACCGCCATTAGTAACTTTAATTCCGTTTTCATCGGTATTAGAGGCAGTAAAAGCCTGACTTGAGCTGGTTTCAGTTCCTCCGCTCTGCGTGTACGCTTCACTTGCCGTAGAAGTAGTATTAGTCGTATTAGTCGTATCGGTGGTTGTATTCGTCGTAGCTTCGCTCGAAGTTTCCGATCCGGACACGCACCCACAAACTGCCAGGGCAACCAGACTGGCTACCAGTACAAGTGTGGCTATGCCTCGAAATTTAAAGTGTATATTCATTTTATCTCCTTTATTCAAGCCTATAGTTATGTGCCCGTTAAATTGCCAGAAAAAGAGATAAAAATACTTGTATAATAAAAAGGAAAAAATAGATTTATTTTAAATTTGAAGGTTAATTATACAATTTTCTCAGAAATAAAGCTTAATTTTTACATATAAACCTTAATATATTTGTTTTAAAGCTTTATTTTGGAAAATATAGTCAAAAACTTGACTGATTATTCGAAATGTATAGTTCAAAAAAATAATTTAGAGTTTCAGGATAAGTTCAACATCCGAGTTTCGCCCGGAGATCACAGAAAATAGGAAGTTTCCTGGAGATGCACTGCAAATACAACAGCACAAAATCCTTTTTTACTTCGCTCAAGCAGACTTACAGACTTATTCTTGATTTATTTGTTTTTTCTGAATGCTACCTTTTCCCCGCAATGCTTGTGAAGTTTTTTCGTACCCCCTGCTTCGCTGACAATGGTAAGCATAGTCATAGGATCAAAGATTCGGGTTCCCATTACTGCAGTAATTCCTCTCTCAAAAAACGGAGCAGGGTAAAGAGGAGAGCTTGGGCCTAGCAGAACAACTTCCCTTGCTGCGCCACCCAGGGACAGTAGTTCATCAAAAGTCCTGTTAGCGAGAGTGCTTGCACTGAGAATGATTACATCCGATGCAGGGAGAACTTCGCTGGCTTTTTCCGAGGGCAGGATCAGGGTTTTCGGAGATTCGACTTCACGCTTTTCGAGGATCGTGAGTTTCTCGGTTATTTTCAGGATTTTAGGTACAAGGGGACCAAAATACCCTATCATTGCAACCCTGTCTTCGGGTCTTATGAGGTCAAGGATATCCATGTTTGATGTCGGGAAGTTTTCAGATTTGGTATCCCACAGCATGTAAGAAAGAGCATTTGCGGTTGCAACTCCGACCGCAGCTTCAAGAGGATTTTTGGACAGGGCAAGTTCAAGCACTTTATCCGCAGTTTTACCTTTCAGAGAGCCCGCAAACCCGAGAGCAGGACAGCCTGAAAACTCGTAAAGCGGGGTGCAGGCAACGCCTCCATAGTTTTCAGAAATCAGGACTCCTATATAGGCGAGCCCTATCCTTACATCCTTTACTTCTATGTCCTTAAGAGCAGGACCCAAGTCATTTTTGAGAGCATTAACCAGGGTGGGCAGAATTTCAGTTTCTTCTTTTTTTCCTTCCCCTTTATTTACTTCCCCTGTTTTTTCTTTACCTTTCAATCCATTTTTTTCCTTTTTTTCTTCATTTTCCGGGAATTTTCTTTTTTCGGAAGATTCTGTTTCTGTCATGCTGCCACCTTTTTACCTTTTTACCTTTTTATCTTTGTCAATCTCTTTTTAAATTCTTTCGATTTTAGTGGTGAAGTCAAGTGGATTTGCGTAATAGGGAGCGCTTATAACGATAATATCTACAAAAGGAGCATATTCAGGAATCATGGGCCCTTTGATTCCTCCCACTGCGAGTTCAAGCTTTGGATTTAGTTTCTTAAGTTCGGGCCCGAGTTCCCGCAGTTCTTCCGGAGAAATGTGGTCAAGGAGCATAATATCCGACATTCCGGCATATTTGAACGCTTCGTCTCTCGTTCTGGGCTCGATTTCTATTTTTTTAATAGCCTTGAGATTTCCCAGTTCGCCTACAACTTCCAGGTGATTCTGGCTAATCTGGATAGAATCGCTGAGGGAGTTTCTATGAATATCTCCTCCGCCTGCCCGGACAGCTTTAATCTCAAATATCCGTGATCCTGGGTGGGTCTTACGACTTGTTGCAATAATAAGGTCAGGGTTTGCCTTTCGGCCTGCACTAACGAGAGAAGCCGTCTTCGTGGCAATTGCACACATGATGGTTAGGAATGTCTGGGAAACCCTCCAGTACCTGAACAGGAGTTTAAGGTCTCCTTCGGCTTCGAAAATTGCATCCCCGGGCTTGAAAGTCTCTCCGTCTCGAAGGTAATTCAGGGTTTTCAGGTTTTTTCTTTCATAATACTCTGCCAGGTCGCCGGCGCAGGCACATACACCATTTTCTCTTGAAACAATCCTCATTTTTCCCCTGCCTTCAAGCCTGAGCAGTTCTGCGCTTTCATCCTGATAAGGACAGTCTTCATAAAAATACAGCTCAAAAAGGTCTATCATATTTTACCTCAAAGATTTTCTTTATAAATTTCTTGTTTTTATGTTTCAATTTTCTTTGCTGGCGGTTTCTCATATTAATCTCGTATCGACCTCGTATCGACCTCGTATCAACCTCTATCGATCTCGTATCAATTTCTTTGCTACCGGCATATTTTCACTTTACTTCTGATTCTGTTAATCTTGATCCCGATATGCATTAGTTCATTCTGACTTCAAATTTTCCTCGAGAATTCTCCAGTGAATTTTCCTTAAGAATTTTCCTTGAGAATTTTCCTTGAGAATTCCCCCATGAATTTTCCTGTGAATTCACCTTATTATCCTGGCATTTGAAGCTTTGAACACAGCATACATTTCCCTGCCTGGTTCGAGCCCGAGCATTTCACATGAAGTCGGCGTAACCACGGCTTTAATTTCTGCATGTCCGATCTCCATCTCGACCACGACAAGATGTTCCTTTTTGAAAATTCCTGAAACTTTTCCTTTCAAAGTGTTTCGGGCCGAACTTTCCATAACCCCTCTAGCAAGAATAACCTCTTCCGGGCGGATAGAGACAGCGACCTCTTCTCCGGGTTCGGCAGGGTCTGAGGAATAGACTTCCAGTCCTTCGGCTTCAATCACTGTGAGTTTTCCTTCGAGAGCCTTTACCTTTCCCTTAAGCACGTTAGTACCCAGAAACTCTGCCACGAAATCAGGAGAAGGTCGCCTGAAAACCGACTCAGGGTCTCCGGACTGCATAACTTTCCCTTTCCTTAATACGACCACGCGGTTCGCCAGAGCCCAGACATCTTCAAAATCGTGGGTCACATGCAAAACAGTAGTACTGTACTCACTGATCGCTTTTTTCAGCATCTTCCAGAGCTTTTCTTTTGTTCTTACATCAAGGGCGCTGAAAGGTTCGTCCAGAAGGAGCAGTTTTGGTCTGACTATAAGACTCCTTGCAATGGCTACCCTTTGCTTCTCTCCTCCACTCAAGGTAGCTGGTTTTCTGTATAACAGCTCATCGATCCCCAGGACTCCGGCAATCTGCTTTACTTCGGCTTCGATCTGCTTTTTATCTCTGAGCTTTTTTCGAATTGCATATGCTATATTTTCGAAAACGTTCATGTGGGGAAAAAGCATGTGATCCTGATACACTATACTTATCTGCCTCATATTCGGAGGAAGATCGGTAATATCTTTTCCTTCGAGAATAATCCTGCCCTTTTCAGGCCCATAAAACCCTATTATGGTCTCAAGGAGAAGGGACTTCCCACTGCCAGTAGGGCCTATCAGAGTAAGGTAATCTCCTTTTTCGGCTTTGAGCTCTATTCTGTCGAGTTCAAAACCCCCAACATCAAGGCAGAGGTCCCTGACTTCAAGAAAACTCACAGCCTCCCCCCTTCAAACCTTTCAAAGCTGAAGATTGCAAGAAAAGCAATTCCCATGAGCAAAATTCCACTTGTGATTGCCATTTCCAGATTTCCATAGGAAATGTTCAGGTAGAGGGTCACAGGCAGAACTTCGGTATACATATATGATCCCCCTGCCAGCACCAGCACTGCTCCAAAAGCCCCTATACAGCGGGCAAAGGTGATAACTCCTGAAGCAAAAAGCCCACTCTTTGCCATTGGAAGAGTCACGTGCCTGAAGGTTTCGAATTCCCCGTACCCAAAGCTCCTTGAGACCAGTTCGTATCTTGGGTTGATGTCTTCAAAGGTGGAGTAGATTATCCTTACAGCATAGGGAAAAGATACAAAAAACTGGGCAATTATTATCCCGAGCTTGCTGAAGGTTACCTTTATCCCCACAGCTTCAAGCACGGGCCCGAGAAAGCTCTGCCCGAAAAGAAGCAGAAGGGCAAGACCCATTACCAGTTCCGGAAATGCCATCGGAAGCCCGAGTACGGTTTTTATAATGCTTTTTCCTGGAAAGGAGAAACGCGAAAGTGCATAAGCTGTCGGAATTGAACAGCACATTACAGAAAATGTTGAGACTGAAGCGGTCAGTATAGAAAGTTTCATAGAATAAAGCATTTCTTCCGAAAACAGGGCTGAAAAGATTTCGGATGGACTAAGGACAAAAAGCAATGTTCCTATAGATAAGAAAAGCAAAAAAGTGAAGAAAAGGGCAATGCCCACTGTGAATTTCTTGAACTAGGAATATTTCATACCCGGATATTTTAAGAACTGCATGGCTCAAAGCCCCATTTTTCCCAGATGGCCTTCGCTTCATTTCCTGCAATGTAAGTGTTAAATGCTTCTGCCAGTTCAGGGTCTTCTGTATATGTAGAAACTGCTGTGGGTATGGTCTGTATTTTATTCTGTTTTTCAGGGATAGGAATTACTTTGATTTTTCCACTGGCTTCACTCCAGTTTGCCATATCTTCCCATATAATTGCCGCATCCGCATCTCCGGACGTGAGGTAAATAAGGAGCTGGTTTACTGTTGTAGTCTTGACAATTGTATTATTCTGTACTTCAGAAAGGATTCCTGCCTTTGTACAGATCTTTTCCGCCACCCTGCCTATTGCAGGTCCATTCGGGTCTCCAAGAGCCAGCTTTACTCCGGGTTTTGCCAGGTCTTCGAGTTTGCTTATGTTTGCAGGATTTCCCGCAGGTACTGCAATAACCGGGATATGTCGGGTCAGGTTTTCCACGCTGTCATTTAAAACATAATTCCTTTCCATAGCCTGTTCAGTGTAGTGATAGTCTCCGGGAATGAAGACGTCGCACTCCTTAGAGGTCAGAAATCCGAAGATTTCAGCACTTCCTCCATAACGAACCTCGACATCTGCTCCAGTTTCGTTTTCAAAATTCCCAATCAATTCATTCATGGGCTTTATAAGGCCTGCTCCGGAACAAACCGTGATTTGACTTCCCTCAAATTCATTCCCCGAATTATTAGAAGCAGGAGTCGAAGACATTTTGTCAGTACATCCCGAGCCAGCCATAGCCATAGCCAATAACATGATAATTATGAATGCTGAGACCTTTTTCATTCAAAACCCTCACATGGAATTTAGACGATATGTCTGAATGGGCATAACGGTTAATATAACTTATTATAAAAACGCCTTATATAAATTATAATTGGGAAGTAGTAAAAAATCCGATTGTTCTCCGGTCCGATATTCAAAAAGGTAAAAAAGTGTTTTTTTCATTTAAAGGTCAAGTATTCGATGCCTATACTTTTCCAGTTCTTCAGCTCCCCTTTCCCTGGACATGCTGCTCGCTTCGTAAATTATGTAAGATGGAAGCACTTTCATCCCCATATATTCAAAAATACAATGGGTTATTGATTCCAAATGCTTATTCAGATCTCCATGGGCTCCTCCCTCAGAATACATTGTTTTCGGAGCTCCGGTAGTTGTAACAATCATTGCTGATTTTCCTTTAAAAAGCCCGGTATCGTAGTCACTATTCGTAACAGGGTTGAACCCAAACCCAGGCGCCAGGATGCGGTCAATCCATCCTTTCATTATAGCTGGCATGAAAGTGAAATAAATCGGGAACTGGAAAATCAGAAGGTCTGCCCACTTTACTTTTTCCATTTCCTCTTTAATATCAGGCGCAAAAGCCCCTGTTTTAGAGGCCTGGATCGCTTCAAAGAAAGGCTTGAAAACATCCTGCTTTTTTCGTTCAGGAAAATCCGAAGCTTTCAGGACAGGATGAAACTTCATTGCATAAAGGTCCGAGAGCTTTACGTCATGCCCTTTCTCCTGCAGAGCAGCAAGTGCTGTTTCCTTTAAAGCGCCGTTAAAAGACTTCGGTTCCGGGTGTGCGTAAACATAAAGAACTTTCATTTCATTCCCCCAAATTATATATTAAATTCGTTTTCCGGAATAAAAAAGTAAGGTCGCTTAACTTTTGAGGCGACAGGAAACGAAAAACTACGCACCTGAACCTACAGAATCAGATAAGATTCAAACGGATTCCATCATCCCGAACCGGGACTCGGGAAACGGAACTCGAGTAAATAAATCAGTCTTGAGGGAAGCGAAAATCAGTATATTTTGACCTTAATTCATCCCTCTTGAGCGCAACTGTTGACACTCAATCGTCACATCGGTTGATCATGCTGACCCTCTTGTTGCTTGAGCGCCTGAGTTTTCGGTCAAGCCTTTTTTTAAAAGGGTTGCGGGCAAGCAGTTTTTTAAAAGGCTTGCTTCACAGAGTACCTTTAGTGCTTTTTACCTCTTTACCCTCGATTTTTACAGCACGTTTCATTGCATAGGCAAAAGCCTTGAAAAGAGCTTCGATCTTGTGATGATCATTATCGCCATAGACACTCGCATGGATGGTAATTTTTGCATTTGAGGCCAGCGTTTCAAAGAAGTGCTTTACAAGCTGGGTACTGAATTGTCCTACCTGAGGAGATGCAAACTCGGCATTCAGGACAAGATAGCTGCGTCCGCCTATATCCAGGGCAACCTCGGCAAGAGCTTCGTCCATTGGAATTCTGGCCTCCCCAAATCGGGCAATTCCTGCCATATCTCCGAGCGCTTCTGCAAGCACTTTTCCGAGAACTATCCCTGTGTCTTCCACAAGGTGATGCTCGTCCACGTACAGGTCACCATCCGCACGTACTTTAAGGTCAAACTCTGCATGCCTTGCAAAAGAAGTAAGCATATGGTCAAAAAACCCGATCCCTGTGTTAATATCGGCAATCCCAGTGCCGTCAAGGTTCAACTCAAGCTGGATATCGGTCTCTTTTGTTTTGCGAGACAATTTACCTGTTCTCATACAGCACCACATTCTCTTTAAATTTATAAATACTTTTTATCTGGCTGCCTGTGAATTCCTTTTCCGATGTTTTTCCGGAAGATTGAAAAAATGGAATTATGTCGAAGGTCTCTGCCAAGGAGTAAAAATAAGGTTCAGATCACTCATGCCTAATTATTTCAATCGCTGCTTCAAGTGTGAACCTGCCTGTATAGAGAGCACTACCTACCACAACCCCTGCTGCCCCGGTTTTCTTCAGGACCTGCAGGTCTTGAAGGGAACTTACTCCTCCAGATGCGATCACAGGAATGCTGACAGATTCCACAAGTTCTTTTGTAGGGACAGGATTTACTCCCTGCATAAGGCCTTCTGTATCTATATTTGTAAAAAGCAGGCTGCCTGCACCCAGTTCTTCAAACTTTCGTCCCATTTCTACAGGAGTTTGTGAGCATTCCTCAGTCCAACCTTTGATGGATATTTTTCCGTTTTTTGCATCCAGGGCAACGGTCACACGTTCGCTTCCAAAGGCATTTGAGAGCTGTTTTACAAGGTCCGGGTTCTGAAGTGCAGCAGTTCCGAGAATCGCCCTTGAGACTCCCAGTTCAAGCAGAGAAGCTGCGTCCTCAAAGCTCCGAATGCCTCCTCCAACCTGAATCTGCACCCCTTTTTCCTGGCATGCACTCACTATTTTTTCGATTATAGGGGCGTTTTTACGCTCTCCTTCAATTGCTCCGTCCAGGTCTACCAGGTGCAGGGTCTTTGCCCCTTTTCGAACCCAATCAAGGGCAACTTCAACAGGATCGTCAAGGGACACAATCTCACTGCCAGGTACTCCCTGCACAAGTTGAACGCACTTTCCGCCCCTCATATCCACCGCAGGAATCACTTCAAAAACCAAAGTCACATCTCCGACACGTCTTTGAGAAATCTCCTTTTATCTTTGAGAAATCTCTTTCTGTTAAATCTCCTTCTGTTTGTCTTGCCTGAAAAAACCTATTTTTCCGGTTTTTCCTTTCACGGCATTATTCTTTCGATAGGTACGACAAGAACGTCACGCGCACCAACCTTCTTCAGCTTATTTACAATGGTAAAAATCAAGTCTGCGTCCACAACAGCGTGAACTGCAAGGATGGATTCTCCGGGCAATTTGCTGGACTCGACCTTCATAACCGTTGGGCCTGACATTCCTGGAAGGACTTCTTTTACTGCCTGGAGAGAAGACTCAGGAACATTCATCATAAGATAACGCCGATGCTTTGCATTTAGCACGCTTTCCAGTGCAGTTTTGATGTCCAGAATTTTTTCCTTTGTCCTGAGGCTTTCTTTATTTGCAATCAGGTAGACTGTGGAAGAGAAAACAGTGTCAATAGGCTTTAGATGATTTAGAGTCAGAGTGGTTCCGGAGCTTGAGATGTCCACGATTGCATCTGCTATTCCCACATGTGGGGTCATTTCACAGGCGCCACTGACCTTTATAACCTCAACATTGACTCCAAGATTGTTGAAGTACTGGCGTGTAATTTCCGGAAACTCGGTTGCAATCTTTCGGCCTTCAAGATCCTCAGCTTTCTGGAAATCCGAGTCTTCAGGGACAGCCAGAACAAGGCTGGCCTTTCCGAATTTAAGGTCCAGAAGAGTTTCAACCTTTGATCCTCTTTCCGTAATCAGATCTATGCCTGTAATACCTACGTCTGCAGCTCCATCCTGTACATACTCAGGAATGTCAGCAGCCCTGGCAAAGAGGATATGGATATCCGGATCGGTGGTTTTTGCAAAAAGTTTTCGACTTTCGGCCCCTCCACTTATCGGGAGCCCTGCATCTTTGAAAATAGAGATTGTGGGTTCGTAAAGGCGCCCTTTATTGGGTATTGCAATGCGAATCATCTGTTATGTCCTCTATAAATAATCTGCCGGGAGGTATTTTCCCGGGTAAGCTCATCAAAGTAAAAACGTTTATTCAGAATACTCTAGTATGATATAGACTTCACGGTAAGATTTCATAGAAGTTTTCCTTTAAGAAAGGCAAGTCCATAGATAAAAAGCCAAATCATTATGAATTAATTTTGATAACCAATCAGTAAACTTCCAGGATTATAAGGTAAAAATCGTTTTTAGAGAAATTATTACTTCCGGTAATTAAGACATGGGAAAAATTATATATTCATAGTAATTGAATAGGAAATGATTTTTGAAGTATATATTAGAAATTATTAATGTCAGAGTAACATAAGAATTAATCACAACAGAGTGCTAAGCATAGCAGACTGATGGTACAACTGACCGAAAAATAGTAAATCAATAACATTTACATTTAATAATAAAAACTATTATCGATTTTGAAAAAAGAGGATCCAAATGGCCCGAAATATCAAAGTGGAGGAGCTCTTCCAAACTCCTATTGAGAACCAGAGGATAGAGCTTGTAGAACGCAAAGGGATAGGGCATCCTGATAGTATATCAGACGGACTTGCCGAAGCCGTAAGTCGCGCACTATGCAGGGAATACATAAGCAAATGTGGAGCCGTACTCCACCATAATACTGACGAAACCCAGATTGTAGCCGGAAGATCCAGCCCAAAGTTCGGGGGCGGAGAAATACTGCAGCCCATATATATTCTACTGGTCGGCAGGGCAACAAAGGAGTTTGAAGGGGTAGATCTTGCTACCGAGTCTGTAGCCCTACAAGCTGCCAGAAGCTATCTTAAGAATACCCTTGTAAACATGGATCTCGAAAGAGATGTCATAATGGACTGCAAACTCGGAACAGGGTCTTCAGACCTGAGAGATGTCTTCAAAAGAGACAGGATTCCGGTTGCAAATGATACCTCATTCGGGGTTGGGCATGCTCCGTTTTCCGAGCTTGAAAACCTCGTATATAACACCGAAAGACAACTGCTCACAGACCTTAAGTCGCGCATGCCTGGAATCGGAGAAGATATGAAGGTCATGGGACTCAGGGATGGAGAGGACATAACTCTTACAATATGCAGCGGCATGATTGGAAGATATATTGACGACCTGGACAGTTATATAAATATGACCCAGGAGATGCAGACTTATGTTGAGGAGATGGCAACCAGGTATACTGAGCGCGATGTAAAGGTCTGCATCAACACAGGAGATAACCTGAAAACCGGCTCTGTTTTCCTCACAGTTACAGGCACTTCGGCTGAAATGGGGGACGACGGCTCGGTAGGGCGCGGAAACCGCTGCAATGGGCTGATCACGCCAAACAGACCTATGAGCATGGAGGCAACCAGCGGAAAGAACCCGATTAACCACATAGGCAAAATCTACAACCTTCTCTCGACCCAGATGGCACGTGATATTGTAAAGGAGGTTCCGGAAGTCCAGGACGTTTACATAAGGCTGCTTTCCCAGATAGGGAAACCAATTGACCAGCCACTTGTAGCAAGTGCGCAGATTATCCCCAAAGAAGGCACTTCTTTTGCAAAGGTCAAAGCCGAAGCCGAAGTTGTCATGGATGACTGGCTTTCCAATGTGACAAAGATTACCGAAATGGTAATTAAAGGAGAATTGAACACTTTCTAAACAAGAAAACATTATCGAGAAGAACCTTTGGGTTCTTTTCATAATACATTTATTGTAACTATTTTTGACGTTATTTTATTTATAAGGAAAGGCCACTCATTTTTAGTAATTTGCTTATTGTTTTTAAGAGCTGATCCGATTGTTTTTGGATATAACCTGCATATATTTGATTTAAATCGGACTCTTTTAGATAAAAATCCGGTTATTTTTTTAAACCGGAGAGCAATATTGAGTTATGAAAACACTTCTTGAGAACTCTTCAGAGTAAGAAGTAAAGTAGTCTATAGAATGAGTTTACATGCTCAAAATTTTCATAAAAATGCCCCTATAGCCAATATCTAGCGTAAAACATATATACCATTACCATATATGAGATGGTGCACTCAAGCAGTGCAACAGTGAAATAAAGTGGACTAATATACATTGTCCCGCCTTAACTCAGTGGTAGAGTGCGCGGCTGTAGTTCGGCTCGTGCGGGTAAAATTACCCGTACATTTCCGCGCAGGCACCGCGATGTCCCCGGTTCGAGTCTGGGAGGCGGGACCTAAAAAGAATTCCAGAATCGAAAAGCTTCAACGGGAACATTTATATATTAAAAAAGCGTTTATGTTTTGCTCGCAACGCGAGCGAAAACCAATAGCAAAAGACACTGGAGTGTCCGGATAGTGTAGAGGCCTATCATGGAGCCCTGTCGAGGCTCCGACTCGGGTTCGAATCCCGGTCCGGGCGTTTCCAAATTAAAGTTCGGTTGTCACCAATCGAGCAAAAACTTTTTTTAGATATTTTTTAACGCATTACTTTTGAGTAAAAGTAAAAAATGTTTTAAGTATTTTTGAATTCATCACTATTGAGTAAAAGTAAAAATTTTTTAAGTATTTTTGAATTCATCACTATTGAGTAAAAGTAAAAAATGTTTTAAGTATTTTTGAATTCATCACTATTGAGTAAAAGTAAAAATTTTTAAGTGATTTTGAGTTTATCACTTTTGAATCTAAGCTCATACTTTATTAAAATAATCTGTAGCATTCATCGTCTGTGAGATTTTCGACTCCCTTGCCTCATCCATTCCATACTTTCTTCATATAATCTGTGGTATTCGTTGCCTGTGGGACTTCCGTCTTTCCTCAAGCACATTCGGATAACACTAAACACAACCTGAAGTGCTACCTCACATAAAAAAAGAAAGAAAATTAAGTTTCCAAAGTAAAGTATATCTTCTATCATTTTCTTAATGCTTCCTCTTTTTTCACATAGTCTGTACCCTTACCAGCAAACTGGATAAATAAAAAAGATATAGGTATTCCACATCTAATAGCAGACTTTATTAGGTTCACCTTGATTCTTGCTAGCTCTCTTTTTTCTTAACAGATATATTATTTAACAGATATATTATAAACTTATCTGAATTTATATAGATTCTCAAATTATACGAACAATATTTAAAGTAAACGTAACAGCTAAAAAAATGGAATTATTAATTACTGCGAAAAAAGATAGAGTTGGAAAGGTAGAGTTGGAAGAATGAAAGATGGAAGTTGAATCTGTTGTGTCTGACGATTTCCAGGAAAAACTGGACAGCATACAGGAAAAGTTAGAAGATACTAAAGAAAAAATGGAGCTTGAAACCCTCGCTTTTATTGAAGCTACCAAAAAATTCACCTCCGAATGGATTCAAAGAGAAATTGAAATAACAGTGAAATCTCCGGAAAACACAGTTTTTCCTGAGAACTTAAAATTTCATAACAACAAAACCGGGAAATCAAAATTAGACCTGAAGGAGCTGTCCCTCAAAATTTCAGATATTGTAGAAACTCATCTTAACCACGGAGATTACTGGATTCATAGAAACGCACTGTTTCAGCAGGACATTTCCAGAGACTACATGGAATTTAAAAAGGGAAAAATTCGAAAGGATCTGACCTCAAGCGTTAGAAGAATCCTTGGCTGCGTTACCGAGATTTTCTGGGAAATCGAGGAAGGAGAACCTGAGAATAAAGCCTGGGTAAACGAGCTGGGAAGAAGACGATATGCGTGCTTTCTCAGGTTTTCAGACGAAATGACAGCTTCTCTTAACCGTTATTTTGAGAGGCTTGAAGAGCTTTTCATTTTAAATTCTGAAATAAAAGAAGAAATCTTACGGATGGAAGGAAAGAAGGCCTGACAATAAGACCTTTATGCACAAAGCTAGAATTACCCTTCATGACCGAACCAGAGTTCAGTATAAAGAAGGCCCTTGAAGAGGCAGGAACCGATGCCTATCTTATGACAGGGAATCTTCACAATTCAGATATTTATTACGTAACTCGCTTCCTGGCTTCCGACGATTTTGTATACCTGCAAACCGACGAAGGAAAAGAGATACTTTTTATTTCGGATATGGAAAAAGGAAGAGCCGAGATCGAGTCAAGGGTTTCGACAATAAAGACATTGCAGGATCTGGGATACAGGGAGAAGATGAAGGAGAAAAAAGATTCATCTATTGCCTATGCAGCCTGCATATCCGAGCTGCTTGCGGGAGAAGGGATTAAGAAAGTCGCAGTGCCTTATGATTTCCCAATATTTGAATCAAATTACCTTAAAGAAGCAGGCTTTTCCGTAGTCCCAATAAAAAGCCCATTCCGAAAAATAAGGAGCTTGAAAAATCCGGAAGAGATCGAAGCCATAAAATACGCCCAGATGGCCGGAGAAAAGGCTATGGAAGCTGCAATAGCCTTGATATCAGGAGCAGAAGAAAGGGACGGCTTCCTCTATCACGCAGGAGAGGTATTGACAGGAGCTAAAGTGCTTTCAGTTATAGATCATACCCTTCTTGATTATGGGTGCGAAGCCGAAGAGACAATCGTTTCATGCGGCAAGGACACGGCAAACCCACATGGAACTACGGACGGTCCTCTGAGAGCAAATGCCCCAATTATCCTGGATATTTTTCCACGGAGCAAAACGAAACGCTATTTTGCGGATATGACGCGCACAGTCCTGCACGGAAAAGCTTCGGAAGAGCTCAAAAAGATGTACGAAACTGTACTTGCAGCCCAGAAAAAAGGCTTTGAAATGGTTAAGCCAGGAGTAAAGGCATCCGATGTGCATAATGCTGTCTGCGATTTCTTCGAAGCACACGGTTATGACACATATCGAAGTGGTGCAAAAATAGGGTTTATCCACTCAACAGGACATGGAGTAGGGCTCGACATACATGAACTCCCAGGAGTCGGAGAAAACGGGGTTTTACTTGAGGCAGGCAATGTAATCACTCTTGAGCCTGGTCTGTATTATCCTGAAATCGGAGGAATAAGAATAGAAGATATGGTCCTGGTCACTGAAAATGGATATCAGAACTTTACAGGGCTAGAAAAGAGATTTGTAGTATAAAAGATTTACAATTGAAAGGATTTGTTATATTTTTATATTTTAATAACAATATATAACTTGCTCAAATCGAAGGTAGTCTGTTAAAATGAAAGATTATCCGTTTGAATCAAAAAGTATCAATTAAAATCTAAGAATATTTATTAAAACCTAAAAATATTTATTAAAATCTAAGAATATTTATTAGAATCTAAAAATAGTTATTAAAATCAAAAATGATTCATTTGAATTGAAAAGCATCGATTCGAATCGAGAATTAAAGATTCGCATAAGGGACGCACTCAGGAAAACTGTCAGGGTTCCATTACTTTTCAGTAAAAGTACAATAAATTATCCATGAATTCCAATAAGATTCCAATAAACTATTTAAAAGGGGTAATATGACCGATAATGTGCACAATAAGCAAGATATCCTTGAGAAATACAGGGAAGCAGGCAGGATCCTGAAAACTGTCAGAACCGAAGCCGTAGAAATGGTCAGGGTAGGAAATAGTCTGCTTCAAGTTGCAGATTTTATTGAAAGCCGGACTATAGAGCTGGGAGGCAGGCCTGCTTTTCCCTGCAATATTTCAAGGAATCAAGAGGCTGCACATGCAACCCCAAAGATCGGAGATACTGACGTTTTTGGAAAGGATATGGTTAAGCTGGATCTTGGGGTCCACGTGGACGGATATGTTGCAGACTCAGCTGTGACTGTTGACTTATCAGGAAACTCCGAAATCAAGAAAGCCGCCGAAGAAGCTCTTGCCGCAGCCATTGAACTTGCGAAGCCAGGAATTTCTACGGGGGAATTAGGAGCTATAATTGAGGACAGCATTCGCAGTTACGGATTGAACCCGATAACGAACCTGACAGGCCACGGGCTTTCTCAGTACGAAGCCCACGATGATCCTTCTGTTCCTAACCGACATGTGGAAGGAGGAGCAATTCTAAAAGAAGGAGATGTGCTTGCAATCGAGCCTTTTGCAACGGACGGAGTCGGTAATGTCCATGACGGAAACTGGGCCGAGATATACAGCCTTATAAGGAAAAAACCGGTTCGTTTGCCTGCAGTTCGGAATGTCCTGAAACAGGTTGAAGAATACAGGGAATTGCCTTTTGCAAAGCGCTGGCTTAAATCCGATAAACTGGATTTCGTATTACTCCAGCTCGAAAAATCAGGAATTATTCACTCTTATCCTGTACTTCTCGAAAGTTCAGGAGGACTTGTAGCCCAGGCAGAACACACCATAATAGTAACCCAGGACGGCTGCGAGGTTACAACAAAGTAAAACCCGAAAGATAAAGGGAAAATGAAATTGAAAATAAAGAGAAAACTAAATAGAGAATAAATGAAGATAAGTTGAAAATAAATTAAGAGTGAACCGGGACTAAAAAGATGAAGAGCGTAAAGGTTAGCAAAAAGTCAGAAAACTAAAAAAACTAAAAAAAACATGAGTTGAGCGCCTTGAAAGCATATAATCTTTTTTTAACCGGTTTTCTGATAATAACCCTTTTTGTACCTGCCTTTCTGGCAGAGCCCTGTACCGCTGCCTATGTACCCAGCAATAACATCACACTGGAAAGGGGCGGAATGACCTGGGAATATCAAGAACAAATTACAGGCAATGAATCTATTGTTTTCAGGAGTTTCATAGACCTGGAAGCAGGAAACAGTGATAGATTTGTTAATGCATGGGAAATCCTGAAAGCAGAATCCATTCTCAGAGATAAAATGAAGGAATCTGTAAAAACCAAACCTGATGTGAAACTCAATGGTACTTCGGAGCCGGTCAAAGTAACAGATGTTGACTTTTTACTCTCAACAGAAGCTCTGGGGGAGATTGAAAAAACCTCATTAATTACTAATTCTGCGACTGTAAACTATACTTTCGATAAACCGATTGATCAGGAAGCAAATATCTGGCTTATGGGTACTCCAACTTCAAATGTCACAATCAATCTGCCTACAGGCTTTGATGTCGAAAGGACAGAAGGGCTGAATAACAAAAGTCAGGAATCCGAGAACAACCATACAGTTCTTAAAGGCAATTTCAGCCAGGAAAAAAATATAACTCTCTGGATTTCTGAAAATGAAACCTATAAAGCCGATATGCAGGAAAGAAAAAGAATCATTGAGCAGAACGCAGAAAACAAAACCAATGCAACCGTAAATAAAACCAGAGTTTCCGGAAAAGCCGTAGAAGCCAGTAAATCCCCTGGATTTTTCAAAAACATCTTTATATGGTTTTATCAGGTAGTCCAAAAAGTTAATCTGGTTTAAAGCTGTTCTGAAAAATATGCTTATTGAACAGATTCAGCTTGAAAAAGGGTGTGCTCTTGGCCTCCGCTTTGAGATGCAAAAATACCCTCTTCTGGTTATAAGGGCAGAGAAAGGCTTCCTGATGTGCGGATACCTGAATGTAAATGCTGCAGAGGCACTTGGGGACACGGCAGCGAAGGTAAAAGGCGTACAGAGTTTTGAAGACATGCTCAAAGCCCAGGTCGTTGAAGTAACCAGGTTCGCGAGGGAACTCGGGGTCGAACCCGGAATGACTGGCAGGGAAGCTCTGGAAAGGATGTTTTGAGAGAAGAGACTGATTTTAATTTATACGCAATAAGGCAAAGTTTACGAATTTGAATCGATATAATTTTGAAATAAATGCTTACACCTTTTTTGTTATTTTTTAAAACTCGGTAGTTTACCGCAATCACACTAAATAACTAGTCCGGCGACAGTAGCTAGCAGAGAGATCATGTTTTGAAAACTTATTCATTTATACTACAGGAGACTTTGGGAGTAATATTCAAATCGTTGACGAAATTTATATTAAGCATTCTAAATTGGTTGGAAAGAATGCATTAAAATAGTGAACGAGATGCCTGGACAAACGCAAAATCGAAAAGCATTTACGTTATATACTTCATAAAAAACGTAATGGAAATTGGGAATAATCATCGAAAAAGAATAGAAAATAAGCAAGAAGAAAGAACTCATAAAATATTGAATGATATTGCAAGAGAATATGAAGCTAAGATATTTACAAAAATTAGAGTTGCAGATGTACTGGAAATAAGAAACAGTGGACTATCAAACAATGAGTATTCGTATGCGTTAAAAGCTCACTTTGATTTTGTAGTTGTTAATAAAAATTTTATGCCAGAGTTTGCGGTTGAATTTGATGGATTACAGCATAAATATGACGCAAAATCAATTTATAGGGATGAATTAAAGAACAATATTTGTCTTAAACTTGAATTCCCTCTTTTAAGGATAACATCAGAGTATTTCGAGAAAATCGGAAGATTTCCAACTATTTTGAACTGGATTACCGAGCTTTACTTCATAAGAGAAGCTTTCGATGCTGCACAAAACAAAGGAGAAATTCCTTTAGACGAACCTTGGATGTGGTTTAGTGTAATTGGTTATGATCCGGTTGTCCATAATAGAGCGTTTATTAGAAATGCCTATGACAGAGGTTTATGCTGCGATGAAGTAATAAAGTTTATATCTGGCCGTTCTAAAGGTAGTAAATCTTATGCTACTTTATCGACTCTAAAAGTCCAACATAATAAGTATATAACTAGTTTTGTGGAGTGTTTTGCAATAAGGTACTTTGCAATAACAGCACATGATATTTCAAAGGAAATTTCAGATTACAATATATATAAAAAATTTAGAGAATATATTGGAGAAAATAGTGTTCGTACTTACACCTATGAGGAAATATCGAAAATGCAAAGGAACTTTATAAAAGAACATGATTTATGTTTCTATAATATCCAATTAATTGAATAACAATACACGCCGGAAATGTTTTGCAGTATGTATGTAGACGCAGAATTCTACGTAAACGAGAATTGTAGTGTAGAATTTAATAATTAGATTAAAGATTTTTCGAATTTTTCTTCGTATATCGATAACAAAAAATAGGCGATTTCGATACCAATGTTTTTAGTCATTATAAAATACTTTTTTTCAGAAGTAAGGGCATGACCGCCTTCTTTATGAAGAATAATCACAAAAGAGTTTATTAATTTAGTATCTGCTCCTGACAATCCCAAATGCTCTTTAATATATTTTCTTTTAATTCCAATTTCCGTTTCATTTCCTTGGGGCTTTGGACACTCTATTCCGGTTTTGGTGGAGATTTTATCGGCAATATTCTTTACTAATGCCTCAAAAAAAGACCTCAGATTTCCTATCATACCACTATTAACTGATTGCCATTTAGATAAGTCAGGCAATTCATCGATCTCAAGTAAAAATCTCTCCATATTTGGAGGGAAACCATACTTTGAAATCATTTCTATTACATGCTCCTTATGAATGTTAATTTCTTCATTAGAAGCTTCAAGTTGACTTTTTAGTTTATTATATCTCAACGCAATTATTTTGTCTTCAAACTCTTCCTTTATGCGTAAGGGAGCTGGAAAATTACAGTCTGCAATTGCGATTAATCGACTAAGGAGAACCTCATCAAAGCAGACAGGTTCGACATGCATAAATATTAAGATATCTCTAAAAAGCCCTTCAATATCGTCTCTGCAGTCAAATACTTCATAACATGTAACTTCTCCCGACTCTGAATCTGTATATTTGTCCAAGTACATGTTTTCCTTCATTTTTGTTTTTAATGCTCTAATAACTGCATCACTATTACCTATTTTCAACAAAAAATAGAATGCCAAAGAGGCATTGCTATGGAATTCGCTTGTTGTAAAAATCATAGCTGGAGAGTCAATGTAAATAGGAACAGAAATAGCGCCTAAGCTTGACAACTTTCGTTCGAGAGTGGATAAGAATATCTCTCTGCACCCCGGAAGATGTTCTACCGTATTATATAATTTTTTCAAACTTGTGTATGTATCCCAATCTAATTTGTAATTGTCATTTGGATTTAATTTCATATCTACCAATAATGGGCGAGGATTGGCAGGATATCGTATAGGTTTAGAAGCATCATTTTTGGTTGCATCTATTTCGCTAAATGTTTCCACATAATGAAAAATCTTATTTTTCTTAATATTCCGCCTTTCGACATCAAAAATTAGATTAATACTCTTTTCAAGATATTGTCTGTCGATCATTGATCTCAGCTGGGTCAAATTTAATTGAACTTATTGTATCAAAGTTATATAATATTCGATATGTTTTGAAATATGCCATTTCGCTTTATATATACACTCAGATAAAAACCATATTAACTCTTTGTGTCAAAATTAAGCTAATGACAAGCCCAAAGATATAAAAGAAAAGGATAAGTAGGAATTGTACCCACTCAATGTTGAAAACTTGTCATAGAGTTCTAGACGGCATTATCGCAGAGATGTAATTTTCCTGTTTGAGATTTAACAGCTTGTTATTTGTACTGTGAACAAAAATGGTTCTTTATATTTAGTTACCAACCTGAAGTAACTTCACTTTTGTATTCAGGTAGAGAGCATAACTAGAGTATGTCAAATAGTGATATTTTTATTTAACATTTGAAAAGTCTCATATCTAGTTTTCCTTTATATACTAACCGACCTAACATTTAAAACTCATTTGCATTCTCGAATATGACTTGATATTTCACAGAATAATAACTGCTACCAAACCCATCAGTTACTTTTAATAACTACTTTCACGTTTCACGCACGGAGTTTTATATTTATTTCCTCACCGTTATGGTACGAATATCATTTCGAGTTTACAATTATCAACCTATTCCGGATCACCAATGTTATACGCTTTTGAACTTTCTGGAGAACATGAAGAACTGCCCGCTGCCGAAGTATTTGCCTGTCTCAAAATCGAGGGGCTTGATTTCCGGCCCCATATTATCGTTGACCAGTGCCTTGTGGTGGAAATAACTGGTAAAGAAGAGGATGTGGAAAACATCCTTCGAGGCCCGATAACTGACAGGCTGGCAATGACCCACCATATCCTGAAGGTTGTTGGGATTACCGAAAATACTCCGGATGCGATCCTGAAACTTGCAGAAGCCTTTGATTCATCAGGCTACATCAGAGAAGGACAAAGTTTTGTGGTCAGAGCAAAGCGAATCAAACACCATGTAGATTTTTCGGGCGAGTTTCTGGAACAGAAAGTAGGAGGATGCATTTACAGGAAAGGCTTTCGGGCAAACCTGAAAAATCCGGACGTGGAATTCAGAGTGATCCTGAGTGAAAAAGCTGTGTTCGGAACTCTCCTGTCCTCTATCAACAGAAGTGCATATGAAGCCAGAACTCCCCAGAACAAACCTTTTTTCCATCCTGGCGTCCTTATGCCGAGAGTTGCACGCGCCCTCGCAAACCTCTCTGGAATAAAGCCAGGAGACCTTTTTCTGGACCCCTTTTGCGGCACTGCAGGAATTCTTGTTGAAGCCGGACTTATGGGAGCAAGGGTTATAGGAATCGATGCCCAGGAAAAACTTGTTGAGGGGGCCCGCATGAACCTCGAAGCATTTGAACTGGACTATGCTCTGATGGAAGGAGATGCCTGCAGGGTTCCATTAAAGGAAGAAACGATAAATGCAGTCGTTACTGACCCGCCCTACGGCAGATCGGCAGCAATTGTTGCCGAGTCCCTGGAAAAACTTTATTCCTGCGCTCTTAGTGAGATTGAGCGTGTCCTTAAGCCCGGTGGTGTCGCAGTTGTAGTTTCGGATAAAGCTGCAGCGGAATACGGAGAAAAGGCAGGGCTTAAGGTTCTTAAGATTTACTCTCAGAGAGTGCACCGAAGCCTTACCCGGACAATAACTGTTTTTCAGAAAGAAGTGAAGAATGAGAATGGCAAACGGGAATGAAGAATCAAAATGAGAAGCGGGAATGAAGAATCAAAAGTAAAGTCGAAAAGTAAAGTCGAAAGTAAAATCAAAAAAGTAAAATCAAAATGAAATGTTAAAAGTTAAGACTTCCTATAAAGGCACTTTTTACTCATGGGAGATGAGTTCTTCCAGCACTTCTGCCATAACCCTATGCCTGAGAACACGTTTATGGTTCTGCTCGCCTGCTCTCCTGATAGAGTAGTTGTCTTCAATCCATTCTATTTTCTCGTCATAATTCACTTTCAGAAGGGTCAATCCATAAGCAGGAGCAGCTTCGATTCCTTCTTCATAAATCTCCGGATTCAGCATCTGGAGCAGCCAATCGGTATCACGCACCCCTTTGCCTATCATAGAAAGGGCAGTTACGATTTTCCGGACCATATTCCAGAGGAAACTATTTCCAACGACGTCGATTTTTATAAGTTCTCCGTCTATGCGGGCATCGATCCTTTCTATGGTTCGAACCGTACTTTTTTCTCCATTGGTTCGCGAAAAGTTTTCAAAATCGTGCGTTCCGAGCAGAAATTTTGAAGCTTCCCGGATTTTGGAGATATCATACTCTTTTCCGCTCATTACATAGCGGTAGTGTCTGGAAACCGCATCTCTTCTGGCATCAAAGCTTAGGGGCACTTCCGCGTGAGCCCAGACCCAGATTCCCGAGGGGAGTTCGGAATTTATTACCCTTGGAATTGCCAGGTTCAGTTTATCCGTGTCAAAGGCTACAACCTGTTGAAAAGCGTGAACCCCGGCATCGGTTCTACCAGCGCAGGTATAATTCGCAGACTTGGGGCTTTCTATAATCCCGAGGTTTCGAAGAGCCTTGAAGAGTTCTCCCTCCACAGTCTCAACATTAGGCTGGATCTGGGAGCCGTGAAACTCGGTGCCTATGTATGCAAGTTTTAAAGCGACTCTCATAAGAATCTCTACTTGGCTTTATTCTTATAATAGACTTCTCTTACAATCAGTACGACTACTATAAAAAGACACCCTAAAAGGAACCAGAACCCGGGGTGAAGAGAAAGCATGTCACAAAGCCCGTGAAGCCCGCTTGCATGAGATAACCCTTCAGGTGGAATAGAAGAGCACCCCGGTACAGAGTTTAAACCATCCGGTGTGGACATTGGGACTTCAGCAACTCCATGGGATGGGCCAGCTTCCAGTCCAGAGGACAGATTTCCGGCTCCGGATTCCAGAACCCCAGAACTTGCATTCGAAGCTCCTTCGGGAACCTGCTGGTCGAGAGCTATTTTCGGGCTTACGTTATTGCTCTCGTTTATTCCCAGGACCATTTGCTCCGGAGAAGAATTGTCAAGTGTTTCCATTGTCCTCATTCTCAAAGGAGCAGTTGCATCAATGACCTGTTTTGCTTTCATATAAGCTGAAAAATACTCTATGCCCGCGGCTGCGAAAAAGGCAGCTACTATTACTCCAAGGTACTTTTGCAGCAGGTTTACAAGAGAGAGTTTGTCTATAGAACTTTTCGAAGGAACGAGGACGATCAGTTTTTCGGCTGACTCGTAGATCTTTACTTGCCTTCCTTTCTTGCTCCACTTTATTTGTTTGATCTTTATAAGATCGGACTCTATAAGGGAATCAAGATTATACTTGACAGTAGTAAGGGGAAGTTCCAGCTCCTCTGCAATACTTGTTGCAGACATGCTTTTTTTCCCGAGCAACTCAAGAATCTTTATTGATGTTTCATTGGAAAGGATCTGAGTGATCTTTCTGGATTCCCCATTTACCGGGAGAACAAGTACCTTGCCGCCCTGCTCCAGTTGCTCAGATCCCGGCAATGGGTTGTCGGCTGTCGATAAACCGTCTTGATCTTCAAGCCCGTCCATAATTACTTCCTGGATTAAAAACCTGTCTATTTTTTACTCAGTGTATAACCTTAGTTTGCGCGAATCAATATAAAGTTTTATTTTTATGGCAGAATATTCATTCACTACTATATCTAGATATAGAATCCAGACCTTAACCTTAAATAGAATATTGTATATACTAATCTAAATTTTCCGCTGGTAACAATCATGATCACAAAACAGCAGGTTCTTGAATTTCTGAAAAATTACGATTTAGAAAACATTACAATTGCAACAATTTGCTCCCACTCTAGCCTTCAAATTTTTGACGGAGCTCGGAAAGAAGGCTTCAGAACTCTGGGAATCTGCGTCGGCAAGCCTCCAAAATTTTATGAGGCTTTTCCCAAAGCAAAACCCGATGAGTATCTTGTCGTCGATAGCTATGCCGATATAATGAACAAGGTTGAGGAGCTTAGAAAGAAAAATGCCATCATTATCCCGCACGGCTCAGTAGTTGCTTACCTTGGCACGGAAAATTTTGCAGAGATGGCCGTACCCACTTTCGGAAACCGGGCTGTGCTCGAATGGGAATCAGACAGGGATAAAGAACGTGAGTGGCTTCTCGGAGCAGGCATTCATATGCCCGGGAAAATCGATGATCCTCACGATATTAATGGGCCTGTAATGGTCAAGTATGACGGGGCAAAAGGAGGAAAAGGTTTCTTCGTTGCAAAAACCTACAAAGAATTCGATGAACTCATAGACCGGACCCAGAAGTACACGATTCAGGAATTTATTACCGGGACCCGTTATTACCTTCACTACTTCTATTCCCCGATCCGAAAAGAAGGATACACTTTAAGCCATGGCAGCCTTGAACTTCTGAGCATGGACCGCAGGGTAGAATCCAACGCGGATGAAATCTTCAGGCTCGGTTCACCCAGAGAACTCGTAGAAGCAGGAATCCGTCCGACATATGTAGTCACAGGAAATATGCCCCTTGTAGCAAGAGAATCCCTCTTACCCCTTATCTTCTCTCTTGGAGAAAGGGTAGTTGAAGAATCTCTTGGCCTCTTTGGCGGGATGATAGGGTCTTTCTGCCTCGAGACTGTTTTTACGGATACGCTTGAGATTAAAGTGTTTGAGATCTCGGCCAGAATTGTTGCAGGAACAAACCTTTACGTTTCAGGTTCTCCTTATGCCGACCTGGTGGAAGAAAACCTCTCAACTGGAAGAAGAATAGCCCGGGAAATCAAAATAGCAGCTCAAACAGGCCAGCTGGATAAGATAATATCCTAAATAAATAGTTCTATATAATTTGAGGAGACATTCTGAAATTTACTATTCAGGGTTGAGCTAAGCTCTCAACCTTTAGATTTTATAGATTCTGAATTTTTAGAATTTTAGTTTTTAGAATTTTAGTTTTTAGAATTTTAGTTTTGAGTTTTAGAAAAATTCAAAGCCATTTTAGAGCTTTTAGGGTATTTATAAGGAGTTATAAAGTTAATTTAGAGCCTTGTATATTCATTAAAAGTTTTTTAGAGTTCATGACTTATAACCCTTTTTTATTTAAGACCCAAGACGTAAATTATTTTAAATAGTTTTCAGTCTGATATTATCAAGATGCCTAAAGTCGAAAATAAAGAACTAAGACCTGTTTTTCGGGGAAAAAACACTGGAACGCTGCGTGTACTTGGAAGTGAAGAGAACCCCGGAAAAGGGCTTCTGTCAATTGGAAACTACATGGCACTTGACCACTCGCGAGGAGCAGCCGTTTATCTTGATGCCCTGAAGCCTCATGCTATTTTGATCTGCGGGAAAAGAGGATACGGAAAATCCTATACTATGGGCTGTTTGCTTGAAGAACTTGCCTTTCTTGAGCCAGCTATTAAGAAAAGACTTGCATCCGTTGTTATTGACACTATGGGTATTTTCTGGACGATGAAGTATCCAAACGCTTTTGAAGCACGGAAGCTTAAGAATTGGGAACTCACTCCAGTCGGGCTTGATATTGAGATTTTCGTGCCCGTGGGCAAGGTTGAGGCTTACAGAAAGCGGAATATCGATGTGAAGCCATTTTCTATCCCAATAAGCGAAATTTCAGGAAGTCAGTGGTGCAGGATCTTTAGTATCGAAGAGGTTTCTCCTCCTGGAATTCTACTGGTAAGAGCAATCGAATCCCTCAGGGAAAAAGGAGAAACATACTCTTTTGAGGAAATTCTCAGTGAGATTGCACGGGACCCTCGATCGGACGAGGCTTCAAAAGGAGCTGCAGAGAATTATTTTAGAGCAGTAAATTCCTGGGGCCTTTTCTCAAAAGAAGGGACAGAACTGCCAGATCTAGTATCAGGGGGTAGAACAACTATCCTTGATGTGAGTACGCTTGAAAACGAAAACGTCTGCGCCGCAGCAGTATCAATTATTGCAGGTAGGCTTTATGAAGCAAGACTTGAGGCAAGAAGAGCTTACGAAAAAAAGCTGATGGGGGAAAAGACCGATGAAGAAGAATTTCCCATGGTCTGGCTCTTTATAGATGAGGCTCACATTTTCATACCCGCAAAGACTGAAGGCCTTGCCTCGAAAGTACTTATTAACCGTTGTCTCAGACAGGGTAGGCAGCCTGGCCTCTCCCTTGTCCTGGCAACTCAGCGGCCTGCAAGCCTGCACCCTGATGTGGTTTCCCAGAGTGACCTTCTAATCTGCCACCGCCTTACGGCAAGTGATGATATTCTTGCTCTGGAAACTTCGAGGCCTCTTTATATGCAGGAAAATCTCCAGGCGTATATTAAGAAGATGGGAAGTGAAAGAGGGGCTGCCCTGATAGTGGATGACCATTCCGAGTCAGTTCATCTTGTGCGTATCCGCCCGAGGCTAAGCTGGCACGGAGGAGGGGAACCAAGTGCTCTTGAGCCTCATATCAAAGAAAAAAGCAATGAAAATGCCACTCGAGTACAAAAGTAACTCATTTTATAGATTTTTTGGGAAAACTCAGGATTAAGAGAATTGGAATTATTAACTAATTTTTGAGTCATGTTAGAGTCATGTTAGAAAATAATATAAATATTACCTGTGATACTTCAACCCTGTGAATGCAGCTAAATTCGGGCTGTAAAAATTCTAATGTAGCTGCATTTAATTGCAACAAAGACCGGTGATGTTATGAAAGGAAGAGCCTGGAAATTCGGAGACGACGTGGATACGGACGCAGTGATTCCCGGAAGGTACCTGATTTATAATACCCCTGAAGAGCTTGCAAAGTACACGTTTGAAGGCGTACGCCCCGAATTTGCAAAAAAAGTTCATGAAAATGATATCGTAGTCGCGGGAAACAATTTTGGTTGCGGCTCCTCACGTGAGCACGCGCCCCTTGCCCTAAAAGGAGCAAAGGTAGCCTGTGTAATTGCAAAATCTTTTGCAAGGATCTTTTTCAGGAACTCAATAAATATCGGAGTTCCTGTCCTGGAATGTCCTGACACTGACAGGATTGATGATGGAGACGAGCTTGACGTAGACCTTGCCACAGGAACTATTGAAAACAAGACAAAAGGTGAGACCTACCAGGCAACCCCTCTCCCTGATTTCGTGCGTGAAATCGTGGATGAGGGAGGACTTATAGAATATGCCAGGAAATTGGTCTCTGAACGCTAAAAAACAGGAAATCTGTCCTGAGACAGCCCTGTCCGCGTTTGAAATCTCGCAATAAAAAGGCAGTTTTGCCTGTAAATTTCAAAGGAGTATAAATATGACGCAGTATAAGATTCCGGTCCTCCCGGGCGACGGGATAGGCCCAGAAATTATCGCCGAAGGCAGAAAGGTAGTAGATGCCGCTGGCGAAAGATTCGGTTTTGATGTAGAGTGGATTGAATACCCGCAGGGAGCAGACCATTATCTTGAAACAGGAGAACTGATTTCGGAAGATACCTTAAAGGAGCTATCCGGATACCCTGCCATTTACCTTGGTTCCATCGGAGACCCAAGGATTGCCCCTGGCGTCCTTGAGAAGGGAATCTTATTAACTGCACGCTTTTATTTTGACGAGTATGTTAACCTTCGCCCGATAAAACTTCTTGATGGAGTGTGGACCCCTCTCAAAGACAAAACCTCAAAAGATATCGATTTTGTGGTTGTCAGGGAAAACACCGAGGACTTCTACGTAGGGGTCGGTGGCAGAGCAAAAACAGGAGCAAGCAAAGACCTTCTTGAAGTAAAAAGAACGCTCTACTCCGCAAAATTCGGTCTTGATATCGAGACTGACAGCGAAGAAATAGGGTACCAGATAGGTCTGATCTCCAAAGAAGGCACAGACAGGGTTATCGAGTACGCCTTTGACCTTGCTGAGAACCGGAAAAAACACGTTTCTTCCGTTGACAAAGCAAATGTGCTTTCCGATATCTACGGTTTCTGGAGAGAAGAGTTCAATGCAATTTCTGCAAAACATCCAGGCGTTACTACAGACTTTAATTTCGTTGATGCCGTCACAATGTGGTTTGTGAAAAACCCAGAATGGTTTGATGTGGTTGTAACCCCGAACATGTTCGGAGACATTATTACTGATCTAGGAGCCATGATCCAGGGCGGCCTCGGCCTTGCTCCCGGTGGAAACATCAATCCAAAAGGCACAAGCATGTTCGAGCCTATTCACGGTTCAGCCCCAAAGTACAAGGGACAGAACAAGGTCAACCCGATTGCCACAATCTGGGCAGGTGCAATGCTCATAGAACATCTCGGAGAAAAGGAAGCCGCAGATACCATAGTCAATGCAATCCAGAAAAACATCCTGGACGGCAAAGTCAAAACCTACGATTTAGGCGGCAAGAGCACAACCTCAGATGTCGGAGACGACATTGCAAGGATAATAAAGGGAGAATAATTCAACTCTCCCTTTCCTATACTTTTTTTATAATTCCTTACTCATTATTCCTTACTCATTATTCCTTGCTCATCATTCCTTGTTCACTATTCCTTGCTCATTATTCTTTGTTCATCATTCTCTATTCATTACTATTTTTTATTAGCCGTCGCAATATTTTTAGTATGATTTCGTTTAAATATTTATATGCTAGTCGGAAGATACAAGGAATATATATTTAATGTGTGATAATTAAAATAGACAGCTCCGGATGATGATTTTCTTGCAATAATGAAAAAACTGAAACCACAGATTGAAACCTGAACCATATTTGCAAAATCGTTTGAATGGAATTTATCGGCTTTCAGTCCGTTTTATGTAGATATCAGAGACATGATTCCCTAAGAGTTAGATGGATAATTTTCTGGAGTGGCTTGGAATAAAACAGGTTTTGAGATAGCCTTGTGAAACTCTTGAATAAAAGAAAAACAGTTACCGTGCGGGAGTTTCATAACATCAACTGCAAAATAAAGTTAAATATGTCAATGGCGTATATCATCATATGAAATTTTTGAGTGGGGTTTTTGGGACAAGAAATTTGTTTGATACAAAATGTGAATACACATCGAAGTGCACTGCGTATCGAGAGGATTCGTACACATGTACAGAAGCACTGGATAAAAGCTACTGCGGAATTTATAAACTTTTTTGTGAGGATCCTGAAACATTATACACAGAACTACCTTGAGAACCATATTACGCATACTCAGAGTTACAAAATAATCAGAGTTACAAGGTTAAACTGACAAAACTCCTTTTTTTTGTTTTAATACCGCATAGTTTTTGTTGTAAAATGGTTAATAGAATTTGAAGGAAATTAAAATAGGACTAGAGAGCTCTGTACTGAAACAGGTCGTTAATACTATATGGAAAAAATTAGGTTGGCGTTACAACCTCCAGGCTAAAACCGGATGGTTTTACGCTTCGTTATATAAAACAAAAAGGTTTCAGAATTAAATATTAGACATTATGTTAAAGACCAGTTCAGTTTTTTGTCAAGTATTATTTTTGGTTTTTGTCAAACACTATTTATGTCTTTTAGATAAATGGTATCGTGGCATAATCTGTTAATTAAATTTCTGTCATGGCTTACGACCAGTACTCCGATATTAAGTTCTTCGACGATACTTAAAACAATATTCCAGATTTGAGCTTGAGTAATAGCATCTACCATTGTAGTAATTTCATCAGCAATTAAAAACCTGGTTTTAGGGCTTAAAGCTCTTGCAAGGGCAAATCTCTGGAGCTCTCCTCCTGAAAGCTCATTGGGCCATCGGTTAAGCCAGTTATTTTTTATTCCAAATGCCTCTATAATATCCTTTGAAACAGGGTGTCCTTCGTTTAGAATATCTTTCATTCTCCATTTAGGGTTTACAGCTTTTTCCGGATGTTGAAAAACTAGCTGGACCGGGTTATAGCCTTTTGACGGAATTTCCTTTCCATCTATACTTACCTTCCCTTGATACTTATTTTCGTAGCCTGCCAAGATCTTACAGAGAGTTGATTTTCCGCTTCCACTATCCCCAATGAGGCCCAGTACTTCCCCGCTGCCCAAAGAAATATTAACATCCTTTAAAATCAAATTATTTTTTTTATACCCGAAACTTATGTTCTCACCTTTAAGACGCATTATTGCACCTCACTATCCCTCCGTTGACCTGTTTCAACTGAGGAGTTCCCTGAGAACAACTAGCTTTCTTTTTGGAACATCTTTCATAGAAGATACATCCTTCAGTGACTTCATCCTGCATCGGTTGATGACCTTTGATCGCCTGGAAGTTATTCTGGGGAAGAGCATTCCAGAGTGCACGGGTATATGGGTGTCTCAGGTTCTCACCATTGTTTTTAAAGTCTTCAACGTTAGCTACTTCAAGAACTGTACCTGCGTAAAATACTGCTATTTTATGGGAGATTTTTAATGCAGCTTCAATGTCATGAGTTATGAGTATCACTGCACATCCCTTATCTGCCATTTCTTTGAAGTAACTCAGAGTCTCATTCAAAGTATTTTCGTCTAACCCCGGAGTTGGTTCATCCGCAATTACGAGTTTGGAAGATCTTATTACAGCAGTCGAAACCAGAACTCTTCGAGCCATTCCTCCTGAGAGCTCATGAGGGAGCATTCTTTCGACATCGGGTTTTAAATCGTATCTCTGGAGAATTTCTCTCTGAAATTTCTTCATTAAGCCTTCTTTTTCTTTTTCAACGCATCCAATTACTTGATTTGAAATTTTCATTAAAGGGTCAAGATAGGTTATAGCTTGTGGGATCAAGGCAATTTCTTTGCCTCTCATTTCTTTTTTTCTTTCCTGAGTAAGTTCTTTACCATCGTATTCTATTTTACCTTCTAGTTTTGCATTTGAAGGTAAAATTCCTAAAATCGCATGAGCCAGAAGACTTTTACCTGATCCGCTTGACCCTACGATAGCCAGAATTTCACCTTTATAAGCCTGGATACTCAAATTAGAAATTACTTTCAGTTCTGTCTGTCTAAGGCCCAACGAATATTGAGTAAACGACAAAGAAAGATCTTCTACGTTCAACAGAGCTTCAGTTTTTTTCCGTCCTCCAGCAACTGTTTTATCCCTTTTTCCAGTAACTGTTTTATCCCTCCCAGCAACTGTTTCAAGCCTAGTAGCTAACTCTGTTTCAGGGTTTATTTCAGCTTTATTTTCCATATTTCACGCTCTCCAGTGTAAATCTAACATATTTTTTATTCAGTACATTTTAGATCCAGCATTTCTAATCCGGCACATTTTAAATCGAGTAAATTTATAATACAGTAAATTTCGAATACGGTAAATTTTGAATACAGTAACAGAAGAAACTTATTCATGAGCATTTTTCGGATTCATCAGCTTTCCTAAACTTTCTCCAATCATATCAAACGCCAGAACTACAATTAACAGCGATAATCCCGGGAAAAATGCAAGCCACCAGTATCCTGCTGAAAGATACCTCATAGATTCGGAAAGAATTATACCGATTGCAGGTTCATGTGGTGAAAGCCCGAAACCCAGAAATGTGACTGAAGCTTCGTGTAAAATCGCATGTGGAAACATTAAAATCGTGCCTAACAGTATCTGGGGAACCAGATGAGGTAGAATGTGTTTTGTAGCTATCCACCATTTTGACCTGCCAAGATTCCTGGAGATATGAATGTACTCCTGGGTTTTCAGTTGCTTGATTTCTGCTCTTACAACCCTTGTTAAGCTCGGCCAGTGCGTTAATGCAACTCCGGTAATAACTCCTGTTGCTCCTCCTCCCATTCCGATGGAAATAAGAATTATTAAAAGCAGATGAGGAATTGAAAGAAAGAGATCTACCAGCCACGACACAAAGGAGTCTGCAGTTTTTCCTGCACTTGAAAGTAATCCTAAAATTACGGTCAATACAGTGCTGATTGTAGAAGCAAGCCCTCCAACCAGTATACTTAAACCCAGTCCTTCCAGAGTCCTTATAAACATGTCTCTTCCCATCCAATCTGTTCCGAATGGGTGTTCCAGAGAAGGAGCAAGGTTTTTAGAGCCGAAATTGGTATGTAGCGGTTCCTCACCTAAAAACACGCTGGAAACCACAATTGAAAGTAATAAAAGTGAAGTGAAACCTATTATCAGAAGCGTTTTCTGCCTGAGATTTAATCCTCTAAATAGTCCTCTGTTAACTGTCACAACAGTAGTGCTCACATTAATGCCTCCTGTTGCTTTATCCTGGGGTCAACAAATTCATAGATAATATCAGCAATCAGGTTTCCGAAGAATACAAATAAAGTGCTGAAGATGACTATTCCCAAAAGCAGCGGTACATCGGATCTCAGTCCTGCTGCTACTGCAGTCTGTCCGATTCCGGGATATGAGAATACCTGTTCAACCAGAACTGTGCCTCCGAACAGTTCACTGAATCCTAAAAACTGCAGGGTAATGGCCGGAAGTGCAACGTTTCGAATTCCATGCCTCAATACAAGGTCCAGACCTTTTTCACCTCTTGCCTTTGCAAATAAGACATAATCACTGGAGAGGACTTCGATTAATTTTTCTCGAGTGAACATTGTAATTTTGGCAATGTCTAATAAACTCAAAGTTAGTGCCGGAAGAATTAAACGCTTGAACCAATCAAAAAACGTCACATTGTCGGCTGTAACCCCTATAGGTACACGTAATCCTATTGGGAACCAGCCCAGATATACTGAAAACACTATCAGAAGAACCAGTGCTAACCAGAATGTCGGTGCAGCAGCCAGAGCGTAACAATAAATTTTTATTGCCTTATCGACCCACGTACCTTGCTTTGCACCAGCTATTATTCCTAAAGCAAAACCTAAAATTCCTGAAAATAGCCAAGAAATTCCCATTAGAACAAGGGAAGCTGTAAATCGTTCTTTAATGACATCAATAACTGGAACCCTATAAATCAGTGAAGTCCCAAAGTCTCCTTTAAGAATATCTCCAGCCCAGTTCAGGAACTTTTCCTGCGGAGGGATATTAACCCCCCAGTAAGCTTCAAGTTTAGCTTTGTGTTCTGCGGTTACTGGCATTTCTCCGATATAGGCTCTAACGGGATCTATAGGTGAATACTGTATAAGCATGAAACTTGCAAGACAAACTATAACCAAAAGGCTTGCCAACCTGAGAGCCTTTTTCCCGACAAAGCCCGCTATTTTTTCATTGTTTGACACGCTACTCCCTCATACGTAATTATATAATGATGTCCATTTTAACGTGAATATCAGTCTGTGAACGGTGTCCATGAGTTATTAGGAGTTCTTGCACTTTTTTAAGTTAGAATGGAGTTAAATCTGGTAAAATAGTCATTTTATTACCTTTTCCAATCAGTCACATTAACCCAGCCGTGGATAAAAAGAAAGGAAAAAATGAATAACTGAATATGCAAGATAAGAATTAAAGGCTCAGTTATTCACTATACCGGACTTATTGCTCGTTAACTATGGAATTAATTACTTGCTAATTACGAGATTGACTATTCGCTAACTGCAGGATTGATCAACCATAGTTACAGGATTAATTACCCATACTTGCAGGATTAAATCCTCATTTGGAAGTCGAGCTGGCTGTGTCTACTCTTTTCCATTCGTAGATATTTCCTAAAACATCTGCTCCTGCGTTTTTTTGTGGAGTACCCATATCCAGGGTTTCGTCTGCCATGTAGAGATAATCAATCGTCACCAGCCATAACCATGTAGCATCTCCTGCTGGCCCAAAACCGGTATTTCCGTCATATGCAGCTAACTTCCAGTACTTTGTAGCCTGGTCCTGATCTGTAGATCTCAAAGCTGTTTCCAGATATCCGTCTACAACAGAGTTATTGTAAAGACCGGGGTTTCTGTAGGTATCGTCGGCTTCTTTGCTGTGGTACTGCTGGTAGAGATTAAAGGTATCTATGCTGCTGTAAGCGTATAACACAGCGGAACTGTACTGATTAGCATATATTTCGTCCCAACTTGCTCCTATAAGGTCTATTTTTATGCCTAATTCTTTGGCCTGTTCGCTTACAGCTACTGATAGAGCTTGTCTTGTCTGGTCCGCAGCAGAGTAGTATAACTTAAATTCAGCTTTTGTTCCGTTCTTCTCCCGAATTCCATCGCCGTCGGTGTCTTTCCAGCCTGCATTTTCCAGTATTTTTTTGGCTTCTTCGGGATTTGAATCATTAACTTTCGCTTCAGGGTTCCCAAAGTTCCGCTGGTCTACTCCGGTATATTCTACGGCTCCTTTTCCGTATATAACTCCTTCAAGTAGGGCTTTTCTGTCTATACCGATGTTTAAGGCTTTTCGAATTGCTATGTCTGCTGTGACATTATTGCCTATTGGGTCTCCCTGAAGGCTTTTTTTGCCTGTGTTATTCTGCATAGGGAAGGATAGTCCCTGAGCTCTTGCTGCCGGAAGAGCTACTAACTTGTACCCATCCACGGTCTGGTTTGCATGGCTAATCTCAATCTCAGCTATGTTCACATCACCGGATTTTACTGCTGCAAGCGCAGTATCTTTATCCAAAAACAGCAGGGTTATTTTTTGGAAGTACGGCTTTTTTTCATAGTAATTTTCGTTTAATTCTAAGATTGCCTGCTGACCCTTATCCCATTCTACGAGTTTATATGGTCCAGATCCTATCGGATTGGATCCGTAGGTTTCTTTTTTGTATGCATGTTCTGGTACAATCCCAACGTATCTGAGTCTCCATATGAAACTGGACTGAGGTTCTTTCAGTTTGAATTCAACTGCAGTATTATTTATTGCAGTGGCTTTTTCGAGATTACTCATATCCAGTTCGGAGTTACTTCCAATTGCGGTATTAAACGTAAATGCCACATCTTCTGCGGTTAAGTTTTCACCGTCCGTGAACCTGACATCATCTCTTATATACACAGTCCAGGTTTTCCCATCCGAACTGACAGAATAATTTGTAGCAAGATCGTATATTATGCTTCCATCATCAGCTGATTTAAATAGAGTGCTCTGTATAAGTGGCTCAAAATTCACATGCCCGCACCCCCATCCAAGAAGGGGGTCAAATCCAGTTTTGGGTTCACCTGTATGCGAATTTACATTTACCACAAGTTCATCAGAGCCTTTAGAAGCTAGTTCATCCGAGTTTCCGGAAACCAATTCCTCCGAGCCCCCGGAAACTAATTCATCAGAAACCTGGGATGAAGAACTAATTGGGTCGCCCATTGACGTTAAAATAAAAATAATCGCTATAATTATGACTACTGTCCCTATCAGTAGATACTGTTGATTTTTCTGAATATAGACACCTCCTCTATTTTACAAGAGTCCTGAGAATTTAAGCAAGAATTGAACTGTCAAGTAAGGATTTTTAAACTTGACCAGATGATCCAGAATTATATATTAAATAAGAGTTTCTTGATAAAATTTGATAATAAAATGTTATTTTTTTCAGTAAAGTTAAGATAACTCAATTAAAACAATTTACTATAAATACATTCCGAAATATATGTATTACAAATTAATAGTTTTAAGTAGTTTAGTAATACTAAATAGAAAACTTCATGCGTTTTTCTGAATTTTAAAATAGTCGACGTGTTGAATACTGAAAGAAGTATAGATTCTGGCTATCCTGAAAGAGAGCAAAGGCAAGATACAAATTTCAATTAAATTTGCCAAAAAAGAGTCAAACTGAGGAGTTTTTCATCCTCAGTTTTACTAAGAACTTTAAGGAACGGTCCTCAGCCCTACTAAGAGACTTTCATGACCGTTCCTTGAAAATCCAGATTTCAGTTTAATTTTCTGTACGTTTCCACTCCAGGATATTACCGAAGATATCGGCACCATGAGGCTGAATTTTTGGGGTTCCGATATCTATATCCTTGTCCATAATGTACATGTAATTGATAGTTGCAATCCAGAGCCAGGTAGCGTCTCCTTTTTCAGAAAATCCTGTTGTTCCATCCCATGCAGCTAGTTGCCAGTTTTTATTGGCAGTGTCCTGATCAGTGCTGGTTACGGCTGTCCTTAGATAGTTATCCACGACCGAATTGTTGTACAGTATTATATTGTTGTAGTTTGCAGGGTCGTAGCTTTTGCTGTAGTATTTCAGATATAAGTCAGTCGGGTCCAGTGTACCGAAACCGAAAATTACCGGAGTCGAATGCGCCAGAGTGTCAATCTCATCCCAGCTCTTACCTTCGACTTTAATGTTTATTCCCAGTTTTTTAGCTTCCTCGCTCAATGCAACGGATAATGCTTGCCTTTCCTGAGCGTTTGAATAATACAATAAGGTAAATTCTGCTTTCGTCCCATTCTTTTCAAGAATGCCGTCACCGTCGGTATCTTTCCAGCCGGCGTCCGCTAAAATCTTCTTTGCTTCGTCTACTTTTCCGTCTTCGAACATAGCGTCCTTATTGCCCCAGGGAAGTTTGTCCACTCCAGTAAATTCCTCTTCACCCTGCCCATTTAATGCGCCATCGATTAAGGCCTGCCTGTCTATTCCGATGTTCAGGGCTTTTCTTATCGCAGGATCGGAGGTTACATTATTTCCGATTGAATAGCCATTTTCCGTTTTCTTTCCCATGTCGGGCTGCATTGGGAAGGTTATTCCCCGAGCATCAATGGAACTAAGGGACACTATTTTCATTCCATCTACTTTCTGATTAGCGTAGGAAGAAGGAATTTCGGCTATGTCAACCTGTCCTGATTTAGCTGCCGCAAAAGCTGTGTCTGACTGCATGAAGAGTAAAGTTAATTTCTTAAAGTACGGTTTCTGGCCATAATAATCCGGATTTGCTTCAAAGATTGCCTGCTGGCCTTTGTCCCATTCTACGAATCGGTATGGACCTGACCCGATAGGATGTTCTCCGTAAGTCTCATTGTAAGCATGTTCAGGCACAATCCCGAGAGCTGCAAGCTTGTGAATAAAAGTCGTTTGCGGGTCATTTAATGTGAATTCAACCGTGTAGTTATCGAGGGCTACCGCATTTTTCAGCACTGAGAGATCGACTCCACTCGAATTTGCTGCGGTATTAAACGTGAATGCTACATCCCTGGCAGTTAAAGGCACCCCATCATGGAATTTAACGTCGTCTCTTATATTAACAGTCCAGGTAAACCCATCGTCACTAACAGAATAATTTGTCGCTAAATCATTAATCAGAGACCCATTACTATCCTTTTTAAAAAGAGTACTTTGGACCAGCGGTTCACGGCTATAGCCCCATCCTGTAATCGGATTAAAACCGGTCTCCGGCTCTCCGCCATGGGTCCCTACGGCTGCCACCAGCTCATCCGAGCCCTGAGAAGTTGATTCATTCGAATCTCCGGAAGCTAAATCACTCGAACCTCCGGAAACCGATTCATCCGACACCCCGGAAGCCGAACTGGCTGGCTCATTACCTGGCATGAAAGCAATAGCAGCAGCAATAATTATGACTATTGCCCCTATTAAGATATATTGCTGATTTTTCTTGATTCAGACTCCTCCTTTCTCGTCGTTATATTAAATTATTTTAATAGTATTGCCTACCAGTAGTGTTTTTCAGTAATTTTAAATCAATTAGATAACACGTTATTGAGAAAACATAATAATATAGCAATATTTTTTTGACAAAAATTAAGATGAACTAGACTAGACTCGTTTTGCTATAAATACATTTCTAAATATATGTAATACTAATATAGCAATTACATAAGATTAAATAATACAAAATAATATTTTTATTCGCTTGTCATTTTTGGATTGAATTCAGTGTCGGAGTGAAGAAAATAGTTTAAACTCGGCGTTTTTAAAAAATAGCAAAACCAGTATTGAATTAAACCGGCTCTTAAATCTACTTAAGACGCCTTTAAATACAAAAGTTAAATAGAAAGAAAGGTATATACCAGAATGTTTCCAAACTGCTTGTTTCCAAACTGCTAGAAACCCTGTTTTTCTTGTATTTATAAAGGGTTTGATAATTTTCCAACAAGAATTTTAGCCCCGAAATTGGGCTCATTTCAGGCCTTTTCTAGCCAAATAACGGAAATTTTTGCCCTATTCGTGAGCAAGATCCACTAAAACAAGGATTGAAACCTACAGCCTTTGGGTATACATTCCCAAAAAGCTCGATTTGTGAGCAATACTTTTTAAATAAGTTGTGCATATACTATTCGCGAGCAAGGTCCATTAAAAAAGGAAAGGATTGAAACTTTTTTATTTTTGCGAAGTATATCAGGCGATGAAAATGCTAGATTTCCTTAAAAATTTATTTGGTAGTAGAAATAATAATAAAACCCAAATAAGTAAGCCAAAATATGTTAAGGCGTTTGGAGATAGAGTTATACACTGTAACATGGCTCGCATATTTACCGGAAAAGTAACAAGTGTAGGTAAATGGGGTGATGATTACGAGAAAAGTTATAGGTATAATGTAATATCGGGTAAAGTTAAAATTAGAAAGGTAAAAGCTATAACATTACATAGGAGTTGGGGTGGCACAATTAAGTTTTTTATGTTTTATCCTGTTACTGGATATGCAGAAATAGAAGCCGATGGTACAAGAATTATGTTACACAAATATAATGGATACGAAAAAGAGATGATTTATAAGCAGAAGTTAAGATTATGATTTTTACTTTTACTAAGTAAGACAATTTTATAGTGATATTTATCAATTTGTGAATATATTCATTTTTAACTTAACATTCTTAAGCAAGATCCAATGATCGTTTTTAAAACATGAATACATTAACTCTCCACCGGAAGAGATGCGCTTTAACTACGTAGTGGACATTTATACGAAGTGGTACCGCAGCTATTTTTACTTCTGCGCGAAGTACGCATGCCCGTACCCGCAGGCTATATCTCTATTTTTTGAAACAAAGTTCACACGCATGGAATATGCGGGAAATAGGCTTTTCAACCTTTCATACATGAGGCATACGGGAACGTGGTTTGAAATTTATAGAGATTTATCTATAGACGAATGTTTAGAAACAATCAAGGATCTGCCCCACTTTCAGCCATAAAAGAAATCATAAAAGGAATTCATATACAGACTATCGGTTTTATCCTTTTTAGAAATCATTGAATAGCATAAAATAGCATTGAAGATTCCCAAATATTTGAGAACGTTATCGAATATTATTGGACGTCGTTAGATGCTTTTGAGCATTATGAAATATTATTGAAGATTATAGGATATTATTGAATAGTATCTAAGATTAGCAAAAATTAATGAATATTGCCAGAAATTAATGAATATTAGCAGAAGCTAACGAACGGTAGCAGAAATTAGTTGATGTTAGCGGTCGTTTATTCTGGGGAATAACCGTATGAAAGACACGTTTAAAAAGATATACCAGTTAAAACTTTCAATAAAAGGTATTAGTCCTAAAATCTGGCGGCGAATCCAGGTCCCGGAGAATTATACTTTTCTGGACCTTCATAAGGCTATTCAGACTGTAATGAACTGGAAAGATTACCATTTGCATGAATTCGAGGTGCAAAACCCAAAAACCGGAGATCTTGACAAAATAGGGGAAACAGATGACGGTTGTGAAACTTTCTGTGAACCCCTTGTACCGGAAAATAAGGCTAAGCTTTCCAAATACTTCACTCCGGAAAATAAGGTTGCTCTGTACACCTACGATTTCGAGGACAACTGGGAGATAAAAGTCCGGCTTGAGGAAATCCTTCCGAAAAAAAAAGGAGCGAAATATCCAGTCTGCACTGCAGGAAAAAGAGCAGCAGCCCCTGAAGATATAGGAGGAATAGGGGGCTATGAAGAGATGCTCGATATCCTGGAAGACCCTGAACATGAGGAATACGAACATACAGTGGCGTGGCTGGGGAAAAATTTTGATCCAGAGTACTTTAAACCAAAAGATATTGCTTTCTGAAGGAGCGATAAATTATTCATTTTTTTAAAGAGCATTGTTTCATGCCTAAATTTTGTAGTTCAACTTTTGCATGAAAAACGAATTTATCTGTGAATAAGCTGACACGAGGTAGTTATACCTGACTTATTCATAGCTTTTTCTTGCTAGAATTGACAGACTAGTGTCAAGAAAATATAGTTATTGATCATATAGTAAACTTGAATCATTATGTGCGGATGAGAAGATAGCAATGATTATGCACAATAATTAAATTGTTGACACTAGATTTTTCCGTCATCTGTCATGGGGAAGTAACTATCACAAAAACACTAAAACCAAAACCTAAAATAACCCCCAAAGTCATTACATAACAGGGTGAAAAATTATGACCTCCGAACTAGAAACTCCTGAATGTTGCCCCCGTTTTGACCCCTCCCCCTGGGACGGAAAATTGTTTGAATGGAACAATAAAAGGTTCATCAAGGATTCGGTTACCACACAGTTTTACATGCCTCTGAATTTTGGAGAGGTAATAACGCGGATGAACGAGAAAGTCTCCAGGGCAGGCGCAGAAATGCCGGACTGGCTGTGTTTGTCGGATCATACCTCGGAATCAAATATGGACATTTATCTGGCTGTCGATAAAGAAGTGGAAGATGCCGAAAACGTAACACTGAGCGGGAAATTTTTGAGCAAAGTCTATGAAGGAGACTTCGAAAATACAGGAGAATGGTGCCAGGACTTTGAAGCCTATGCAAAAAGCCAGGACCTGGAAATCAAGAAATGGTACATGTGGTATACTACCTGTCCGGCCTGTGCCGAAAAATACGGGAAAAACTACATCGTGATTATTTCCGAAGTTGAATAAAAGTAAAGTGATAATACCTGAGTTTTTAGTCAGCATTCTCCTGACAGAACGCGGATAAAGCGAGCGAGCGTTTGCTTAGCGAGCAGAAGCTCTACAATCTTCTGTTTTCAGTCGTCTTTAAATCTCATAAACTATCTACTACTCCTGATCGACGTGGCACGGAGAAAACAATTTGAGAAGCCCCTGCATGGGGATAAGGAAAGCCTGCGCTTTGCGACCCCTGAGCCAATTGCTCGCTACAGGGCGCAGCGTTTGAGATGTAAAATTCTGGCTGACATAAGCTGCGGAATAGGAGGGCAAACCGTCTTTTTTGCCCAACAATGCGAGTTCGTATATGCAGTGGAAATCGACCCCAAAAAAATCGAGTATGCAAAACAGAACTGCGCAATGTACGGACTTGACAACGTGAAATTCATTTGCGGAGACGCTCTTGACCCGAAAGTCATAGAGCAGATCCCGGCCGTTGATATAATATTTTCTGACCCCTTCCGCCCGGCCGAAGAAAGCGAAAGGCATGTCTCAAGCCTTGAGCCTGGGATTCCGAATGTACTGGCTGCTTACGAAGAAAAAACCCGAAATTTTGCTTTTGAAGCTCCGCCCCAGATGCCGCCTGAAAGGATTCCTTTTGACTGCGAAAAAGAATACATCTCGCTGGACGGGCAGCTCAATCGCCTTACCCTTTACTTCGGCGGGCTGAAGCAGTACGACTGCATGGCTGTAGCTCTGCCTGCAGGCGAAGGGCTGGTTTCAAAATATGGGCTCCCGCAGGTAAAGGAAACAGACAAAATGAAACTTAATGCCTACGAGCCTGAACCTTCAGTAGTCGCAGCTGGACTGCTGCCTGAGCTTGTGGAATCCATGATGCAGATGGCAGGGCCTCTCATGGGAGGTTTTGAGCTTTTCAGAGTTGACAAAAAAAGGCTTTTATTGACATCGGATGCCCTGATAAAACAGTCCATGATCAAAAATCATTACCTTGTACTGAAAATCTGCTCCTTTGAACCAAAAGAGATCAATAAATTCTTGAAAGGCCAGAATATTGGGAGTGTTGTACTCAGGGCAGGAGTAAAGCCCGAAGAATACTGGGAAGTGCGAAACGAGGTTGAAAAAGGCCTTGAAGGAAATAAAACCGTGCATCTCTTTGTAAAAGACGGGATTGCAATCCTTTGTGAAGTTATCTTTAATGATTGAAAAACCAATTGAAAAAAGATTGAAAAAAGAAGTGAAAGGGAAGAAAAAAGTAAAAGAAGAAATTGCCGGGAATTTAAAACCCGGTATCTTCAGGCTTACCTGTAGACTTCCTTTTTTCATTACTGTAGACTTTTTTATTTCAGGCTTACTTGCAGACTTCTTTTACGAGTTCAAGCCCACGGGCAAGCGCGTCCTGAATTTTTGAGGGGTCAGTTCCACCGCCCATAGCAAGAGCAGGTTTTCCGCCTCCGCCTCCGCTTACAAGCTTCGACATCTCGCGGACAAGGCTGCCTGCATTGATTCCGCAGCTTAAGGCTTTTTGTCCGGCAGATGCAACGAGCTTAACTCCTTCGGCATCACTTGCGAGAAGAGCTACCACGTCTTCATATTTCATGAGTTCAGTAGCGGTCTTCTGGAGTTCAAGGGAATCAGCTTCAGGAATGAATTCGGCAATAACCTTGAGACCTGAAACCTCAGAAGCTCCTCCCAGCAGCCTGTAAACCCTGGCGCGGGCAACTTCTTCCTTGAGTTTTTCGTTTTCTTTCTTGAGGTCTTTCCATTCCCCGAAGAAACGCTCAACACTTGCAGGAAGCTGTTCTGGAGGCACACTCAGGGTCTTTGCGGAATCTGCCAGGAGCGAATCTATATTTTGCATGGCACGGACAGCTGCAACTCCTGCTGCAAACTCAACTCTTTCAACTCCATCCTGGATCCTCTCGGTTCTCAGGATTTTGATCGGGCCGACAACTCCTGTACTGACGCAGTGCGTACCCGCACAGGCCTCAACATCGTCTCCGACCTTTACAACTCTAATTTTTTCTCCTGGAGGCACTCCACCCTGATAGAGTCCAAAGCCGTATTCCTGCTCAGCTTCAGTTCTTGGCATCCACTCCGTAACAACCCGCTTGTTTTCCATAACCATGCGATTTGCCAGAAGCTCTATCTGCTTTATTTCATCAGGGGAGATATGCTTGTAATGTGAAAGGTCAAGCCTGGAGTGGTCCTCAAACTTCTGGGCACCGGCCTGCCAGATGTGTTTTCCAAGGACTTTCCTGGCTGCATCGTTTACGATATGGGTTGCCGTGTGGTGCCTGGCAAGGGTCATCCTGCGCCTTTCATCCACTTTACCGTTTACAATGTCACCCTTGCGGATATCAAGATTCCCATCAGGGTTCTCTATGGTATGTACTATTACGCCGTCGTAGACCTGGACGTCCACAACCTTGTATACTGCATATCCGGTAGCGATTGTTCCCATATCTGCAGGCTGTCCACCGCCTTCGGCGTAGAAAAAGGTGTTATCCAGCACTATGTTGTTGTCAAAGACATCCAGTACAACAGCCTCGAATTCCAGGCGCGTGGGCTCGTCATAGAAACTGCGCTTTGTCTTCGGGAGGTGTTTAAGCCGGTCTGCAAACGGAACTACTTTTTCTTCCTTTTCCTCGGCCTTGTTATGCAGTTCACCAACAATGGAATAGAAATTGTCAGGGAATTCTACACCCACTCCTATTTCGGATGCTACTTCTTTTGCCATCTCGGGCGGGATTCCGTGGGAATCGTAAAGTTCAGTTAACTGAGATAAAGGAATCTTTTCCCCGGTTTTCTTGAAATGAGATGCCGATTTCTGAATGATTCTGCGGCCTTTCTCCATTGTATTGCGGAACTTCTCTTCTTCGGATTCCAGGATATCCTGTATGACCGGGAAATTTTCCCTGAATTCTGGATACTCCGGCATATTCTTTATATGCATATCCATAATCTCGGAAAGCGGGGTACGGATGTCAAGGTCATCCATCATGCGTAAAGTCCGCCTGATGACAAGCCTTGCGAGGTACCCTGCTTTAACGTTCGAGGGAATAATCCCGTCTCCAAGCATGAAAGTCAGACAGCGTGTATGGTCAGTAATTGCATAGACCTTTTCTACAGGTTCCATTATAGCCGAGAGCTTATCCACGGTCATTCCGATACTTGAAGCAACCTTTTTCCTGAGTTCCAGAAGGTTTGACTGTTCACTTACATCCATAAACCCTGCAAGCCGAGCATTCTGAGCCAGGATATTCGCATATTCGGAGTTATCCAGTTCATGCTCAAGCCCTGCAAGCCCCATGAGTTCGTTTACTATGCCAGGGAAAAGTGCGTCATAGATTGTAGGTGAACCCTTAGAAGCCCAGACGAAACGTTCGAGCCCGTATCCGGTATCAACAATGTAGTTATCCATCTTCGAATAAGTATCACCTTTGATGAGAATGTCACCCTTTTTGTCGGCTTTCAGGTCCATGAAAACAAGGGTAGCAAGCTCAAGCCCATGTACAAGAACCTCAACGCAGGGCCCTGCATTTCCTCCACCTGCCCAGGGCTCTTCCTTGTAACTTACAGCAAAGGGATCTAACTTAAGTGAGGTAAGGAGTTCATCACAGAGTTCCATGGCATGTTCTTTCCAGTAGATTTCGTGATCCCTTTTATTGAAGGCATGATGTGCCATCATTTCAAAAGTTGTAAGATGGCGCCCACTCCTGCCCACCGAGTCCAAGTCGTTCAGGCGAATGCAGGGCTGGGAAATCACTAGGGGATTTGCAGGTGGGGGAACCTGTCCTGAAGTTACGAAAGGCTGAAAATCTGCAATGGACGCAATGGTAAGATAAAGGTCATCTCTCCAGCGGGCAACTACAGGATAACGGTCGATCCTTGTGTGCTCTCTCTCCTCAAAGAATGAGAGGTAATATTCACGCATCTGGGAGATATCAAATTCCCTGGAAAAAATCGGGTTTCCTATAAAGGTATAGGGATCGCAGGGCGCGTCTCCGCATGTTTTTCGGTCAGGGTCACGTGTCCAGAAGAATTTGCCACATGACTGGCACTGCTTCCGGACGAACCCGTTATTTTTGAAAAATTCAAGTTGATATTCATCTTCAAGCATAACAATCTCTCCGGAGGGTTGGGTTTTGCTCTGCCCTGGTCTATCTGAAAACAAAAGGAGAAATACCCCAACTCAACCGTTTTAAGAAACTTCCAGGCACTTAAAGTGCACATACTGTGAAATTTTGAATTTCTATACAGTAATTCAGTGTATTTATCCATTCACTTTTATATAAATTATAGGGAACTGATTTGAAATAATGAAACACCTGTAAATCGTGTGCGAATAATTTACAACTCGATGTTGCTTTTGCAGAATAAATAACTTACCAACATAACGAAATATATAATGAGTTTATATTAAAGCAACTACATACTTATAGACTTTAACCTATTACAGAGATACTACAGAAAAACCTTATTCCTCATTTAAAAGGCAGGAAGTTATTCTTATTTAAACAAAATATAGGATTTGTAATTCGAAGGCTCACCAAAAATAGGAGTTCGAAAAAAGATAATTCCTGCATCTTAAATCTTACCTGTATAGAATTCTTACCTGTATAGAATTCTTACCTGTACAGAACCACGGTCCTTCCACGTACCTCTATCACAGTGGATCTCGTAGCAGCAGCAATTTCCTCCGCAATAACCTTTAAATCTTTTCCTTCTTCAGCGCTTTTCAGCACTTTTACCTTCACAAGCCTGCTAGCTTTTATCTGCTTATTCAGTTCCTCAATCAGAGTATCCGTTACACCATTCTTTCCGATGTTAAGAATAGGGGAAAGCTGATTTGCCTCGGCTTTTAACCTGTATAACTTTTCTTTCTCCATTGACCTTCCTCACATTAATTGTAAAATTCATTCTGACAATTATGAAACATTCATATTATTATAATTTATACCCTATCATAATATACACATTATTATAGATTACTACAAAAGAAATTACACAACCAATAAATGAAAAGATTATTTACTTTTGAAAAACTGCGTGTCATTTACTCGAAGCTACTTGCCATTTACTCGAAACCGCTTGTCATTTACTTGAAGCTACTTGCCATTTACTCGAAGCTACTTGTTACTTACCTGAAGTTATTTACCATTCATCCAGGCTTCTCCCTTTTCTCATTATCTTCTATATCAACGTTTCCTAGCAAACCGAAAAGCAATCAGGTGAACCTCCGGATTTATAGTGGAAATAAGGTAATCTTCTGAGTTTAATACTGGAAGTAATTTAAGTTTTAGATTAATGCCGGCAGTAGGTTAAATTTTATAAAAAACGGACAGTAATTAAACTTTCAAATAGATATAAGCAATAAGTTTAAGCAAGCAATAAGTTAGGCAAGCAATGAGTTAGGTAAGCAATAAGTCAGGCAAGCAATAAGTCAGGCAAGCAATAAGGCCTCGTCTCAGAATAAACTATGCAGAGTTCCAATTGAACGTTTTGATTTTCACTATCAAGGTAGCCAATTGAAGTTACAATAAATTATAAGTTGCATAGGTTATTTCGTTGCAGGTACTAAGAGCCTATCCGAAAAGTCAGTAATGCATGCTGAAAAGTTACAATAAATCTAAATATCCGGGCATACGTTCCGGTTTTGCATTTTGTTAATGGAAAGTTACAGTAGGTAACAACACTTTTCAGATAGGCTCTAAGCAGGAAAAAAGGATTATTTAATTTTAAGGCAGCCTCTAAGGGAACTTTACATTACATGGAACAAAATGCTAAAAGTGATAAACCATTTACTCTTAACAGCCATGTTCTGGAAAGGGTGAATAGGGAGGCATTGGTTTCAACTCAAAAGTAAAATGTGTATACATTTACTGTAAAATACACATTTCGAACTCCTGCCAATATAGGACAATAATGTTTGATTATTGGACATTTTATTGACCTTAGATCAACAAAATAACATTTTAGTATAGCATAGTGGCATAAGAGTGTCAGGGTTTGAAATGTGCATAAAATGTAAAAATGTAAATTTTATAGTAAAATTATAAAAACAGCTTAAGTAGAGTCTGGAATTTTAGAGCCTGTTTTTAATTCCCTAACTATTCAATGTACCGTTGTGATATTTTTCTTTCTTCAAAGTTGCCTGTTCTTGTAATTATATGGGATATATTGATTTCTGCAAAATCTAAGCCATCTTTTCCTCTTAAAATGTATATTAGGGTCTGATTAAATAAGTTTTCAGGTGAACTGGAGTGAGAAAATGTAAATTCAAATAACATGTCTTCTGTTTCTGTCTTGTTGGTTATATGCATATTTTTCCCTCTGATTCTCTTATTTACTTCCCAATTTTGTATGTGATATTCGTTACAAGTTTACGAGACTTTAAGGATACATTTAATAAAGAAGTCCTAAGTTATCAAACTCTGTACTGATGATCCGCAGACCCTCATCGCAATCCTCCGGAGTTTTGCCACCTGTGATTACCAGCTTACCAGAGCTGAACACAAGCACTACGACCTTGGGAGCCTCGACCCTATAAATAAGCCCAGGAAATACTTCTGGCTCGTATTCGACATTCTCCAGACCAAAAGCTATAGCAATGGTGTTCAGGTTAAGGGTTGTTTTCAAATCAGCACTAGCTACAATGTTCTGAACATGAACTTCAGGTTCTGGATATATTTTATCGAAGCCGATATCCTTTAGTGTGTTAGCTAGAGTGATTATGGCCTTATGAGCGTTCTCGATGCTCTTAGCTCCAGTGCATACCACTTTTCCGGAAGTGAAAATTAGAAAGGCAGCCTTGGGATTCTCTATTCTGTAGACGAGGCCAGGGAACTTAGCTTTGTTATATTCTGCTCCCTCCAGCCCAGACTCCATCATTTTTTCCAGGTCGAAATCTTCTGCTAACGCTGTAGATGCCACCACGTTCTCTAAAATTACTGTGGATTCCATACAGCACATATATGGAAGTTCTATAGTTCTGATCTTCGGTTTAGAGCCTATCCGAAAAGTCAGTAATACATGCTGAAAAGTTACAATAAGTTTAAATATCAGGGTATCCGTTCCGGTTTTGCATTTTGTGAATGGAAAGTTACAGTAGGTAACCACTTTTCGGATAGGCTCTAAGTAAGATAAGCTAAAAGTTAAGTTTGTTCAGGATTCTGTGATTGTTCTTATCGCTTAAATGAGATTATCAATTTATTCTGGACTCACATGGGATAGATAAAAAGAAAATAAGGGTTATGAGAGGATTTTTGTCCGTAAATTCATTAAATTATGGCTATTTCCCCAATTTGGTAAGAAACAGGACGAAGTTTTCAAATAATTTCGACACCTTTATTAGCAGTCTGGCACTCATAAGGGACTTAAAAAAGTGAACCATAAAAACAGAACCGGCGAACAAAACCTTTTTTCATAAGTTCAGGACGGAGACTATAAAATGAATCCCGGCTTGCTTGATCTTATCCTGTTTTCAGAGAAGAGAAAAGATTTTCTTCTGCTCCTGAAAGAAGGCCCTAAGGACATCGAAGAGATACTTGAGAAACTTCAGGTGCCGAGGACGGCTCTTCTTCCTCAGATAAAAAAGTTAAAAGAAGAGGATCTGGTAATACATGAAGAAGGAATATACCGGCTCAGTGCAATAGGGAAAATCGTCATCGAAAAAATGCAACCCCTGATTGAGACCCTGTCAGTGTTTGAGAAGAACGAAGAGTTCTGGGCCGATAGAAAGCTTGCTCCTATTCCACCCCATCTTGTAGATAGGATAAACGAACTTGGAAACTATCGCCTCATAGAACCGGATCTTAGTCATACTTTTGATCTGAACCCGGAGTTTGTAAATAACCTTTCCAACTCAACCTATATCCACATGTTTTATTCGTATTTTCATCCTCAACTTCCAGATCTTGTTCTCAACCTTGCACGAAAAGACGTTGAAATTTCTCTTATTTTGAGTGAAGCCGCATACTTGCGGCTTGTAGAAGATTTCAAAGCAGAGGGAAAAGAATTTCTCAAAATGGAAAATTCAAGCCTTTACATTCTGGAAAAAAAAGAAATTGAAATCCCCGCGCTAATTGCTATCTCTAACGGAATAATGACTATGGGCTTGTTTAACGAAAACGGCAGGTTTGACCACCAGTATGTGATGAGTTTCGAACCACAGGCAATAAAATGGGGACAAGAATTTTTCGAATACTACAGGGATATGAGCAGGGAAATAAGATGAAATAAACAACAACGTATGACCCATAGACTACTAAGTCATATAGACTATTAAACCGTAGGCTATTGAGATGCAGACTACTAAGCCTAACTCAAAAATCAAAATTTGACTTTTGAATCTCTCGTACAAGCTCCCCAAAATAGATCAAAAAATTAGGATACAAAACCAACCGCAGACACCGTTGCTGCGAACGAACGTTTTCGAAAAGATCCAGGCATTTATTTAAAAATATAAAAAGAAAAGTGCTTTATGAATATAAAGCGTTTATTCCTACTTCTTATTGACCTTATTCCTTAGTTACATTCCGTAGTCACGCCATCAAATTCCTCTGGATTAGCTTCGGCTTCGGCCTTCGTGGCACGTACAATGCCGTCCTTGTGAACAGGCGGTGAATAGACCGTGTAGAGTTTCAAAGGACCTGTTTTCAAAGTGTTGATGACATTGTGATGAGCACCTGCAGGCACAATCACCGCAGACCCGCTACCGACTTCATATTCATTACCGTTAATTATGCACTTTCCCTGCCCTTCCTCAAAGCGGAGAAACTGGTCGGTTTTCTCATGCACTTCCATTCCGATATCTTCCCCGGGCTTGAGGCTCATAAGCACTAGTTGGTTATGCTTTGCAGTATAGAGTACCTTGCGGAAGTTGTTATTCTCCAAAGTGGCTTTTTCGATGTTGATAGAAAATCCTTTAAGTTTATTTTTTGTCTTCTCTGCGGTCTTGTATGTCTCCTTTCCAGGCATACAGGGCATTTCTTTAGCGCTTACTGCCACTACTGTCACTGATAGCAAAAAACAAACTCCCAGCAAAATACCCAGTGTCTTTTTAAGACTCATTTGTTGACTCCCCCAACCTGTTTCAACTTAATCAATTTTGCAGATTTTAGTTATTCAATTCACCCATGTTGGCAGATATATTCATTATTAATAAATTGTCCAATGTATTTTGATGCGGATACTAACAGTAGTAAATTCTATCCTCATTTTATATCATGGGACTTGCCAGCAAAGGCGAAATCAAACACATGCAATAGAGTAATTATATTTAATAAATATAATATTAGCAGAAATATAAATATTAAATGAATAAAATGGCGACTACAAATTGATATTTTACATATAACTTTTTAAGGAATATTTACAATGTCTATGTTTGTCGGTATTTCTTCTTCAAAGGCGCCGCTTTTTCATTGATGTGCTAAGCTTGGAACTTAAACTCATGCGTGTTTAGATGACCGAGAAAAATCGAGTTTCTGATCCTGAAAAATGCTCCCGAAAATCTTACTGAGTGAAACTGAAAATTGGTTTTGGGATAAGTTTACAAATTGAAATTTGAATTAAAGATTCAGGTAAAAGGCTTTTTATGAGTCAAAAACTTTTAAAAATGTGGGTTTTGTACAATAAACTTGAGAGCTTCATGTCACTGGCATAACCTTAAATATTAGGTTTGCCTAAATACGGACAAAATTAAAAATTAGGTTTGCCTAAATATAAGAGCAAAAGTATGAAACTACCAGTTACCTGCCCTGAAAGAGAATGCTGCTGCGGAAAAACGAGATGCATTCCAGGAAAAGAGCTTCCGAAAATCATACTTATAGGAAACCCTAACGTGGGAAAAAGCAGTCTCTTTAATGCCCTCTCGGGAAGTTATACACTGGTTTCCAATTATCCGGGAACCTCAGTTGAAATCACCCATGGAAAAGCAAGGATAGGAGAAAAGGAATATGAAATCATTGACACGCCCGGGATGTACTCCCTGCTCCCTGTGAGTGAGGAAGAAAGGGTTTCTCAGCTTCTGCTTTTTGAAGAAGAACCTTCAGTTTATCTCCATGTGGTAGATGCCCGAAACCTCAGGCGGATGCTTTCTTTCACCCTGCAGCTCCTTGAAGCCGGACTTCCTTTAATTCTTGTCCTGAACATGATGGACGAGGCTGAAGAAAGAGGAATTGAAATCGATATATCTAAACTCAGTCGATTGCTGATAATTCCAGTTGTAGGAACGGTTTCAAGTGAAGGAAAAGGAATAGAGGAACTTAAAGCTACAATTTCGGAGTTTACCCCTGAAAACGATGCACAAAAATTTAGGCAAAAACTTGACTATGGCTCAGAAATTGAGCCATATATCGAAGCAGTTGAAGGTTTGCTTGACCCCACAAAAGAAGCCGAAATCTCAGCCGAAATCTCAAAAAGAGCGATATCACTCCTACTGCTCCAGGAAGATCGAACAGCCCTTGAATACCTGCGCAGAGTTCAAAAAACCACATATTGTGGGGAAGAAAGCCATGAAAAAAGCTCCGAAGAAATCCAGAAACTTGCAGAAGCTGCCTCAAAGATATCTGAAGTCCCTCTTTCCTACCTGTTCACCCTGAAGCGCCAGGAGCATGTAAACGAAATCGTAGAACAGGTAATGAAAAGGCCTGAGAGAATCGAGAGAAAAAGTAGTGGGAAAGCCGAAAAAAGAAGAGCAGAGGAAGGTACTGGAATAAAAATAAGAGCAGAGGAAGATACCTGGATAAATGGAAGTAAAACACAGAATAGATATCTCGGTTTTTCCGAGAAAATTGACAGTATTCTCATCCATCCTGTGCTTGGTATACCTGTGTTGTTTTTAATCCTGTACTTCGGTCTCTATCTGTTTGTAGGCGTATTTGCAGCGGGAACAGTTGTTGATTTTCTGGAAAATACAGTCTTTGGAGGATACATAAATCCCTTTGTAACTGCAAAGTTCGTATCGCTTGTACCATATCCTGCTCTGCAGGACCTTTTTGTAGGAGAATACGGGATTTTTACCCAGGCTGTAACATATGCAATTGCCCTGATCCTTCCGATAGTGGGAGCCTTTTTCCTTGTGTTTTCCATCATAGAAGACACGGGCTATCTTCCAAGACTGGGCCTGCTCCTTGATGGTATGTTTAAGAAAATAGGGCTCAGCGGAAGGGCGGTAATCCCAATGGTGCTTGGGTTTGGTTGTTCGACAATGGCTACAATGGTTACCCGAACCCTTGAAACAAAGCGGGAACGGCTTATTGCAAATATCCTGCTGGCTCTTGCAATTCCCTGCTCGGCACAGTTAGGCATTATTCTTTCAATACTTTCGAGAAGCCCTGAAAGCCTGCTTATCTGGTCTGTAGTAATATTACTGGAGTTCGTCCTGATAGGCTTCCTGGCTTCCAGAATACTGCCAGGAGAAGCTCCCACCTTCATACTTGAAATGCCTCCTCTGAGGAAACCTAAACTTTCGAACGTACTGGTTAAAACTTACTCCAGAATGCACTGGTATTTTCTGGAAGTTCTGCCGCTATTTGTACTGGCAAGTGTTCTGATCTGGATAGGCAAGCTGACAGGCCTTTTTGCCCTCGCCCTGAAAATCATAGAATACCCAACAGTCTGGATAGGCCTGCCTTCTGATGCAGCTGATGTCTTCCTTTTCGGCTTTTTCAGGAGAGATTTCGGGGCAGCGGGACTTTATGGAATGCACGATTCCGGATTACTAACAGGTGTGCAGCTCGTAGTTGCAGCCATTACTCTTACCCTTTTCATGCCATGTATAGCCCAGTTCATGATGACAATAAAAGAAAGGGGCTTTAAAACAGCCCTTGCAATTTCGGGCTTCATTTTCCCGTTTGCATTCCTTACAGGTTTTATTGTACACACCCTGTTAACTGTTCTGGGGGTGAGCCTGTGAAATGCCCTCTCTGCGGAAATGAGTTTGAGAAAGCTGATGAAACGAAATGCACCGGCTGCGGAAAACTTCACAGCTGTAACAAGCAGTGCTGTCCAAACTGCGGATATGAACTTGTACAAGAAGCAAAGATTATTCAATCCATAAGGAAGTTTTTCAAATGGTAACTAAAAACTCACATTTTGATCTGAAAGCTATAACTCTCTGCGCAATGGAACCCAGAAAAACCGGAAAGATCTCATACCTTGAAACGAAGAACCCGGGAATTCTACAGAAACTAATTGCTATGGGTATCCTGCCTGGAATGCCAATTACCCTACTCAGAAGGTCCCCCTCATACCTTTTTGAGGTTGACCAGACCAGGTATGCTGTTGATAGGGAAATCGCGAACCATATTTATGTTAACTACTGATTTGACTCAACGAAAAGTCAAGAAAAAAAATTATAGGAGAACTAAAGATCTTAAATACACGAAATTATTTTTGGATAAAAAAAGATACAATATATTCATTTTCTTAATTTTAAGTAATGTTTTTTCTTTAAAGCGATGCCATCTAAAATCGAATGAAGAATCTTTGATTTTGCTTTGATATTAAGTCCATCAGATTCTTTTTTGGCTTGGTTCAGTGCTTTTTTAAGTTCTTCAAGTTCTAGAATAGTTGCAGCAATACAATAATAGCTTTTTGAACGACCTTCGTTAAAGTCTTTTAACATTTCTTTAAGTAAATACTCCCTTTGTTTTTGTATTTTTTCAAATTCATCAATACCGTTCTTACATATAAATGAAATATCCTCTTCAAGAGTTTGATAACATTTGAAGGAATCAAATTGTTTACCGGCTTCTCTATGTTTTTTCCATTTTTCACAAGTGTTGCTTTCTTCGCACTCCCAACAAAATTCAATTCCTTTTCTTTTTAATGCACAGGTGATAAATGGGCAACCAACAGCCAGTCTAGTAGGACTCTTGCATCCTAAGCATCTGCTCTTTGCTTCAGTATTATACATAGGGCAAAGTCTGCAAGAAAGTCCACAGACTCCGATTTCAAGATAGTTGATATGCATAATTATCTTTTTAATGTAAGTAATCAATTGCATATTTTTTTTTGGATTTTGAAAGTCTTCAGAGGATATTGTATCCTGAAATAACTTCGCTTATTCAAGGATACAGATATATGTTGCAGAACTTGGAAAATACATAAGTTTTCTATTAAAACCTGTGTATATTTCAGCCCATGTTTCCAAAAGCTTAGGCCCAGTTTTCGGAAACTAGACCTGAAACTTAATACAGAGCTTCAGCCCCTGACAGAATAGCATTCATTTACGTTCTCCGAGGAAGATCATCATCCCTGAAGGCGAAGCTTCTTTGTAAATACCCTCCAGTACTTTAAGTAAATCCTCTTCGCCCCGCCAGAAGGGGAATTTTCCAAGCCTTTTTGGAAGGACTGCCCAGCAGCAGCTCAAGGGCAGAAAAAAGGTTTTCAAAACCCGAATCATAAAGATAAGGCTTTGCCGTTGGGTTTTTAGACTTTCACCCCCGCCAGGCACCCTGAATTTTTTTTCAGCCGGGCTTTCACCCCAGAAGAAGAACTGTTTTTCAACTCTGCCTGCACAAAGAATTATTATAGATTTTATATTACACATACAGAAAACGTATATTTTGTGATACATATACAGAAAGCGTATATTTTGTGAACTGGACATGTTTTTGGTTAATATTCAAGCCCTTCCCTTGCCGGGACGTTTTTCTCGAAGGGGTGCTTTATAAGCCTCATCTCCGTTACAAGGTCTGCCCTTTCTATCAGTTTTCCAGGAGCCCTCCTTCCTGTCAGGACGACTGTTGTTTCTTTCGGTATATCTTCCAGCAGTTTGAGGAGATCTTCAGTTTTCACAATGCCAAAGTGGGCTGCAAGATTTATCTCGTCCAGTATCAGGAGCCTGGGCTTCCTTTTCAGAGCTTTTTTTGCAAATTCGAGGCCCTTTTCCGCCAGTTCATAATCCTGGGGCATGGGATTCTTGAAATCTATGAAATCTTCCCTTCCAAACTGGTGGATCTCGTATTCCGGAGCTAGCCTGTCCTTTATTTTGTACTCCCCTATGTACTTCCTGCCTTTCATAAACTGAATAATTATTACACTGTACCCGTGGCCTACAGCCCTGAGAGCCAATCCAAAGGCGTTTGTGGTCTTTCCTTCTCCTTCCCCCGTGTAAAGATAAACCAGGCCTTTAACCAATTTAACCCCTCAGAAGTGTACTCTCTCCCCAGAAAAAGAGTGTAGTTGCAGGAATATGTTATTTTTGTATTAGGGCTTCCATAACCAGGGCTTCCATAACCCATAAAAAATTAGTTTTTCTCCGTAAAAGGGCTTTTGGTCGTCCATTATTACATAGTTTGATTCATTTATCCAATTACAGTAACAATAAAAATCAATTATAATTTGCTTCTTTCAGAGATGAGTGAAAAAGATGAAGAAAAATGATTTTTGAAAGTACGATTTGGATTATCACTTTTTCATGCAATTTCTCTAATAAGAAGCAAATTTACTAAAATTTGCGACGGTTTATTCCCTCACATGCCTGACAATATGCCCGGCTTCAGGAATTATTATCTCAGAAATTGCCAGTTTCACAGCATTTGGCGACCCCGGTAGGCAGAACACCGCTTTTCCTTTAATCACGCCTGCTACAGCCCTTGTAAGGATCACCGACGTTCCTATATCTTCGATGCTTTTGTACCTGAAAAGTTCCCCGAAGCCTGAGATTTCTTTTTCAAAAAGTGGGGTTACAGACTCAATTGTAATGTCTTTTGGTGCAAGCCCTGTGCCTCCGCTTGTAATTATAATATCTGCGGGGCTGTCAAGAGCAGCAAGAACTGCATCTGTAATTGAGGTTTTTTTGTCGGAAACCAGCCTGTAGAAAGAAATTTTATGGCCTGCCGCTTCGAGAAGATCTTTCATATTTTTGCCTGAAAGGTCTTCAGCTTCCTCAGGTGAGGCGGGATTTCCGTATTTTTCATATCTTGAGGTCGAAATTGTGATTAAGGCAAAAGAAAAGAATTTTTTTGCTTCTTTTTTGTGAATTTCCGGTGTAGATTCTGTCATGAAAACCACCTATAGTCACGAGTCTAAACAATGCAACTAATCAAGGAGATATAAAGTATTTTTTGTTGCAACAATTTAAAGCATGACTATAACAGGGACTTGTAAAATTTTTGGGGGCTGAACAACTATATAGGTTCAATTTGGCTGGAGTAAATAATAATTTTCCGAAGACTTTACAGAACCAGAATAGCATTTATATGGAACTGTTTATTCAGTAGCTATAAGTTGTTTATTCTTTTAGGTGAAATTTTATTCGGTTGATTTTCTTTTGCTTTTCTCACAGACTTCTCACATACTTTTATGATAAGGCTTTTTTTCAATCACTTTTTCATATACTTCAAGGGTCTTTTCAGCTATTCTTTTCCAGTTATATTTTTTTTTAAGAACATCATGCCCTTTTTTCCCCATTCTGTTACGGTCAAGCCCTTCAAGGACGTAATTGAGTCCCCAGGCAATAGAGGAGGGTTCTTTATAAGCAACAACACCTGTCTTGAAGTTCTCCACAAGGGCTACTGCATCGCTTGCAACTACCGGTTTTTTTGCATCCCAGGCTTCAAGAACAACGATTCCGAAGGGCTCGTTCCGGCTGGGCACGCATACAAGGTCACAGGCATTAAACCAGTCTATTACAGTGTTATCCGGGGCATATCCAAGGAAATTACACGAGTTTCCAATGCCAAGTTTCTGGGCCTGGTATTCACAATGAGAGCGCATTCCCCCATCTCCGATAAGTACAAATCGGGCATCCCTTTTTTTCAGGACTCTTGCCGCAGCTTTGACTAGAAGGTCAGGACCTTTCTGATATGCCATCCTTCCCGTGAAAAGCACAACTGGAAGGAATGGGTTAATACCATAGTGCTTTTTCACATCTCCGGGGTCAATATTTCTTTTTATCTTTCCCACGTTTATGCCGTTAGGAATTTTCCAGATTTTATAATCGGGAATTTTGTAAATTTGCTTAATTTCGTCCTTCAATATTGGCGAGGTCACAATCACGTCAGAGGATTCATACCCTCCGAGCCACTCTCTATGAGATATTTCATTTGCCTCCCACCAGCCTCCGTAACTGTTTCCGTTACGCCCCCATTCAGTACTGTGGAAGGTCAACACAAATGGTAGCCCAAACTGGGCTTTTATCCTGCAAAGCACATTTACAGGGTGCCAGTCGTGCCCGTGCAGAATATCAAACTCACCTGCTTTTTCTCTTACATTCAGGAACCGGCCGTACATAGCATCACACATCCGGTTCATCTGTTCCACTATTCCTCCATTTTGGTCACAGGCAACTCTGTGATAATGGACACTGTTGATCATTTCATCATTATCTTCATGGCCTCGCGTAAAGAGATGAACCTCATGTCCCTCTGCTGCAAGCGCCTCGGAGAGTTCGGATACATGGGGAGAAATTCCTCCTATACGTATTGAGTATAAACTTTCCCAGGAAAACATCCCTATTCTAATCATTTTCATAGACCCACCACTCATTTTTGAAAAATTCAGGAAATAAGTATCAAAGAGTTCAGGCTTTCCATTGCCTGTTGTATGTTAATTATATAGTTTAAAATTTATAATATTTTCTATAAAAATATATAGGGGCTTTGAGTCAAGGTTATAGGGTTCTGCTCTCCAGTACCCTGCTTACTAGTGCCCTGCTTACTCACACTTGCTTGCCTATATTTTAATAATTTATCAGCTAATGCTCAGGTATGTTAACACTTGCAGTGGATGTAGGAACAGGTACGCAGGATATTCTACTCTTCAATTCAGAAAAAGAAGTGGAAAACAGCCTGCTTATGGTCATGCCCGCTCCCACTCAGATAATTGCGAAAAAGGTACGGAAAGCAACCAAAAAGGGAAAAACAATAGTATTTACCGGAAACATAATGGGAGGAGGCCCTTCAACATTTGCCATCAGGTCTCATCTAAAGGCAGGTTTTCCGGTGTATGCTACTGAAAAGGCTGCTCTGACCATCAATGATAACATTGAAAAAGTGAAGGCTTTCGGGATTCAAATCGTCTCCGAAACCGAAGCAAAAAAACTTGCATCCGAAGAGAATGCACAGGAAATTGTCATGCAGGATTTCGATCCGGTATCGACTTCGACTGCGCTTTCGGCGTTTGAGGTTCAGATGCCGACAAATTTTGCTGTGGCAGTACAGGACCATGGAAATGCCCCTGAGAAGAGCAACAGGATCTACCGCTTTGAACTGCTTCGAGAACTCATTGATAAGGGAGGAAAACTTGAAAACTTTGTGTACAGGCCCGAGGAAATTCCTGAGGCTTTTACCCGAATGAAAGCTCAGGCAGATTCTCTTCTCAAAGCTGCAGGAAACAAGAAGACCAGAGCAGTTTTCATGGATACTGGGCCAGCAGCCATCTTTGGAGCGCTTACCGATCCTGCAGCTATACAGCCGTCTGTTGTGGTTAATATTGGGAACGGGCATACTCTGGGAGCACTTGTGAATGAAAACAGAATCACGGCAGTTTTTGAGCATCACACTTACCTCATGAACCCCGAAAAACTTCAGGATTACGTTATAAAGCTTGCCGACGGAGAGCTTGCTTTTGAAGACGTTTTCGAAGACGGAGGGCACGGTGCATACATAAAGGAAGCTCTGGGATTTGAGCAGGTTAGATCTATATTAGTTACTGGCCCAAAAAGAGAAATTCTTGAAAAGCTTTCTGAATCCGAAATCAGAAAGGAGATTTCAAATAAACTGCATTTTGCCGCTCCTTTCGGGAGCATGATGCTTTCAGGCTGTTTTGGGCTACTTGCAGGATTTCTGGAGAAGTACCCTGAACCATCAATAAACCTTATAAACCACTAAGTACTTAGGGAGTAAGTTGCTTAAGCCCAGAATATACAAATTTTCAGGGGTTATAAAAACTTAATCCGAATTCCTATCAGGGAGCCGGAAAAATACAGTAGCTGCCTGCTGAAGTCCACCAGGGTAGGTTTACAGATAAATGTAAATACAGGCAGGTATCTCTATATGCACATATCTCATACTGAATCGTTTGCTAGATGGTTTTTCACAAACTTAATGCAAACATTTATATGCGGAAAGGAACCGGAAAGGAAGTCCGTTACAACAAATTTTAGCGAAATTAAATTAAGCTGAATTAAGTTAAATCAAGATAAACTAAATAAAATTAAGCTAAACTAAATTAAATTAAGCTAAATTAAGTTAAATTAAGCAAAAATAACTTAAATTAAGTTAAATTAAGCTAAACTAAGTTAATTAAGCTAATTAATCTAAGCTACGTAAAGCTAAATTAAACTAAGCTACGTAAAGCTAAATTAAACTAAGCTAAATTAAATTAAACTCATTACCTTTCAGGAGAATCAAGCTTATGGTACGAAAGCCAGGAAGTATGTATAGAAACGTAAGACAGCGCTCATTTACCAGAAGAAAATACATGGGCGGTGTTCCAGGCAGCCAGGTTATTCACTATGACATGGGAGACAAGTCAAACACCTCCTTCCCGATTAAAGTCTCCCTACTTGTAGAAGAAAAATGTCAGATAAGACACACTGCTCTTGAAGCAGCCCGTATTACAGCAAACAGGCACCTGATGGAAGATGCCGGAAAGGTGGGCTATTACATGAAGCTCCGTGTCTATCCCCACGAAGTCCTCAGGGAAAACAAGCAGGCAACTGGCGCGGGTGCTGACCGTGTGTCCAGTGGAATGCGCAGGGCTTTTGGGAAGAATGTAGGTACTGCAGCAAGGGTAAACCCATTCCAGAAGATCTTCACAGTGGCTGTTGATAAGCAAAACTTTGTAGCCGCAAAGAAAGCTCTCTGGCATGCAGGACAGAAGCTGCCAACCCCCTGTAGAATCGTTATCGACGAAGGGGCAGAACTGGTACAGTAACCAGTTAAACTGTTAATATCAAAAGGAGCAATAACATGTACGATTACGAAGAGCTTTTGAACCGTGCAATGGCAAAAATGCCTGATACCGAAACTACTGATGCTCGATTCGTAATCCCTGAGCCCAGAATCTTTTCCGAAGGAAAGACTACAATTCTTGATAACTTCGGAAATATTGCAGATATCCTTAACCGGGACCCTGACCACCTGATGAAATATCTCACCAGGGAACTTGGGACTGCAGGGAAAATAGAAGGCACACGTGCAGTCTTCCAGGGAAGATTTACGAGAGCCCAGATTTCTGATAACATTCAGGCTTATGTGGACGAATACGTTATGTGTTCGGAATGCGGACGCCCGGACACCCAGCTTGTTAAGGTGGACAGGGTACTTGTCCTGAGATGTTCTGCTTGCGGTGCTCACAGGCCTGTCAAGAAGAGAAAGGTAAGCAATGTAGTTGTCAGGGATGCCATCGAAGAAGGCGGAACCTATGAGCTCCGGATCGATGCAGTCGGGTCCAAAGGTGACGGAATTGCAAAGATAGACAAGTATACGGTTTTCGTGCCCGGAGCCTCAAAAGGCGACGTGGTCAAAGTAAAAATAAAGAAAATCAGCGGAAACCTCGCCTTTTCAGAAAGGGTCTGAGGTTTAAGCTTATTTTATATTTTTTAAAATAGCTCAGGCCGATTACTTCCATTTTCGTGTCCGAGCAGCCTAAATTTTTCTTTTAGATTTGAGCTTGCACTCCAGCGTTAAGCCTCCGGAAAATATAGGGATGACTTATTTTTTGGTCAAGCCTTTTTTTCAAAAGGGTTGTTTTCAAAAAAGGCTGTTTTCAAAAAAACTGTTTTAAGAAGGACTGTTTTCAAAAGGATTGTTTTAAAAAAGGCTGTTTTAAACAGGATTGTTTTCAAAAGGGTTTTTTTAAAAAGAATTGTTTTCAAAAGGGTTGATTATAAATATCCAGCAGGCAAATCAGGAACTTGTGAAGAAAGAATGACTTCTGAAAAAAAGGGCACACCGGAAGTTTCATTGAGAGATATTCAAGCAGAGGAAAAAAATATAGAAATTTTCTCAATGCCCGGGCTGTCAGTAAACCTCAGGCACGCCGGAGATGTTCTGGAGCTTACGGCAAACGGGACCCTGAAAGTAGCTTTCAACCCTATCCTGAAAAAGATGAATTCCCGCCTGAAAGAGGAAAAGTTAGCACTCGTAGAGGAGGACAGGGTTATCGCCTCAGCCTGGCTCCCTCCAATTCCAAGTCCGGCCTTCAAGCGCCTTATTTTTGCAGAAATACAGATAGCTCTCGGAAAATACATTCCTGAAACCGTATCCATTGAACTTACCAACCAGAGCAGTTCGAGATATCCACCAGGAACGGTTGCAGATGAGCTGGACACCGGTACTGTAAAAAGAATAATCGATGAAGCCCTTGAATCCGGCACTTTCATTATCACATTTACTGAAAATGATCCTCTACTGAGGGAAGAGGTTTTTGAGCTGATAAGGTATGTGGACAAGAAGCGGGCTATAGTAAACTGTTCCACCTGGGGTACAGATTTTTCAGCAGAAAAAGCTTCCCGCCTGAAAGACGCAGGGCTCCATTCTCTCATGGTAGGGATTTACTCAACTGATCCTGAAAAACACGACGCTGCCCGAAATTCCAGTGGAGCATATGAAAGAGCGGTTTCTGCCATAAAACTGGCACTTGAAGCCGGGCTCGTGGTTGTAATGACAACACACGCATCTCCCTCAAATATACAGGAACTGCCTGCGCTCTATAACCTTGCATGGGAACTTGGAGTCCATGAATTTTCAGTATGGGAGGCAATGCCAAAAACCAGGGATGAGCCTGTAATCACTGACGAAGATAGAAAAAGCATCCTTGAGATGTACCACAGGATAAATTCCAGCCCAGCCGGCCCGCGGATGTTTGCAAATACTTATTTTGAAGGTCAGATGCTCGGCGCAATGGAAGGCAGGCGCTGGATGCATATAACGACAGATGGAGATGTAAAAGCCGGTCCTTATCCGCCTTTCAGTTTTGGGAATATAAAAGAGGAGTCTTTAAAAGAAGCCTGGCAGAAAATAAGGAGCTATTCCTATTTCCAGAAGCAGAAAAACCTGGCCCCAATGCACGACCCGGAATTTCTTGAGTTTGTTGACAGGATTCCGGCAGGAGCAAAACTGCCATATCCTTTTGAAAAGGTTTGCGAAAAGTAAAAAGGAATAAGTTGTAGGATGTCCTTTACAGTATTTTTCTCTAGAGTCTCTCTGGTACATTTATATTTTTTATAACCTGCGTTTAGTCGGGATATGGCAAACCAGGAGAATTAAAAACCTCGTACCTCTAGAAAGTCGGTATGAGTCTGGGACTGTCTTCCCGAAGATAAACATTTACATATTAGCACGTATTTTTAAAGAGCAGTTTAGCTGGAACTGCATTAATATCTTTAATAATTTTCAGCAAGAGAAAGCTGCCTGCCTGAGGCATTTCCCAGAAAATCGGCAGCCAACGAGGGACTTTATGACTAATAAACTTGACCCATGGAGTTCAAGCGAGATTAATGACTATTCTAAGTTATTCGAAGAATTCGGGATTTCTCCATTTGATAATGTGCTTCCTGAAATCCCCTCCCCGCATATGTATATGCGGAGAAGAGTTATCTTCGGGCACCGTGATTACGAACAGATTGCCGATGCTATGAGGACAGGTGCCCCTTTTTCAGTTATGGACGGTTTTATGCCTTCAGGGAAGGTTCACCTCGGGCACAAGATGGTTATGGACCAGATAATCTGGCACCAGAAAATGGGAGCTTCAGCTTTTGTCGGGATTGCAGATAGAGAGGCTTTCTCAGTACGTGGTTTTTCCTGGCAGAAGTGCAGGGAAATCGGGGTCGAAGAATACATATTGAGCCTTATCGCTCTCGGGTTTAAGCCCGATGGCCTTATTTACTTCCAGTCAGGCTGTGAAAGCGTCAAGGACCTGGCATTTGAACTTGGGGTCAAGGTCAATTTCTCGGAACTGAGTGCAATCTATGGTTTTTCAGGAGAGACAAATCTATCCCATATGATCAGTGTAGCAACCCAGGCTGCCGATATTCTCCAGCCTCAGCTTGAAGAGTTTGGGGGACCAAAGCCGGTAGTGGTGCCTGTGGGACCTGACCAGGACCCCCACCTCCGACTTACAAGAGGGCTTGCAAGCAAGATGAGCATGTTCAGAGTAGAGGGAAGAGAAAACGCAAATGGAGGAAAATACCTGAGTGTGCGCGGTAAAGGAGCTCCAAAAGAAGCCTTAAAGGAACTTAAAAAACGCATTCCAGGAAAGATAAAACTCTATGAAGAGCACCTGGACATACTTCAAACTCCTGACTATCCGTTCCTGGAAAGATTTGTTTCACAAATAAACCAGCCTGAGAAAAAGAGATACTTCACAGCCGAGCTTAAAGATGTCTCGAAATCCGCCAGTGAAATGAAACTCACTCGAAAAATACTGGACGAGATTGTAGCTGAAGTAGCCGCTGAATTCGAAGGCTATGCTTTCATTCCTCCTGCATCTACCTATCACCGCTTTATGAGTGGGCTGCAGGGAGGAAAGATGTCGAGCAGTGTCCCTGACAGTTATATTGCTCTGACTGACGACCCGAAAGAAGGTGCAAAAAAGGTAAAGAGGGCAAAGACCGGCGGCTGTGTAACCCTGGAAGAACAGAAAAAACTTGGTGGAAAACCTGATGAATGTTCAGTCTTCGAACTGATGCTCTTCCACCTGCTTGGAGACGATGAGGAATTATTGGAAATCAGGCAGGAATGCGTCTCAGGAACCAGGATGTGCGGCTCATGCAAGCAGCTTGCGGCAGAGAAGATGTACGAGTTCCTCAAGGACCATCAGGAGAAACGGGAACTTGCAAGGGAACACCTCGATGAGTACAAAATAATTTACAAAAAGTAATTTGTAAAGTAGCTTCACAAAAAGTAACTTTACAAAGTAGATTTACTAAATAAATTCACAAAAAACTTTAAAAAATAATTTTTGTAGAGATAATCAGTTATAATTTATCAAACTCTTAATATTATCAGGAACGTCAGGAAGTGATCATGTATGAGTATTCAGGACAACCTCACAATCAATGAAAAAAAGGTCTTGCTTGCCCTTGAGGAAATAGGATCTGCTGCTCCCGAAAGGTTGGAGGAGAAGTCAGGTTTGCAGGTGGATGCGGCAATGCAGGCAGCCTTTATGCTTGAGGAGAAAGAGTTGGTTTCAGTTTCCGAAAAGGTGCTTGAACGTTATTCCCTTACAAAAGAAGGAGAAGAGTATACAAAGAACGGGCTTCCGGAGCGCCAGATTATTGACTTCCTGAAAAAGCCTACCTCGCTTGAAGAACTGAGGAGTCATTTTTCTCCAAAAATGGTAGGGATTGCAACCGGTTGGCTTGTAAAAAAAGGATGGGCAAAGGTTGAAAACGGGGTAATGGTGCCGTCGGTAAAAGTGAATGCAGGAAAAGATGAGGAAACCCTTGCGGCTTTCACAGGCAAAGCAAAAACCCTTGAAGAGCTCGGGTCCGACCAGGGAATAATAAAGGACCTGCTCAAGCGTAAACTTATCATAAAACACGAAGAAAAGTTCAGGACTGTTTCCATAACTGATGCAGGAAATGAACTTGCTACTCAGGGTCTTGTCCTTGAAGAGGAAATTGCCCAGCTCACACCCGATTTACTGAAGAGTGGAGCCTGGAAGGAGAAAAAGTTCAGGCCTTACCGTCTTGATATTACTCCCAAACCTCTTTACGGTGCCAAAATTCATCCTTACAGACGCCTTATAGAGCAGATGCGCCAGATCTTCCTGGAAATGGGTTTTTCTGAGATTAAAGGCGGGATCATCCAGAGTTCGTTCTGGAACTTCGATGCCCTTTTCCAGCCTCAGGACCACCCTGCAAGAGATATGCAGGATACCTTCCACCTTGACAGCACCTGCGAGCTTCCGGCTGAATACTTCGAAAAGGTTGCTGCAATGCACGAGCACGGAGGAGAAATTGATTCTTGCGGCTGGGGCGGAACCTGGGATAAGGAACTTTCAAGACGCAATGTGCTGAGAACCCATACAACATCTGTCACTGTCAAATATCTAGCTGACCACCCCAACTCACCTGTAAAAGCTTTCTGCATTGACAGGGCTTACCGCAGGGAAACCATTGACCCTACCCATACTCCAGAATTCGAGCAGCTTGAAGGGGTTGTAATGGACAAGGATATGTCTTTTGCAGATCTGCTAGGCTTGCTGGCAGAATTCTACCACAGGATGGGATTCGAAGAAGTTCGCTTCCGCCCAGGATATTTCCCATACACCGAACCGAGCGTTGAACCTGAGGTTTATGTTGACGGCCTGGGTTGGGTTGAACTTGGAGGTGCAGGCGTTTTCAGAAGAGAAGTTAGTGAACCTTTAGGGATTAAAGACCCTGTCCTTGCCTGGGGACTCGGAGTCAGTAGACTTGCCATGCTGAAGCTCGGGCTTAAAGACCTCAGGCTTCTGTACCAGTCCGATATTGACTGGCTCAGAAAGAGTGAAGTTTGCAGAACCTGAGATCTGAATTAAGGGCTCATAACCTGAAACTCTCAGATTAAAACATTTTATTTTTAATTTTAGATAAAAATTTGAGGCCTTCAAGGCCATGAGAATTGGGGAAGAGGGGGATATACCTTACAGAACGCTAGTTTCTAAACATATGTTCTTTAGTAGATATATAATTTACATTGTATATTAATTTGTGAAATCAGGGATGAATATATTGCGTTAGCAGTTAAACAAAAGGGGTAAGTAATGACAGATATCCCATCAAAAGTAGATAATCTATCAGAAGTAGATAATCTATCAGAAGTAGATAATCCAGCAGAAACAGATAATCCAGCAGAATCCCCATCAGAGTCTGTGACTGCCCCTAAAGAATTGCCAGGCGTCCCGGAAGTTCAGAAGGCAGTCGAACCAAGTCGAGCAGCTGTGAAAACCGGCATAGCAACCCGATACTGGCTTGAACTGATGCCTTACCCAGCAGGCAGTGCAAGAAGTTTATGGCTCTTTGTTAATGATGACTGGAGGCATCTAGACGACCCCGATACTGGCACTCAGGTTTCTGTGCAGGATGCCTTTTGCAGATGTTCGGAACGCCTGGAGGTTCTAGTCTGGTACTCCGAAGATATAATCAAAGGACTTGTAGTAAAGACAACATAACTCGAAAGAAATCATTCTTTTCTAATTTTTAGTTTTTTATAACAAATTTTTTAATGATTTTTCCGGTTGATCACTCCAACTACGTCTTTGCTCGAGTTTTCGCTCAAGTCTTTTTTTTAAAAGGCTTGTAGATAAGCAGCTTTTTTGAAAAGACGGAGTGCCTAAACTTTTGTAGGAGAGTTGGATTAAATAACTACAAATCCTATTTTCCAGTATAAATTATCCGATAAAGGATCAGAAAAGAAGCAGAATAGGGGGGTGAATTATGGACAAAACCAGATATTGGGAAATTACGCGAAGCGATTGGTATGGAACTTCTCAAGTACTTTTTGCGTTCATAGCAGTAATCATGGTATCATCGGTTTTCCTGCTTGCGAGCTACTGGTACCTCTGGACCATGATAATAGCCGGGGTTCTTGTCCTGCTTGTAGTATGGCACGCAAAAAACTTTTCCTACCTCTGTCCCAGATGCGGCGAAGTGTTCGAGGTTTCAAAGCTTGAAGATTTCATCAGTCCCAATGGTATGAATAAAAAGTACCTCAGGTGCCCGAGGTGTGGGAAAAGAGCATGGACTGAGGTTCTTAGAATTAAAGAGAAAACTGTCCATAAGAAGTAGCTGTTATCTGAAAGCTGAATATACCAGTTATATGAAAAGGAAAAGGGAGCCTGAAAACCCTGGGAATAGGTTTCCGAAAACGAGTCCTGAGGAAAGATGGAAAAGGAAAGCAAAGGCAAGAAAAACAACTCAGACCTTCGTACAGAAGAAAACGTTTCCCTCCTTCCACTCCTTGCTGTAAATTTCATAGGCACACTCGGGTTTAGTATTGTACTCCCGTTTCTGGTGTTTCTGGTTAACCGACTGGGAGGAAACGCTTTCATTTATGGGCTGGCAAGTGCGATGTACCCGGCTTTTCAGCTAATAGGAGCCCCTATTTTGGGCAGGTGGTCTGATACTTACGGCCGTAAAAAGATATTATTTATAAGCCAGCTAGGAACTCTGTTCTCATGGATTATTTTCCTTGTGGCTCTTTTTCTTCCGGTAATAAGCCTGTTTAAAATCGACTCCAGAGTTCTGGGAGTTTTTACCGTTACCCTGCCCCTTGCAGTGCTCTTTTTCGCCAGAGCTCTTGACGGGCTGACCGGAGGAAATGTATCGGTAGCCAATGCCTATCTGGCTGATATTACTGCTGAAAGAGATAGGAGCCGAAACTTCGGGAAAATGGCAATTTCCGAAAACCTGGGATTTATAGTTGGCCCTGCCCTTGCCGGAATATTGAGCTTAACAATGTATGGGGATGTAGCCCCTGTACTTGGAGCAATAGTAATCTCACTTATCGGGACATTGCTGATTATATTTTATCTTCCCGAAAGTAAAGAGTGCGCTCCTGGGGAGCCTGAAGAAGCTGAAAAAGTACGGAAAATCTTTGGTTATGAGATAAAGGAGTGCAAAACTACGCTTGGAACGAAAAAACCTGAATTCAGGGAGATTCTAAGACTTCAAAATATCCCTTATATGCTGGGACTGTACTTTCTAATCGACCTCGGTTACAATGTATTCTACACAGCTTTTCCCCTGCACGCAATTTCAACTCTCAACTGGAGTATTGCGAAGATGGGCGTTTACTTTACAGTATTAAGCGGACTTCTGATAATCGTACAGAGTACTGTACTTCCCAGGGTTTCAAGAAAATATTCGGATGCAGCCCTTATAATCTTCGGAAGCCTGATGCTCGGTACGAATTTTCTGCTTCTCATCCCTGGAAATGTCCTCCTTACCTACCTTGCAGCAGGGTTTTTTGCACTTGGAGATGGGCTTATGTGGCCTTCATTTCTCTCACTTTTATCAAAAGTTGCAGGAAGAAAATACCAGGGTACGATACAGGGGGTTGCCAGTAGTTTCGGAGGCCTTGCTAGCATCACAGGACTTATCCTTGGCGGCCTTTTATATGAAACACTTGCAGGAGCCTCTTTTCTGATTGCAGGTCTGGTAATCTACACAGTCTTTTTGCTCAACTTCAGGCTCAGGCGTTTTGAAGAACAGATAATGTGGAGGAACAAATAAAAACTGGATCTCAGGATCAGTATAATAGGCAGTATGCCAATTATTATAAGCAGTACGCCAATTATTCCATAAAATCATAAATTTCAAGAAGTTATTTGGTAGAAAATTCCATATCAAAAGATCAATTTTCTTCATAGTACGCAAAACTTGACTCCAAATTTACAGCAAATTTAAGACATTGTATCTCATTTAATCAAGGGCTGTAGGTTTGTCGCTGATACTTAAGTGCTTTTTTCTATTACTTTGAACCTTACAGTAAACTCAGTACCTTTTTCCCTTTTCAATTTAAGCTCTCCGTCTAACTGATTTACGAGAGTGTTTATCAACTGCATTCCAAGTGACTCAACACTTTCTAACTTCAGGCCTTCAGAAATGCCTTTTCCATTATCTGAAACTTTCAGACAAAACTCGGACTTGTTAATTCCATTTATCGTCTCTTCATGCCTGCGAAGTTGAATTCCAATTTCTCCTTCTTTCTTTTCAGTAAATGCATGTTTGAGAGAATTGGTAATTAGTTCATTAACAATTATGCCTAAAGGAACAGCAGTATCCACATCAAGAAATGCGTTCTCTTCCAGATCCATATTCAAGCGGATATTTATACTGCTAAGTTTATAAGTTATCAACAGGTTATCAGCCAGCTTTTTAAGATATGCGGAGAAGTTCAGTTTTTCTGTCTGTCCTCCTTTGTAGAGTTCTTCGTGGATTAGAGACATTGAAAGTACACGGTTCTGACTGTCACTGAAAGCTTGTTTGACTTTCTTATCCTCAAACTTTTCGGCCTGTAGGTCCAAAAGAGAAGAGATTACCTGCAAGTTATTTTTGATTCTGTGATGAATCTCTTTTATGCGGATTTTTTCGAGTTTTACCAGAGCTTCTTCTGTTTTTTTACGTTCAGTTATATCTTGAACTATTCCTCTAACTCTAATAGGCGTGTTTTTCTCATCAAAAATTACTTGTCCCTGTGCATAAAATATGCGTTCTTCTCTATTAGCTGAGAGAACTCTAAAATCAATTTCAAAAGATTTCCCGTAAAAAGCTTCTTTAAAAGCATTATTCACAGATTCTCTATCCTCTGGAAGAACAAGATTCAAAAATGCATTATAAATCTCATATGAATCATAAGTCTCATCGAATTTTAGAGAGTCAAGTCCGAAAATATTGTATATTTCATCTGACCAGTAGAATTCATCAGCCAACAGATTCCAGTCCCAATTTCCTAGATGAGCTATTTTTTGAGCTTCACTTAGTCTCATTTTATTTTCAAGTAATGAGTTATAAGCCCCTTCAAGTTCAACTGTACGTTCTTTAATTTTTTCTTCTAAAGTATCATTTGCTTTTTTTAATGCTTCTTCAGCTATTTTGCGCTCGGTAATGTCAACTGAAATACAGATGACTCCAACGATGGTTCCTGTAGCATCGCACAATGGCTCAGTGGTCATCTCATGGAATAAGCCTCCACCAGCGGAAACAGGCCTATGGATTACCACTTCATCACATCGGCTAACACCACTAGCCAAAACCTGCTTTTTGATGGAAACAAAAGTCTCAGCATCATCTAATTGATATATATCATAATCATTTTTACCTAGAAGATCTTCGAGTTTAAAACCAGGCGAAGAGTTATAAGCCCACGTGTATCTCAGATCGCAGTCTTGACTGGAAATAACAATAGAAGATCCCTGCAAAGCGACACGGAAACGCTCTTCGGACTTACGTAACATCTCTTCTATTTGAGCTCGCTCTATAATATCTGCCGCCTGCTGAGCTAACAGGTCAATTAACTGAAGATCATGATCTTGTAGTTTATGTGGTTTTTTATAGTGTGTTGAGAACATGCCGAGTAATCTTCCTGATCGGCTGACAATTGGTGTAGATTGTACCGCTCGTATTCCAGCTTTAAGCTGGATTTCCAGAGTAGGAGTACCGACAAAAATTGGGCTTTGTTCAATATCTTCGACAATTACTCTCTCGTTACGTCCAAGAGCCGTACCACAAGTTCCATTTCCCACTGATACACTGTTCCAGAAGTCCAGCCACCATTTAGGAAAACCACGAGAAGCTACAATCTTAAGTTCAGATGATTCGGGGTCCAGTAATTGGATATTGCCAAAGTCAGCGTCAGAAATTGCAATTGCTGCATCGACTATTTCGACAAGAACTGGTTCAAGATTGCCTTCACGAACAAACAGAGTACCAATCTTATGCAGCCTGGTCATAGCATTAAGGTCGGCCATTAAACATTTTTTGCTATTATTCAATGCTTCTTCTGACCTGGCCTGCTCTATCATGTCAGCTGCCTGACGCGCTAGTAGGTCAAGTCTCCAGAGATCATGCTCATTTGGAGAATAAGGAAAGTTCCATTGAGTCGTAAGGATACCAAGAAGCTTACCCGTTCGGCTTAAAATCGGTGTGGACTGAATCGCTCGTACTCCGGCCTCACGCATCACAGTCAAGGAAGGTGTCCCGGCAAATATAGAACTTGTTTCAACATCCTCAATAACAATACGCACTCCATTTTGCATCACCTTTCCACAAACTGAAGCCACATTCTCAGCAGATGAAAAATGATCCAAAAAAGGCTGTTTGTGACCATAATGAGCAACAATATGCAGTGAATCATCCTCAAGGAGTTGCAAGGTACCCATTTGTGCGTCCACGACAGAGACTGCTGCATCCATTATTTCTTTCAATAATGGCTGGATTCCTTCCGATCCCAAAAGTTTTGTACTCAGTTCATGCATTTGAGTCAGTGCTTCTAGGTCGGCTTTTATCAGAATATGTGCTTGCCTTTTCTCCAGATCTAGTATATCAATATCATACTCAGGTTCTGTATCCTGCTTCAAATATGCTATCAGGCTCTGTATTTCATCTTTTAAGGCACGGTTTTCATCTACCAGTAGCTTATTTTTATCTAATAATGCCTGGTATGTTATAGGCTCCCAGCCATCAGTATGTTTGGTAGTCATATTTTTATACTGACCTTTTAAAGATTAATTCTATCTTGCTGATTAGGTTTTCTTGAATCATTTTTTACTTTAATATTTGATTAACATCCCCAATATATATTAGGTAAGATGATAATTTCTGCTTCTTTTGATACTGCTTTTTTGAGATGTTTCACTTGACAAATATTTAACTTGACAAATATTAGATCAGTTATTTGGATAGCCTGCCCCCATGCTTGAGACGCTTATAGTGGTGTAGATTTATAATAAGGGAAGTTTTTTTTCAAATGTTATATACTCTTGCATCGGGAAATAGAAAGAGTATATAACATTTGAAAATATAGATGATCGAACAAGAATTGTATTTCTTCAGGGGTTTTATTCACACTGTCAGCACTTGATGTTTTTTTAGATATGTGCTCTTTCGATAATATCGGCTGCACTGAGAGCTAGAAGATCCAACATTTGAAGTGTTTTTTTGTCTGGCTTATGTGGTGTTTTATATTGTGTTGAGAACATACCAAGTGGTTTTCCCAATCTGCTCACAATTGGTGTAGATTGAACCGCTCGTATTCCAGCTTTAAGCTGGATTTTCAGAGCAGGTGTACCTACGAAAATTGGGCTTTGTTCAACATCCTCAACAATTACCCTCTCTTTGCGTCCAAGCGCTGTACCACAAGTTCCTTTTCCCACAGATACACTGTTCCAGAAGTCCAGCCACCATTTGGGAAATCCACGAGAAGCTACAATCTTAAGTTCAGATGATTCAGGATCCAATAATTGGATATTGCCAAAGTCAGCGTTAGAAATTGCAATTGCTGCATCGACTATTTCGATAAGAGCTGGTTCAAGATTGCCTTCACGAACGAATAAAATGCTGATATTATATAGTCTAGTCATTGCATTGAGATCAAACATCAACTGTATCTCGCGCTCACTATAGGTTGTTTCTACCTGTTTATATTCCAGATCAATTTTACCTGTAGTCCGTTCAAGTCCTTCAGCCTGTGCCAGACATGCTCTTAGACTCTGTATCTCTTCCTTTAATGCATTATTTTCATCTACCAGTAACTTATTCTGATCCAATAGTGCCTGATACATTGTGGATTCTTGACTAGTAGTATATTTAGAATTCATACATCCCACTCTCTTTAGAATTCATACATTCCACTCTCCTAAATAATTTGTTTAATCTTCGAAATTCTGAGTTTTCTATATAATTTGTATTACAGGCGGTCTTACAACTCGACTCAGTTACACAATTGGATAATTGATATTGTTTAGTTTAAATTTAAATCGGAAATTTTTCTGAAATTCAGGCGTATATTTACCTTTAAGTCGGATTTTGCACCCCAGTTGCACAATAAAATTTAGTTTTGAAGCTATTTGATAATCTTGATTTTTTTAATTGTAGTAGTTATATATTAAAATAAGAATATGGGTATATTTACCACACAATATATTAAAATAAAAATATTAGTTTAAATTAAAAGGTAAATATAGATGTACCAATAATTTTCATATTTTTGTTGTCAATTTTTAATATTAATTAATAAATTATTAGATATATAGATAAGTTATATTATTTAATACCTACTTTCGGCAACAAGCAGAGGTTAACATATTAAAATATTTAAATATTGATATTTATAGGTTCAGTTGAAAAAAGAAAAGATAAAAATTCTGATGATAATCACAAAATACACACTTCAATGGAAATACCTGGAAACTGTCCCTGATAAATTTGAATTTGTATTCACACCCAAACATGCTTCGTAGCTAAATATTATTGAAAGTTTTTTAAGTAAAATAACCAGAAGCTTATTGAGAGGAATAAGAGTTGATTCAATAAAAAAATTAGGGGAAAGGATTAGTCAATATATAGACCAGATTAACGAAAAACCAGTCATTTTTAAATGAAAATATAAAATTGAAGAAATGAATGAAATATTACAGCTTATGATGCAAATATTAGTTTAACATCACATGGAATTATGTAACACAGAAAAAAAAACCGGTTGTAGAGTGATTTGATCTGAATATTACAACCACAGAAAAACGAAAATCACGGAAGAAACACGCCTTTACTACTTATTTCCGTGTCTTCCGTGCTTTCAGTGGTTTTCAAAAAATTCATTCCTGATATACTTTGGAATCAATGATAGTAATAAGTTGTGCAAAAGACCAGTAGGATATTAATTAACAAATCAGTTGAATAAAATTATATTTTTTTCAAGAAAACAAATACTTAAGTATTAAAATCTCACAATAATACATAATTTTAGAAAGACATTAATTTATAAAAGTAAGTCTGAGAATAAAAATTAGAGGTCAATAAAATGATGGTCTTTTCTTATATTTTTATTCTTTTCGCATTCATTGGTTTACTTTCCGTTGTTTTCTGGATATGGATTCTTATTGACTGTGCAAAGAATGAAACAGATATAGGAAACACACGCCTTATATGGGTCATAATTATTTCTTTAATCTATATCGTGGGAGCTTTTCTATACTATCTCATCCGGCGCCCTAAAAGACTTCTGGAGCTGGGGAAATAAATCGGACAGGAAAAAAACCGGTAAATAAAAATGGAGATCTTATATCTAAATAGGTATGAACACATTCAAATTATTAATGGCTATTCTTCTGATCGTAAGTGCCGTGATAATCGCAGGGCTGGTTAACAACCCTGCTGGAAAAGATGGAGCAAGAGGCCAAGACAACATCCTGGAGAAGAATTCTCTGGAGGCGTTCGTGAGCGAATCCAGAAGCTATGAAGACCGGTTCGTATTTACCTACAGCCCAAGAAATCCAGATTCCAGATTTGATTGTTACATGAACTATGAGTTCAGAGAAAATGGAAAAACCCTCAAAAGCGATAATAAAGGATTTTACGTGAATGTGTCGACTGAAAATCCAATTGTGCTCGAATTTCCAAGAAAAAAAGATTCCACCTACGAACTGGAAACTACGATAAAAGATAAAAGCGGAATCAACCTGTATAAAAACAAGACCGAAATTAGTCCCGCAACTGTAGGGAATATTAATCCTGTAACTGTAGGGAATAATAGTAACCCAGTTCTGGATTGAATCCTTTCCAACAACTTTTTACTGGAGTTTTTGATCACGACTTTAAATTTATCTTCCCCTTTTCTTTCCTTGAAATAACTCCGATTGCTGCGGAAGTCAAGGAAGCGAAAGTGAGTATGTTTTAGTATGAAATATTCCCAGCGATAGATCACCCCATCTTTAAAGTTTTAGCGTTTATTGCTACGATCACAGTGCTCAGGCTCATGAAAACGGCACCCATAGCAGGGCTCAGTAAGATTCCATATCCATAGAGTATCCCGGCTGCAAGAGGAATGGCAAAAACATTATACCATGTTGCCCAGAGGAGATTTTGATACATTTTCGAATAAGTTTTTTTAGAAAGTCCAATGATGTCAACCACATCCCTCGGATCGTTTTTTACCAGGACAATATCAGCGGTCTCAATTGCAACATCAGTACCTGCTCCAATAGCTATCCCGACATCAGCCTGAGCCAGGGCAGGCGCGTCATTAACTCCATCTCCAACCATGCCTGTAATGTATTCCGCCTGAACTTCCGTGACTTTCTCAGCTTTCTCGTGAGGAAGGACTTCTGCGAAATAGTCGTCAAGCTCCAGTTCCTTAGATACCCAGGCTGCCACATAACGATTATCTCCTGTAAGCATGAGACACTTAATTCCCATGCTTTTAAGTTTCGAGATAGCTTCCCTGGACTCTTTCCTGATAATGTCGGCAAGTGCAACGGCTCCAAGTAACCGGTCTTCCTCAAGCAAAAACACGACAGTTTTTCCCTGCGCTTCGATTTCTTCAATCTTTTGATTTTTGAGAGCAATTCCATTTTCTTCAAGATAGCCAGGACTCACAACAAGGAATTTTTTCCCATCAACCAGACCCTGTACACCCTTTCCTGGTATTGAACTGAATTCTTCCACAGCCTGGGTCTGCACCCCTTTTTCCCTTGCACTTTCCAGAATGCCTGTTGCAATGGGGTGTTCCGAACTGGCTTCCAAGGAAGCTGCAAGACTTAAGATTCTTTCATTGCCATCTTCTACATCATCCCCAGCTCCATTTTCTTCACCTGAAAGAGAAACTATATCCGTAACCCCAAACCTACCTTCGGTCAGTGTACCGGTTTTGTCAAAAATGATAGCCTGAAGATTGCGTGCTCTTTCAAATGCCTGCCTGTCCCGGATGAGAAGCCCGGATTTTGCAGCAATGGACGTCGAAACTGCAACTACCAGAGGGATTGCAAGTCCAAGAGCATGCGGACAGGTAATAACCATTACAGTAACTGCTCTTTCCAGTGCAAAGACAAGCTGCTGGCCGAAAAGAAGCCAGAGGATAAAAGTGAGAGCTCCCACAGTAAGGGCTATAATTGTGAGATACATAGCAGCCCGGTTTGCGAGATCCTGGGTTTTTGATTTGCTTTCCTGGGCAGCCCTGACAAGTTCGACAACCTGGCTGAGGTAGGTATCCTTTCCGGTTTTTTCTACCCTGACAACAAAAGCCGCTTCCCCATTAATCGAGCCGCCAATAACGTCATTTCCCGACTTTTTCGTGACAGGCTTCGACTCTCCGGTAAGCATGGATTCATTGACACTGCTTGTCCCCTCTACAACAGTGCCGTCCACAGGCACCTTTTCCCCGGGCTTGATTAGAACATTGTCCCCGACTTTTAGCTGGTCAACCGCAACATCAACAATGTCACCGTTTTTTTTCAGATGGGCAACCGAAGGCATAATCTTTACCAGCTCTTCAAGAGCTCTTGAAGCTCCCATAACCGAACGCATCTCTAGCCAGTGCCCGATCAGCATTACATCGATAAGAGTCGCGAGTTCCCAGAAGAAGACCTTACCATGAAGCCCGAAAACCACAGCCGAGCTGTAAAAATAGGCCACGCTGATTGCAACGGCTATAAGGGTCATCATGCCAGGTGACTTTTCAGAAAGTTCATCTTTAATTCCCTTTAGAAATGGATACCCGCCGTAGAGATAAACGACCGAAGAAAGCAAAAAGGTTAGATAATCCGCACCTGGAACACGAAGCTCAAAGTTAAAAAAGTCCTGGATCATAGGCGAGAGCAGCAAAATCGGGAAAGTTAACACGAAAGAAACAATAAATCGCCTTTTGAAATCTTCAAGCATGTGAGCATGGTGGTTGCCGTGTCCTTTTCCACCCGCAGCCTCATGGCCTTTATGTTCCATTCCTTCGTGTTTCATTCCTTCGTGTTCCATTCCTTCGTGTTTCATTCCTTCGTGCTTTGCCCCCTCATCTTTCATGCCATGTTGCTCATACTTCATCTCATCATACTGTTTGCGTTTCATTTCACCAGGCTGATCGTGTTTCAACTCTTCTTGCAGTTCATGTCCCTTGTGTTCATTTTCACCGTGCGGTTCATGTTTTATTTCTTCACGCTGTTCATGAGTCCCTAGCTTCACTTCTTCAAATTGCCCATCATGGTTCAGTGATTTCTCTTCAGGACGCATCGTTTGGGATTCGGGAGGGTTCTGATGTATCATATTTTCGCCAGGCTTGTTCCCGCTTTCTTCGTGAGACTTACGGGAATTTCCTTGCATACCCTCTCCGGAATTGTGGTCATTATTATGAAATGGAGATGCGTTTACCTGAGTTTTAGAAATCCCGAGACCTATTTCTTTGTCGTCAGACTGCATATTTTCCCAATTCCCCTGATTTTAATTTTATTTTTAAGTATATTAGAATTTCTGATATATTTGAAGCTAATAAAGCTAAAAGAACCAAATATCCTGCGAGAAAAAAGAAATTATGTTATGACCAGCTAATTCAAAGGGTTAATTTCAAAGGATAAAAACAGGAAAAAATGAAAAAATACTCAAAAAATTCACAAATAAATACCGGGAAAGGAAGCCGAAACCAAGCTACCTTAAGCCTTTTAAAGGGAAAATAAAGAAAAAATATACATGTGAGAAGAGTTTAACTGCTCTGTGCTATCCGAACACTATGACGCACAGTGAGGACCAGAATAAAGAGCAAAACGACGCTAAAGATCCCGATAAAGATAGCATCCCTAAAGGCTATGTCCAGAGGAATATGACTGATAGACCCATAATCAGGAGGCAAGTAAGTCATAATTTAATATACGTATCCAAATATGATAAACTTGCCGAATTGTCTTGGACAAGGGAAAAAGTAAATAGAAGTGTTCAGGTTTAAAAACGCAGTCTATGATATACAGAAACTAAGCCCATACAAACTAAAATTGAGGGGTATTGTTTACGGGTTAGTGTAAGGGTTAGTGTAAAAAGGATAAAAAGAAATAGTTCGAATTTGACAAAGGAACTTTGTTAATGGAAATGTATGCAGTTTTAATTTTATCCAGCTTTATTGCCGCATTAATTTCGGGCGCTGCAGGCTTTGGTGGTGCACTTTTGCTTTTGCCTGTGCTAACTCTTTATGCAGGTGCGGAACTTGCAGTTCCGGTACTTACAATTGCACAGTTAATCGGTAACCTGTCAAGAATGGTGTTCGGGCTAAACGAGATTGAATGGAAGAAAGTTTTCTTATTTTCGATAACGGCGGTTCCATTATCTGCACTTGGGGCTTTCGGGTTTTCAATTGCCTCAAAAAACTCGGTAACAAGGGGGATCGGAGCTATTTTAATCTTATTTACTGTTCTAAAGTATTTTAGAATATTAAAGTTCAAACCGAATGATAAAACGCTTATTTTGGGTGGTGCAGTAACCGGCTTGCTGTCCGGACTCGCAGGAAGCGCCGGCCCGATTGGAGCTGCAGTATTTCTTTCCTTTGGCTTGCCGCCGATAGCTTATATAGCAAGTGAAGCTACAACCGCAACTGCGATGCACATAACTAAAATCCTTGTGTATGGCAAACTTGTTAATCTCCCTCCAAATACTGTTAATCTTGGACTCCTGATGGGGCTTGCTATGATATTTGGAACTTATACAGCAAACCGATGTATTAAAAACATGAAAAAAGAAGTTTTTCAAAAGTATGTGGCTACTCTTCTTTGCATGGTTGGGGTTTATATGCTGATTTTTGGATAACTGCAGTGGTCCCAAAGTTCTCCACACAAAAGGCGAGTAGATAAAAAGTTAAGTAAAGACGAGCAGTAAAAAATTAAGTAAAGACGAGCAGTAAAAAATTAAGTGAAAAATATGCATAAGCAAGCGTTCCACACTCATTCCTGACTCAAGAGACAGCAGGCTAAATATCAAGCTACGTTCAGAAAATACGGAAAATAATAAACAAGTAAAATCTATCAGGCAATTAAGTTAAAATTAAAACAAGATAGATTCTTTAGAAATTAACTGGAATTCTTGACTCAAAGAACTTTTACATAACTTAAAAATCATATATGTATCTGGTTTCTTTGATAACCTTACCCGTACTATCTTTTTCTACGAACCTCATGATTTCTTTATCATGGGTAACCATTGTTTTACAATAGGGGCATTCTTCTGTATTTTTGTACATTATAGAGTGTAGAAATGATTCTTCATCCTCAAATTGAATAATTTGTGAGCTGAACCATTTTTTACATTTTGTACATCTAACTTCACAGCTTTTTATACTGTTCATTTTTCTTTATCTCCAGATTTAAGTTAACTACTGTGTGAAATAATACTAAACTTATAATACAAAACTTACAAAATCAAAACGCTGAAATTAATTAGGACATAGTATTATAAAAATAGACATATATACCTATTTTAGTTTAACTCTTCCTTTTTTATTATAGTATGTGTTTTTAAACTCCAGAGTTGAAAATATATTTAAGAACGTTAGCCAGCTATTGAATAAAAGAGATATCGAACAAGGTACAAACTAGAGTGAAAATTTAAAACTTAGAGAAAAGGCAAACATTGAATAGAATTCTGAGAAAAACTGACCTGAACTTAGAAATTTAATTTTGAAATTGGCATCTGTTGAAAAATAAAATGGAGAATTAATATCCCCTGAAGTACTGTTTATTTATAAGCTTCCTGTATAGAAGCTTTCTTTTTCTTTGCGGTACTGATCCCAAGAATGGAATAGAGAGTGCAATGCCTCAGGATTGAGCTGCAAAGCCCCATAAAAGCCATCGCCGCAACAATCCATTTCCAGGGAAATCTTTTTACAAGACCTGTTGACAGTGCGAGAGTTGAAAGTACTCCGCACATCGTTCGTAACAGGAGATCAAAGCCTCCTACATTCTCTTCCAGAAACAATTTTTTAATACTCATCGGACAAAACCCCCTTATAAGCCCTCTTACATACTTATAGATCCTTCAATATATAGCATTATTCTGTTTGTACTCTGTTTGTACCCTGTTTGTATTATGTTCATAGATGTTCGCAGATGTTTGCAGCATGTTTATATTAAATTTGCAGTATGTTTGCGCCGTGTTTGCATTATGTTTATCTTTCCCAGAAAGTCTTTAAGAGAAATTACATAAAATCCCCCGAAAAGACTCGATACCCGAAAAATCACAAAATATATAACAAGAGATGGAAGGTTTCTAATTATGCCTGAAATAAAACTTGACAGATCGATCTCATATCTTGAAGGTACACAGCGAGTGTATGACGAAGCCACAACCCTGGAAAACACTAAAGATGAGGTAAAAAAGATAGGGGTTACCCGACTTGCAGATATTACAAACCTTGACAGACTCGGAATCCCTATTTTCTCGGCAATCCGCCCCAGTGCCGCAAAGGGAGCGATCAGTATTTACTCAGGCAAGGGCTCGACCGAGCAGCGGGCCCGAATTTCAGCGATAATGGAAAGCTTTGAGCGCTGCCTTGCAGAAAGGCCTGGCCTGAACGCAAATATTAAAGGTGAGATTTCCGCCCCGGCTTTTGTGGACTCCTATATCAGAGCCACAGAAAGCTGTAAAGTGCTCAACCCGGAAACACTACTTCTGCCCCAGCCTTATCTTCCCCAGTCTTTGCTTGAATGGGTTGGAGCATATGATTTGATGAATAATGAAGAAGTGCTCGTAAGCTCTAACTCGGTTTATCATCCGTACGACTCGCCCGGACGATGTCAGAAACTCTTCCTGAGCAATACCAATGGACTGGCGTCCGGAAACGTGATTGAAGAAGCTATTCTCCACGGACTGCTCGAGGTTATAGAAAGGGATGCAATCAGCATAGCACAGTTTTCCCGCAATCTCGGAAAAGAGATCGTGCTGACTGAGGAAGACGGATACTTGTACGAACTTGCCAGCAAATTTAAAGATGCAGGAATAGAACTCAAACTCTGGCTGGTTCCGAGCGATACTGGCATTCCGACAGTAATTGCGGTAACTGACGACATAAAATTGAAAGATCCTGCGCTTCTTGTCATGGGGGCAGGCTCACACCTGAAACCCGAAATTGCAGTTTCACGGGCCATAACTGAAGCTGCACAGTCAAGATTAGTTCAAATTCAGGGAGCAAGGGAAGATACAGATAGGGAAGGCTTTATCCGAAGCGTGGGATACGACCGCATGAAACGTTTGAACCGGTTCTGGTTCGAAGAAGGAGAAAAGATTTCTCTTTCCGAAGTGCAGGACCTGTCCAGAAAAAGCCCTGTAGAAAATATCGATGTGGTCCTCGAAAAACTTAAGGGCCTTACAGAAAGAGTGCTGGTGGTAGACCTCTCAAGAGAAGAAATTAAAGTGCCGGTTGTCCGAGTAATAATTCCAGGCTTTGAACTTTTTACTATTGATCGTGATCGTAAAGGAAAAAGGATCGGCTCCCAGAGGAAGAAAGAATTCTCCAGAAACAAAAATGAAAAGCCGTGGAAGAGACGATGAAAACAAAAGCGGTAATCTTTACAGGCAACAGCATCAGCCATGAGGACGCAAGAAAAATTCTCGGGGCAAATTACCAGCCTCCTGTACGCAGATTCCAGCTTGAAAAATTCGTCCAGGAAGGGTATAAGACCATAGGAATAATAGATGGCATCTTTTTTGACAGGGCGGCTGTAGGGCACAGGGAGATTCTGTCTGCGCTTGATTCAGGAGTAAAGGTAATCGGAGGCGCAAGCATGGGAGCTCTCCGAGCTTCGGAACTGGATACCCATGGAATGATAGGAGTAGGAAAGGTTTACGAATGGTACAGGGACGGTGTAATCGAATCCGATGATGAGGTTGCAGTAAGCACAAATCCTGACACATTCGAGCCTATTTCCGTGCCTCTTGTCAATATAAGAGAAACGCTGAAAGCCGCACTCGTTTCAGGACTTGTGAGTGAAGAAGAACATGATGGTCTCCTGAAACTTGCAATTGACACTTATTACCCTGACCGTAGCTATTTCGGGCTTGTAAAAGAAGGAGTGAAAAAGGGACTGCTTCCTGAAGAAAAGAAAAAATCCGTTCTGGATTTTTGTACAGGCAATGAGGTTGACGTAAAAAGGGAAGATGCGATCCTGGTGCTTGAAACTGTAAAAAAAATAATGGAAGAGGCCTGAGACTTCAAACCTTTCCTTTCAGACTTCTTCTTTCAGATTTCTCTTTTCAGATTTCTCATTTCAGATTTCTCATTTCAGATTTCTCTTTTCAAATTTTTCCTTTCAAATTTTTCCTTTCAAATATTTCCTTTCAGACTTCCCTTGATTAGCAGTTTCTAATTTTCAAACTTTTTGCAACGTTTTTCGCTTTTCAGCTTTTCTTTTTTTCCAGCGTTTTCTTTATCCAGCGTTTTCTTTATCCAGTGTTTTCTTGTTTCAGCGTTTTATAATGTAAAGCCTGATGATGTACAGACTTGCAATCAGGACAAAGAAGTTGTAAACCGCCCTGAAAATTGGGATGTATTGACGCTCAAACCAGATTTCAATTATCCGCTCTATGGAAAGATAGAGCTGGAAAGTAGCTACAAGAAGAAGTAGCATTGAAATAAGGAAGATTCCTTTTTTGAAATTCTCCCCCAGGTCTGACACTTTTTCCGCTTTTGGCTCTGGTCTAATATCTAAGGTTTCACTCACGTAAACCGCCTCCTGAGAATTGCCGCCGAACAGAGCAGGATTGCCGATAAAGATAGACTGAATCCTGATGCAGCTTCTTTTTCAGCTGTAGATTCCTCTTCAGGAATCATTTCACGTTCCACCACATTTTCAAATTCGCTTGTCTGGATCTCACGAGCCTGAGTAGTATTTCTTTCTTTGACCTCTACTATAGGGCTGAGCTGGATATATCCCTCTCCGCGCTCGACTATTGTGTCATTATTCCAGATCAGGACTTCGACAATGTAATTGTATTGATCAGGCATTGTCAGGTTGACAGTTTGGATAATTGTGGCTTCAGGTTTGATTTCTCCTGTGCGCGTCCAGATTTTATCCGCAAGGAGTCCGGCATCCATTTCGCGGACCTTAACAAGCATACGAAAATCTTTGCTGGTTTTCCTGCCTTCATTTGTCAGATAGATATCACTTTCAACAAGGACTTTCCCGTCTTCCACTTTTTTCACCCGGAAATCCATTTCGGGAATCCCAAGTCCTGTTTCCTGTACATCGGCAGGCAGAGAATCAAGGTTGTAAACTTTGATTTTGCCATTGCTTTTCTGCACATTTTCCTCAAAAAGAACACTCTGGAGATCGTATCCCCCCGTTTTCGGAAGGGTCAGGACCTGACTCACTGATTTCGTATCTCCTTTCTTTAACGCCCCGAGTTCTATTTTCTTCTGAGTTTCAAGCAGTCCGCTTTCTCGGCTATAGGCTTTAAGGAGAAGCAAGGTGTTCTTTGCACTGTCCCCCTGAACTTTTTCGACATACGTTGTGACGTTCAGGTCTATGAAAGCCGCTCCTGTGCGATCTGCTGAGATGTCCATATCCCTAATATTGTAGTAGCTTTCTTCTTCAAAATTTCGGATACAGCCGCTCCCGAATGTGAAAATAATAATAAAAAATATTAAAAAGAAGCTTTTTGAAAATAAGATTTGAGTTGACCTGGTTCCCAATTTTCTCAAGATCTGCCCTCCTCTTTGGTAATTATATTTCAAAGTATATACATTTTATCTTCATGGACACCTTTTCATTTTTATGATAAACAATTGAATGAAAATTATTAATATGAACACATCAATATTCAGATAGAGGGTAAAATGAGGTGGTCAGAACATAGAACGCAAGTTTGAAGATTCTGATTGCAGCCTGTGAATTTGAACATACTGAAAAGTCTCAACTGTAAAAAGGATGAAAATCCAGAATGCGAGAATACAAATTCAGGAACACAAATAGAGAATACGAGGGGTAATTATGGAAGGAAATATTGAAATTAAATCTAAACCGAGAAGGCAGGTAATAATCGCTACCGATGGCTCAGAAACCGCAAACGAAGCCGCAGATTTTGGAATCGAAATGATTGGGTGCAGTGGGGCAAAAGTATATGCTGTTTATGTCATCGACACAACACCTTATCGCTCAGTTCCGCTGGATAAAATCTGGTCAGACAAAGTGCTCGAAGAATTCGAGAAAGAAGGACGTGAAGCAACCTCTTATATAGAAAAGATTGGAAAAGATGCAGGAGTAGAAGTTGAATCCAGGGTGCTTAGAGGCCATCCGGCTGAGAAGATTGTGACTTTTGCAGAGGATAATAATATCGATATGATCATAATGGGTTCGCTTGGAAAAAGTGGATATGAGCGCGTACTACTTGGAAGCGTATCTGAAAAAGTTATAAGGCATGCAAAAATTCCGGTTCTGGTTGTTCGAGAACGGCACAAAAGTGAGAAAAAATTGATACAGGAATAACCAGTTATGAGTAGCTAAATTAGACAATCTAGCTAAATTAGACAATATGATCTTTATCGAAACAATTTGATTAGTGTTAAGGTCATGAAGTCAAAGAATCAGCTTAAATAGGAGTAGATGGGGAAGAAAAAGGGTATGGGGAGAGATTTTTAAGAAAAGATCCTGATGGCTTACTGACGTTTCGGAGAATGGTGCACAGGCAATAAATGCGAGGATGGAGATTGTAAGACTAAGCGAAGAAAAAACGATGTCTAACATTCCCTTCTTGGAAGTGTATCCGAAAAAGTCGTCAGGAACGCAAAGGTTCCGGTACTTGCCGTGCACGGGAAAAGACCGTGAAAAGGACAAAAATCCGGAATCTTTTAGTGAGCCAATCTCAAATTCAAAATTTTTTATTTTGAAGTTTGTCTTTGGAACTTATCTTTTGAGTAATTAAGTCTCCGGTCACAAAAGTAATCATAAAAATCTAAATTAGTAAACACTAAGATAGATTCCGATACTGACTCAATAACAATAGATCTAACAACAGATCTAACAACAGATCTAACAACAAATAATAAATCCATATTCTAAGGGGAGTAAGTACAGAGGAGAGTATGTACGGAGGGGGAGTAGGTATAGAGGAGAGCAGTGAACTTAAATCCAAACCGCAAAAACGAATTCTGATCGCTACTGACGGCTCAAAAGCTTCTGAAAATGTCACAGATTTCGGGATAGAACTTGCAAAGAGCAGTGGGGCAAAGATCTATGCTGTATATGTCATCGATGTAACTTTTCTTGACTCAGTTCTGATGGATGAAACATCGGTAAAAAATGTCTACGCAGAGTTTGAGATAATTGGTAGTGAAGCAATAAGTCTCATAGAAGAAAATGCAAAAGCTGCCGGAATAGAAGCTGCGCCCATACTGCTTAAAGGAAATCCGGCTGAAAAAATCCTGGATTTTGCTGAGAATCATAAAGTTGACATGATTGTCATAGGGTCTACTGGAAAAAGCGGGACTGAACGTTTTATGCTTGGAAGCGTATCAGAAAAAGTTGTAAGGCATGCAAAGGTTCCGGTACTTGTCGTACGTGCGAAATTTAAACCTGAAAGAGTCTTCAGTTACGGTAAAAAGGATAAAAAAGTCTCAGACAATATCGTATACGAAGAGACGCAGTGAAAAGCCGGAGGAAACCTTTTCAAAAAAAGAATGGGGGAAATCAATGCTGAGTGAAAAGATGGAAGAAGCACTGAATGAACAGATCAATAAAGAATTGTACTCGTCTTATCTGTACCTTGCGATGTCAGCGTATAGTTCATCAGTTGGGCTTCCGGGCTTTGCCCACTGGTTTAGAGTCCAGGTTGAAGAAGAAAACATTCATGCAATGAAGCTTTTCGATTACGTAAACAACCAGGGTGGGAAGGTTAAACTTAAGGAGATAAAAGAGCCACCTATGGAATTCGGGACAGCTATGAATATGTTCCAGCAGACACTGAAGCATGAACAGTTCATCACCCGTTCAATTCATGAACTAGTAGAGCTTGCCAACGCTGAGAAGGATAAAGCTACAGCTTCTTTCCTGCAGTGGTACGTTGAAGAACAGGTCGAAGAGGAAGAAAACGACAATGAAATTATTGCCAAACTGAGAGGCGTCGATAAAAATGAATATGTAATTCCCTCAGTTGATCAAGAACTGGCAAAAAGGAGTCCTCCTTGATAATTATTTTAAATCTTGACTCGATTCAAAAATTAATATTATCCGGGAAGCTATTTCTTTCAATTCTCTTCTTTTTACCTGCTTCAAAAGTCACTTTCTGACCATTGGGGTGCCACACTTTTCACACTTGACCTCAATGCAGGGCACACCCGGTTTATGAGACACCTCATATCCGCATTCAGGGCATATGCACATTCCTTCGGGACCTCCAGTACCTCTTCCACGGTTACTGCACCTTCCCTTGCCTCCACCACCTATGCCTATTCCAGGTCCCCTACCTTCGGGACCACTACCGTCTCCTCCTGGCATCCTATAGTCTCCTCCTTCGATTCTTACTAATTTTCCATAAACAAGTGCTTCGGTTAGCTTTACAAGTGCTCTTTTAAGTGTCCTCTGGAAAGTAGATTGGTGAATATCCATGCAAGTTGCACCCTCAGTTTGGGATAAATTTTCCAGGAAACTTAATCTCATGGCTTCAAGTTCATCAACTGTCAGGACTACTTCCTTCATATAATCCTTTTCTAAATTATCCTCTTCTAAATCCCCAGGTTTGAAGTACCTCATTTGATGCTCAAAATTCACCAATTTTCGTTTCCTTGAGCGCGCCATTATGCATAATAATGCGAAATTTTTTTATATAATTTATTATTCTGTGCAATACTTAAGAAAGAAAGTTTAGAAATAGAGTGAAGAATTATGCAGTCAGGTATTAATATATGAAGCCTGAAAAGCACAATCAAATGTCAAGAAACCTGGAATTTGATATTGTGAAAAACAGTTTTAAATGGCTCTCTGCCCAGCGAATTCAGTCCGTAAAGGAACTTTCAAGTACCTTATCCGCCCATGCCCTCTGGGCACTCCCAAACCCTTACATAACCCGCCTGATTCTTGAACAGGATAACGACGGTTCCTGGAACTCTTCAATCAGGGACACTGCAAGGGCCTGCTCAGCCCTTTCAACAGAAGGAATCGTATTCATGGCTTCAGCAAGATGGCTGCTTGCCAGAAAAAGCGAAAACTCCTGGAACAAGGACGTTTATGACACAGCTTATGCCCTTGCAGCCCTTGCAGATATGGGAACTCAGGATAAAGACGGATGCAACTGGCTATCCGAAAACTATTGCCCGGACTGGGAACAGGTCGGTACCACATCCCTTATAATTACAGCTCTCAAAAAGCAGGATAATCTGGCAAAAACCAGAACCTTTGAGACGTTTATCCAGGAAAAAGCCAGATGGATCCTTTCAAAAAGAGGACCAGACGACGGCTGGAAACATATTTCAACAAGCAATCTGGCAATTCAAGCCCTGCTTCTTGCAGGCTTCAAAGAAGAACTCGAAGTTTCAGTCAACTGGCTCCTTAAAAATGTCCACGAAAACGGAGCCTGGGGAAATAAGGACGATGATATCAATGCCACCGCACTGACTTTAAGTACCCTGGGGCTTTATAGAAAAATCTGAAAATATGAAGGGATTTGTCTTCGGTAGTTATCTTCGTTATTTTGTATTTCCTTCTTTTATTTTCAGCATACCCTTTCGATTGTTTTTAATCTGACACTGCTTTTTTGCAGACATTGTTTTTGGCATTTAGATAGGACTTACTTGCTATTTCCATACTGCCTTCCATTTCAGTAATACTCATATCAAAAGTCCGGGCATAATTTAAGACATTTTTATCGAATTCATCTCTTTTTGAGGTCTTGTTATTGATTTTGACAACCTTTCTATAATGCTTTTTCAAAAAACTGTTATTAAAGTCAGAAGTGTTGTTGGATTCCATTCTCATTTCTTTCCAACTGGAAGCCCACATAGGAGTCAAGTATATCATACCTATGCCTTTTCCACTCTGCATAACTTCAGCATAATTATCGTTGCCCCCAAGAGCTACGCTGATACAGTCATCCACAATCTCTCCGTTTTCATCTTTGAGAAAATAAAGAGAACAAGGAAGATCTTTAAAATCCGCTGCCGTGTTCCTTAAAGAGTGCCCACAATTTCCATAGAAAATAAGAATACCATCTGAAAAAGCTGCCATTTTCCTGATATTCTGGTAAATTTCAGATCTTAAGAGTTCACTATCTGCGTGCAGACCAAGCTTCAGAGTATTTACAACTACAATAGGCTTTTCCCTGTTCTTTTCTTTACTATTTCCTCTGAGATTATGAGGTATTTTCTTAAAAAACGGAAATTTCAATAAAAGTTTCAAAATATTCACAGATACAGAATTATATACAGAGTTATTTGCCTCTTTTAAAAAAATAGGTACTTTGTCCAAAGGAAAAAGTTTTGGCTGGCAATTTCTGGATTTAAGCTTTCGAACAAACCTGAAACTTTGCCTGTTTTCAACTACAATCAATTGATTCAAATCATGGTCTTCTGAGAGGACATATGACAGTTCATCTTCAAGCATTTCACAGGCAATTATGCTAAGTACAGGCATCCGCTCACCATTCAGTCACAAATATAAAATTTTTCAACATTTTGATTTTTTCTAAATCTCCATTTTGAGTTCGTTATAGCAATCTTTAAAAATTTCCTGATTACCATCATCGAATTCCAAAATTTCGAAATCAAACAAATCTGCAAATTCCCGAATAGAAGCGTCGAAATTTTCAGTGTATTTAAGGCCAGTATTAATCTTAGCAACTCTTTTGTAACCAATCATTTCGTGGGTCTTTTTCATTAATTTCAATGCTTTGGCAGGGTCTTTATTTAGCTTATTCAGGTCAAGTAATTCCTTCCAGCCCTTGCTGTACATGGGAGTAAAAAGATATGTTCCAGCATCACTAACACTTTTGAGTATCCTTAGATAGTTTTTGACTCCTCCCACAGTAGCCCCTATGCAGTCATCTACAACTCTGTGATCTTTATCTTTGAGAATACGGACCGGACATGAGATTGAACTATGTTGAAAATCTTTTTCAACGTCCCCCAGTACATTCCCACATAAACCGTAAAAAAGCAAAATCCCAGATGAAAAAGGAGCGAGAGTCTTTATAGTCTCATATACCTTAATTTTCAACTCTTTAGGACTTCTATGAAGACCCAGTTCCATCAGATGAATCAGAACCGTATATTTCTTACATTCACTTTTGATTTCGGGAAGTAAGGAAATGTCTTCCAGAGAGAGCACTTTATAATGAAGGTTTACTCTATCCAGCTTTTCTACAAATTCCCGGATATTTTCATTATCAACTACGAGAATCTCATCGATGGAAGAGTCATTTTCAAGAATCCAGATAATTTCGTCCTGCATTATCTTGCATGAAATAATACTCATAGTGGGCATTAAAACATCTCCACATAAGTTATGCCAGAAAACCTAATTTTTTAGCAATAGATTGATTAAGCGATAGATCGATTAAGCAATAGATCGATTGTAGTAGAATATACTTACTTACATATAAGTAAGTAGCGGTTAGGAAAAAAATCAGTCTTTCCACCCAAGGTCGGACTTAATTAGAGAAATAGATCTAACAAGCGTTTTTCTTCCTCTTATACTGGAGAATTGTCTGGCACCCATCAAGGCTTCAGCTACTAATTCTGCACGTGCTTCTACAGAACCAGAGAAATTAAACTCCCCCTGTTCCAGGCCCATTTTAAGAACTCTGGAAATCCAGGTCAGGATGTCATCCATTAACAAAAGGTTTTGTTTTTTAACTTTTTCCGGAAGTTCTTCAAAATCGAGAATTACCGAGCCTGGAGGGCAGATACTTTTGCCTTCATCAAACTCCTTCAATGCGTAATCAAAGTAGTATTGAAGCTGATCACGGGCTGAGCCTCCAGACGCCACTATTTGAGCAATGTTTGCAGCTAAATTATTTCTGCTGTCTTCGAGCAAAGCTGCAACTAGATCCTCTTTTTTGGGGTAATAATTATGAATTGCTGCATTTTTTATTCCCAATTTCTGAGAAATATCTTTGTAACTAAATCCATTATAACCCCGACATTGCAAAAAATTCCTTGCGTGATATAGTATTTGCTGATTAGTCTCGTTCATATATATTCATAAAAAACGTTTATACTCGTTAATAAGTTAATTAAATAGTGTTCATTCATATAAACTTGGTTCTTCGATTTATTAGATGAGAGATGTTGTTTGCATTTCACATTATATATACACAAGTATTACACCCACCCGGTTGTATCTCCTGTTTTGGTTGTCATAATCATCGCTCTTACAAGGCATCCCTCTAAAAAAGCCAGACATTCAAATTCCAGAAAACGTGAAGCATTTTTATCAAACAGAATCTGAACTTCACAAGGAAATTCATCGTCTCCATCATAATAAACGATTTGGAGGAGGATTTTAGGCAATGCTTTCAGAAGCCATGAATAGCCGCCCGATTTCAGCTTGCCATTAAAAACCCCACCTAATCTGCACATGGTTTCACTGAATGTTGCATAATCTTCACTGAATGTTTTACCAAGCGGATCAGTCATCCATTTTGTATTTGTGCTGAATGTTATTCCTGTGCCGGCAAGATTAGAAATCGGCACATATGAAAATGCAGGTTCACCCACACCTTTGGACAATGAATAGTAAGCCAGAACACTGAGGTTGTTGACATCAACCGGCTTACCGTCTGTCGGATTAATACCGTGAGAACTTATCTCATATTCTCGGCCAAGAAAGTTGACAGATAGAGAACCTTCAGGCTGAAGTAACAGACCAAGCCGTTCGGCAACGTCTAAAAAATCGCATTTGCTCAATTTGGGTATGAGGCTTTCATAAATTTGTTCATAACCACTATTCATAAAATACTCCCTTCAGTACGCACCGAAGGTGCTCATTAGCTCTTATTTGGGTTATTAGAATTCAATTAAATATATCCTCACTAGAGAGTATAGTTACTTACATATAAGTAAGTACTGGTTAAAAACAATAAAATAAAAAATCTTGTTGTGGAAGGAATATCCAAAACTCTTAGAATTAAAAACAATAGTACATAGGGTTTAAACTAATTAATAGCGAAAAGGGCAGCAGACTGCCGAAATGCTGCAACCGGCTGCCAAAGCGAAATTAAGGTATTATAGCACAGAATACAACATTGATGCCGTTCCTATTCCAAGGGGCTCCGCTATAAGTTGCACATCATATTTCTTTCTAAGCTCTTCAGAAATTGCACAGGGAATTCCTGGGGTGGAAAGCACGCAATTCTCCGAAAGTACGGCTTCAGGAATAGTGTTTGCGCATGGGGTCGCCTCGAATATAATGGAAAACTTTTTTGGATTTGCAGGATCGAATGGGACAACCCCAAGGTTTGAAACGGCTTTCTTAAGGAGTCTTGCATCAGGATCATACCCGTAAACCCTGAAGTCTTTCTGCACTAAATGCGCGGCTCCGGGAAAACCTACCTTCCCAAGCCCCACAACAAATACGTCCTTTGAGTCGGCTTTCAGGTATCTGGAAGCAATCTCAGCATAAATTAGACCTGTGCAGGGTTGATTATTGGCCATTTTTCCATTTTTGATGTTATGGGCAAGGAAAGTGTGGTCGTCTGCCATAAGGATGATCTCGGCTCCGTTCTGCACAGCTTCATAATAACCGCTAACATCCGGCATATCAGTAACAAAGCTGTCAAATCCGAAATACTGCGTAATTGCATGCAGAGAAGCTGAAAAGTTTCCTATTATCCCGTTTCCCGAAGTTACAGGCACGATGCCTACTTTTTCAGAGCTCGTGGAAGTACCATAAAGAGCTTGACAGACACCTTTTATATCAAGCCCTGTTACTCCTTTCACGACAGAGTCAGCTTCTTGAAGCTGTTTATTAATATTTATCAAATCATTTGGGGTTAAAAGTGCCATTTTTATCGCCATTTTCTGTTTAGGGGAATTTAAATTTTATATTCATTAAATCTGGATTTTTTGAATTTCAGTTACTTTAACTGAGTTTTAGAATTTTAATATTTTTTAAAACTTAGACTCTTTAAAACTTAGATTCTTTAAAACTTAGGTTTAAAGGATCTTAATCTCTTCAATCATTTTCAATTTCTGTTCCAGTACTCGAATTTATTCCTTCACTCAACCGCTCCTTCAGAACTGAAAAGCCTTTGCTTTTTTTTGCCTCAGCTTCTTCCTCATCCTTGCCGCAGGAAATCAAAGCAAATACTGGATTCTCTTCTCTGTAAAGTAAAATTTTGATGCCTGGCTCTTCATAGAATATCTCGTATTCATCGTCCTTGGAAAGAGCCTGTTCTCCCACAGGAACAAGATCCCCTTTTTTTTCTAACATAAAGTGCTCGTAAATACAGCATTTTTCGCAGATTTCTTTTACGTCAAGCCCTGTTCTCTGCAAAGCAGAATCTGCTTCCTGAGACTGCTTGTCAATATTTGTCGAATCATCTGGGGTTAGTTCCATATTGATCTCCATTTCCTGTTTTGAGTAATTCTAGTTTATTTAATCCATTTAATACCCTTTTGGTTCTTTTTTATTCCGTCATAAAACCGCTCCGAACCGCTCCTTCAGAACTGAAAGTCCTTTGCATCTTTTTGCTCCGGTTTCTTCCCTGTCCTTGCCCCAAAAAATCAGGGTAAATACCGGGTTTTCTCCTTTGCAAAGAAAGATCTCAATGCCGGGTTCTTCATAGAATTTTCCATAGTCACCGCCCATGGAAAGTACCTGTTCTCCCACAGGAACAAGAACACCGTTTTCTCCAAGCATTAGGTGCTCGTAAATGCAGTATTTGTTCTCGGGAAGAGACTTGATTTCCTCAACACCGTCAGTAAAGGCGCGGAAAAGAAGTTCTATCAGGTTAATCCCAGAAGAATAGTAAACTACTGTAGGTGTCTGACTTGGAAAGCGGGCATCGATTTCAATTACCCTGAGCCCTTTTGGGCCGAAGATTGCTTCCACATCCATAATCCCTTTCAAGGGAAGATTTGCTGCAAGATCATGGGATATCTGCCTGAATAAAGGATTAGCAGGAAGCGGAGTTACCATATGGCAGTCATAGGTTTCGTCTATATGGACCAGGGTCTCTTTTACAACGGCAAAATGATTTCCGTCCCCGACAACTTCGAGAGAAACGACATCGCCTTCCACATATTCCTCAACCAGCATGTCAGGTTCAAGGACCTCAAGCTCTTTGTCATCATAAATTATCCTGGCTCCCACACTGCTACTTTCACAGGGAGGTTTTACAAAATAAGGAGGGCTGGAGGGCCTGTCCTGCGGAGTTGGGATTCCTATGGACTTAAAATAATCTTTTGAGCTTTTCTTATCCCTGCTTATCCGATAAGCTTCAAAATCGAAAAGTACCGGACAGGAGAATTTTTCTTTTATTGAATTCAGAAATTCGATGCAAGCAAGATTTTCGTTTACAGGAAGTACAGCATTAACCCTTTTAGAGAGCTCAAGGAGTTTTTCAGGTTCCTTTATTACATCAAAACAGTAAAATTCATCCGCATAGTTACGGATGAGGACCTGCGGATTTTTATCCACCAGAACTACTTTCATTCCGGCTTTTTTAGATAGATACGCAGCTTCGAAGCCCTGAAGTTTCCCGCCCACAAGACAGATCGTTTTCAAGCTAGCACCCCAAGACTGCCTCAAAGTCAGCCTGTCGAGCCGGTTTCATACCCATGGTTTCAAGCCTTCGGACTACGCTTTTTATGTCCCTGTCCCGTTCTTTAAGTCCACGGTCATAGTTTGCAACGCCTTCCAGTTGGGAATCGGGAGGAAGGATAGAAGTAACAATATTTGCCCCTGCGTTTAAGCGGTGAACCATGCCGTCAATGCCTTCCAGGTCAAGAGAGGCGGGGATGAGGCGCTTGGGAAACATTAACCTGAGAACCGAGATGATTTTCAGTTCCGAGAGATTTGCCTTATCCCTGAAACTTTCAAGCGGGGTTCCTTCCTGGGGCAGGAAGGTCATAACTCTGACCATATCAGGATCGTTTGTGCTCATTCCCCTCAAGGACAGAATAGTGGATTCGATATCGTTTCCAACGCCTGTGAGGATTCCGTCTTCTACACAGTACCCCTGCTTTTTAGCAAAACGGCGTGCATTGACACGTCCATTGAATGACTGCCCAACTCTAAGTTTCCGGTAGAGTTCGGTGTCATATGTTTCCTGATAAAGGGCCAGGAAGTTTGCTCCTTTTTCCCTGGCTTTGAGAAGAGTAGCGTTATCCATCAAGCCTGGAGAAATCATAATGGGAAGCCCAAGTTCCTCTTTTACTAACTGGACAAGCTCAACGAAACGGTTCGGGTCTTCATAGTAATATGGGTCTTCCCCCATGGTCAGGTCAACCATATGAAAACCTACTCCTTTCAGGGTTTTGCAGGTTTCTTTTATCTCTTCCATGGTCAGTCGATAACGGTTGATCTCGTTTCGACAGTTATAGTAGCAAAAAGAGCATTGATTTTTACAGTAAGTAGAGAAATAAATGAAACAATTAAGAAATACCCTGTTACCAAAATAATGATCTCTTACTTTTCGGGCTGCAGAATAAAGCCTTTCCAGGTCTTCTCTGGATTCAAGGGAAAGAAGAGCCCTCAGATCGTTATCAGTTAATTGATAACCTTCAATGACCTTTTCTCCCAAACTGTCAAATTCATCAAGTGCCATTTTTTGGATCAAAATTTCACCCTCTCATAGATTCTTCAGATATTTGCCGACCCTATCAGAGCCGATTGTCAACTTAATCTCACAATTTAGCTTATTTTGCCATATTGAGTGTTTACCATCCCGTTTTTGATTCAATATTGCCATTCAATATTGCCATTCAATGTTGTCATTCAATATTGCCACTGATATTGCCATTTTACTTTTTGCCATTAATGCTGCTATTTTGCTTTTTGCCATTTGATATTGCCATTAAGTATCGCAATTCTTTTTTGCCATTCAGAGCTGCAATTCATTTTGCCATTAAGTACTGCAACTCTTTTTGACATCCAGTATCGCAATTCTTTTTTGCCATTTAATACAGTGTTTTAATATCTTTGATCGGTTTTTAGCGACTTTTAGTTACTTTGAACGGACTTTCCAGCTTACAAGTTGGTTGAAATCCCATTATAGTAAGATTCAGACCTTGATGCCCTCTTAATGTTTTTAAAGCCGTGCGTAACCTTGAGCAAGCGTTCAAGCCCAAAACCTGCACCTATCCATGGTTTGTCAATACCCCATTCCCTATCAAGAGGAACTGGCCCGACGACTGCCGAAGAAAGCTCCAGGTCCCCGTGCATTATATCAAGGGTATCCCCATAGACCATACAGGAATCTCCTACGATTTCGAAGTCGATTTCCAGATAGTCCAGAAACTCTTTGATGAGGGATTCAAGATTTTCCCGAGTACATCCCGAACCCATCTGACAGAAATTCACCATGGTAAATTCTTCCAGGTGCTCTTTGCCGTCAGACTCTTTCCGGTAACAGGGCCCGACTTCGAAAATCTTTATCGGATCTGATAAAATCCTATCGAGTTTTCGCAGATAGTTGTAAAGAGTTGGGGCAAGCATTGGCCTCAAGCAGAGATTTTTATCTACCCTGAAGACCTGTTTTGAAAGTTCAGTATCATTGTTAATACCCATTCTCTCCACGTATTCCGCCGGAATAAGGATAGGAGACTTGATCTCCAGAAAACCCCGGTCTACGAAAAATTTCGTAATGTCACGTTCGAGTTTGCCAAGGTAGTCTTCTCTATCATTGGTATAGAGCCGCTGAAAATCGTTTTTTCTTCGTGTCACAAGTTCAGACTCAAATTCCCTGAAAGGCTTTGCAATATTCAGAGAAATTTTATCCTCTGGACTTAAGAGAGCCTCAACCCTATCAAGCTGGCTTCTTGTAAGTGAAGAAGCAGGAGTCGATGCGGGAACAGACGAATTTGGAGCTGATTTTGCAGGCGAAGGTACAGATCTGGATATGTTCGTCGATGCCTGTGCAGACACAGGATTTCCCAGAGGCTTTGGAGCCCTTGAAACTGATTTAGGCATGGCTTTTTTGACCTTTGGAGCAGAAACTACCTTAACTTTCACACTGGTTTTGCTTTCGGTTGATCTTGTGAGGAAATTATTGATATCTTCGTCCGAAACCCTACATCGTTTGCAGGTTTTTCTGTACTTATGATGTCTGAATGCTCTGGCTGTTCTACAACTCCTGGAATTATTCACGACAAGATGGTCTCCACACGCCATTTCAATGTATATTTTCCTTCTTGAGACCTCGTGGTGCGTGATTTTGTGGAGCGTGCCAGTCCTGGACATCCAGAGCCCGGTCGCAGATATTAAAACATCTAATGGTTTTTTATCCATAGTGTCACCCCTGGTGAATTAAAAGCCCGGATGATTTCCAAGAAATAGTATTTCAAAATCCCGGCTTACAGAGTATAAGCACGGAGTCAGCAATTTGCTGACAGCTACCCGGAAAATAGAAGCGATCCACACAACAGAAATAATTTATATAGTCTGGAAAAAAAGTCTCCAGCTTTTATAAAAGATTTCGGCGGAATGTTCTGAATGCATCTAGAATGCTATTATATTGCCATTCCGGGATTCAGAAATATGGCGGAAACCCCGGGAATCTAACCCGGCTAAACGGATTTAGAGTCCATTCGATCTACATGATCAGGTTTCCTCCTCGGCAAAATAGATTGAACAAAGCGTTTTGCTTCCTGTATGGTGGTCTTAAATAATAATATAAAATATTATTATTTAATATATATGTTTGTTGGTGAAAATCTAAGAAAAATAGGTCCTTAGCTATAAATTTTTTGTAATCCTTTTCAAAAAAAAAGGCTTGAGCGAAAAATCTAGCAACAGCGTGGTCAACTGGCGTAACGATTGCAGATCAACGGTTGCATCTGGTAGAAAAAGGTAAAAAGAGAAAATGGGTGAGAATTTAGCCCACCATAGGTTATTTCATTATTTCGCTGTGATTTTCAGTTTCGTTATATCGATAGCTTCTTCGGGGCAGACAGCAACACAGCGGCGGCAGCTTGTACCAAGGCATTTCTGGCTGTCGTATTTTGCGATTCTCTGACCGTCCCTTTCTACGATTTCAAGAGCAGATTCAGGGCATTCTTTTACGCATTTTTTGCAGTAGACGCACTTTTCCACCGGGACTTCGAGGATTATGCCAATTTCTTTAAGAATAGAAAGCCCACCTGACCCGACCTCTTCTATGTCTTTGCTGACTCGCTTTTCGATGTTTACATGTTCGAGAGTTTTTGGGAGGGGAGGCAGACCGTAGAGTTCAAGCATCTGGTCATACGTCTCAAGTGGCATGCCCTGGGTCCAGTAGGAAAGCTCGCAGAGGTAGAAATTATTGAAAGTATCACTGGTCGCCATCATAAGATGGTCGGCAGTAATTTTCTTTGCAATCGCAATTACGTCATCCAGCCTGGACTTTTCTATCACAAGTTCCCGGGCAAGCGCAAGCGAGGTATTCCCGAACTGAACAATTTTTTTTGCATAACCCGGTGCGGCTCCGAGCCTGCGGGCGTCTTCAGCGTCAACGTAGGCTCCAGAGGCTCCTGACATATATGCGTACTCAAGGTCTTCGTACTTTATTCCGGATTCAACGATCAGGGTCATATGGGCAGCCCGGATTGCCCCGATAGCTTTTCCGGCTTCTTCAACATCCTTTTCAGTGATCTCAATCCCAGGACCCAGGATTAGTTTTCCATTCGGAAGTTTAGGAAATTTTTCAATCAGCCCGTCTCTCAGTGCAAGGGCAAAAGCCGAGATAACTCCTGTGCCCGTGATTCCGACGGCTTCGAATCCGTAGGACTCCTTTATCTCCCCTGTAATCGGATCGATAAGATAAGCGTTCTGTTTTTCCATTTCCCTGTCAAGAACTATAATTCTCCAGTATTGCCCTTCAGGTTTTACATCACAGATCGCGCCCGGACTTGCGAGCATGCCTGAACTTATACCCTGTCCTTCAATCGCAGGTCCTGCTGCTGCGCTTGCAGTGATAATTCGGTCCCCGATTTTCAGAGCCATTTCAGCATTTGTTCCGTAATCCGTAACAAGCGAAGGTTCGGGCTGGACAAGAAAATCAGTTTCAAGCATCATAGCCAGAGCGTCAGCTCCAATCTCGTGCTTGATTGCAGGAGGTACGATGATTTCACAGTTGGGCAGGTCTTTTTCTCCAAAAATTTCGGATGCAGGAAACACACGTGCATCTCTTTTCACATTCCGGACTCCAAGCATCTTCTGCTTGTTTTCTCCTGCATAGGCAAGGTCTCTTATTTCAGTATTCTGGAAAAGGGAAAGCTGGATAGGGTTTCCACAGACTGCAAGCCTTTCCACCCTTGAAAGGTCAACATCGAATCGCAGGAACATCCTTCTGATCGTCTCGATAATTACCTCATGAGCCACATCTTCACCTGTTGTGATTGCAAAGTCCAAGTGATCCATAACATTTCCCCCGGGGAGGGGATGACCCATGGTTATAACTGTCTTTAAGGTTTCCTTCGTTTCAAGATCAATAAGCTGGGCTCTAAAACCGCTGGTACCCAGATCAAGTGCTATTCCGTACATTTTTCAGGTCCTCCTGAACGTATAATGTTTTGAGGCTTCCGGCAGTAGGAATTACCTCATACAGGGACGGGATATGAGGACTGTAATTTTAGTGAAATTTCTAATTCGGCATCAGTAGGGAAAAGATATAATAATTTTAGAGTTTTAATTATATAGATATAGTTAGGAATTATATAAACTATGTATCCTCTTCAAATTCAAGGATGAATTTCCCAACTATGAGAGTATGGAAATCATTTTATTACACATTTATGAAGTTGAATGTTCCTTTTGAGCATGTTTTTCATACCTGGCTAAATTTTTGAATTTTTAATATAATTGTGAAATTACTTTTACCGGTATGATTGTGGAGAGGATGCTAAACTATTATTAATTGTTTCCAGAGGGATTAGCGACTGGCTATTAAGAGCCTATCTGAAAATGTTATAATTTTACAACAGGCTATATGCAAAGCCGAAATGGATTTTATTCCAAAATCTAGTGATTTTTGCATTTCTTAATTGAAAAGCTGAATTAGCAAAAAGAATTCTGTTTTCATTAAAATCAATCAAAAAATCGTTTCCTAAGAAGAGATTCTTTATTTTGAATATAGTATGAGACTATAAAAAGTGCTGGAACTATTAAAATAATGGTAATATGGATTGTACATCCATCTATCTGAAATATTGACTCTTGATAAAACGATTCCAGCTATGAATATTGGATAGAAACTAAAAAAATTCTCATGAATTATTTTGAAGATACCAGATATTAATGCAAGGACCATGAAAACTAAGAAAGAAATTAATAGAAAACGACTTGTATTTTTTGAATAGAGCATAAGAAAAGGATAAATTAAATATAAAATTATGATTGTACCTACAAAATTTTGAACATTATATATAATTTGATATAATTATTAGGCAACTCTTTAATTTAAAATGTCAGTCAAAGCCTCAAATTTCCCAGCTATTTTAAGCATTTCGTCCACCTATTGTAAGTAAAACAAATTTACTTGTTTTGAAGGATTTTTCAGCTTATTCCGGCTGTTCAATTGATAAGTTTTTATAACATAATTTTTAATTAAAGGATATAAATACATATTTATTAAATAGTATGTATTTTTCGTAATTCTATGCACCTATAAAAATAAGAGAGGGATTATAAATGGCAGAATATACCCCAAAAGAAAGATTGTACCGTGCATTAAGGAAACAGCAGGTGGACAGGATGCCAGCTGTCTGTTTCACTCAGACTGCAACTGTTGAACAGATGGAAGCTTGCGGAGCCTACTGGCCAGAAGCCCATTCCGACGCAGAGAAAATGGCGACTCTCGCGGAAGCGGCACACACTGTAGTAGGTTTTGAAGCTGTGAGAGTTCCCTTTGACATTACAGCTGAAGCTGAATTTTTTGGCTGCGGAATAAAGGCTGGCGACCTGAAGCAGCAGCCATCAGTGATCAAACCCAGTGTTAAAAACCTGGAAGATCTGGAGAAATTAAAGAATTACAACCTGAAAGAAGGCAGAATTGCAGTAGTCCTTGAAGCCGTCAAGATTCTCTCCGAAAAATACGGTAAAGAGCTCCCGATTATAGGGTCCATGATAGGTCCTTTCTCTCTTGCCCAGCATATTAACGGAGATGCCTGGTTTGGAAACCTCTTCACAGGAGAAGAGATTGTCCCCGCACTTCTGGACTTCTGCTCGGACTTCAATGTAGCATATGCAAAAGCAATGGTTGAAAACGGTGCAGATACCATAGCCATCATTGACCCGACAGCAAGCTATGAGCTCATTGGCGGAGAGTTCTACGAGAAGTATGCTCTGCCCTATCAGAAGAAGATAGCTGACGCAATGGAGGAGCTCGATGTGGCTACAGTGCTTCACATTTGCGGAAACACAACCAACGGCCTTGGAATTATGGACAAGACCGGCGTAAACGGTATCAGCGTAGACCAGAAGGTAGACATTAAGACCGCAACCGGCAGTGTGAAAAACGCAATCGTTGTTGGAAACCTTGACCCTGTAGCCGTGCTCTGGAACGGAACTCCTGAGGAGATCGCAGAAGCCTCAAAGAAGGCACTTGACGCAGGCGTTGGGTTACTCACCGTTGGCTGCGGGACTGTCAGTATGACTCCAACAGTCAATCTCCAGAAAATGATTGAGTGCACAAAAAGCCACACATACTAAAAACATTGCTAAATAGATTCAGATACTGAATATATCGGACACTGATAGTGTGCCGCATTAATGGAATTTAAAAATTGATAAGCCGGCCTTAAGCCGGCCTTATTTTTAAGAATTTTCCAAAAAAATTACTTCATCAGGCTTGTTTTCTTTCATCTAATCTCGCATTTTTCAATCTCGCATTTTTCAGAAGAAATCATTATTCGGCCCACGCGTGTCAAATTATTATATAAAGAGCTCTTTTTAAAAAATTTATAGCATTGGGTCTTGGGGCAGGAGATTGTAAATATCGAAAAAGAGTACAGCGACTCCAGATTCTAGTATTTATACTTTTTGTTTTTATGTTTAATATTATTGAAAATAATATATAAAAAAGAATCATAGTACAGGACTTTGAAGATGGAGATTACATATATAAAAGAGGTTGCGATGGCATGAAATACCAGTATTTATATTTTTTTCTTTCACACCCATATATTGGATTTTAAGAAAAAAAATAATGGGAATATAGTATTCGTTTATATAGTATAATTTTAATCTTTATTTAGGAATTGAGTCTTGAATGTTCAGGACAATTCCAGGCAGTTCCAACAGGCATACTGTTGGGAAATTCGGGATATAAAGCTAATTCGACTGGGAAACAAATTTGCAGTTTCCGGCAAGTAAATTCCCCGGTAACAATGTCATAAGAGAAGAAATTA
>JAEWQJ010000008.1 GCA_023399215.1 Methanobacteriota archaeon
CTTCAGGCTCGATTAAGACATTCTCTCGAGGGATTGAGTAACCGATTTCCTCAATCTGTCCGATTACGAAAAATTTCTGAGATTCATTCGTTACAACGAAAATTTCGGAAATATCTGAAATTTCAAGGCATCTGAGGACGGTTTCTTGAAAAAGAGACGTATTTCCAAACTTTAAAAATTGCTTGGGATACATTTCACGGCTGAGAGGCCAGAGGCGTGTTCCGGAACCGCCTGCAAGAATTATGGATTTTATAACTGTCATCTCCTGTAGATATTGATTAAAAAGGATGAAATTTTAATAATCGAATTGAAAGTCTACAGCTTAGATTCTATAATAGCTTAGATTCTATAATAGCTTAGATCCTATAATAGCTAGTCTGCATTAGGTTCCAGATAAAAAGGTATAGACACGCTGAAAACATGAGATCAGAGCAATATATAATGAAAGTCATTAAATAATCTTTGCACAGGAAAACATTGAATATATTCATTTCCTGCATGGCAGCACGGTATCTTTTCAAAAAAGAGAATAAATGATTGTTAATACTATCTTTCAGGAGATACCAGTTACTTCCGTACTTTCATTTATATCATATTTCCAGCTTCATCCATGCTTTCAGTTCACACTTTCAGGTACTTTGAAAACCATTGTCTAATCTTTATTTGTAAGGAAAGTGACAATCGGAGGCACAATAACATTTTTCCAGCAAATAAGAATGAATAGAATAAACGAAAATGGAAAAAATAAAGTAAGATAAAATAACCCAGAAAATAAAACAGGATAACAGATAAAGAAAATAAAAAGGTAAGCAAAAATGCTTAAAATGAAAAGGGAAGAAAAGAAAAGAACAAAAAAGGTCAAATAAAGACCTCATTCAAGGATTTTTCCTCTGTTCTTCCTTTCCTTACCTCAAAAAATTCAGGACCCGGGGTCTTCTCCAGAAAGGGTCTTTCGTTCTCCCTCATCGTATTTATCACGCTTGCGAGAGGTTTTCTATCTTGACCTATTTTCTATCGGACCTGGAAATTCAGTATTAGCTTTCTGTACCATAAGATGTTACTCTTATAACTCTTTCAATCTCCCAGGCTTCTTAATCATCCCGACAAAAAAGTAAAAAATAAGTGAGATTATTTGCAGGTGTCAAGGAGAGATCTCTTCTTTCCACCCCTGGCTTCGGTAGGATGGATCGGGTCAACGTCAGCTACTTCTTCCCCTTCCTTTTTCTCTAACTTCTCTCCCTTTGTACCCTCTCTTCTTTCTTCAGGCATTTGTTTAACCCCCATATGTCTATAAGTTCATCTAAGTTATGTTTTCCTTTACCGCCTGTCAGAATGAAATCACTCAGCTTTTTATAGCCATTCAACTTTTTATAGCAATAGAGTGAATGAATTTCTCCAGCGAATAAATTTCTCTTTCAGGCAAAGGTTTTAAATTTTCAAGCTCAAATACGGCCGTAAAATTCGGTTATCTATCCGGATATAGTTTGTACTGAGTTTGATCTATCCCTCCTCTCCACCGATTGACTACCTGATATAGTCTATTCAGGGATTACCCCTTAATTTATTATACCCACTAGATTTATTAAATTATTGCAACAACGGTCAAAAAGTTGAAGAATATCCAGACTCTTTTAAAAGGAAATATTGACAGAAAGGTCGCTTATAATTCAACAAAAAATAATCCAGACAGAAAAAATAATTAAAATTATTTGGGAGAATATATATCCCATTAATCAGTATAAGGAGAGCGTCCAGGCGGAAAAGCTCAAGAATATAAAAAATCCGTGAGAAGATCCGCGATATCAAAATTTACCTATTCATTTGCTCTAAAAAAATTGCTTTTACTCAGGAAAATGTGATCTCATGGCATATAAAGTATTGAAAAAGGAAGAAATCGCTCCGTCGGTGCACAGGATGGTAATAGACGCCCCTGACGTAGCAAAGGCTGCAAAAGCCGGACAGTTCATAATTCTCAGAATTGATGAAAAGGGAGAAAGGGTACCCCTTACTATTGCCGACTTTGACAGAGAGAAAGGCACAGTAGCCATAATATTTCAGGAGATGGGCAAAACTACAAAACAGCTTGCAAAGCTTTCTGCAGGCGAGTTTCTTGAAGACGTAGTCGGACCTCTTGGTACTCCTTCCGATGTAAGAAAACTTGGTACTGTTATCCTTGTAGGTGGAGGAGTAGGAGTTGCACCGGCTTATCCCCAGGCAAAAGCTTATAGCAAAGCGGGCAACAAGGTAATTTCCATTATAGGAGCCCGGAACAAAGACCTTCTCATCCTTGAAAAGGAAATGAAGGATGCCAGTTCCGAACTGTATATCGCAACCGATGACGGATCAAAAGGGCACCACGGATTTGTTACCGATATAATGAAACAGATTCTGGATAGCGGGGAAGAGGTTGCAAGAGTTGTAATTATTGGACCCCCAATAATGATGAAAGTAGGTGCAGGAGTAGCTTCTCCCTATGATGTTGAAATTCTGGTCAGTCTTAACTCCATTATGGTAGACGGGACAGGTATGTGCGGCGGCTGCAGGGTTACAGTTGACGGAAAAACCAGATTTACCTGCGTTGATGGACCTGAATTCGATGCACGGAAAGTTGATTTTATTCAACTTATGAACAGGCTTGCAATGTACCGCGGCGAAGAGACAAAAGCTGTGGAAAAATACGATGAAGAATGCAGGTGTGGACTGCACTAAATGGAGGGGATGAAAAATGCAAGAATTAAATGGAGAAAAAACTGCAAAAGCAAAGAAAGAAAGGACCCCTATGCCAGAACAGCCTGCGGAAGAGCGCAGGAAGAACTTTAATGAGGTAGCTCTTGGTTACACTAAAGAGGACGCTCTTGCCGAAGCCTCCCGCTGTCTCTCCTGCAAGGAACCGAAATGTGTTGAAGGCTGTCCTGTGAATGTGGATATTCCAGGCTTTATCAAGCTTGTCTGCGAGGAAGACTTCGCAGGGGCAATAGAGAAAATTAAAGGCACAAATGCCCTTCCTGCCATCTGCGGTCGTGTTTGCCCTCAGGAAACTCAGTGCGAAGCTCTCTGCGTACTTGGAAAGAAGGGAAAGCCAGTTGCTATTGGAAGGCTCGAACGTTTCTGCGCTGATTATGAGCGCCAGCAGGGTGTGAAGGTTCCTGAAGTTCCAGAGCCTACAGGAAAGAAAGTAGCTGTTGTAGGTTCAGGGCCTGCGGGCCTCACTGCCGCAGCAGACCTTGCAAAGCTGGGCCACAAAGTCACTGTTTTTGAATCCCTACACAAAGCCGGCGGAGTTCTGAGTTACGGCATTCCAGAGTTCAGGCTGCCAAAGGAAATTGTTCGGCAGGAAGTTGAGTACATTGAGAAACTCGGAGTCGAGTTCAAGCCCAACTATATCATCGGCAGGATTAAGACCTTAGACGAGCTCTGTGACGAATTCGATGCGGTCTTCATGGGCACTGGCGCAGGTCTGCCGAACTTTATGGGAATTCCAGGCGAAAACTTCAACGGCGTTTACTCTGCAAACGAGTTCCTGACACGTGTAAACCTCATGAAAGCTTATGACCCTGAATATGATACCAGAGTCAGGCTTGGAAAGCACGTTGTGGTGGTTGGTGGCGGAAATGTGGCAATGGATTCCGCTCGCTCAGCCCTCCGCCTGGGCGCTGAAGAAGTCAGCATAGTCTACCGCCGTGGGGAAGAAGAGATGCCAGCCCGCAGGGAAGAAATCGAGCATGCTAAAGAAGAAGGCATAACCTTTAGGCTCCTTACAAACCCTGTCCGCATCCTTGGCGACGATAAATTCAATGTTACTGCAATCGAATGCGTTAAAATGAAACTCGGCGAACCTGACAAATCAGGCAGAAGAAGCCCTGTCCCTGTAGAAGGTTCGGAATTCACTATTCCTGCCGAAGTTGTTGTTATCGCCATAGGCACATCCCCGAACCCCATGATCTTCAAAGGCTCGGAAGGCCTTGATCAGAACAAAAAAGGCACTGTTGTCGCAGACGAAGAAACCGGTGCAACCTCCAAGTGCGGAGTCTTTGCAGGCGGAGATGTTGTCACAGGCGCAGCAACCGTTATCAGTGCAATGGGCGCTGGCAAGAAAGCCGCAAAGGCAATTGATGAATATTTGAAAGAACAGTGAAACCAGATTAATCTGGTTTTCTTTTTTAATTAAAAAACCATTAAATCATAATTTTATATACTTTTTGAGTGAGTAAAAACGCTAACATAACAGATGTAAAAAGTGCCTCTATGTGTAGCTCATACTTTTTTTGTGTTTGATCTACGGTTATCGAAGTAAACAAGCATATTCATATATAGTATGTAATGATTGAGAAAACAAACACATAGGCAATTGTGGAAAAATCAGCCTGATATTGGCACTTTTCATTATAATTATCAGACGATAAAAAGGAAATAACATTTTTTATATTACGGCTTTTAGCAAAGTTATGTTAGTTCTGCATACTAGAGGTACTTTGCGATTTTTCAGGAAATTTGAAACTTTAGAATATCTATGGTTTTACTGCAAAATTATAGAAGATTTGAGACACTACCAATAAATATTAAGAATAATACGTTTGACTAAAATCTGCAGGAATTCCTTTCTTCATAGCAGGATAATTCAAAGTGATATGAATAGGTTCCTTTGTTCGTAAGTGTTCAAAGCATTTTCGATTTACCTGCTTATACTTTATATATCGTATGTACCAATCAACATCTTTTATTTCTAATATCTTAATTTTACATTCGTTATTCTTGATTTCACATTCATCTGAAACTAGTATATCAGTAGCTATATAGAATTTAACATTGCATTTTTCTGAAGTGTATTTTTCTTTGATAATTTGACTAATTTTCTCTGCAGCCTTGTAATTAGTATTTAATCCAAAAATAACGCCCTCTAAATCTTTTTTTTCAAACTTATTTATGTTTGTGGCGTCATCTCCGAATAATATTATTCGATGTTCTTTTTCATATTTCCAACATTTACTTTTGTTAATGAGAAACTGAGGAAGACGAAGTTTATCCTTTTCATCTAAAATATTAAACCTCTTTGGTTTATCCTTAGTAAGATCATATTTTACTTCAATTAATGACTCATATTTTGAATTCAATTTTAATTCATATTTGCCAAATTCTGAATTTGGGTTTTCTTTTACTCTAAAACTTAAACAAACACCGAAATGACTATTAGCATAGTGACTCCACATTAAGATATTATTATTTTCTTCGCAAAAACAGCAAGTTAAAAAACCAATTATTTGATCAAAAAGATCTGCCATCTCTTTTTCACTGAAAGATATATTATTAGGGTTTAAATTTAAAAATTCATCATTGCTTTTCTGATCTTTTGAATGTTTATTAAAATATGCACTCCATTCACCTATTGAACCTTCAGCATAAGCTTTTACTTTACTATCGAAGGGATCATTAAAGTTGCGTGAGTCGTTGAAATATAATTGGTTTTTTTCTAAATTTTCATAAAGAAAGTCTTTTTCATTATATTCTTTTCCAAGTGAACAGTATTTATAAATAAACATGAAACACCCATCATTTATTTAATTATAAGATATTTACTATCTGGGGTATAGCACCGATTTGTTCTTTTTTTTGACCATAAGATTTTTTCGGCTTTTTCAAAAATATATCTTTGAATAACCAAGTAAATAATTAGAAAAAACGATAGCATAAGAAATGGTGGAAATTAAAAGACTATATACGGAAAGTGGGATGGATAAACTATGAAGTAAATTAACAGAAAATTTAGCACACTACCCTAATACAGACAAAGACACCAGAAAGAATATCCATATCTGGTTGGCCTTAGCGTACATATACGTAGAAATCGGGGTAGAAACCCTTAATAAGATTAGGCAGATTTAAGGACAACTCTTCTTTGTCTTTTTGTAATGATCCTTTTCTTTTAATAGATTCACAATATTTTGTTTTATTTCTTCTATTTCTTCCCTATTTAATGGGTCGTCGTTATCCTTATTTAATTCATATTTTTCTTTCAATTGACGATTAAGCACAGATATACTTTTGTCAATAAACTCATTATCATCAAGTCCTTGCTCTTCAAACATGGGAGGAATGCTCAACTCTTCCAGAAAGCTTAATTTGTTATTTAGATTGAAAACTTCTCTTCTCATATCATTCACTGTTGAATTGAAATCTATAATTGATCCTACGACTTGCGTCAATATGTCATCTTCAGCATGTTGAATATCGTGCAAGTTTCTTATTAGTTTCTTATAGGTATATGCTATAGTTATGGGATTAAAATTTTGAAATTTTGCATTATCCATACTTTTTATTTGTTCACGAAGTCTTTTCTTTGCATCTTCAACTTTATACAGGTTTTTTAAATCGTATGAAATAATTCTCATACCTTCAACGTCAAATGGAGTTTTTTGACCTTCTGTTTTCATCAGAATACATGGCTTTTTCGTCACGTGTCTCACTGCAAGTTCATAAAAGACATTTGGATTATTTCCTGTTAGGTCAGCTATAACTAATGGAGATTCTACTAATTGATCTATAATCTGAAACATTATCATTCCATTCTCGTTCATAAGATCGGATCTTTTTAAAGAATAATTAAATGCTTTGACTACTGGTTCAACAATAAATTCAAAAAATTGATTTGAGTTTTCCCTAATCTTACTTTCTTCTTCACCAATAGGACATATAATAAAACAAGTTTTAAGATCTTCATTTATATCCAAGACTGCCACCACTTTTATTTAACATATTCTTGGCACTAGCTTAATGTCAAAACATTGTCTTTAAGAAATGTTAAAAAATCATTCAATTGTTTCTTAGAATATTTCTTAAATCTTCGCTATTGTGTGCTGCATCTGATTCAATTGTATAATAAGACCTAAGTCTTTCTTTAAAGGTGTTATATCCTGAAATATTTTCGCTTTTTTACTGATGCACAAGTTTTAAAGTAAAAAACTATGTATTCCCTAGGAGTTTTAAGGGGAATTTGGGTGAAATTTGGTTAATCCAAGGACAAAATGCAGGGATTTTGAGAAAAACTATGTTTATGAAATGCAGTATTTTTACGGGAATATTACTTCATTTTTGAGTTTTTCCTGAATTCCTTTCTCATTGCATTTTTGTGTTTCCATTAACAGTAAAAAAGCATCTCATTCTAAGCCGCTTTGAGACATTTTTAAAATAAGATTTAAAAGGACATATTCAAAAAGTCAAACAGTTAGCCTGAGAATACGCCCATGTTTTGACTTGTAAGTTCAGCAAGTTGAAAGTGTATCAGATTAACTAAGAAAAATAATAGTAACTATTCAGTGTATAGTTACTAATTTACTTCTGTTTCTAAATAAAATGCTCCAACATCCAGAAGTTCAGAAATATCTGAAATGCGTCAACAATTAATTACAAGTTTTCTACCACTATTTTCAAAAGCATAATTAAAGCAAGGATTACAATGAGAGTCCACAAGAGTGGCAACACGATACGCAGAAAAAAGTACAGTATTATTGCTATGAGAATTAACTGAACTAAAGATGATCTTCTTCCAGCACGCAGGAAGCGACGATTAAATCCTCTAGCCATTAAATACACCTTCTAACTTATAATCTGTTTTATTTCAGTTTTATACTTTCTGCCCGGCAAATAATATAAAAAATAAAACCATACCTTACCAGATTTTTTAAGAAACAGGTCTGCTGGGAATTGAACCCAGGTTCGGAGCTCCGGAGGCTCCAGTGATATCCTCTACACTACAGACCTTCACTATGAAAAGTCAAGATCGATTAGCTAATCGATAAAACCATAATCAGTTAACTGGCTGTTAACTGGCTGGTTATAGTGCTAAATAGCTTATAAACTTAATCCTTAATTATATTAAAATATCCTTTTATATTTAATATTTATAAACTATTAAAAGGAAATTTAGCCTGAAAATCTCAGAATAGTTTACTCTTCCCACTTCTGGCCGTACTTTTCATCAAACACTATTTCCGAGAGAGCCCTACGTGTTGAAGTCCTTTCTTTTGGAACCGGTTCTCCGATTGCAAGAACTGCCATTAGCTCAAGATCGGAAGGACAGTCAAGAATGGAATTGACTTTCTCTTTTTGATTTAGAATTTCTCCAAGCCAGACTCCGCCAAGGCCAAGATCACAGCAGGTGAGGAGCATATTCTCGATTGCAGCTCCTATTGCCTCGAGATCTTTTGTCCTGTTGTAAGAAGTTTCATTGTCCAGGAAAGTCGCAATAAGCAAAGGAGCTCCTGCCACGATACCTGTGTAATGCGTGCATTCCGAGAGTTTCTGAATGGTCTCACGGTTTCGAATAACAATGAAACGCCAGGGCTGGTTATTCAATCCGGAAGGGGCCCAATGGCCTGCATTAAGGATAGTGTTGACATCTTCCTTGCTAACAGGTTTGTCCGTAAACTCCCGGACGCTCCGTCTGTTAAGGATAGTGTTAATGACTTTGCCTTCTCCTTTTACTGGCATTACTTCTCCTCCGGATTGAATTTTATACTTCCAGATTTATGAATTTTCTGTCTACAGGCTGTTAATTACTGTAGAATCAGTCATCGTCAATCTTCTTGTTGAGCCAGGGGATGTTTGCACGGATCTGCTTTCCGACAACCTCAAGCTGGTGTTCCTTTTCCTGGCGTTCCATGGCTTTGAGTACTGGGTGGTTGACCACGCCTTCGAGCACGAATTCCTTGGCAAATTCGCCGTTCTGAATTCTTTTCAGGGCTTCACGCATGGCTTCGCGGGACTCATCATTAATAATCCTGGGGCCAACTGTCATACCGCCGTATTCTGCAGTGTTTGAAACGGAGTGCCACATTCTCTCAAGCCCGCCTTCATAGATAAGGTCAACAATGAGCTTGACTTCATGGCAGGTTTCGAAATAAGCCATTTCAGGCTGGTATCCGGCCTCAACAAGTGTTTCAAAAGCGGTCTTAATAAGAGATGCGAGTCCTCCGCAAAGGTCAACCTGTTCTCCGAAAAGGTCGGTTTCGGTTTCCTCACGGAAAGTGGTTTCATAGACACCTGCTCTGGTTGCACCGATTCCCTTGACATATGAGAGAGCAATGTCCCTGGCATTTCCGGTTGCGTCCTGGTAGACTGCAATCAGAGCCGGGACTCCGATACCTTCGGTATAGGTTCTTCTGACAATGTGACCAGGTCCCTTGGGAGCAGCCATGAAAACATCAACGTCTTTTGGGGGGACGATCTGGTTGTAGTGAATATTGAAACCGTGTGCAAAAGCAAGTGCATTACCGGCTTCCAGATTTGGTGCGATTTCAGAATAATAAACTGATGCCTGATTTTCGTCCGGAAGGAGGATCATGATGACATCTGCAGCTTTTGCAGCTTCTGCCACAGTCATGACCTTCAGGCCGTCATTCTCGGCTTTTGCCCAGCTTGAACTGCTTTTTCTGAGCCCAACAATGACATTAAGCCCTGACTCATGAAGGTTACGAGCGTGAGCGTGACCCTGGCTTCCGTAACCCATTATTGCGATAGTTTTGTCCTTAAGTGCATCAAAAGTAGTTTCGTTATCATAAATTATTTTTGCCATATTAGATTCTCCTGATGAATTTTTCAGTTTTTGAGCAAAGCTCCTAATATTTTTTTGGGAAGCATATTATTATTAAATCCTTATTTAATTTGTTCACTTCCCAGAGAATTAAGTCGCCTTAAGTCGATTTATGAAAGTTGCTTTTTTCGGATAGGGCAGCTTTTGAAGTTTTAGCAGAGGCCTGAAACCTCAGGCTTACTCTTATTGAAGCTCCAAGGGGTTTAAAACGCTTTCGACTGCCCCAATCTGTAAAAATAATTAAGCAGCCACCTTTCTTTACCTGCCCTTATTATTTAAACCTTCTTTGGGCCGCGAACCAGAGCAATTTTACCTGTCCGGACCATTTCCTTAATCCCGAACTGCCTGAGGAGTTTTTCGATGGCCTGAATTTTGGCTTCGTCTCCAGTTACTTCGACAGTTATGGATTTAGGAGCTACGTCCACTATCCTTGCTCTGAAAATATCCGCAATCTGGATAATTTCGGTTCTCGCACTCACGTCGGCTGAAACTTTAATGAGGGCGAGTTCTCTTTCTACAGAGTCATCTCCTCCGATGTCCGAAACTTTGATCACATCAACTAGCTTGTTAAGCTGTTTTGTAACCTGTTCGAGCACATGGTCATCTCCATCAACTACTATAGTCATTCTGGAGGTTTTGGGGTCTTCAGTGACTCCAACAGCCAGGCTATCAATATTGTATCCGCGTCTTGAGAAGAGCGAAGCCACCCTAGAGAGAACTCCAGACCTATTTTCCACAAGGACTGCCAGTGTATGTTTCATTACTGCTCCTCCAAGTCGAGAACTCTATCAGCTTTTACCGTACGCAAATCGGGCATGGTGCATGGAGTGTCTGCATGCTCTTCCATATCAAGGATTTCATTAATTGCAGCCCCTGCCGGCACCATTGGATAAACGTTTGCCTCACATTCAACAATCACTTCGACAACAGCAGGCCTACCTGAATTGACAGCTTCTTCAATTGCAGGCCTTACTTCAGACGGCCTTTCCGCACGCAGTCCAAGTGCTCCATAAGCCTCGGCAAGTTTGACAAAGTCAACACTGCCCTTAATAAATGTCTGGGAATACCGTTTGTCATAGAACAGTTCCTGCCACTGTCTGACCATACCTAGATAACCATTATTCAGAATTACGGAAACAACAGAAATATCGTTCTGGACTGCAGTTGCAAGCTCCTGAGAGTTCATCTGGAAAGAGCCATCGCCTGCAATGTTGATAACCGTTTTATCCGGCCTGCCGACCTTCGCTCCTATAGCTGCAGGGAAACCATAGCCCATTGTGCCAAGCCCGCCTGATGTAATGAAAGTGCGGGGTTCTTTATACTTAAAGAACTGAGCGGCCCACATCTGATGCTGCCCGACTTCAGTAACTATAATTGCGTCCTTGCAAGCCTCAGAGATTTGCTCGATGACAAACTGAGGCATTATGGCATCAGATGACATCTGTTTATAAGTAAGTGGATATTCCTTCTTCCACTGTTTTATCTTTTCAATCCATGCTTCGGACTTGCAGCGCTTGATATATTTATTCAGAGACTTAAGTACCTGTTTTGCGTCTCCGACGATCGGGATCTGGACCTTTACGTTCTTTGAGATCTCTGCAGGATCGACATCTATGTGGATAACCCTTGCGTTGGGGGCAAAGGACTCAAGCTTTCCGGTCACACGGTCATCGAACCTTGCGCCCACGGCAATAATAAGATCAGATTCCTGGATAGCATAGTTTGCAGACTTGGTTCCATGCATACCAAGCATCCCGACATGCAGAGGATGTTCAGTCGGAATTGCACCAATTCCCAGGAGAGTAGTCGTAACAGGAGCGTTAATTGTCTCAGCCAGTTCTACAAGCTCGGCGCTAGCATTAGAACTTATAACGCCGCCACCTGCGTATATAATAGGCATACAGGAATTTGCAATTTCCTCGGCGGCTCGTTTGATCTGCTGAGTGTTGCCTTTGTAAGTTGGCTTATATCCTCTAAGCTCTACTTTGTCAGGATAGTAAAAGTCGATCTCCGCGTTCTGTACATCCTTTGGAAGGTCAATTAATACCGGGCCAGGCCTTCCGGTAGAAGCGATGTGGAAGGCTTCTTTTACGATTCTCGGGAGTTCGTTTGCATCCTGTACGAGGTAGTTGTGCTTGGTAATAGGCTGGGTAATTCCCTTAATGTCGGCTTCCTGGAAAGCATCATTACCTATCAGGGAGGTCGGAACCTGCCCTGTTAAAGCTACAATAGGTACTGAGTCCATATATGCGGTAGCAATCCCTGTTACCAGGTTGGTTGCTCCGGGACCTGAGGTAGATACACAGACCCCGGTCTTTCCAGTCGCACGGGCGTACCCGTCCGCAGCATGAGCTGCTGCCTGTTCGTGACGCACAAGTATATGGCGCAGATTCGAATCATAAATTTCATTATAGAAGGGAATGATCTGCCCTCCTGGATATCCGAAGATGGTGTCAACACCTTCTTTTTCCAGGCACTTAATCAGAGCCCTTGCGCCATTAACTTTTTCTGTTGACCCGGTTGTCATTATTTAACTCCTATTTATTTCTTAATGGTGATTTAACTGGACACTCACCTGAAGATGAGTATATTTCCAGTAAGGGTGTGTTCATTAGAAATATTTATTTTTCACACTCACATTTTCTTATTATTAATTTAGTGAATATATCATAATCGATCATGTTATATATGGATAAGGTTTTTCCTGATTCAGAAACCTCAATTGTGCGTGATTTCAAAAATTTTTCCAGCAGGAAAAAGAGGAGAGGACAGAACAGCCCTCCTGAAAAATCTATATAATTCATTTTCTGAAATCACTCGGCCCGGATAAGGCGGTTCATACCGTTCATTACAGCTTCTACGGAGGCCATAATTATGTCCGTCCTGGCTCCGCTTGCGGTAACTTCCTTTCCATCCTTGGAAAGTTTTACCCTGACTTCAACAAGGGCATCGGTTCCACCAGTGATCGAGTCTACATGATACTCTTCAAGGATAATATCTTCCGCACAGGAACTTACAGCTCTCCGGATTGCATTGATTACAGCATCTACAGGCCCGTTACCGATTCCTGCCTGTACAATAGCTTTATCTTTTACGTTAAGTTTTATCGATGCCGTCGGAGTCACCCGGTTTCCGGATACAATGGTAAACTCTTCCAGTTTTACCAGAGGTTCCTTATAAATATCAAGTACGTTTTCTGCAATGGTGTGCAGGTCAGCATCAGTTACGTGTTTTCCCTGGTCACCCATCTGCTTGACCCGGTTGAAAATTTCTTCGGTCTGGGCCTCATCAGCTACAAGCCCCATTTCCTTTAAGGCAAGAGTAATCGAACTGCGTCCTGCATGTTTTCCAAGTACGATCTGACGCTGCCTTCCGATATATTCTGGACTCATCGGCTCATAGGTTGCCTTGTCGGCAAGAAGACCGTGAACATGGATTCCTGCTTCGTGAGTGAATGCGTTTCCACCTACAAGAGCCTTATTTGGTGATACGGGAATTCCTGTAAGCCGGCTTACAAGCCTTGAAATCCGGTAGATCATCTCATGTTTGATACCTGTATTATACTTGTAGAGCCATTCCAGGCTCGTTACTACTTCTTCAAGGGATGCGTTTCCAGCTCTTTCACCTAACCCGTTAACAGTTACGTGGGCCTGTTTTGCCCCTGCAGCCAGGGCAGCAACCGTGTTCGCAGTTGCAAAACCGAAATCGTTGTGGCAGTGAATGCTGATAGGAGCTTTCAGTGAAGAAGACAGGTCCCGGAAAATTTCGGTTGTCCTTTCAGGTACCAGAAGACCTACAGTATCGCAGAAGCATAACCTGTCAGCGCCTGCATCTATTCCGTCGGTATAGATGGCCTTTAGAAATTCAGGGTCTGCACGCGAAGCATCTTCCCCGCTCAATTCCACAACCAGGCCGTGATCCTTGGCATAATCAATTACATCAACTGCGATCTGCCTTACTGCATCCCGACCCTTTTTGATTTTCGTCCTTATATGAAGGTCCGAAACAGGTGCTACAAGGTGGATAGAGTCAACATCACATTCCAGAGCACGGTCAACATCGGACTTTACGATCCTGCAGTAGCTGCAAATTTCAGCATTAAGCCCTGCATTTGCAACAGCCCTGATAGATTCCCTTTCACCTTTGGAAGTGATTGCAGAACCGGCCTCAATTATTGAGACTCCCATCTCATCAAGCGCTCGGGCGATTAAAAGCTTCTTGTCCTTTGTAAGGGCAACGCCAGGTGTTTGTTCACCGTCTCTCAAAGTAGTATCCAGAAAGCGAATATTTTCGAATAATATAATCCCTCAGTATTTGTTTTATTGAGATAGTTTCTTTAGCAATACAGGAAAATAATATCTATATAATACTTGTCATTTTATAATATTATGTCCTATTTTGCAAGTTCCAATCTATTAATACAAATATTACATATATTTTTCTCAGGAACCCGGCTTTTTCAGGAAAATTTCCTAGTTTGCGCTGTGGCTCTCTGAAACTTTTCCTCAATAGGTATACCATAGTATTTTTAGTTTCCAGTTGACATTATATCTGATTTTTAAAAAAAGAAATAATATCTGTCTAATGCCGCAATTACACTAAAACATTAAAATGAGAGAAAATGTGAGAAAATAATAAAACGGCAAGAGTTTTTCCCGCAACACACAAAGCAAAGTGTATGCGACTCTTGCGTAAAATTACCTATTGCAGTTACTTCAAAAGAGCTTCAGAAATATTTGCCTACGTTTTCTATTGCTTTTACAATCAGGGAAACGCACGCGTCAATATCTGCCGTATCCAGAACCTCAACAGGTGAATGGATGTATCGTGTGGCTATGCTGACTGTACCTGTAGGGATACCTTCTTTTGTAAGGTGTATTGAGGTTGCATCGGTTGTGCCTCCCGAACCAACGCCAAGCTGGTAAGGGAGCTCATTTTCAGTAGCAGTTTCTTTAAGCCACTTAATAATCTGTGGGTGAGCTATAAGGCCTCTTCCGGACGCATCGGCTAATGTAATTACAGGGCCTTTCCCGATTTCCAGGCAAGAATCGGTTTTAGTAATGCCCGGATGGTCACCAGGAATAGTTGTGTCAAGGGCAAGCGCAAGGTCTGGAGAAACTCCAAAGGCAGAGGTTCTTGCTCCTTTTAACCCTACTTCTTCCTGGACAGTACCTACGGCATAGACCTTTGCTCCAATTTTATGTTTGGAAAGCCGCTTCATAACCTCAATAAGGATAACAACACCTGCACGGTTGTCAAGGGCCTTTGAAGTTATCTTTCCGTTTGCCAGAGGCACAAAGTCCCGGTCAATAGAAACTGCCGTACCGATCTCAATTCCAAGGTTCTCAGCATCTTCCCTGTCTTTTGCCCCTATATCGATGAACATATCGTCCAGCTTCACGGGTTTTTTCCTGTCTTCCTCTTTCATTACATGAGGAGGCTTGGACCCAATGACTCCGGGAATTGAACCTTTTTTGCCGTGAAGTACAACTCTCTGGTTAAGAAGAGTCTGATCAAACCATCCACCGATCCCGACAAACCTGAGGAAGCCATTATCATCAATATACCTGACCATGAGCCCGATTTCGTCCATATGGGCAGCCAGCATTATGGAAGGGCCTTTTCCTTTTTTGAGAGCTATAAGGTTTCCCATGCAGTCTCTGTGCATGGTATCAACATAGGGTTCAAGCTCCTTTTCAAGGAGTTCTCGGATATTATCCTCAAAGCCTGAAATCCCATGGGCATTGGTGAATTTTTCAAGCAGAGATTTTATCTCTCTAAGGTTTCCGCCTTTTTCCATTTTCGAATATCTCCTGAATATCAATTAATTTAAAGTTCAAATTGATCTTTATGAGACCAATTATGATTTAATAAGGTTAATTATAATTATCCCCTTATTATTCAATTATCCCCTTATTATTCCCCGTTATTATATGTTTTTTACAAACTCTTTGATAAATGATTTTTTACGATCTTTTTTGATAAACGGTTCTTTTATAATTATCCATTCTCAAGAAATTTTTTCAAACCCTCTGGTTGGAGATTAACCATGTCATATACTTCAGATATACTTCAAATATACTTCAGATACACTTCAGACATACTTCAGATACACTTCAAATTAATAAATATTATACTGTTAGATTCAGGATTAATCTGTTATTTTAGTTTCTGACAAAAGGGCTCAAGATTAATTTCAAATGGCGAAGGGAAACTTTTCAGAAGCTGTAAGGACAGAAACATTAAAATCCCTTCAGGTTTATTGAGGACTCAGGTGAAAATTATATGACTGCAGAATTACCTCCTCAAATTCAGAACCAGATAGCACAGCTTCAGCAGATACAGCAGCAGATACAGGCTCTGGCTATGCAAAAATCACAGGTTGAAGCTATGCAAAAAGAGTCAAAGATGGCTCTTGACGAGCTAGAAAGACTCACTGACGATGCAGTAGTCTACCGCAATGTAGGGGAGTTAGTAATAAAAACGAGCAAGGAAGAGTCCATTACAAAACTGAAAGAAAGGGAAGAAACACTCTCACTCAGGCTTCAGTCCATATCCAGGCAGGAAGAAAGGCTCACATCTCGCTTTAAACAACTTCAAGAGCAGATTCAGCAGGCTTTGGGACCCAGGGCACAATAATTTTATTTTTCATTCCAGCATAAAGGAATATTAAATAAAGTATAGCTTTGCCAAAAGTCATAAAAAACCATGCAAAAATCTCGAAATTCTTGAATCCAGGGAGATCAATGCCTATAAAAACGATAGCCAGAGTGGACAATGGAAGTTGATGAAGCGGAGTTTTTCAACCGGCTCCTTGACTATCGAAATATTTTATATTTGTGCCACCGGAATGCAGATCCGGACGCAGTTAGCAGTGCTTTTGCCCTTTCCGAATCTATCGGAGGCACTGTTGGACTTGTGGACGGCTGCAACCGTGTAGCTGCTGTGCTTATAAATAGACTTGAAATTGAAGTTGTGGACAAACCCAATCCGGCGGATTACGGTTTTGTCGTTGTGGTTGATACCTCCACAAAAGCGCAATTAAATGATCTGGAGCTTACCAGGTATTGCGTGATCGATCACCATACAACTACTGCTCTGACAGAAAATTCCGAATTCTTCCTGCACAGGAACAGTACTTCTACCGTAGAAATAGTTTACAATATCTTAAAAGCAATGGGAGCACCTATTAACCGGCGGATTGGGATCGGGATGCTCACTGGAATCGTAACTGATACCGGGCATTTTAAACATGCATCGGCAGATACATTCAGAACAGTATCGAGAATCATAGAGGACAGCGGCGTTGAGTACGGGGAAGTGCTGGATCTTATGGCTGCTACCCCACAGGATATTTCCATGCGCATAGCTATCCTGAAAGCCGCAAGCCGCGTCGAACTCGATAGAGTGCAGGATATGTTGATAGCATCTTCCCATGTCAGCTCTTTTGGGGGATCTGCATCTTCCATGCTCATTAATATCGGTGCAGATATTGCTTTTGTTGGTACATCCAAAGGTGAAAGCGTCAGGATAAGTGCAAGAGCAAAGCGTGACGCTGTAAGTGCCGGAGTTAACCTTGGTCAGCTAATGGAAGATGTAAGTAACGAATACAACGGTACAGGTGGCGGACATTCCGGAGCTGCCGGAATCGATGTGATCGGTGACATGAAAGAAGTGCTGGATAAATGTAGGGAAAGAACAAAGAAAATTCTTGAAGCTTCTCTTGGGGGAAAGTCAAAAGAGATCTCTTTTGAGAATGATATCGAAGAGTTTGAAAATGAGTGATTTCTAAGTAAAAAGAGATTACTTTCTTCGGAATATAATCAAAAGAGGTTTAGTCTTCAGAATTTAATCAAAAGAGATTCGTTCTTTAGAATTTAATCAAAAAAGGTTTCATTTTTAAGAATATACTTTAAAAATCCCTAAATTCATAGTATACTTAAAATCTCATTTTGTCTCATAAGACCGGAGTTCGATAACTGAATCCAGCAACTAAATTCAGTAATTGAATCTGGCAACTGAATCTGGCAACTGAATTCAGAATTGAATCTGGCAACTGAATTCAGAATTGAATCCTGCAATTGAATCAGGTAATTATAGAATTTACCGGTATGAGTAAAACTGCCGAATGATCATAAAATCCATATATAATTACTCGGTGGACTAATCCATATATGATTACTCGGTAGACTTTAGACCTTTATGCAGCCAGCTTTCAGGCTTACTTATAAAATCTTTTTTCTGCTTAACAGCTAATATTTATATGATAATCTAGCTTAACCTTCATATTAATCCAGCCAATCTTCATATTATATTTGCCGGAAGTATATATCCGTTGAAAATAATAAACTCGAAAATAATAAACTCCAGAGTAAGAAAGCAATCGGAGTAAAAAAGTAATAATTAGAGAGATGAAGAGAACCGAAGCATGACCTTAAAATGGCATGAAATGAGATGTGCAGGAAAAAAGCTAGAAAATATGGGGCCTGATATCGAGAGCCCAGAACATAAGATATACAGAGTGTGAAAAAATGCCAGAATACTGGGATCCTGAGATAGAGACAATGCCTGTAGATGATTTGAATAAGCTGCAGGAAGAAAAGCTGAAGCAACTTGTACATTATGTGTATGAAAACTCTCCTTTTTATAGAAAAAAGTTTGATGAACACGGGGTTAAGCCGGAAGACATCCAAACTCTTGAAGATATCAGAAAGTTACCTTTTACAGTTAAACAAGATCTCAGAGATACCTATCCAACTGGTATGTTTTGCGTCCCTAACTCAAAACTCACTCGTTTCCACGCTTCTTCAGGTACAACAGGCAAACCTATAGTCGTAGGATATACCCAGAATGACATTGATGAGTGGGCAGAATCTCTTGCAAGAGGATTTACTTCTGTCGGACTGGGGAAAAATGATATCCTTCAGGTAAGTTATGGGTACGGACTTTTTACAGGTGGGCTTGGTGCTCATTATGGAAGCGAAAAACTGGGTGCAACCGTACTTCCTACAAGTTCCGGAAATACTGAACGCCAGCTTGAGCTTATGAGAGACCTTGATGTCACTGCTATAGCCTGCACGCCTTCTTACTTCCTTTATCTGATTGAGACTGCAAGGAAAGAAGGCATTAGTATCAGGGACGACACTAAATTAAAGATGGGATTTTTCGGGGCCGAGCCATGGTCTGAAGAACTCAAAAAACGTATAGAAGACGAATCCGGGATTAAAGCTATTGATATCTACGGAACATCGGAAATGAGCGGGCCTCTCTTTACCGAATGCTCAGAACAGTGCGGAATTCATATATGGGCAGACAAATTCCTTGTTGAGATTATTAATCCCGAAACAGATGAGCCTGTTCCTGATGGCGAGATTGGAGAACTCGTAATCACGACTCTCAATAAAGAAGCTCTCCCTCTAATCCGTTACAGAGTAAGAGACCTTACACGAAAGTTTTCGGAGCCCTGCGCGTGCGGAAGAACACACCCCAGGATTACACGCATCAGCGGGCGTTCGGATGATATGATTATCGTGCGCGGCATCAATGTATTCCCGGGACAGGTTGAATCGGTCCTCATGAAGATTCCGGAAGTCGGGAACCATTTCATGATCATTGTAGACAGGATTGGACCCCTTGACTCCATGAAAGTCCAGATCGAAATGCAGGAGTCTGCTTTTAGCGATAAAATGTCAGACATAATGGCACTTAAAAAGAAGATTTCGAGTGCACTTAAAAGCGTACTGAATCTTGCAGTCCAGGTAGAACTGGTGGAGCACGGCTCTCTGCCCCGCTCTGAAGGAAAATCAAAGAAAGTTATCGATAAGCGAAAGATTTGAAAGCTTCAAAGAGCTAAAACAAAACCTGCAAATATTATTATCCTGCAGGTTTCACTTTTTTGGGGGCGATCTCTCGAGTTTCTTTTACGATGCTGAGCCAGATGTAAAGTAAAGTTCTCAGATGGAAGATAAAATTTGCAGATGGAAGATAAAATTCTCAGATGCGATATAAAATCCCCAGGTACAATATCAAAGTTTCAGATGAAATATAAAATAGCCAGCGCAGAAAAAATTTAGGCTTATATGCAAGAACAATGTCAGTAAATAACACTCTAAGTAGACGATTTATTGCTGAGTTGATTATAACTAGTCATAAGCTTAAAAACTGTATGTAAGCTTAAAGTATACATAGAGACTATATTATAGTAACATAGAGACTTATATTATACTCTGGCAAGAAGACTATAAAAAGAAGTAAGAGAGAATAAGGATAAACAGTATAAGTACATAGAACAAGCAATATAAGGACATGGGTGCTGGAATGGAAGATAAAATTATAAAGCAGATTTCCCTTTTTGCGGAAAATAAACCTGGCAGACTTGCAAACGTCGCAAATAAACTGAAAAGCGCCGGCATAAATATCAGGGCATTTACCATTGCTGAGTCAGGAGACTTCGGAATAATCCGCATGGTTGTGGACAGATCCGACTATGCTCACAAAATACTCCACGATGCAGGGTTTACCGTTTCTGAAACCAGTGTTCTGGGAATCGAAATGAATGATGTCCCTGGCAGCATGTCCCGTATTGCAGAAGTTTTCGGAAAAGTCAAGATCAACATTGACTATGCATATGCCTTTGTCACCAGGGATCAGAAAGCCCTTTTAATAGTCAGGGTCGATGACATTGAAAAGGCAATTAAAACACTTGAAGAAGACGGTATCAAGCTCATAAGCATGAAGGAACTTGAAAATATCTGATTTTAACGAAAAAAACGGACTTTCCCAAAAAAGCGTTTTTAGAGAAAAACGAAACGATCCAGAATCTGGCATATTTGTGTTTCTGAGATTCTGGGGATACTTCTTTTTATAGCTTCTGGCTCAGGACAAAACCTCGATAAGAAGGTTTATAGTCTGCAACACTTCTTTGAGATTCTAACCTGATAAATAGATATACGTGATAAATATAAAAACGACAAATAAGAAAAGGAAAAGGTTGCCAGGGGAACAGGTTTCCGGTTTGACTAAGATGATGGAAAATAGAACTAACTTACAGGAGAACGCACAGAACTCCTCGAAAAATAAACTTGGTGGAGTCCATACGACAATTATCGGGGGAAGGGCTGGTAAAAAACTTGTAAAGCTTGTAAGCCAGCACCCTGAAGTAAAAAAGATAATCCCAACCGTAATTTCCGTAAAAGGCATTGCAGGAGGCAGCCTCACTGGAAAAGTACTGCGTGCGGATGCGAGAGGGAACTTGAGGCTATTGCTCTCTGAAGGCAGGAGTTTTCAGGAAATAAGACTGGTAACAACAGTTGGGACCGCTGAAGAGGGAGATAGAATTATGGATGAACTGAACGAAATCTTGAAAACTGCCTTCTGAGGCGTTAAAGGAGAGACAGGTAATTGGCCTTTATAGGGATTGATCATGGCACAACTGCAATGCGTTTTGCTCTCATAGAAGGGGAAAATACCCTTACCTTTGAGCTTGAGAGGGCTGAGGCAGCAGCCATGTCCGAAAATGAGATTTTGACCTCGCTTGAGGAGCATTTTGGAATTAGGCGTGAGAAAATCGACCTTATTGCACTGACGTATTCGATGGGAGATGGTTTTTCCACAATTAAGGATGTCAGGAATCTTGAAGGAAGAGGGCTCAAGAGTATTGAAGGAGCGGGAAAAAAGACAGGAGGGGGCACAAGAGTTTTTGATGCCATTCGGAACTCTGGAATTCCGGCAATAGCAATCCCTGGTCTTCATACGGAGAGCAAGGTAGATCCCAGAATGAAGGTATTTTCTCATCTTACAAGTCCCGAGAAATTGGGAATTGCTTACCACATCCTGTGCCTTGGTTATAATAACTTCGTAGTTTCCGATATAAGTTCAAACACTGTTACACTTGCCATTGCCAATGGAAAAGTAATTGGGGCAATCGATGCTTGCATATTTGCCCCAGGTGTTCATCACGGACCACTTGACCTGCAAGCTATCAGAGATGTAGATAACGGATACTGCACTGCCAACCAGGCTTTTATGGAAGCCGGAGCTTTGAAAATGACTCCATATAAAGATAGGGAAGAACTACTCCTTGCAGCCGAAAAAAAAGAAAGCCCTGCCCTCCTGGCTCTTGATACTATTTCATTGTTCGCAGCCATGGAAATTGCTTCAATGCAGCTTCTTCTTAAGGACTACGAAACAATCGGAGAGGTTTTTCTTGCGGGATCCGTAGGCGAATTTGAATATGTACAGAAAAAAATCCATGCACATCTGGGGCAAGAATGTCAGTGTCTTGGAAAATGGCATGCTGCAATAGGCTGTGCCGAGATAGCACGTGATGTTTTTGCAGGAGAGAAAGAAATCCTTGGCGTAGAAGTTAGCTACCATTAAAAAAGTGAGAAAGGAATATCAAAAAGGACAGGCATAAATCAGGTCTTTTCTATGGACTCTTCATACATACTGTCCTGATATTCCGATGCATCAATTTTTCCTTCACCAGATCCCATTCCATCGGACTCATCATAACTGCTCATTCTGTCTTTCTTCATAAGAATAACATAGTCCGCAGAATTCTTTAACGCTGTGGAAAAACCGGGCTCAACTCCAAAAATGATAGTTTCTTTGCCGTGCTCATTTGCTTTGTTCAACAGCGGCTTGAAGTCTGCATCCCTTGTAACGATTGCAAGAGTATCAATATTAGGATTATATACTAGCTCCATGCCCTCTACTGCGAGGCGCACATCAACATCGCTTGAACAAATTATAGGTTCAAGTCCATGATTTTCGATAGCTTCCACAAGCTTGTCAGAGGCGTACTGGTTAAGAAAAACGCGCCCGATTTTGATATTTCCATAATCTTTCAGGACGTCCCTTATCTCTTCAAGATTTACATCGAATTCTTTTCTGAGAATATTCGGGCCATCCACTAATAGTCCTATTTTCCGCCTGCCAACTTCTTTTTTCGAGCGGAGGTATTTTGATATCGAGTCGATTCCGCTTTTTACAGGTTTCATTATCAATGTCCTCTGTGATCTTACAGTTCACGGAACCTGTACCTTATTTGCTTGCGCCATATGACCATACAGCACTAACTCTAGGGGAAGCTACACCTCCAGCAGCCCTCCAATCTGCCGGTACAGAGTTTATGCTTCCGCGATCAGCTTTTGAGGTTTAAAGTTCCGAATTTCTAAGATTTATATCTTGATACCACAATTTTGCATTCAATCCGATGATACTTAATATCTGCTTTTCTGTAGTAAAACATTTGCATATTAAGACAATAAAAGTTTGCAGCTCTATCCTTATATGAACGATTGGATTGAAAAACCTGAGAGTCTTCCTGCGAACAGGAAGGAAGAAACTCCGGCAAAACAAAAATCCCGATCTATAAAGCCTAGATCTATAAAACGTAGTAATTTTATTTATAAATTGCTGGAAAAGAGTCCCTTTTTGACTTCCCGAATAACATATGGAGATTCCTTGAGTTCAAAAATGTTTTCTGTTCTTCTTCCTTTTTTGCGTCTGATGTACTGGATTTCTCCAAACCTTTCCAGAAAAGTCTCATAAACTTCCATGAACTGCTCAAACTCTGGATCAGTAAGCTCTATTACCCCTTCCCTACTCGCAAGCCAGTCATAGACGTGGAGAAGATTGATTTCCCTTACCCTTTTCAGATTTTCATCATCAGGTTTTTTTTCAAAGTACAGGGTCTTTTTCAATCCTGGAGACCAGGCTGCACATAGTCTCCTGAAATTCAAAACCAGGATAGGAATTTTCTCTCCTGGATCGGGTCTCGGATAGTAGTATGTGCCCTCTAGAAGGTTATTTCCTTCCAGAGTTACCACCTGCCAATGTATCTGGATCTTAGAGCATTTTCCTGAATTTTCTTTATTCGGAAACCCATATAAAGACCGACAAAGATACCACTAAGGTGGGCTGTATGGGCTATCATGTCCGATGAGTTAACCATAAGAAAATCAAGTAGAGCAAAAAGCACCAGGGCATGTTTTAGTTTCATAGGAACAAAGTAAACATAGACACGAATATCCGGCTCAATTATTGTAAGGGCTGCAAAGACCCCGTATATTGCTCCGCTTGCGCCAATCATTGGGCCAGGCGAGATATTGAATATTGGCTGACTTAAAAAGGTATACCCTATTGCCGATAGAATTCCGGCAGTGAAAAAAATTGCCAGAAGCTGTTTGTTCCCGATCCGCCGCTCAAGTGCAGTTCCGAAGAAGTACAGGACAAGCATATTGAATAAAAGATGAACTAAACCGTTGTGTAGAAATATGTATGTAATAAGCGTCCACGGCCTTGTTACAAGATAATTAGGGTCAAAATAAAAAGCGTTAAAATAGGCATCACCTATGCCCGGAATCATTTCCAGGAAGAATGAAAGTGTGCAAAGGGCAATGATTGATAGTGACGGGCTTGCGAAAACAGAATTTTTACCTGCCACCTGTTCCGCCTCCAGGGATATAAGCTGCATTAAGGTCAAACATATTTCCAATTACTCTCCGGTTTATATTCCAATTACTCTCCAATTTATGTTCCAATTATCTCCGATTTAATATCATATAATACTGCCTTGAAGTTGAAGCAATTATAGAATTTGAGGCGATTAGAGTATCTCACCTGTAACCCAGATGAGAATCTCAGCTTAGAATGATATCAATCGGTAACATTGTTTTCATTGACTTGATCATTGATATTTATATGACTAAAACTCTTAATTCTGAGAACTGACTCTTAATTCTAAGAACCGCTTATGAATTTAATTGAGTGCTTACTTAAAATGCTTTATACGTATAGTCACGAGGATAAATAATGCAACTACTCAATAAGGTACAATGAGTTTTTGTTGCAACAATTACAGGCGTGACTATAAGCCAGTAAATTATCCAGATACTATGGCTTAGAAGTTCACCTTATTTAAAATTCCGTATTTCATAGGCTATTAACTAAGACAATTTTCTCTAGTCCAAACCTTTGATGAAATAAGGAGGTTAAAGCTCGTGGAAAGAGTGAAACCAATTCTTTCTGAAGAGTTGTTCTCATTATGTTCAAGAATGAACCTGTTCAAGAGTTCACTAACTGAGCATGTATCTATGCTATTTTTTATTTGAATATGTAGTATTTTTATTAAAAAATAAATTGATTAATATTTAAGTGAACATTTTATTTTTATACATTTCCTGTGAAAATACAAAAATAGTTTACGGCGTTTACTGTATAAAGCAGCATGGCAATGCTAAGCCTATAAATAATTTTCCATTTAATTATTAGAGATATAATTATAAAATTCAAAGAATTTATTCGATTTTATATCTTCTGTAAAGATATATTTGGAGTAAGAATTAGCATCTCATTTAGTAACAAATATTTACATAATAATTTGTTGTAAACATGAGTGAAAAATGTGATTGTTAACAATAAATAGCACAAAGAGATAAAACACTAGTGTTATAACAGGTTTTACTGAAAAATCCGCATCAAACGGCACTAATTTCTTTTTTGAGAGTATAGTTAAAATAAACTCATAAAGTCCACTGATTTTGAACATTCCCACCTTACCCATCTCGAAATGCGTGTAACAAATTAGAAAATATTATATAGATTTGGTACGTTAAGACATTTAATTAGTGTTTATTATCCATCGGTAGCGACCTCTGCTTAGGATTAAGGTCTCAATCGTTGGCAAAAACGGTTTTTTTGAGACAACGGGCGTAAAAATGACTTTGAAGAGAGATTAGGCCCGAAAAACGACTTTTATATGGAAATATTTCCTCTAAAAACGACTTTAGCTGGAAAAAACGCTGGTAAAAATACTTGTTATTTGAAAAAAGTAACGAATAGCATTTTGCCAGAAGCGCATTTACTTACACGGTTGTAACTTTCAGCAGACGGCAAGGAGTGTTTGGTAATTACAAATGCCGAAAAATTAGAAATTGCAATCGTCTTGGTGAAGTCGACTTTATACAAATTTAGGAGGTAAAGCTCAAATGAGCAAACTAACTACCGGGAGTTTTTCTATAGAGGATCTGGAATCCGTTCAGATCACTATTAACAATATTGTAGGGGCAGCAAAGGAGGTTGCCAAGGAAGCAAAAGAGGAAGAGTCAGGACCGATGGGGCCGACACCTCTGGCAAATATGGCAGCTTATAGAAATGATTGGAACTTTATCCTGCTCAACCGCTATGAACCTGTCTTGACCCCCATGTGTGACCAGTGCTGCTACTGTACTTATGGACCATGTGACCTGTCTAAAAATAAGAGAGGTGCCTGTGGTATTGACATGGCAGGCCACACAGGAAGGGAATTCTTCCTTCGTGTGATTACAGGTACTGCATGTCACGCTGCCCACGGTCGCCACCTGCTTGAACATGTAATAGAAGTCTTTGGTGAAGACTACCCAATAAGTCTCGGAGAATCTAATGTCCTGACTCCAAATGTCACAATCTGTACAGGATACAAGCCGAAGACTCTTGGAGAATGCAGGGCTCCAATGGAGTACGTTGAAGAAGAGCTCACTCAGCTACTTGCAACTATCCATGCAGGACAGGAAAGCGCAGAAATTGACTACGATTCAAAAGCCCTCTTCGGGGGCAGTCTTGACCATGTTGGTATGGAAGTTTCTGATATCGCTCAGGTTTCAGCATACGATTTCCCGAAAGCTGACCCCGAAGCCCCACTCATTGAAATCGGAATGGGAGCTATTGACAAGTCCAAGCCGCTCATTGTCGCAATCGGACACAATGTTGCCGGTGTAACTTATATTATGGACTATATGGAAGACAACAACCTGACCGACAAGATGGAAATTGCCGGGCTTTGCTGTACTGCATTTGATATGACCAGGTACAAGGAAGCCGACAGGAGAGCTCCATATGCCAAGATCGTAGGATCCCTGGCCAAAGAACTGAAGGTTATCCGCTCCGGAATGCCTGATGTAATTGTTGTCGATGAACAGTGCGTCCGCGGTGATGTTCTGTCAGAATCCCAGAAGCTCAAGATCCCTGTTATTGCTTCTAATGAAAAGATAATGATGGGCCTGCCGGACCGTACAGACGCAGATGTGGATTCGATAATTGAGGAATTAAAGTCAGGAGCACTCCCTGGTTGTGTAATACTTGACTATGAAAAACTTGGAGAACTTGTCCCGAAGCTTGCCCAGGTAATGGCTCCAATCCGCGATGCAGAAGGCATAACAGCAATTCCGACTGATGAAGAATTCAAGGTATATATCGACAAGTGTGTCAAGTGCGGAGAATGCCTGCTTGCATGCCCAGAAGAGCTCGAAATCCCAGAAGCTCTGGAATTTGCAGCCAAGGGAAGCTACGAATACCTTGAAGCTCTCCATGACCGCTGTATTGGATGCCGCCGCTGTGAACAGGTCTGTAAGAAAGAAATCCCAATCGTAAACGTGATTGAGAAAGCTGCACAGAAGGCTATCAGCGAAGAGAAAGGATTGGTCAGAGCTGGCAGAGGACAGGCAAGTGACGCGGAAATCAGGAAAGAAGGCCTGAACCTTGTTATGGGAACTACCCCAGGTATCATCGCTATCATCGGATGCCCGAACTATCCAGCTGGTACTAAAGATGTCTACCTCATCGCCGAAGAGTTCCTGAAGAGAAACTACCTCCTGGCTGTAAGCGGTTGTTCCGCAATGGACATCGGTATGTACAAGGATGAAGATGGCAAGACCCTTTACGAAAAGTACCCAGGCACATTTGCAGGCGGTGGACTGCTTAACACTGGTTCCTGTGTATCCAATGCACACATCAGTGGAGCTGCCGAGAAAGTTGCCGGGATCTTTGCTCAGAGGAACTTGACAGGAAACCTTGCTGAAATTGCAGACTATACGCTTAACCGTGTAGGCGCATGCGGACTTGCCTGGGGTGGATACTCACAGAAGGCTGCTGCAATCGGTACCGGCTGTAATATTTTTGGTATCCCTGCAGTGCTCGGCCCCCATGGTTCCAAGTACAGGAGAGCCCTGATCGCCAAGAACTATGATGAGTCCAAGTGGAAAGTCTATGATGCCAGAGACGGCTCAGAGATGAACATCCCACCAGCACCGGAATTCCTGTTGACAACTGCAGAAACCTGGCAGGAAGCGATTCCGATGATGGCAAAAGCCTGCATCCGCCCGTCCGATAACAGCATGGGCAGGTCCATAAAGCTGACCCACTGGATGGAACTCTCTAAGAAGTACCTTGGTGTAGAGCCCGAAGACTGGTGGAAATTCGTCAGAACCGAAGCTGACCTCCCACTTGCCAAACGTGAGGAACTCCTCAAGAGACTGGAAACCGAGCATGGCTGGGAAATTGACTGGAAGAGGAGGAAAATCATCTCCGGTCCAAAGATCAAGTTCGACGTCTCGGCACAGCCCACTAACCTCAAAAGACTTTGCAAGGGGGCCTGAAAATGGTAGACACTACCAAAAACACCAAGCTCTTCACCAGCTATGGAGTGACAACTGCAAAAACAACAACTCCAGAAATCGCAGCTAAATTGATTTCAAAAGCAAAGAGGCCACTTCTTGTGGTTGGGACAAAAATCCTTGACCCGGAACTCCTGGACAGAGCAGTGAAGATCGCAAAAGCAAAAGACATCCCTATTGCAGCAACCGGTAGCTCAATGCCTGGTTTTGTGGACAAGGATGTCAAAGCCAAGTACATCAATCTTCACCAGCTCGGCTTTTATGTAACTGACCCTAACTGGCCAGGGCTTGATGGCAATGGAACCTATGACACACTCATTGTTTTAGGGCACATAAAATACTATATTAATCAGGTACTGTCCGGAACAAAGAACTTTTCAGATGTAAAAGCAATCGCAATTGACAGAAACTACATCCAGAACGCAACGATGTCCTTCGGGAACCTGAGTAAGGCAGACCACTATGCTGCCCTGGATGAACTTATTAACGCATTATAACTTTGATTTAGGAGGCAAAATATAATGGCAGAATTCCCATTTGAGATTTCCCCAATGTTTGAAGGAGAAAGAGTAAGAAAGGATGGAATGTTTGTTGAACTCGGCGGCCCGAAATCCATGGGTCTGGAACTTGTCCGTGCAAAGGAAATGGACGAGATCGAAGATGACAAAGTTACTATTGTCGGTCCGGACCTCAAGGAAATGGAAGAGGGCAAAACATACCCCTGGGCAATGATATTCAACATCGGCGGAGAACTTGTAGAGCCTGACCTTGAGTCTGTAGTCGAAAGGCGTGTACACGACTTCGTGAACTACTGCCAGGGCATTATGCACCTGAACCAGAGATACGATGTATGGATGAGAATGGCAAAGGATACAGCTGCAAAGATGG
>JAEWQJ010000017.1 GCA_023399215.1 Methanobacteriota archaeon
TGGAAGGTATTTTTATGAAGTACTCGACTATGATAGGCTTGAAACCGTCTCCGAGAAACGTAAGAGCCATAATAAACAGATAAACCTTAACAGCTCTCATTATGACATCTTTCAAAGTCTCGCTATAATCTTCGGCTTTTGTCTGGGCATCCATATCAATTTTTCCAAGGAAAAACACACCAACAATACCGTAGACAAAGATGCCTGGAATGATATATTTACCTAGCATATCAAATAAGAACATGAAATTGGCATGGTAAGGCGCACCGGAAAGTTTTGAGATAGCGATTGTCGAAAGAGGTTCGCCAAGGGGAGTAAGTGCAGCGCCAAGTCCGATTGAGAAACATGCTACAACTGTCAGGTCGATCTTGGATTTTCGTGAGATAGGCAGTGCATTAACCACCTCAACAAGAATGATTGCAGCAAGAATGGCTGACATTACACTGGAAAATAGACCAAGCACAACAATAAGAGCAAAAGCCATAACTTTAAGAGAAAGTGCTGCGGCTACTTTCCGAATTGCGTTTTGAATCGGCTCATGCCATTTATAGATAATTAAACCGACAACAAGCACTATCTGGAATATGCCTATTGGAACGCCACCAATATTTAAAGCATTAAGCGGCGAAGTCAATGCTTCTTTAATTATCTCCATTCTCCAGCCTGTTTCTGTACCTGGAATTGTGACAAAACCCGAGATGGTCATTGCCCCTATTCCGCAGCAAAACAGGAATACCTCCAGATTTTCCTCAATAACTTTTATTTTAAAAGGGCCGAACAGTACGGCAATAAATATTACAAGAAATCCAGCTAAAATTCCTGGTTCTAGACCCATTAATTTTTCCTCCTTTAATATTTAGTATATAGTGGTCTATAGTGTTCACAGCAAAGTAAGCCTGTAGACTACGCTGTATACATTTGAACCCTCTAAACAGCCTAATGCTCTGCTTTAGAGGGATAAAATAGTTGATCAATACGTAAATGTAACAAGTATACTGTTTATTGATAAGTAAAATCATTAATTGTGAGCACTGTAGATTACAGAATTCCTGGAAATTTGACTAATAAATTAACTAATGTTAAACATTGAAAAGCCCCGAATTCTTTAGCTGTATAAAGGCCTTATATATTTTTCAATAGATTAATTCAATATCCGTGCTTATAAGAAAGATTTTCATTTGCTTCCAAATGGAAGCCTTATCTAAGATGTTTTCTGGCTCTTGAATAGGATATTTTTGTCTTAACTTATGAGATAATATTTTATCGCCTCATAAAAGACAACAAATTTATTTCCGTCACTTTTATCTTTCTTACTCGCATAATATTGAGTTTTTCGATTGAGAAGCCCTATATTTTCGGACTACGCATAGTTATCCAGCACCTTACGCACAAGACTGATTTAGGTCTTAGAGTAGAGAAATTAAGTATCTCTAGCCAGATAATGCCTCGAGCTTTCGTCCTCGACTACACATGCTTTTATTATTTTGGGACTACAGGTTCCCTGTTAAACAATCATGCGTATATATTTTTTGCTTTTGTTCATGCCAAAAGTACAACTAATTGTACAATAGTCCATAATTATAAAATTTATGACATAAAGCCAAAAATTTTTTAGTTTTGTTTTTTACAACCAATCGAATCATTTTTATACTATTTTAGGGAACGTTTTATTTTATTGAATGTATATTTTTTAATTTATAATATGATGCTTTGGTTTTAGATCGTAATTGTTGAAAGCCTCAATATCCAGATTAAGAAATATGGGTATTGATATAGAGTATGAAAAGATATTACAAAAGAGCATTATATTAATATGACAAAATCAAAATAAGGGCAACTCATAAAATAAGACACAAAATAGTAAAGTTAAGTTAAAAACAAGAAGGGCAAAGAATATTAAAGTTATTAAAAGAGTGTGCGCATAAATAGGATATGCAAATAGCATGCATTGAAAAATTCAATTTCACTTTAGACAACAGAGTTAGTTACTTTTTGTCTATAGAGATTTCTGCACACTATCTGTTTTTAACTACTATTCGACGTATGATTATCAGGACTTAAAAGTGATCTTTCCCAATTACAATTTTCAAACCGTTTTTTAGTTATATTTTTGTACTTAACTCTTAACTTAAATTTTCAACTCGCTCAGCTCTTCAAGTCCGTTTGCATCAGTTAATTTCGATTTCAACGGGCTTTTCTTCAGTACAACGCTTGAAAGTAACCTCAAGTACTCCATTTTTATAGCTGGCTTTTGCACTCTTAGGGTCCACACGGGCAGGAAGCTCTATGTCCTGAGAGTATTCGGAAGCTCCAAGAATCCTGATTTCAAGATTTTGAGCAGTCGCATGCAGAAGGAGATTTTCCTTTTCGATTTCAGGGATTTCTGCAAGTACGTGTACTAGTTCTTCGCTTTCAAAGATATCAATTAAAGGGTCTCTTATTTCGGAGGGGAATAGATTTTCTTCATCCTCAGAATTTTCCGAAGCATTTCCAAACTCTCGGAGTTCGGGGTCTTCCCCCGGGCGACGAATGATAGAAAATCCGTATACGAAGGGGACGGACTCTCCCATATCTTCCAGGAGGGCTTCGATCATTTCTTCCAGGTTGTCAAAAAGTTCAGATCCAAACTCTTCAAAGAAATCCTTTCTTTTTCTTATGCCCACCATTATTACCTCTGCTTTTCCTCGTGCTGTTACACCTGCAGTGCAATTCCCATTAAGTCACTCAATATTTATTGAGGTTCGGGAACTGGATTCCAGCCTCTTAAAGGTAACTTCCAGCACACCGTTTTTGTATGTAGCTTTCGCACTCTGGGGGTCAACCTTTACGGGCAGTTCCACACGTTCGGAATATTTTGGATTCCCATTTATTGTTTCGATGTCAAGTATTAAATCAGTTGCGTTTAATTTAATATTTTCTTTCTCGATGCCCGGAACCTCGGCAATCACATGAACCTCCTCTTCGGTTTCCAGTACATCAATTAGGGGTTTTCTTGTATCAAAATAACTATTTTCTTCGGTCTCAGTATGCTCAAACATAGGAATATTCCCGAATTCACGGATTTCAGGTTCTGCTCCTGGCCTCTGAGTTAAAGAAAATCCATAGATGAAAGGGTCCTGACCAAAATTTTCCATACTCATACCCATTGCCCTGCTAAGGCGTTCGAACATTTCGTCCACGTCCTTAACCGGGTCAATTCCAAAGATTTCATCGAAAAAATATCTCCTTTTTTTACTGTCTCTGTCCATATGATTACCCCGTTATTAATTTATCTATTTATAACTCGTTATTAAGTGAATAGCTCAAATCAGCAGTATAAATTAGTCATTGTTTCTTTTCAGTAGTTCTTGAATTTTTGATAATAAAAAGCCGGGAGTTGCCGGCTTATAAGGAAGTGGGCTTACTGAGCCTGAAAGAAACCCGAAACGTTTTCGTGTTCGATTTCTTTTTCCTGTTCTTCAGCCTCGGGAGCTTCTTCTTCAAATTCAGTTGCATATTTAGCAAAGAGTTCAGCACTCCGTTCATAAGCCGCAAGGCTTTCCCTAGAAGTTGTAGGCTTCACACGGCGGATTGCCCGTTCAAAGTGCTTCTTTGAAATCCTGACTTCTCCTGCCCGTTTCTCGATGTCCTTTCTGCCAGCTCCTGGAGTAACGATTTCCCTCAGGGCCAGCATCGCAGCTTCTCTGCAAATGCCTTCGATATCTGCACCCACGTACCCTTCGGTCATATCAGCAAGCTCGGAGAGATTTACATCTTCTGCAAGGGGTTTTCCCTGCGTATGGATCTCAAAGATCTTTTCCCTGCTTTTGTTATCAGGTGGCTTGATATATATGAGCCTGTCAAAGCGGCCAGGCCTTAGAAGTGCAGGGTCTACCATATCAGGTCGGTTTGTAGCCGCAACAATAATTACATCCTTGAGTTCCTCTACTCCGTCCAGTTCGGTAAGGATCTGGCTGACAACTCTTTCGGACACATGCGTATCTGAAGCAGAACTTCTTTGGGGTGCAATTGAATCGATTTCGTCAAAGAAGACAACCGTCGGTGCAGCCTGTTTGGCTTTCCTGAAGGTTTCCCTAACAGCACGCTCGGATTCTCCCACATACTTGCTAAGAAGTTCTGGACCTTTAATGCTGATAAAATTGGCTTCGCTTTCACTTGAAACGGCCTTTGCAAGCAAGGTTTTACCTGTACCTGGAGGCCCAAACAGTAATATTCCTCTTGGGGGTTTTATATTGATAGTACTGAAGAGTTCAGGATACTTCAGAGGCCACTCAACAGCTTCAATGAGTTCCTGCTTTGCATTGTCAAGTCCTCCGATATCATCCCATCCTACATGCGGAACCTCAACATAAACTTCCCTCATTGCAGACGGCTCGATATTCTTCAGGGCTTCCTTGAAATCATCTTTGGTGACGACGAGTTTATCAAGAATTTCCTGTGGAATTTCTTCTTCTTCGATATCGATTTCGGGAGTTATCCTTCTGAGAGCATGCATTGCTGCTTCTTTACAGAGGGAAGACAGATCAGCACCTACAAACCCATGAGTTACATCTGCAATCTCACTAAGGCTTACATCCTGAATAGGCATACCTCTGGTGTGAATGAGAAGAATCTGCTTCCTGCCGTTCCGATCAGGAATTCCGATTTCTATTTCCCTGTCAAATCTTCCACCACGGCGAAGAGCTTCATCTATTGAGTTCGGGCGGTTTGTGGCAGCAATTACAACTACCTCGCCTCTGGACTTTAGCCCATCCATAAGGGAGAGCAACTGGGCAACTACCCTGCGTTCCAGTTCTCCTGTGACTTCGCCACGCTTGGGGGCAATGGAATCAATCTCATCTATGAAGATGATAGAAGGAGCTTCCTTTTCGGCTTCCTCGAAAATCTCGCGAAGCTTCTGCTCGCTTTCTCCATAATACTTGGAAACAATTTCAGGGCCGCTAATAGTAATGAAATTTGCATCGGTTTCACTTGCGACTGCCTTTGCAATCAGTGTTTTGCCCGTGCCTGGAGGTCCGTGAAGCAGTACACCTTTGGGAGGTTCAATTCCAAGCTTCTGGAAGAGTTCAGGATGTCTCAGAGGCAACTCAATCATTTCTCTTACAAGTTGAATTTCCCGTTTAAGCCCACCGATATCCTCATATGAAATTCCTTCTGGAACCCGGATCTCCTCAGCTGATTTCTCTTTGATGACTATATCAGTGTCTTTAGTAACAACAACAGGTCCTGCAGGTCTTGTGGATGCAACTACGAAAGTCAAAGGGTTATTCACAGTTTCCACCCTGATCTGCTGACCTTTGTTCAAAGGTCTTCCCTCGATAATTCTGAGGATGTAGTGAGCCCCTCCAACAAGTCTTACAGGCTGAGAAGGAGCAAGAGTAACTCTCTGAGCGTGTTTTGCCTGGACTTTCTGGATTGTAACCCTGTCATCAATCCCAACTTTGGCATTACTGCGCAAATTTCCGTCGATCCGGATCCGATTTTCCTGTTCACGCTCCACATTTGGCCAGACAATTGCATAGGTCTTGGCTTTCCCTGAGATCTCAATTATATCCCCACTTACAAGCCCCATCTGCTGCATCAAGCGGGTGTCAATTCTTGCAATTCCCCTGCCCACGTCCTTATGATAAGCTTCAGCAACTCTCAAATTAATTTCTTCAATCATTCGTTCTCAACTCCGTTCTCACGGATTTTCCAGTAATACTGGTTATTTTTAATACCATACTCAATAAACCCCCTCTTTGTAAGGTCTATCAGGTTAGCGTTAACAATACTCGGGTGCAAGCGCAGGTTGTAACATAGGGTAGCGAGAGTGGTTTCATTTTTCAAAAGTTCAAACAAGAGCTCACATTCTACAGGATTACTGGCTATTTCTTCAATTGAGTCCAGACAGCAGTCCATAGCTTCTGTGTACTCAACCTGAAGCTGCTGCTGCATCTGTGCAAGTTCTTCTTGCCTTTTTTTGAGTTCCTTAAGCCTGCTGTTCAATTTAAGAAATAAAGTCGAAGATTCTTCCCCTGGAGGAATCTCCGTTCTCACAGGCTCCTCTTCTTTTTTTTCATTGTCAAAAGTAACATCATAAAGTGTTACCGTATAGGCATATGGAGATACTGCCACTTCAAGCCGCATATTGTTTGCGATATTGAAGTACTTACGCCTCTGTTCATCCACACTGCATTCTATGAGTCCTGCCTGCTCAAGCAGACCTAGATGACTTATTATGGCTTTTGGCCCTACTCCCAACCTGCTAGAGATCTCACTGACATAGCAGGGACGGCTTGCAAGAAGTTGAATAATCTTCCTGCGATTTTCATTCCCCAGAATGTCAAGTAATTTTGCCGGGTCCATTATTTTCCTCTGATAATAATCTAAATTTGCAAGATATTAAGGCAATAGTGCCAGACTTTTGCGATTGTATATTTTTTGATTATAAGTATCTAGCCTTGAGTAAATTCGAACAGGAAGCCCTGTCTGAAACTTTACCCGAAAGACTAGCTGGAAAGGAGAATGTACATGACAGTAACCAATAGTTAGCATTAAAGATATATAAATGTTTCTGTAGTTATTTGTTTTCTTTCATAACCAAAAATAAGGAAGCTCCGGATATGAGGCTCTAAATAACAGCAAAATTGGATTGAAGTGTAAGAAGCAAAAGACTGTACTTGAATGTAAGCTAACAAAACAATAGTTGTTATTCACAAATCTAGAGGATGAGCTCCTTATTGCTTTCACCAGTTCCTGGCAAATTCTTTGTTGAACCGAAACCACGCAGGAAACTTAGAGGATCCGATAAATATTCCATTTTCTTTCTTTCATTTTCCCAGTTTATCAAAAATACTGCGTGAACGGTTTTTCCATTATATTCTTCTGAAGTTACCGCAATGGTGTACATCAGATTGCAAGACTCGATTGAACCACAAAAAACATCACCATAAACATAAAATTCAGCTCTACTGTAAGGCACCCCTTTAACGTGCCCGGAGTAATGACAGGAATCTCCCCCATTGAGAACTAAAATCTCATCGAATTCTATGTCAAAATTTCTGTCCAGTAATCGAAGATTAATATTTCCACTTTCAGCCGATTCCTTGAACTTTTTAATATCTACAACAAAAGTTTCAGAGTCCTCCCAGTAATCCTGCGAATTAACAGGGTTATCCTGAAGATTTACTTTCTGAATGATATTATTCTCGTGACAGTCTGTAACTTCCTTTATTGAGCTGTCGTTAGAAACGGTTTCAACAAGCTGTTTTCTGGAACATTCAGAAATAGTGTCTTCATTGTTAACCAGAAGAAAACTTCCTGATAAAACAACAAGTCCAAGAAAGACTGCAAGTATGAATATTTTACAGAAAATGTTGATTTTCATTAAGACCCCATCTCAAAGGTAAAAGTGACCAATTTAAAGATTCAATATAAATTTAGTCTCTTTATAGAATAATCTTTCGAATATATAGACTGAAGATCCAGAAAAAAGCTAACAGGAATATACTAACAAAAATATAAAATGTAAGCTGCGGTACAATGAAGAATAATTAAAGAAAGAGTTTACAAGTGAAAATAACAAAAATAAGATAAGCTAACCATATACTTCAGGCTAAAAGCACAGGCTTTTACGCTTTGTTCTATAAGACTATCCGGAAATTATTCTTCAAAAATATCCAGGAAAGAAATTTCTGGGAAATTTTGAAAAATCCAAGTTATTTCTGCTTTTTAATTTTTCTTTTTGTTTTCCTTTTGCTGGCTGAAAACCGAGGGCAGGTGCAGGGCGTAAGACCCTTCTTCCCGGATTGCCATAACGAGTTCTTTTCTTTCAAGAAGGGAGTCCAGGTTAAGTTCATAGGAGCCAGGCCCAAGGATTCTTACGGACTCTACTCTTTCTTCATCTGTTTCCCTCTCGGCTTCTGGTTCCTGTTCCTGCGTTACACTTTCCTGTTCAGAAGCAAGAGCCTCATCAATATTCCTGACAACTTCATCCAGAGAGGATTCCAGATCCAACTTTTGTTCTTCCAGAGCAAGCCTTTCCTGATTTTCCAAATCTTCACATTCTTTTTTTACATAAAGGAATTTATTCCAACCGCAGTTCGGGCAGCCGCTCAGGATGACAGAATCTCCGTCTTCAAAAATGGTTCCGCATCTGGTACATCTATGGGGCATGAATTCACCGGTAATAGATAGTGGGTTAATTTAATTTTAATGAATTAATTTATTGTAAATGATGTAATTATGTACTCGCTTTTTTAGATCAATCTGGTATTCTGAATTTTAGACCAGTCACATGTCCTGGATCTTAGATCAATTTAGTGCTCTGGATTTCAGACCAGTTTGGTATCATGGATTTCAGACTAATCTGGCATCCTGAATCGAGATTTTAAATGACATACAGGGTGGCTATAATGATAGCCTTATGGGTACTTAAAATATAGATACCCTGAATAGATATGTATATTTGTATTTTACAGCTTAATGCCTTTATTTAAACGAAAGATAATTTCACCCAGTAAAAGTAAAAATATCCTCTTAGACTGCAGGTTCCCTCCACTTTCCAATAAGAAGTATAAGCTATTATCCCACTCAGGAAGAAATATATAATAAAGTTTGTTATAATAGCTTCCAGTGCTTCTTTCCATTAATAGTTTCGGAATTGACCCTGTGTACTCTCTCCATTTCCTCCAGAACTTCTGGAAGTCTTCCAGGCTGAGTGATTTCAAAGACAATAGAGTCCAGATCATGGTTTATGTAAAGGCTGTGTTTAAGGTCCTCAAGATTCCAGAGTTTTTTAGGGTCTTTTCTCATGCATTTAGTCAAGATGCTTGTCATATCTTCTATGAAATTCCAGGGATAGATAATCCAGGCCCAATCCTCAAGCCGTTCGCCAACATAATCGGGATCGATTTTAGAACTCCCCAGGTACTGTAATGAAGCGGTCCTGACTTCTGTAGAGTTGTGATTTTCTACGTAAGCTTTGGCACTAAGCATACTTTCTCCAGTATCAACAATATCATCTACAATAAGTACCTTTTTTCCTTCCATCACATTGTTCGAAAGAGGGTATCGAATATAAGGCTCACCAGTATCGATGGCTGTATCTCCTATGTAGTGCTCGATTTTCAGACTGGACAGATCATCAAGCCCCAGAAAATCGCAGAGCACTCGCCCGGCAAACCAGCCTCCCCTTGCAAGCGCAATAATTACGTCCGGCTCATATCCAGAACGTTTGATTTCTGTAGATATGTTTCGGCACAAACTATAAATGTAATCCCAGTTCGTAAGCACACACTTGAATGATTTTATGCAAAGTCCTCCATGATCTAGAAACTGCGATACGCAGTCAGGATACTATAAGATAAGAAGTATCACTTTCCAAGCTTTATATTCGACCTATATAATTCAAATTATAGACCTTAAGTTTTCTTATCTTGTCAAAGAATAATTCGAAAAAGATTAAAAAGAACAGGATAAATTAAAAAGAACAGGATAAGATTAAAAATAATATGATAGAATTAAAAAAAATGAACGTTTGAGAGGTAGGTTATAAACTCTTGCTATACTGAAAGGATGCGACTGAAAAGACGCAACTGGAGTTAATTTCAAATATATTTAGACATTTCTCGTAGAACTGTTAGGTTCCTTCAAAAAGCCTTTCTAAAAACCGAAGGAAAAATTAATCTTTCGCAAAAGTGCATGATCCGGAAAGTGAAATCAATGGACAAAGCCTTGATAGACCTGATTTTTATGTCCCAGAAAAGAAAAGACCTTTTGCTTCTTCTCAAAAACGGAGGTAAACCGATAGAGGAAATAGTAAACGGTCTGAACGTTAACCCAACGGGCATGCTTCCCCAAATCAAAAAACTAAAGGATGAACATCTGGTTTATCAGGAAGATCGAGAGTACAGGCTAACGCCTCTTGCGAAAATATTGGTCGAGAAGATGGAGCCTTTGCTCGATACTCTGCAAGTCATTGAGGAAAATGAGGAATACTGGCAGGATCGCGACCTCTCTGAATTACCCAGGACATTTCTGGAAAGGCTTAATGAACTGAAGTTCTGTTTCCTTGTCAAACCTGATCCCGATAATATTTTTGAGCCTTCTTCCGTATTCCTGGATAACATAAAGAAATCAAAAAAGATACTCTGTTTTTCATCAATATTTCATCCGGTCTTTTCCGAAATATTTCTAGCAAATAAAGACAATGATACCAGAATAACCCTTGTAGTAACAGAAAAAATCTGTGAAAGACTGAAAACTGATTTCAAAGAAGAACTGAAACTTTATTTGGCCAGAGAGAAAAGAAGGCTTTTTATCTGTAAGAACGAGATAAAGATTGCCATGCTGGTTAAGACCGAACACTTCATGGCTGCTGACTTTCTTACTTCAAAAGGAATTTATGACCAGGAAACCATTATGGGTTTTGAGCCTGCAGCCCTAAGATGGACTGAAGACCTTGTTCTGTATTACAAAGAGCAGGCTCAGCAGATATAAGGGTAAATTCGGGCAAGGAAACTTGCAGGTGAAAATGTAACATCAACGTATATTTTTCCGTTTTTGCAGACGAAAAAATGTTTTGAATTCTCTTTATAAAGTTTTCCTACTTGATATCCGGAAGTATTACATTTTTCTTTATTCAGAATTTTAATCGTGAACCCAAGTTTGTATAAATTGGGTTTCTTCAGCAGAGTGTGATGGTACTTCGGAGTACCATTTAAAAAATGAAATACTCTTTCAACATCCCAATCATCCCATTTTATCAGCTCGTTATATTCATCAGGTTTAATCTTTCTGGCTCTTACCGTTGGAGTAGTTGCAGACTGCTTTACTCTGGGAACATCTCCACTCTCAATGGTAGCCATTGCTTTTAAAAGAAACTTTATTCCTGTCAAAGATAACTTCTGAACAACTTCTTCGAGCTTTTCACCCGAACTTATAAGAATCCTTTCCTGGAAAATTATATCGCCGGTATCCTCGCCTTTGTTTATATAATGAAGAGTGACTCCTGGATTAAGGATATAATCATAATATTCCCAGAAAAGGGGGGATGGCCCTCTATATTCCGGAAGATGTGAATAATGGAGATTAATAGTCCCAAGTTTTGGGATAGTAAATATATTCTCCTTCAAGAGATGAGACATAGAATACACAACTATAATATCGGGCTGTAAATGCTTCATCCATTTATAAAAGGCTTCGTTGTCTCCTTTCCTTAAGTAGTAGTAAGGAATTCTCAGTTTTTTAGAGAAGGTTTTTAAATTTAAAGGCTTTGAGGTGAATGAATAATAGACGTCTGTAAAAGCCCCTCCCATAGCTTTAAGGAATGAGTTAGGTTCTCTTGTCCGGGAGCACTCAACAATTCCCACCACCTCATGTCCTGATTCAATAACGGATTCAAAAACGTTAGAGACTCCCTGTGTAATAATTGCAACTCTCAATTGAAATTCCACCTATCTTTATTTGAGACGAGACAAGAAAAAATCTGCTCTAATCACTTCTTTTAACTTCCACGCTATGTATATTTTAGATATTTTCCAGGAACTCAAGAGGGACCTCCTTAAGTAGCAATTCTAAGTATTTTTCAATTTCACTGCGAAAAATTGCCTTTCTGAATCTTAAAAGTACAAACTGCATGCTTCGAACAAAAAACATATAGTTAACACTGTTATTAATGGTTACATGGGGTTGGTATAGTATAATAAAACTGTGCTAAAAATCAATGGTGGACTTTAAGAATGGGGTTTTTCCAATACGATTCAAATCAACAAAAAAGAGAACTGACCTATAAAGCTGCGAACAGAACTGAAGTTTAAGCAAAGGATAAATCCAAACAGGCTCATCTTTTCATAAACGTATTAGAAAGAATAAGAGCAGAGAGAAAAAGAGGGGAAAAATGAAAACAGAACCAAATAATAAGTTTTGGAAGTATGCAAAAATTACAACATTTCTGCTTACGGCCTTCGTGGTTATTCTTTCCGGCTGCGTTGATGAAGAACAGAAAAAAACCGAATTAGAAAATACAACAAATAATAGTCAGGAAATTACCGGAACAAACAATAATCACGGGACCAACGGAGGAGATTACATATACGGTACTGCAAAGGTAAAGAGTATCCAGATTGTAACCCTTGAGTCATTTCCTGTACAGATACAGGTGATAGCAAAAGGCTATCTGCCTGATGGATGTACTGAAATCAACGAGATAAAGAATGAAAGAGAAGAAAATGCCTTCAATATCACTATAAGTACAAAACGCCCTAAAGGTGCATTCTGTACGCAGGCTATAAAGAGTTTTACGGAAACCATTCCCCTTGAAGTTAGGGGTCTCAAAGCCGGAAACTACACTGTAAATGTGAATGGAGTAAACGGGTCTTTTGGACTACCCGTGGATAACGTACCTGAAGATGCTTCCGGCTCTATGTCGCCGAAACAACAGGTAATAACCGAAGCTGACAACGGAACAAGTATAAGTCTTGAAAATGAGAGCACGTTTTACCTCAAGCTTAAGGAAAACCCGACCACAGGCTATTCATGGGAACTCAATCTGAGCCAGGGGCTCAATAATATCTCAGGAGAATACTATCCCCCAGAGCAGCCTGAAGGAATAAAACAACCTCTTGTGGGCGCGGGAGGAGTCCATTTATGGGAAATTAAAGCCGTATCTAAAGGCAGCCAGCAGGTAATGGGAATATATAAAAGACCCTGGGAGAAAGTAACCGGAAAGGAAGAAAACTTCATACTCAATGTTGAGGTTGTCTGAGTTGTCAGTAATACCTTCCCTTTTCTCGGTTTTTTCATCCCATTCGGTAAGGGAAAGGGCATTTTTAACTTTTAATCCGGTACTGTATATTCTACCGGCTGACCTTTTTAAAGGGATTCATTAAAGGGATTCATTAAAGGGGTTCAAGAGCCTGTTTCAGGTCTTTAAGGCAGTTTTCGCAGATGTAGGATGTACCGATTTGTGTACATCCAAGAATTTCCGCACTTTCTTCCTTTTCTCTTTCCCCCTGGCTCCCAGGATAGCCTTCGCAGTAAACTCCACACTTAACTTCGCAATAAGCTCCGCAGAATAAGCACCTTGTCATAATATGATTTAGGGTTTGAAATACAAATATATTTCCGGAAAAGCTTGAGAAAATAACGGGCAGAATATGAAATATGACAAATTGCAGTTAACTGAGGAATTTCTTTAGAAAAACGCCTAAATTCCACGATAAAACTCTAAAGATTAAAAGGTCAAGCGAAAACTATATAAACGATCGTTAGTATGTTCTGATAGTTGTCCCAGGCAAGGTGGCCTGATAAATAATTCCCCGGTAGCGGGGTGGGGTAGCCAGGAGATCCCGACGGGCTCATAACCCGTAGACCGATGGTTCGAATCCATCCCCCGCTATAGTAAAGCTATTTTCGGAGTTTATTTGTGGTTTGACACATTTTCAGATTTTAATTCCCCGGTAGCGGGGTGGGGTAGCCAGGAGATCCCGACGGGCTCATAACCCGTAGACCGATGGTTCGAATCCATCCCCCGCTATAGTAAAGCTATTTTCGGAGTTTGCTTGTATTTTTATGTTTTAACTCGTGTTTTAACACTTCTCAGAGCCTTTTAGATAACACATTTTCAAATCTTCATACCCGGCAACGTTTTTATAGCCGGTTGCCGATTTATATATAGAACCCATTTACTTATCCCTTTTTTAAGCTACTAAACTCAAGGCTTATTAAGGAAGGTTACTCTCTTACACAAGGTCAAAAAAGTGTGAGTATCTTTTCATTTATCCTCAAAAAATCAGCAGGATGACTTTCATATGGTAATGGAAAAACTTGGAGACTCCTTACAGGGGGCGCTCAAAAAGCTGATCGGCGCGGGGCGAATTGATGAGCGTACGGTCAATGAAGTAGTAAAAGATATCCAACGGGCTCTGCTCCAGGCCGACGTGAATGTAAAACTTGTTATGGGAATGTCCCAGAGAATCAAAGAGCGTGCAATGAAAGAAGACCCTCCTGCAGGTATGAACCCGAGGGAGCACGTAATCCGCATCGTATACCAAGAATTGATGGAAATTATCGGCAAGGGAGCTGAAATTCAGCTCAAGCCACAGATTATAATGATGGTTGGGCTCCAGGGAAGCGGAAAAACTACCAGTACAGCAAAGCTTGCTCGATATTTCCAGAGAAAAGGACTCAAAGCAGGAGTTGTCGCCGCAGATACCTTCCGACCTGGCGCATATCACCAGCTTAAAACTCTCTGTGAAAAACTCAATGTAGCTTTCTATGGAGAAGAAAACAATCCCGATGCTGTCGAAATCACCAGAAACGGGCTCAAAGCACTGGAAAAATACGACGTGAAAATTGTGGATACCGCAGGCCGGCATGCTCTTGAAGCCGATCTGATAGAGGAGATGGAACAGATCAACGCCGTTGCCAAGCCAAACCACAAATTCATGGTGCTGGATGCAGGTATCGGACAACAGGCAAGCCAGCAGGCACACGCATTTAATGATTCTGTAGGGATTACAGGCGTTATCATAACGAAGCTTGACGGCACTGCAAAAGGAGGCGGAGCCTTGTCTGCCGTTTCCGAAACAAAAGCTCCTATTGCCTTTATTGGCGTTGGAGAAACACCAGAAGATTTTGAAAAATTCGAAGCAGACAGGTTCATTTCAAGGCTTCTTGGCATGGGAGACCTTAAAAGCCTGATGGAAAAGGCTGAAGAGACCCTTAGCGAAGAAGACGTAAATGTCGAGGCCCTGATGCAGGGGAGATTCACCCTCACGGATATGTACAAGCAGCTTGAAGCCATGAATAAAATGGGCCCTCTCAAACAGATTATGTCCATGCTGCCACTGGGAATGGGCGGAATGGGAGGCGTTAAACTCTCAGATGAGATGTTCCAGGCTACAAGTGACAAGATGAAGAATTACAAGATAATCATGGACTCAATGACAGAAGACGAAATGAATGACCCCAAGCTCATAGGCGGTTCCCGGATCAAAAGGATTTCAAGAGGCTCAGGCTGCAGCCCCGAAGAAGTAAGGGAGCTTCTGAAATATCACAAAACCATGCAGACAGCTCTAAAAGGTTTCAGGGGTGGAAAGTTCAATATTCAGAAAATGATGAAGAAAAGACTCGGGATGTAATATCCCGAATATCTTTTTTATATTTATTATAGTATTTGTTTGCGTTTATTTCTCTTTTATAATCACTAAATTTACGGGACATTTCATTCTTGAGATTAATGTCGATTTTTAATATCGATTGTCAATGTCGACAATTAACATCAATATTAATATTTTTCACAAATTTCAAGGAAGTTGGTAAGCAGTTCTTCTCCCTTCTCTGTCTGGGAAACCTCAGGATGCCATTGCACACCGTAAATTGGTTTTGTTGGGTGGCGCATAGCTTCAACTTCACAAATATCAGAACGGGCAAGATGGATAAAGCCTTCAGGCAGAATGGCAACCTCATCTGCATGGGAAGCCCACACCGTAGCCTTGGATCCGAGTCCACGCAGAATATCGTCTTCTTCGAGTACTTCTATCTCAACCTCTGCATACCCGCCTTTTTTCCCTGCATGAACATGTCCTCCATATGCCAGGGCAATTGCCTGATGCCCAAGGCAGATTCCAAGAATAGGGAGATCGATTTCCCGGACGTAATCGAAACATAACCCTGCCCTATCCATTTCCGGCCCACCACTCAGGATCAGTCCATCCGGCTCCTCTTCCAGGATATCCTCAATTGGCGTTGTATTGGGAATTATTTTCGTATCCATGTCAAGGTCTCGAACAGCCCGGTGAATGAGATGGCAAAATTGCCCATAGTTATTAACAACAAGAATTTTCAGCTCTTTCATAGTTCCTTCAGTTCCTGTTTTAGTATGATTGTATTTTCTAACGCTCTGAGTTTACTCTATTAGCCGGTCTTATCCTATTTTAATTCTTGTATGTTTCCAAAGTTTAGAATTGATAATTGTTTTCGCAGGCAGGAGGCTTCGAGTTCAGTACGTTTCTCCGATCTATGTTTCCTCTGACCTGGAATGTATTTTTAATGATACCTTTTACTCATAACAATAGTTAACTTCAAATAGTTGACTTCCAGATTTGATCATTATAGTACATTATTATACAGAAAAGTTCAAGAATATCCGTTACTATTAAAGTGCACAACTTATCTCGTAGCTAGTTGGAATAGTTTTAAATAGGTTTAATGTGTTAACGTGTCACATACTAGCACGGAGTTTTGGAGTAGATATAGCAACAATTTGAGAGCATTTTGTACTCAGGAGATTATAATGGCAGAAATCGGTAAAAAAATACGAATAGAAAGGCTGATGAACCGGGAAAGCAGAAACATGGTCATTATTCCCATGGACCATGGGATCTCAGACGGGCCTATTGACGGGCTTATCAATATCACTGATACGGTGAACAAAGTTGCAGAAGGAGGAGCAAACGCCGTCCTTATGCAGAAAGGAATGGTAAAATACGGGCACAGAGGATACGGCCACGACATAGGTCTTATCGTGCATATAAGTGGTTCTTCGTCCCTGAGTCCGGACCCCAATGCCAAAGTGCAGGTCTGTACAGTAGAGGAAGTAATTAAGATGGGAGCCGATGCCGTTTCCATGCATATTAATATAGGCTCTGAAACCGAAGCTGACCAGCTTGAGCAGCTCGGCAAGATTTCCAGAGACTGTACGGAATGGGGTATGCCTCTCCTTACTATGATGTACCCAAGAGGTAAAAAGATAACAAATCCGCATGACCCTGTAAATGTAGCGCATGCTGCAAGGATCGGGGCCGAGCTTGGTGCTGATGTTGTAAAAACAGTATACACCGGAGACCCTGATAGCTTCAGAGACGTTGTTAGAGGCTGCCCTGTACCTGTAGTTATTGCAGGAGGGCCTAAAACCTCAACGGATCTAGAACTCCTGGAGATGATTGACGGAGCGATGGAAGCCGGAGCTAGAGGTGCTGCGATTGGAAGAAATGTTTTCCAGCACAAGGATCCTGTTAGACTCACCCGGGCCATTTGCGAAATCGTACATCATAGAAGGCCTGTAGAAGAAGCTCTCGAACAATTGAAGTGAGAGCTAGATATTGAAAAGCAATACCAGAACCCAAAACAGAAATTAAAAAAGGGAAAAGGCCTGAGTAAAAACAAAAAATATACCGGGGTTGAAGCCTTTGAAAAAGAAAAGCATGTGGATAAAAGCCGATGAAGGCGGATGGGAACAACAAAAAGAAAGAATTACGACAGGCCTTGAATCAGGAGCCGACTGCGTACTTGTAAACCCAGGAGATGTCGGAAAAGTCAGGGAATTGGGAAATATTCCAGTAGCAACCTTTGGCCGTGATAACAAATCCGGGGCTGAAATTATTGTCGTTGGGAAGAGAGGAGAAGGCGATGGAACGAAACCTTTACCCCTTGAGACTCAAGGTTCTCTTGATATAAACGCAGCAACCCTTCTAAGGGATAAAGGAGTGGCTGTTGGCGGATATGTTATAATCAAGGACAAACGCTACGAGCAATTCGCAGCCGAGATGGGAAAGGTCTGCGACTTCCTGATTGTAACGGGCACGGACTGGAAGGTTATTCCTCTGGAAAACCTGATAGCTGAGCTTCAGCGTTATGACGTAAAAATAATTTTCGGGGTAAAAAGTGCTGAAGAAGCAAAGCTGGCTTTCAAGACCCTTGAAACCGGAGCAGATGGCGTCCTTCTTGACAGTGGAAACATCCAGGAAATTAAAGATACCATCCAGGCTGCAAGGGAGCTGGAAAACGAAAGCACTAAACTTGAGTCTGCGGTTGTAACCCGGGTCGAACCTCTTGGAATGGGAGATAGAGTCTGCGTGGACACATGCAATCTTATGCAAAAGGGAGAAGGCATGCTCATAGGTTCTCAGGCAAGCGGGATGTTCCTTGTAAATTCCGAATCTGATGACAGTCCATATGTTGCAGCTCGCCCATTCAGAGTAAATGCAGGTGCAGTTCACTCGTATATAAAAATTGGAGATAAAACCCGCTACCTTTCGGAACTTAGAACCGGAGACGCGGTAACCATAATCGATTCAAAAGGGAGACAGAGAGAAGGTTTTGTGGGTAGGGTTAAGATTGAAAGCCGTCCTCTTATGCTTATTGAAGCAAAAGCAGGCAATCGCACTCTGAGCGCAATCCTGCAAAATGCCGAAACTATCAAGCTGGTTGGAAAAGACGGAAATCCGATTTCAGTTGCCAAACTCAAGAAAGGCGATGAAGTTCTGGTTCGCCTGGAAGAGGGAGCCAGGCATTTCGGCAAAAAAATCGAAGAAACGATAATAGAGAAATAACCTCCTAAATGAAAAACTCCTGAAAAGAAACAATCATCAGCGGAAAAACGGAAAAAGAAATAGTCATCAGTGGAAAAACGAAACCCGGAGCAAACAATGATTCATATTGGCCAGCTTGACCTTGAGAAAAAAGCTGCCGTTGTCGCAGTAATCCTTGAAAAGCCCCTTGAAACTTCAAGAAAGGCCGCCAAAATGGGGGCCGACCTTCTCGAAATCCGGCTGGATTTGCTTGGGATCAGGGACCTGGAAACAGCTGCAGAAACAATCCGAAAAGTAAAATCCGAAACCGAACTTCCGGTAATCCTCACAAATCGTTCAATTACGGAAGGAGGGAAATGGGAAGGAAAAGAGGACGATAGAATCGAACTTCTTACAAATCTCCTTTCTACAAATCTCATTTCCCTGAAAGACAGGCCAGATGCAGTAGACATCGAGCTCTCTGCCGGGAGAGAAGCAAGAGACCAGGTAATAAAAGCGGCAAAAACCTGCGGAAAAACCGTAATCGTTTCTTCCCATGACTTTTCAAAAACTCCGGCTTTTCAGGAAATGAAAGTTATTCTGGAAGAGGCATTTCTGGCAGGTGCAGATATTGCGAAACTTGCTGTTATGCCGCAATCGAGAAGAGACGTACTTGACCTGTTAAGAATTACACTGGATGCCAGGGAGGCAGGGAAAGCTGTATGTACGATTGCCATGGGTAGGCTTGGAAAACATACAAGGGTAATTGCTCCTTTCTACGGTTCGGTCCTGACATATGCAGCTGTTGATAGTGAGATTTCTGCCGCTCCCGGGCAATTTCAGGTAGATGAAATAAAGAAGATATTGGAGCTGCTAGAATGAAGCAAGTTTTTGGCGTATTTGGAGACCCTATAGCCCATTCCCTTTCTCCTGCAATGCATAACGCAGCTTTTTCAGCCCTTGGAATGGACTGTATCTATCACGCTTTCAGGGTGAAACCCGAAAAACTGGAAAAAGCAATTCTTGGGGCTGAAGCTATGGGGTTCGGAGGGTTGAATTTAACAGTGCCCTTAAAAGAGGTAGCCTTGAAACTTGACTGCATAAAACCCGATCCACTAGCCGAAAAAATAGGAGCTGTAAACACTATCGTTTTCGGGGAAAACGGAGAAATAAAGGGGTATAATACCGACGGACTAGGAGCAAAGCAAGCACTTCAGAATTCTGCAGTGGAAATCAAGGGGTCTAAAATCGTAGTTGCAGGTGCAGGTGGAGCAGCAAGATCTATTGCTTTTCAGCTTGCATCCGATGGCGCTGAAATCACAATAGTAAACCGTACCGAAGGAAGGGCAATCAAGCTTGCAAAAGATATCTCAGCTGCAGCCCTATCTGGAAACGTAACTGGAAGAGGGTTCTCTGGATTAAAAGACCTGTTGCAGGATTCCAATATCCTTATCAACACCACGACTCTTGGAATGCACCCGAATGTAGATACTGCGATTGCCACAGCAGAAGATCTCCACCCTGACCTTACTGTTTTTGATATTGTCTATAATCCCCTGGAAACCAGGCTCTTAAGAGAAGCAAAAGTTTCAGGCGCAAAGACTGTGAGTGGAGTCTTAATGCTTGTCTATCAGGGAGCTGAAGCTTTCAAGCTCTGGACAGGAATCGAACCTCCAGTCGAACTTATGAAAAAAACGGTTTTGGAGGCTTTGCAGGCTTGAGTGCTAATCTGAAAACAGGAAGTCAGGTGAATACAGATCAAAATCCTGAAAAAACGAAGGTTCTGATCCTTGGTGGAACTGGTGAAATGGGACAGTGGTTTACCCGTTTTTTCAAACAAAAAGGCTACGAAGTTACAGTCTGGGGAAAAGGCGGGAAAACAGAGATTGCAAAAAAATTAGGAGTTCCTTTTGCCTCGGATCTCGAAAAAGCTGTTCAGAAAAGTGACATAGTAATAGTCTCGGTGCCCATCAATGTAACTGAAGAGACTATTGCGGAATTTGCTCCAAAAATGAAGGCTGGAAGTCTTCTTATGGACTTTACTTCCATTAAAGTAAAGCCTGTGGAAGCTATGAAAAAGTTTGCCCCTTCAGATGTGGAAATCCTCGGCACACATCCTATGTTCGGCCCGACAATTCCCACTATCAGAGGGCAAACTGTCATTCTCGTCCCTGTAAAGGAACGTTCAGAAAAGTGGTTTCCGGTAATTAGAGATCTTTTTGAGGAAGGGGGAGCGCATGTTGAAATTACTACTGCAGCCGAACACGACAGGCTTGTTTCGGTTGTGCAGGGGCTTACCCATTTTGCCTATATTACCATAGGAACGACCATTGACAGATTAGATTTCGATATAAAAAAATCTAGAAAATTTGTAAGCCCGGTTTACGCCATAATGCTGGACTTTGTAGGCAGGATTCTTGGCCAGAACCCCTATCTGTATGCTCTCATCCAGATGGAAAACCCCGAAGTTCTGGATGTACATGATGCATTTATCAGGGAGTGTGAAGAGCTCTCAAAGCTGGTGCGAGCCCATGACGAAGAAAGTTTTGTGAAAAAAATGAAATCTGCTGCTCGTAAGTACGGCGATACGGCTCATGCCCTGCGTAAATCGGACAAATTGATTAATTCCAGAATAACTGAATACGAGACCATCCTGAACTCTGTTGGAAAGGTCTGTGGCTTTTCCCATTTTTATTCCGGAAAAATCCATGTAGGTACTCTGAAAAAAGCAGGCCCGGATGAGATTGTTCTTACAAAACTGGTATCAAAAGGCACTTCCCCCCATATAAAAAACAAGTTTGTAAAACTCAAGCTTGAAAATCTTCGCATGCTTTCGGAATCCGAATTGTGGGAATGGAGAAAAGAAAACCTTGAACATTCTACAAGAGATATTTCAGTCCTTATCCCTGACGGAGCTGACCCTGCAGTTATCCTTAACGCTATAAATATTAATAAACAGCTTGCAGCCTGCGAAATAAGTGATATATATAAAGGCTATAAAGGGATTAATCGGGGAGACTATAAAGGGGAAGATTATAAAGAATTTAGTCAGGTAGAAACTGAGACAGAAAGAGAAGAAGCAAACAGGCTCGGAGTTACTTACAGGATAACGGTTTTTGGGGATTGTGATGCTAATTCTGTCGAAGATGATGTCACATCACTCCTTTGCGGTCTTGGGTGCAGAATCAGAAAGAAAAATCTGAAGCAGAAAAGATGAAAACAACTTTCTCCTAAAAAGTCCGCGTTGTCTGTATAAATAAAAAGAGAAAGTAATATAAACAATAAAAAAAAAGATAGTATAATGTCCGGAGTTAGATGGAAAGTCTCTCTTTTATTTGCGATTATCACTCTTTCTATATTTTTCTCACTTATTGCAAATAGTGATAGGATTATGGAAGTCAGAGGAAATGGAACATACACACAGACCGGAACTGGAAGTTTAAGCAATTCAATCGTAAATCTCACAAATAGGCTGGAAGCCGGCAACCATGAAACAAGATTGAACGCTGCAGCTGAACTTGGAAAACTTGGCAGGCCTGCGGCAAATAATCTTGTTGACAAAATCGAGTCAAATAATTTGAGTTCGGAAGAAATAAACAGTTACATGCTTCTCGCCTTTCTTGAAACCGGGGACGACAGAACAGAAAATATCCTTTCCGAAAACTTTGAGAAAATTGAGGCTTCTAATAAGGCTGCAAAAGAGAGCGAAGCTGAAGAATGGAAACAAGGGATCTCAGAAGATACCCTGCAGGCCATTGAAGAAAAAGATACAGCCACAAGAAAGTACATTGCAGATTCTATTGCTATGGACTCAGCCAGGGCGGGAGACAGGAGAGAAACAAACGCTTTTGAGAGAGCTCTTAAGTCAGAAATACAGAATTCAAGTATCTATGTTCCTTTTGCGCTTTCAGACTTTGGACCTGAAGAACCAGGAAACGAAACCGAAAAACTTCTTAAAGCTCTTAAAAGCAATAAAGGAAGCACAAGAGTTGCAGCTATGATGGCTCTTGGAGAAATGAGAGAAAAAGCTGCAGTAGATCCCATACTTGAAATTTTGACGAGAGATTATCTGCCGGCACAAGCCAGTGCAGCAATTGCACTTGGAAAGATTGGGGACGAAAGGGCAGTAGAAGCTCTAAGAAAAGAAATGAAAGACGGCGATAACGAATATGTTAAAGGCGGTTCTGCAATTGCGCTTGCGAGGATAGGAGACGAAAATTCAGTACCCTATATTATAGATAGATTGAGAGACCAGAGAATCAAAGTAAGAAGTAGTGCAGCTCTTGCGCTTGGAGAAATAGGAAACGAGACCGCGGTAGAACCCCTAATAGAAACCCTGAAAACCGGAAAGATTACAGAAGGGCAAAAAAGTACTTCTTTGAATGCAAACACTGATGTCCGAAAAAGCACTATCCTTGCCCTTGGAGAAATAGGGAGCACTAACTCTACTGAGATTTTAATCGGCATACTGACCGATAAAGAAGAGGAGCTTGAAGTCAGGACAGCAGCAGCTTCAGCCCTGGGGAATATAAAAGATCCAAAAGCCGTAGAAACGCTCAAACAGACGTTTGCTGACAAAACTATGGATGCAAATATTAGAAATGCGGCTTTTCTTGCGCTCAGCAAAACAAGAGACCAGGAAACTGTAGAAATGCTTGTAGGAAAACTGGGAGATGAAGAGTTTGGGGCTATCGCCAGAGAAGCCCTCATAGATATGGGGGAACTGGCTGTTGGTCCCCTTATAGAAAATTTGAAAACGGAAGACAAGAAAATAAGAGCTGAAACAGCCTTAATTCTTATTGAAATTGGGGATCAGAAGGCAGTTAAACCTCTTGTTGAGGCTTATAAGTAATTCTAAAGAAATTACAAAGAGAAAAAAATGGCTCAAAAGCCTCATTCTTTTTTATTCAGAGCTATTCAGAAACTTGGATTTGGTATACATATATTAGAATCAATATATTTCTTTTATATAAGAAACAATTATTTTTTAGATGTTTATATAAAATGAATTTTTTAGTAAACAGGTTGCGAAAACTGAAGGTATTCTTGCTCAGATAGCAGTAGAATCCGAAATATAACAGGCTGATGAATTATCACGATCCAAACCATGCCCTTCAACCGATCCCTGAAATTTAAACTTTGGAGAAGCCTTTATAATGTAGACTTTTCAGAATTAGTATATAAAGATTAGATAAAGATTAGATTGGAAAGCATCTTTAATTTTTCATTCGCAGGAAGGAGCTTTTAGCCGAAAGAGTAACAGTTATTACCCAAATGCCAGAATATTTTAACTACGTTATCATTAGCTAATCGGAAGATACATCTCTGACAATTCAAAATATATTGAAAAATGATTTTTCAGTATAAAGCAACAGAACTGTTAGTTTAAAACAACAATGCTTTTCTGGTGGAGTCTAAAGCAACAGAACTGTTAGTTTAAAACAACAATGCTTTCCTGGTGGAGTCTCTTGCTAGCCGTTAATTGCCTGACATTTTTCAATCTTTGAAAAAAGGTAAAACCTGAAAAATACTTAAAAGACATTTATAGCAGTCATGGAATTAAGAGGCTCTCAAAAGCGCTTTTTGGAAGCTGAAACTAATTGCCAGCAGCGTATTGCTATCGAATGTTTGAGGATAGATTTTCCGGCGTGGATTCTTAAAAAATATTTTTTCATAACATACTGTAATAATTAATGATTTTTTTAGTCATAAATAGTAAAGTAAAAATTAAATTAATGAATACCACTACGGAGGCTCTTAAAATTTCTCTATAATTCCTTCGATGCATCACTTATCATCACCCAATTATATCTCTTATCAGGTATCGTCCCCTGGTAAGAATGTAAATTCCTGAAAAGTTATTTTGAGAAATTTATATAAGTCAATTGCAAGAAACTAAATATATACAAAAAATGTATCAGACTATTCATTTAACGTTAAGTAAGATTCCTTGTTAAAGAGAATTTCTACACAAATTTAAAACTCCAAACTTCAAAATCAAACTGATATCGAATTTACGGAAACGGTATAAAATATGAATTATTCAGTGCCTAAAATCATACTGTTACTATTCACACTGACACTGGTTGGAGTTGCTTCCGGCATCAGTGAAGGCAACAATAAAAACCCCAATGCAACAACCATTTTAGATATGAATGAGTCAGAAACTCAACAGGCTATAGAGCCTCTGATAAAGGCATTAGGAAATGACAATATAGACTCCAGAAAGGAAGCAAGATTCTCTCTGGAAGAAATGGGAGAAGAAGCTGTAGACCCTCTTATAGAAGTTATTGACTCCAAAAACACGGAAATAAGATGTGAAGTAGCTCTGGCTCTTGGAAATATTGGTGGGCAAAAAGCAGAAAAAGCCATAATAAAACTTTTGAAGGACGAAGACCCGAAGGTTAGAAGCAGTGCAGCTCTCGCTCTTGGTAATGCAAGAAGCCAGAGAGCAGAAAAACAACTAATTCAAGCACTTTCAGACGAAAATGAAAGAGTGCGCTCCAATTCAGCCTGGGCTCTTGGGGAAATTGAAAAAGTAGGTTCTTCTTCAGAGGAAGATGACTGGGGAGGGACCTTATTCTCAGGAAAGGTAGAAAATGAGAAAATTGTTGAGGCCCTCGACATGAGTCTCGAAGATAATAACAGTGAGGTAAGGTCCAGTGCAGCAGAAGCTCTAGGAAAACTTGGAGGAGAAGAAGCCGAAGAGTCTCTTATTAAAGCACTTTCAGATGAGGACAGAAAAGTTAGAAGGAACACCGTGGAAGCCCTCGGAAAGATAGGGGATAAAAAAGCCACTGAACCCCTGATAAAAGCATTGAATGACGAAGACAGAGAAACAAGAAAGAAGGCCATTGTAGCTCTAGGAGAACTCCGAGAAGAGAAAGCAACAGAATCTCTGATTCAGGCTCTTTCGGATGAAGATAAGGACGTCCGCTGTACTGCAGCTGTCGAGTTGGGAGAAATTGGGGATCAGAGAGCCGAAAAAGCCCTGATAAGTGCTCTTTCAGATAAAGATCCTGAAGTACGGAGTCTTGTTGTGGAATCTCTTGGAAAAATTGGAGAAGAAGAAGCAACAGAAGCTCTCGTCCAGCAGCTAAAAGATCCGGACCAAAAAGTTAGAAATATAACTGTAAAAACACTTGAAGAAACAGGAGACAGAGACACTGAACCGATTGTTCAGGCATTAAAGGATAAAAATAATAATGTCAAGAAGTATGCTGGGGATATTCTTGTTGGAATCGGAAAACCAGCAGTTGAACCCCTTATAGAAGCCCTTTCAGATGATGATGCATATACAAGCAGTACAGCCGCCTGGGCTCTTGGAAATATAGGAGATAAAAAGGCAATAAAACCTCTCATTCAAAATCTCTCGGCTGAAAATGAAGAAACAAGATTGAGCTGTGCCAGAGCTCTTGTCGAAATAGGAGAACCCGCAGTCCCTGATATGATAAAATCTCTTGAGAACCAGAATAAGACTGTTAGAAAATATATTGTTTTTTCACTCATTGAAATGGGAGACAAGAGAGCCGTGCCAGAACTTAAGAAACTTTTCAATGAAAAAACAGAAACTTCTGCTGAACTCACTGAAAAAAAAGGTGACGAAAAAGTAGACCAGACTCTCCAGAAAGCTGTAGAAGAAAAAGACCTGAACTTCCGGAAGGAAGTAGCAAAAGCCTTTGAAGAGACTGGGAACTCAGAAACAGAACCCCTCATCAATGCATTGGAAGCAGACCCCCAAAACATAAAAAAATACGAAGAGGCTTCCGGAGTTAATCCAAAAGATAAAAAAGCGCCGGAGAAACTCTTAGATGCATTAAAACGTGAAGAGAGTTATGTGAGAGTCAGCTCTATACTTGCACTGGGAGGAATGAGAGAAGAAAGTTCTATCGAACCTCTTATTGAAATATTAGTCAAAGACTGCAATGAGACAAAAGCCTGTGCAGCCTTTTCTCTTGGAGAAATTGGAAACGAAAAGGCGGTGGAACCTTTATCAATTGCCCTGAAAACGGATAAATACGACAATGTAAAAGAGTGCAGTGCCATTTCCCTCGGAAAAATCGGGGATCAAAGGGCAGTAGACCCTCTTATCATGGCTTTGAACGAAAACGATTCCGTAAAAAGTTGTGCGGCCCTTGCTCTGGGAGAAATTGGAAACCAGAAGGCAGTTAAACCCTTGATCCAGATACTATCCGATGAAAATCCTGAAGTACGGCGAAATGCAGCTATGGCTCTGGGGGCAATAGGGGATCAAAAAGCAGTGAAATCTTTAACTGTAGGACTACAGGATGGAGACGAAACTGTGAGAGTCGCTTCAGCATGGGCCCTTGGAAATATAGGTGATGCCACAGCTGTGGACGTGCTCAATAATGCTACAACAGATGGAAATGAAACACTCAGATGCACTGCTTTAGAAGCTCTGGGTAAAATAAATGACCCAAAAGCAGTTGGAACTCTTAAGAAAGCTCTTAAGGATAATAACTCAGGAATTCGGATCTCTGCTGTTACTGCTTTAGGAGAGATAAAAGGCGAAAAAGCAACTGAAACTCTTGTTAGAGCTTTGGGAGATAATAACAAAAAAGTAAGAGACTGCGCTTCAAATATTCTTATTGATCGAAAAGAAGAAGCAGTGAAACCTCTAATAAAAGGCCTGAGTAGTGAAAACAAGAACATCAGGGAAAACTCCGTATTCCTGCTAATTGACATTGGAGATGAAAGAGCAGTAAAACCTCTCACCAAGTACTTGAAGGCAAATACCAGAGCTCAACCTGAAATTAAAGAAAACAAAACTTAAACCAGACGGATAAGGTCTTCCAGTGCGGCTTTTGGATCTGTGGCTTTCACAATTCCAGATGCCAGAAGCACGCCTTGAGAACCAAGGTCAAGGGCTGCCCTGAGATCTTCGCCTTTGGAAATCCCGGCTCCGCAGAGTACCTTTACCTTGGGCTCAATTTTTGCAACCGCCTCAACCGAACCGCTAACAACTTCAGGGTCAGCTTTTGAGACAGGTATTCCGCTCCCTATAAGTTCGGGGGGCTCGATTGCAACATAATCCGGCCCCAGGGCTGCTGCTGCTGCAGTTGTTGGGACATTATTAGTGCAGATAATTGACCTGAGCCCAAATTCCTTTGCAGCCTTTAGAGATGCCTCGATCTCTGCAAGAGTCAGACGCCTTTCGGAGTGGTTGATCAGCGTCCCTACAGCACCTGCCTCTTTTATGGATTTTCCGAAAATATGGCCTGTGAAGCTTCCTGCTCCTATCCCATCCAGATGCTGGGAAAAGACCGGAAGCTCAACTTCCGAGGCTACCCTGTAAATATCCGGAAGCTGCGGGGCTACTGCTATCTCGATACCTGATTCTTCGGATACGGTTTTACAGGCCTTTGCAATATCCACTGCTCCCTGACCTGTACCCTGTAAATAAGTCTTATAGTTCAATACAATGAATGGTAAACCCAAAAAATCCCCTCTTGAAAAGTAAAAAGAAATGGAAAGCGTGAATTTCGACGCTTTCTCTAAAGGTTTTTGCCGAAAGCACTGATGGTTTTCCCCTTTAGCAGTAGGTTTTTAGCAGTAGGCTTTCGGCAACCTTTTTACGGAAAATTCTTAACCCTGCTTAGAAGTCGGTCATGACCCTGAACTGGTCAATTTCCGGTTTGTTAAGGCTGTTGATAAACTGCTCGGCAACTTCCCTGACATCTTTTGAGTTGGTAATCGCACGTCCAACCACAAGAATGTCAGCACCCTGACTGAGAGCTACAGGCACCTTGTCAAGACGGACTCCGCCTGCAACAGCAACCAGAGTCTTTGGAGCAACCTTCTTGATCTCGGCTATATTGCCCCATGCATGTTCAGTGGCTTCAATGTCGATTCCACGGTGAAGTTCAATGACATCAGGCATGACCTTAAGCTGTTTTAAGACAGAAATCGGATCTTGCTGGTTGAGAGTGTCCATTACCGCATAGATACCTGTCTTATGGGCTTCCTCAATGAGCTTGTCAATAGTGCTTATCGGGGCAAGGGCAGAGACAACAATAGCATCTCCTGCAGCATCTGCAACCATCCTTGCTTCAAGATTTCCGGTGTCCAGAGTTTTTAAGTCAGCTACTATGAAGGCATCAGACCTGACCTCTCTGATCTTTGAAATGACATCCATACCATAGCGTTTGATAAGAGGTGTGCCTGCTTCGATAATAACGTGATCACTTTTAGGAATCTGGGATATGGCAGATTGCACAAATTCGATGTCAGGATTGTCAAAAGCAACCTGCAGGTAGGGTGGGTCCCAGAGCCTTGTGACCTTGAACCCCATGATAGCATGGGTAGACTTGTTGCTTTCCGCAAGAACAGTGTCAATATCCGGGAAGCCTTCGAGAGCACGCTTGATTGCGAGTTTTGTGGCTCCGTAATTATATCTGTAGATCTTGTTGTAATCCTGGGCATCAGGGTGAATAAAGACACTGGCTACAATGACAATTTCTTCAACCTGGTCCTTTGAGATTACGCCTTCTTCGACTGAGTCTGCTACTGCCTTTGCAACAGCTGACTGAGCAGGTCCGAAAATTTTTCCTGCCTGATCCATATTTTTTACCGTAACCTTCGGAATAATTAGGGTTGAAGGTTTTGGAGGCAGATTGGGTCTGATAACGGACAGGAGTGGGGTATGGCCGACTGAAAGCTGGGTCAGGCCGTTTGCAAAAGCTTGCCCTACGGGTCCTCCCTTGTCTCCTATCATCAAATCAACGTGGGCAAGTTCTGCACCCTGCCCCATTAAAGCTTCTCCTATTTGAAACATATTTGACCTCGTAAAATGTGATAAATTATATGATTCTGAATATTGATAACGGTATGCATAGCCGTATACCTGGAATCAATTTACTGTCAACTAAGGATACAAATAATCTTTTGCCTGCTAAATGCCAGCCTTATATTATAAATAATCTCGTATCGTCCCACAGGTTTTTTCTGCAGCCCTGATAGAGTCACGGAGTTCGATTTTGGAGTTTGACTTCGAAGTTCCGGGACCACAGAAAACTCTCTATTAAAGGAGAATCTTAGGACAGATATCATCAAGAGCACATGTTTTGCACCTTGGAGAAATAGGTCGGCAGGTATTTTGCCCTAATTTTACGAGCAAGAGATTTATATGTCTCCAATATTTCCGTGGAAAGATCTTTTTTAATTCGATTTCAGTTTCCTCAGGAGTTTTTGTCTCTACCAGACCTAGTCTGTTAGAAATCCTGTGGACATGAGTGTCCACGGCAATAGCATCCTTAAGGAAGGCATGCGCAAGCACGCAGTTAGCAGTCTTCCTGCCGACTCCTGGCAATTCAAGAAGAGCTTCCATATCGTCAGGAACCCTACCATCATATTTCTCTAGAAGAAGTCTGGAAATTTCCTTTATTCTTCCGGCCTTAATTCTGTAAAAGCCCACATTTTTTATAAGAGTTTCAATCTCGCTAACATCAGCTCTTACCATTTCTTCAGGCGTCGAAAATCTCTCAAAAAGCTTGCTAGCCGCTGGATAAGTCACATCATCCCGGGTTCTGTGGGACATCACAGTGGAAATTAACGCAAAAAAAGGATCTGTAAAACCATCATTAGAAGCTTCAGGATAAAGTTCAAAGAGCCTCTTCATGAGTTCATCAATGTCCATGCTCAAAAATCAGTCTTTTCTAATATAAAATTAAGGTTTGGAATTGAACCTGGATCAATGTAAGCTCCAAATTACATAGCAGAAGCAGACGTATGATTTACTTATGTGGTCCACTTATATGATGATTCATTTATGTGGTCACTTTACTTAAGCAGACCAAACGAAAAAATTTAAGAAAAGGTCGTAAGAATCAGAAAATTAAAAGTTCTGAAAAAAAGATTGATTTTTAAAGGAAAGCCAAGATCCGGATTCGAACCGGAATGGAATCGCTCTGCAGGCGATTGCGTAGCCGCTCCGCCATCTTGGCATTATGCAAATTCGTTTAGAAGACTTTAGAAAATAATATTAGAGCAATAAATTGTTTAAAGAAGAAGCCAAGATCCGGATTCGAACCGGAATGGAATCGCTCTGCAGGCGATTGCGTAGCCGCTCCGCCATCTTGGCATTCTTGATCACGTATTGCTCGTGTAGCTTCAATTAAAGGAATTTCTAATATATAAATATTTAGCTCAAGGCAATCGGTTTTTAAATTTTTATAGAGAACATGAACAAAAAGTAGAAGGAGTTTTTATTATAAAAGGATAACTCCCATAGAAAAGAACCCGAAGAGAAATAATCCTGAGAAAGCAAATAGCCATGCCATAAATATGACCATAAGCAGGATTATAAGTAAAGTTGGTAGCAGTATAGCTATTACGGACCTTGCCATGCTTATGTCATGGACATACATCCCGCCCACAATATAGAGATATATCCCGTAAATTCCGGCAATCCAGCCGACAATGGGAATCCATGAAAGTACCAGTACAGCAGTTGCATAAGAAATGAATCTTACAGTGCCTTCGTAACTTCCCGTTCCTCCAAGTATTTTATAAATAATATACAGTATTGCAGCTTCGATAAAGATAGAAATAATACCTGCAATAGGTGTTATGATCACAGTCATAAGTATCGCGAAAAAGCCAAGCCCTCTCGCACTACTGTACATACCCTCGTACATCCCGCCATACGTTCCACCGTACATCCAGCCCATATACATTCCAGGGCCAAAGAGAACGGTTAAAAGTGCGGCTAAAAATGCGTATATGATGAAACTGATTGCTGCAAAGGTAAGCGGATCAGTATACCCTCCGGTCTTAGGCATATCTCTGTAAAAGTCAGACGGACTTTGCATTACCTCTTTCCAGGTTTCGATATAACCCATAAGTTACCCCCAATAAATATAGGTTTAATTTTTATTTAAATAAATTTATCAAAAATAATCTGATAAGACCTGTTGATATCAGTAAAGTAAGAGAAACTTCATTATAAGCCCGGAACGGTAGAGGCACATAATGTGGAGAACCTCACCGAACACGAACCTGGATAACCAATAAAGCACAAATAGCATTTCATTGAAATTTCAAGAAAATCAGAAAGCAGACTGTAGGTCTCACACACCAGATGCGTCGTCATTTATGCCACATTGAGGATTAGTTACTGCTTCTTCACACTTGCACATGCTCAGTGCTTCAAATATACCTTCATTTACATTTATTCCTTTTAGAGCACATTTTTCCATTAGATGATAGTAAAGGTCTTCATTTTCGCTCTTAATAAACTCGCATATCTCAGAAACGATTTCCTTTGTAACGAGTTCTTCCTCTCGGTTTACCCAGTTATTAATTGATCCAATTAAGTGCTGGCGTATGGATTTATCGTCCCGGTTCTGATCTATTACACTCATGAAGACACATTCATCTCTATTAAGAAGCCACTTGCCAAGCCTATACCTGAACCTACTCTCGTTATCTTGATTAATTTTATTTTCATCAGCCATATTATATCCCCATAATAATAAAAGACTTCATGATATTTAAAAATTTTAGACGATTTTTAGAGTAGTTAAGATCAGGTAAAATTTAATGTTGATTCTGTCGATAGTTAGCTGCTATTACTCGGAATTTGAGACAGTTGCTTTACTCGAAAAGCAAATCTTGTACCTCCATGATCAAAAAATTGAAACTTAACCCTTTATTGAGATATTCAAGATCAAATATATTCTATTTTAAGTAACAGGCGGTCTATTTATATTTAATATATAACTGGAAATACAAACTACTGGGCAAGGCAATCGAGCAGCGGGCTTCGTTGAAATGAGACACGCTAAAAAACTAATCGAACGCATCCTCTTCCTGAAAGGAAAGCCCATAGTCAGTAAACTGAACGAAATGACCATTGGTTCTCATGTGCCGGAGATGCACGAGCACGATCTTGAGGCTGAATTCGGAGCCGTTAAAGGTTATAACAAAAGCATTCGCCTGGCGACGGAGTTGGGAGATAACAACACTAAAACCCTTTTCGAATCTATCCTGAAGGAAGAAGAACACGTCGACTGGTTAGAAGCCCATCTCGACCAGATAGAACAGATAGGTATCCAGATCTATCTGGCACAGCAGATCTATGATAAGGAAGTTCCTGCTGCTCTATACTTTTAAGAGATTCCTAGTGTCGCGTAAATCTTTAAGGATTGAATGATTCTACGTAGTTGTAATCGATATTATACGACATTTTGCTGTTGACGCGACACTAGGGTCATTCATGAAAATGCCCTGACTAAAAGGTAAAAAATTCCCAGTACTCCAGGAATATCTTTTAAGGAGAGTTATATAACGGGTAATTGGAAATAGAATTTATGAATATGTTTTTAGCCTTTTTTATATTGTTTTCTTAATCATTAATTCCGCCGATCACGTAAGAATACAAAATATCCTGCCAAATTGGCCAGCAACCAAATGATGACGATACAAAAACATGAGCATTAAAAGAATCAGAAAACACCTTTATTTCTTATGGAAAAAGGCGAATATCTGTTTTTGTAGTCATAAAGAAAGCCTAGAAAGTAGAATATGAGAAAAAGCAATTCAAAAATAGGTTACGAAAAATAGTTCAAAAACAAATTATGAAAAGTAAAGGATTATAAGGTGAGTATGGCAGCGATCCAGAGTTCCCGAAGGCTCGCACACTTCAGTACAGTAAGGAACGCGGGCAGGCTTATCTACTGTGTTCGGGATGGGT
>JAEWQJ010000024.1 GCA_023399215.1 Methanobacteriota archaeon
ACCAGAGACCTACTTCCTTATTTGTCACAAGGCCTGTAACGCTGTCAAAATCGTCTCCGCCTACCTGGACATTATTCTGGTATTGATACGAGAGATCGAGAGTCAGGGGATATATACCTGCAGGAGTATCTTTATTAATCTCAACTGTAAACTGTGTGGGACTTGCACTCTGTTTTCCCTGCTTGAGAGTACCAGCTTCTTGGGATCCAGACTTAACTTTAATGTTAGGATTATCAGATTTAAGGGTTGCAAGAATGCCTATTGCTGTCGTAGCCTGCGCTTCATACTGCATCTCTGACTGCTGTAGCATCTCATTTGCATAATCTCCAATATCTGCATCCTTTTCAGATTTAAAGCCGGAAATTTCACCCTTATTCATCATATTTAGATTGAGAGTTACAGTATCTCCTCTAGAGTACTGATTATCTCCAACAAGTGTTGCATTAAGGTCAGGTCCTCCGTATACTGAGTAGTAGTTTTCACTAATATCAAAATTATCTGGTACAGCTGCCTGCGCTGGGAAGACTGCCCAACAAAGGATCAGAAGAGTTGTGACAGTAATAAATAATCCATTTTTATTATTCATTTTCATCACCTGATACATTCTCATCATTCTGGTTTCTTTTCCGGTGTACGCTTACTATCTGGTAAAGGGCGATAACTATAATCAATAAAATTGCTATTCCTGTTATGCTGAATTTTTGTTCTGTTGCTTTAAGAGGTAAGTCTACTTTCATACTTTCTGAAAATTTAGAATCTCCGTCGTTATCAAGATATTTTATTTCACTATTGACTCCATACTTTTTTACAATAGCATCCGAATCGGCCTTAACTTCAAAACTGGCAGTTTTTTCTTCTCCAGGTCCAATATCCCCTAATCTTACTGTAGATTTTTCAGTGCTTAGAGGGCTCATCACAATTATCCGAGCAAAAGCGTCTTTTGCCACGGTTTCTCTTGTATTTTTATAAGTAACATTAACAACCTTACTTTCACCCTGAACCAGGTTGCCAGAGACGTTGGTCACTTCGAATTTAGGTTCACTTTTTATGGAAATCGGTATTTTGAGAGTTTCTGTTTTCGTTTTGTACTCTCTTGCATAGTCTACATCCGTAATCCCGAGATTTACTGCATCCGCAGTTACAGTTCGGACATTTGCCTGGTATTGATAGGTCACTGGCAGAAGAAGTTCGTAATTTCCAGCAGGTGCATTGCCATCAACTTTTATTGTGTAACTAAGAAGCGATATATGTCCGGTTTCAAGTTCTTCAAGGTTCTGAAAATTACCTGTTGACTCTACTTCAATGTACTTCGTTTCTGATTGAAGAGCAGCTTCTATATTCTTTGCTGTCGTACATTCTTCTTCTTCTCCCATCTCTTTCAGTGCAATTGTCTCTTCAATGGAATCGTTTATTTTTTTCTGATTTGCGTTTAACCTCTTAAAACCAGATATAGCTCCGGCATTTGCAATTTTTATCTTCAGATCTACAGTTTCTCCCCTATCTAACTCGGGATCTCCTGCAATTGACGCCTGTATTACTGGCGCCCCGTAACTTTTGTAGTAGTCCACAGTATACCCATGATCTAGAGCAATGAAGTTGTTTTCATCATCGTCTTCTCCGAGAGCTGGGAGTGCAGTCACTGATACTATTAGTAGAATTAACGCAAACGTAGCAATTTTCGTAATCATTCTTTGCCTTAATTTTGTTATGGGCACTCGTATCATATCTCGGACCCCTGAATTTGCTTTTTTGTCTCTGTCTGTTTTTTTGCTGTCCTGGCTCCTTTTCTTTTATCGCGCCAGGTATCAAAAGTAATCATAAGCGGGGGGAAGACTACAAAGGTTGCCAGGAGAGCCAGCAAGACATCGATAACCGTAACTGTACCGAAGTCAGTTATTATGGGGAAAGGAGAAGCCAGCAGAGCCATAAACCCGAATACCGTCGTGGCTCCTGAAGCAACAATTGCACTTCCTATTTTGGAACTGGTCATCTGGATAGCCTCTAAAGGACTTGCCCCTTTATCCTTTTCTTCAAAGTAACGTTCCATCATGAGGATAGCATATTCTGATCCTACTCCCAGTATCAGAGCTCCCAGGGTTGCTGTGAGAGGAGTATAACTAATATTAAGAAGGCTCATAACTCCGCCTGACCATCCAATAACTATTAACATTGGGATTACAGGAACCAGAGCTTTCACCCAATCTTTGTATACAATAAGAAGCCCTGCGAGCACGAGAATCAGACCAAGGAAAGTCATTGCTATTCTTCCGCTGGTAAGAGCAGAGATAACCTCTATATACACAACCGAGTTTCCGGTAATCGTGACAGTGGTACCTGGTGGAGCCGGCATCCACTGCATATCCTGCTTGACAATATTCCTGAGTTCCTCAATACCTGTTACCTTTATGTCCGCAACCGCATTTCCTATGTTGAAGTTCAGGAGAAGCATATTATTCCCGTATACATAGCGGTCTTTCTGTGAATCAGGAATTTCAGAGTAAATATTCTCTATTTCCTGACTGGTATCGGGAATTACTCCGCCATTATACTCCTTTACGAGATCTACAATGCTCGAAGCACTGTAAATGTGGCTATTGGAATCAATTTCATGTTCGGAAAACTGGTCAATCCACTTAAGGACATCTGGATCAGCTGTATCCTTAACCTTGATAATAAGGTTTAATTCATCGTCACTGCCCATGATATTTCCCATATGCTGAAGATCCACGAGTGCAGGCATGTCCTGAGGCACAAAGGTTTCGACATCAGTCTGAATAGGCACGGACCTGTCGAGATAAAGGCCACCAAAGCAGAGCAAGAGTGCAACTCCCAGTACGACAACGTCATATTTGATAGTCAGGCTTGTAGTTTTCTGAAGGAGTCTTCCTATCAGGCGATCACTTTCGTCTCCATCCTCAGACTTTTTCTTCTTTTCCGGATTTGCAGGTTTTATCTTACTTAAAACCTTCCTCAGGGGGTTTTTATCCGAGTATTTGTCAAATAAAGAAATCGTTATAACCCCTACGAAGATAGCGGAGAAGTAACACATTAAAATGCCTATCATGAGCAATTTACCAAAATCTCGGATCATTGGTACTGTAGATGTAAAAAGGGAGAAAAATCCAAGTGCTGTCATCACCAGAGCTGTGAGAACTGCAGGTCCAGTATGCTTTACGGTTTCTATAACTGCTGTTTTTTTGTTCCCTTTTTCCTGCAGTTCCTCCTCAAGTCGGTTATGGAACTGAATAGCATAGTCAATTCCTAGGCCTATAAGAATAGGGAATGCAGCCATGGAAACCATGGACATGGGAATTCCTACATAACCCATAGCTCCGAAGGTATAAACAATACCAAGAAGAACTATCGGCAGAGGAAGAAGGCACCAGCGAACGTGTCTGAACACTATAAGCAGTACAATAACCATGAAAACCGCTGAAAGTCCTAGAAGCACTCCCATACTGGAATTCATTTCATCGTTCATGGAAACTCTGAATGATGGATCGCCAGTAACAATAATGTTGTAGGAAGGTGGAAAATCCGCCAGTGAAACAGCTTCTTTAGTGGAAGCAAGGATATCTTCCTGAGTTTCTTCGCTAGCTGAACCAGCCATGACTACCGAAATTACCATATGAGTATTGTCAGGAATAAGCTGGCCGAAAATATCAGGATTTCCGTCTACAATGGTTTTTATTTCTTTATCGGTATCAGGGATTTCAGACCTCCCTGTCATCTTATAATTGATCTGTTTGATCAGTGAAGCGGGGCTTGTAGTTTCAATTACCCCATTGGTTGCCTGGACCTGATGTTCTAACCTGTCTACAGCTTTCATCACGTCAGCAGTTTCTACATCGTTGCCCTCTACCATTACCACAACAGATTGTGTCTGGAAAATTTTTTGATAAAGGTGATCATAATCCTGGTAGAGAGGAGAGTCTTTTCCGACAAAGGTTTCTGTTCCTGATTCCATCTCAATGAGCTGCGCTCCCTGCGTTGCTATAAATATACACAGTAAAGCTATCAGGAGTACGGAAAAACGGTTATTCTGAATGAAAAATCCCAGTTTTTCAAAAATATTTTTAATAATAGATTCCCCTCATATATTTTTAGTATGAAATACAAGTTAAGGAACTTGGTGCACGTCTTGAATTTGCCTTTTTTCTCTGGGTTGAAGGCTTATTATCTAATATTTATGTATATTTCAATAACATTTGCCTTTTTTCTCTCTGGACTGAAGGCTTAATTATATAAGGTTTGCATACATTTCAATACTACTTGCTTTTTTTCCCTCTATGCTGAAGACTTATTATCCAACATTTATATAAATTCAAATAGTTATGCCATTTTGCTGAAATTATACTATTTTGCGGCAAATCTTCTGTGATTTGGATCTTTTGACGTATACAAACAGAAAAGATTTAAATTTATTGTTACATTAGGGGTAACAGATGGTATTACAAACTAATTCTCAGTTAATTCGTAACCTTGAAAAGCTAGGGCTAACCGAAAATGAAGCAAAAACATATATTGGGCTCGTCAGTTTGAGAGAGGCTACGGCCCGCGAAATTCACGAACTTACAAATGTGCCAAGAGCCAAGATATATGAAATTCTTAAAGTACTTGCGAAAAAAGGCTATCTGGAAGTGAGGCAGGGATCTCCAACGTATTTCCGAGCAGTTGATCCTGAGAAGGTAATCGGAGAAATAAAAAATGAGTTCTTAAACTGTGCAATTGAGACACTTGGCCAGCTCAATGAATTGAGTTATGAACTTCCAAAAACTTCTCCTGTATGGTACATCCAGAGTGATTGGGGAATAAAGAACCGGATACGTGAAATCATGGCCGGAGTAAGAGAAGAATTAATTATTTTTTCATCCAGCCCTGAGTTACTCAAGGAATTTAAACAGGAAATAAAAAAACTAGAAAAAACTTGTAATCTAACTCTTATCGTTGATGAACTGGATAGTTTCAGGTCGCTTCCATTTGAGTTCAAAGAAACTAATAAAGAATTTAAGGATTTCATGAATAACATTGTAATTGACGGCATCCAGTATAAAGAAGAATTTTTTATGATTGCTGATGGAAAGGAATCAATAGGGGTTCACAGCGCAGGAAACAAAAGAGAAGCAGTGATAATCAAACTACCGATTGTCTCCTATATGCAGAAAATGATCTATGAGAGAGTGCTTACACCAGATTTTATTAAATAAGACAGATAACCAGCACATCAGTAAGAATTCCCTAATTTTCTCAAAACCTCTTAATGCTTCTGTGAGTAATAATATTAAGCAGGAGTTTGCTAGCTTTTTAAAGGTTATTTTTCTCTTTGAAAATAGAATAAACTCTTTTGGGCACCATTAATATAATCAAAAAAACAATCCTTCTACAAATCTAATCGTGAAATAATCTTTCTCTAAGGTTTTCTCATTAAACTCAGTTACGGAAGTTCACAGGTGTATGAAATGAACCGGGTAAAGATTGGAAGTGTTACAATTCAGTGGTTGGGTCACTCTGGCTTTTTACTTGAGGGGGATGAAAAGAAGATTTATATCGACCCCTACGACCTCAGTGAAGAACCAGCTTTTGAAGATAAAGCTGATATCCTGTTGATTACTCATGAGCACTTTGACCACTGCAGCCCTGATGATATCCGAAAGGTCCGGCGGTCGGACTCAACCACTTTGATCCCTGAAAATTTATCCCTGCAATTCAAGGGGGACGCAAGGCGGGTTGCTGAGGGAGATGTGCTGGCCGACGGACTTGAAATAAAGGGAACCCGAATTGAAGTAGTTCCGGCTTATAACCTCGATAAACCCTATCATCCCCGTGGCTTGGGAGTGGGATATATAGTAGAACTTGGAGGAATCCGGATCTATCATGCAGGAGACTGCGATTTTATCCCTGAGATGAAAAATATCAGGGTCGATGTTGCCCTTTTGCCTATAGGAGGCACGTACACAATGGACGAAGAGGAAGCAGCAAGTGCGGCCGCAGCAATTTCCCCAAAAGATGTAATTCCGATGCACTACGGGAAACCAGATATAGCAGATGGAGATCCCGAAAAGTTTAAAGCCCTTGTACACGGCAAGAATCCAAATATCAATGTGATTATTCTTAATTCCTGATTTTGATATTTAAGAAGCTTAAAAATCAAGGTCTGAGACGAAAATGCAGGATCAATCTACCCATGTCTAGAATAGCAAGAAAACAGCAGAAGAACCTGATTCAAAGAATCGCAATCCAGCGAATGTGGCGACTTTTTGAGCTTGCAAAAAGCGAGCATGCAGAACATCCTGACCGCAGCGAGCGTTACGTTCAGCTTATCAGGAACATCTCTATGAGAAACCGGATGAGTATTCCAAGAGAAATAAAAAGCAGAATTTGCAAGCACTGCTATGCTCTTCTCGTTCCCGGAAAAAATGCCCGTTACAGGCTGAAGGAAGGATATATCATTGTTTCTTGCCAGCGCTGCGGAAAAGAGATGAGGTATCCTTATAAAAAATTAAAATAACGGCTAGCTGAGCTTATTAAGGCTTCTAAAAGCCCAGATAAAAGGATTTTCAGGCATTTGGGGCTTTTTTGACCGTTCAGGATTTCGCAAAATCCTTTTTTCTCTGTTAAACGTTCATTTATTAGCATTTCTTGATTAACGTTTCTTGATTAACGTTTCTTGATTAACGTTCTCTATTAAGAAGCAATATTAACTTTAAGCTTTAGCAGAACTCTCCGGCCCTCGCATCTTCTTTATGGCTAAAGCTATCTGTTTTGCAATAACGGTTTTCGGACCATTATCATCCACGAGCACTCTCCCGCTTACTTCCCACCAGGACTTGGGATATGCTTTATGAGGCTCTACTTCGGGATTCAGGCCAAGTTGTCGGGCTGCTTCTTTTATCTCATTAAGCTGCGGTTCCTTTATCGCATTTTTCCGGGAAATTATTCTGCCGCTGCTTCTTGACTTTGTCTGGTCGAGATATACCGGCCAGATTACAAGTTTTCCCCTATCTCTCATCATCATGGTTATCTTTGTCCTAAATTGCTTTCATGAAATTTAAAACTGCCCCGGAGACCTCTACAGACCAGGACTTTTTCCTGTTTATGAGAAATTTTATTATATTGAAACTATAACCTGTAATTATTTATCTTTCCCGGACGAGTTCTGCATGGTGTTAATATGATTCCGTCGTTTACAATTGATGAAAAGGTAAGAGCTTATATAAGAAAGAGCGGTCAGGATTTCAGGCTCTGCACCTCCCCTAAGGGCCCTGTGCTTCTTCCAATTGGTACAGCCGAGCCCAAGCCATCAGATATGAAAATCCTGATTGGCAGCAATATTCTTTATGTTTCCAAGCTTCAAGCAAAGTATATAAAGAAAGTTGACTGGCCTATGGTAGAAAGGTCCCTGAATCAACAAAGTTAATTATAGATAGATTCAAAATTTCGGAGTTTGAGACTTGAAAATAGAGTTAAGGTAGTAAAGCAGATCAAAAGCGCCAATTTGAGGGCCTAGTTTCGTAGGAATTAGTGCGTTCGAATCGCACCCTTCGCACTAAATATTTTTTCATGACTTATTTAATCCCTATAAGCCACATTCTCAGGTCCCCAAGTAGATGTTTGTTAAACGCATACTCCGAAAAATTGAGTTGTCAGCTTTTTTCAAAGCCGACGTTTGTGTTTTATGTGTCTCCTCGGGCTATTTAAAAATAGATATTACTTTTGCAATGAAACCTAGGACAAAGGATAGGGTCAAAGATATTCTCGTGAAAGTTCGTATTTTTGACTCGACTTCCCGCACTAACTTTTAGCTTGTTTTTGCTATATCTTAATTTAATTATTTTACCGGTGTTGCTGCTATTGAAGTTTTCTATTCTCTAATGTCAATAATAAAATTCGTTTCATGTGTTTGAACATGAGAATATAACTAACATCGCCTTTACTATAAATAAGAATAGATCGTTTAAAGGTCCTCAGGCATCTCGCTTCCTGAGATAACAATCTAATTTTTTATGTCATTTATGTCATTGTCAAAGTACCTTGATTTATTAATTTCAGCTTTGAAGCTAATTTATAAATGTAGTTTACAAACCTCGAAAACCTTTACTTTAAAATATACAACCGGATTATAAATTTTATAATATATAAATACATTGATATAGTGGACATTATCTTGTAAATAAATAAGTAATAGGACTTATGGAATTGAACGGGAAAATCAATAGAGCATTGAACCGATCTTGATTTCAATCTAGTGATTTGTGGATTTCTGGACTGAAACACTGAGTTTAGAGAGAGGTGTTCTTCATCAAACGTTTGCAAGTCCTATGCTGTAATTTTAGGGAGTAGTTAAATGTTAAAAATCAAAACGAATCTGGCTATTTTACTGGCTGTTTGTTGTGTACTGTCAATAACAGTTGCAGTAGTAAGTGCCACTGCAACGGGTGGAGACGAAACAGCAACGGGAGATGCAACAGCAACGGCAGGTCACGCAGGTGCAGATCAAAGCTCAACAGCAACGAGCGGGGACGCAACAGCAATGGGAGACGCAACAGCAACGACCGGAAGCGCAACAGCAAATGCTGACTCAACAGCAATGAGCGGAGACGCAACTGCAAATGGTCAATCAACTGCAACGACCGGAATTGCAAGAGCATCTATTGACTCAACAGCAACGACAGGAGATGCAACAGCAACGGGAGACTCAACAGCACAGACAGGAAATGCAGTCGCAAAGACTGACTCAACAGCAACGAGCGGAGACGCAACTGCAAATGGTCAATCAACTGCAACGACCGGAGTGACATACGCAGGAAGTGACTCAACAGCAACGAGCGGAGATGCAATCGCAAAGGGTCAATCAACTGCAACGACCGGAGAGGCATGTGCATATGACGACTCAACTGCAACGAGCGGAGATGCAATCGCAAAGGGTCAATCAACTGCAACGACCGGAGACGTAATCACAAAGACTGACTCAACAGCAACTGGCGGAGACGCAATCGCAAAGGGTCAATCAACTGCAATCGCAACGGACGGCTCAACTGCAATCGCAAAGGGTCACGCAACTGCAATTGCAACAGACGGCTCAACCGTAATCGCAAAGGGGAACAAAGTCGAAACAACCTCAGCGGATGGTACAACTGTAACCGAAAGACTCAATAAAGACTAACTGAGCCTCAACCGTACGAATTACTCAAGTAAACTACCCCTTCCCAAAACTCTCGCCTGACGGCTCAAGTTTTTGAGGAGGGGACTTCCTACTTCATTCCCCTCTCCAGTGAGAAAGAGTCCATAAGCTCTACCTCTTGTCCCAAGAATGCAAATTTCCTGATTATTGATAGCGGCATTAATGTCTCGATTATAGAAAGTCCCGCAATTAGGACATCACACTCCGATCTTTCAAAGTTAATTCGGAGTCATGGAAGCAACAAACATTACAACAAACATTACAGGTCTTTGAAGATGGTTCAAACATTCCTATTCTCAGTACAGTTTTTCCGTACCATTCAGCCTTATCCAGCTTGAGTATGAAACTGTACCATATGGAATCTGAAACAGCCTGAGCAAATTTGTGGTTTTTCTTCATGCCTTTAAAGTTCAATGTTTAAACTGTTACGGCTTAATTTTCGCTTATGAGCTTTTTTGAAACATTGTATTGAAAATCATGTATCTATCTGGAAATCAATCCATGGACCTTAGCCATTTTATAAACTGCTTTTTTCTTGTTCTTAGAACCCTTAACCTTCCTTGAAACTCTTCTCTGCAAGCATTTCAGCCTGTTCAGAGAAGCTTTCAGGTACTTGCTGATGTAGTTTTTCCTGTTGAGGTTCGGGATACCGTTACCGTTATCAGGAAAATACGGCATCAGTTTCCTCGAAGCATCATTGTATTATATTCTTTAAAAATACTTATAATTCTACAGATTCAGTATCATCGGAAGAGTGGGAAGTTGATGGCTCTCATCCCCACCTGCAGATCGGATAAATCCGACCTAGTGAGGAGGGGATCGTCCCGCCTTCTTTGATAAAAAGATTCAGGAATTATTCCGGGAGTTTGATATCTGAGTTTTGTTACCTGCCAGGCCTACTCCTTTTATATGATAAAGTGATCTTTATGTCATACTTCTTAGAGATGCCTATCCGTGTTGTTTATTAAGAAGATAGAACATAAGGTAATGTTAACCTGTTCCATATCCTGTACAGGCTTTGCCTCAAAAACGAGGAAGATTGCCGTGGATGATAAGAGACCACTTTAAGTTCAAGGGAGAATTTGTCTGTGAAAATGAGAACGAAAATAGTGTTTATACTCCTTGCCCTGATGGTGGTCTTTGCATCGGGCTGTATGGAGCAAAAAAAGGAAATTGTCATAGATAAGCCTGGCAATATCTCTAGTTATGAATTTGAGATTTTTCAGAATGAGTCGAGTAATCAGACGCTTGCAAATACCACTACATACTACCTGCTGGAAAATGCTACGAAAGTACAGGTTGTTCATATCGTAGTAAATACCAGCAAAATTGAGATCTATCCTCCCGACATCCTGAGTGGCAGTTCAGAGGAGAGTCCTATTCAAAATTTCGTACAGCTTGTGGGCCCGGCAAACCAGACCGCAGCGAGCCCGAAAACGTTTGAAGAACTTTCCAGCAGAAATAACACATCGGATATTAATTATACTCTGACTCAGGAAGTTATCCAGGGTGTAAAAGTTATAAACCTGGAGTTTAAGGAGCCTGTTACAGGTTTTATCGCATATACGCTTGAAAATTCGGGAGAACAGAGTTTTGCATTTGTTAAACACGATTCCGAATTCATCCGCGTGGTGCTCCCAGAAGGATATGTTACTGGCAACAGGGTATTCGGGATAGCAAGGCCTGAACCTTCGAGTGTAACTTATGATGAAAAAGGAAGGCAAACTCTCCTGTGGATTTCCTCGAAGATGGGAGACCGGGAAGAAACCATTCAGGTGAAATACTATACCCAGTCAGCACCCCTGCTATTCTCAGCCGCAATTATAGCCCTGCTCTGCGGAGTTGGCCTTGTACTTTTACATTATGCCAGAAGTAAAAAGAAACTTGAGGCTGTTAGAGGAATTCTTGATCTCGAAAAAGAATATGAGAAGAAACAGCGAAAAAGGAAATGATCTGGAAGGATATTTTCCCTCCAGATTTTATTCATGAATAATAACTCTTTTGCAATTCATAAATTATTTATGGCAGTTTGTGGCATTTTCTTATTAATGAAAACCTGGGGAAAAATACGAGCTAAAGAGCTCTTTTCATCAGAAACAGCATCTGATGCCGTAACTCCTATTATAGGCTCCCTCCTTATGTTGATTGTTCTGGTCGCACTTGCAGGTATGGCTGCTATCAGTTTTTCCAATATTGCCAATGAAGGCAAAAGCACTCAACCGCTGATGGCAAAGATTTCACTTGAATCGTGCGAAGGAGGACTTTCGCCTAATAATTATGATGAGGATGAGAAAGAGGATAAAAAGAGAGCCCGTTTTCAAGAAAATAAGATTGTGCTTGTACACGAAGGAGGTGATTCCCTGCCCTTAGATTTTATCTCGATAAAGATATTCGGGTATGGGAATTCCTATAGGCCTGTTTTTGGACAGGATTTTCTTACAGGAAATATTTCCCTTCTCTACCTAGATTTGAGTTCTCAGGGGAAAAATGACACATGCTATGATCTTAATAATAAAGCCACTCTTGAAGACGGCTCATGGAATGTAGGGGAAAGACTTGTATTCTGTGGGCAAGATAGTGCAATAGGAGCTACTAAATCCAGCGTAAAAGTTAGTGTGGATGGGGACAGTGACACCTCCGACAATTACGGATTCAAGGTAGGTTCTGAAATTATCCTTAGGGTTATTGACACAAAAAGCAGCAATGTTATTGCCGAACAGAGAGCCATTGTAAGACATTATGAAGGCTAAAATTGAAAGAGAGAGGTATCCACTTTTAGAAGATTTCTTTTTAATTTGAAGCCGTTCCCCGTACAGAATAATTTTATTCCGTAGATCAAATGATACTGGTAGTTAAAAGCTATCCATTCTTGGAATGTTTCTTTTATCTCACAGATTGGAAATACTTTTTTGTATGACTCTATCCAGCTAAGGAATCTCTCTATTGCACTTTTATTTTTGTATTCTTCATAATTTACCTTTATTGGCTTTCTACTCTTCTTTTCTTCTGATTTCTTTTGTTTATTGGTATACTGGACTTTATTAACGACGTACAAAATACCGTTGATTAACTTGCAGGAACATCATCGATATCACGGAATGACATAATTCCATTTATAATTTCAATAGAACATTAGTTTCGAGATAGGTTCATACAGTAAGTTTTCCCACAAAACTATTGGATTATCTGACATGACCTCTGGCCTGTCTTTAATACTGCAGGTCGATAATTGGATTTTTAGCCAATTGACTTGACTTTTATGAAAGCCGTTTATGAACTTTATAATTCCATATGATATAGAAATCTCCGGGTTACTGCCGATAACCTTAACATTTAGTATCAAAGAAACACTTGTTTTATAACTCAAGAAAGACAATGAAGGATTAAAATGATAAATTAGAAGAAAAAATCCATATAATAGATTATAATATGATTATGATAGGTAAATATAGGATATTTTTAGTAAATTAGTTATTAGAAGCTTTTATTTTCAAAATAAATAATAAAATTATAATTAAAGGGAAAAAATAATATTTAATTATAGAAATATCCGGAGAACATATTGGTTAAATTATATAAATTGGAAAATGAAAGCTAAACATAATTGTTTTTAATATATAACTCGTTGATGACTATTAAGAAGTATTAAACACATAATTATTATATTTTTTTGAGATTAAATATCAAATAAAGTGTGTTTAAAAATACGATTTCTATAAAGCTTTACATACCACAAGTATGGTTATATTTTATTTAGCCGATTTAGGAGCTGTTGACACAGAGTCAATGGCACTATGTTGGTCAAAATAGGACTTATGCAATTGAACTAACAAAAATCATTGGTGGCTGTATTTACTCTATCACTTCAATTGCATAGTTCCAAACTGATCAACAAAAAATTTCGATAAAACTACAGCCGTTTATATAGAATGTATAAACAACCAGCTGAAAAATGGAAATTTATCGAAATTTATAGAGGCTAAAAAATGTTACAAAAAATAAAAAAGGTATTATCAATTCTACTTGCAGTCTGTTTTCTGGCTACAGTAACAGCTGGAGCAGTAAGTGCACATGCAGATAATAGTGGAAATTGTGTAGTGCATGAAGATCATAGCAAGAAAGTAGTTAAAACAGTCAAGAAACCAGTAGCCAAGAAAGTAATCAAACCAGTCCAGAAACCAGTAATCAAGAAGGTAGTTAAAACAGTCAAGAAACCAGTAACAAAGAAGGTAGTTAAATCAGTCAAGAAACCAGTAACAAAGTCTGTACCAAAGACCAATCTATAACTATCTTAAGTTACAGAATCAATAAAAAACTCGATACGCTCTTTACCTAAAGATATATGGTAAGTTCGGACATGGCTTATAGGACTTAAAAACTGTTTTTTAGGTTCTATAAACCATGTTTAATCCTTGAAAACAGCAATATAGCTAATAAACCAATAAGCATTAAAACATCAGTTCTCTATTAAGTGTTATTACACTAAAGACCGCGTTTGATTTTACTCTCAAATTAAAAGCACAAAGCCATACCGGACAGCAATACTTTGACTTAAAATATTGCTAGTCCTCTACTTTTCAACCTTGTATCCTACCGTTTTTGAGACCTGCAAAATTAACTATGAGCTTATCCAAAAACCGATTTTCCTCTCAAAAGTAGTAAAGTTTCATATACATTTCCTGATCTGAAACATAACTGCCCTAGCTACTCAAACGTGTACTTTTGAAATATTCCAAAGTTTTTGACCTTTTGCCTTTATTGAAAATTTCCAGCAGCCATTTTTCTAATCTTCGGTTGAGATAATAACTGAAAACTGCAAATTTTCGAATAATTCCTCACAAACAAGAACAGGAAGGGCAGTGTGCCAATTTTTCTGTAAACTCATAAATCTCAAGAAGTTATTGGGTAGAAAATTCCATATCGAAAGATCATTTTCTCCATCGTACGCAAAGACTTGGCTTCGAATTTACAGCAAACTTGAGACACTGCCACAGGAAGGTCGTTATTTTGAAGACATATATGGAAAGTCAGTTGATACGACGGCTCATGGAATGTCGAGGAAAGGCCTATTCTCTGCGGGCAGGACAACCTTGAAGGATCTATTGTTTCCAGTATTAAAGTTAAGTGTCAATGGGAAAAGCGATACAAAAGCGATACAAAAGCGATACAAAAGCGATATCTTAGATAATTATGGCTTAATAATATGGCTTAATAATACGGTTTAATAGTATGGCTTAATAAAGTAGGTTCCGAAATTATTCTTAAGATTACTGACACTAAAAGCAGCAATGTTATTGCTGAACAAAGAGGCTACTGTAAAACATTATGAAGATTAAAACTGGAATTTCGGATAATTATATGTTTTCTTTTAATATGGTTTATGAGGACTCAGAATTGATTTAATTCTATTATTAAAGGGTATATCTGAAATTAAGAAATATATAAAGCTTCTTTTTTAAATATGAGTAATATAATTTCTCAATAGAAGTAAGTATTTTTATATTTTTGTCAGCTAATTCAAGGCAAGTCAACCGTTGACGGTTGGCAAGACAATTAGGAGATAATGAAACAATAGGACTTATGCTATTGAACTGAGAAATCAATAGCAAGAATCTGCAAACTATTCAAATCAAAGTATTACAGATTCGTTCGTGATTTATTATGAACCTCATATGCATGAGTCCCTTGTAAACAAAACAAAAACAAAGACAAAAACAAAATCAGAACAAATTATATTCAACGCATTAAATTAAAAACAAAAAGAGGATTAGTACTATGAGAATAAAAACATTTGACGGAATAAAAAAGCTCATGTGTATGTTTACACTGGTCTTTTTTGTAATATCATTAACAGCTGCATCAGTAAGTGCAGGGTCAAATGATACATATAAAGTAGAGAAGGCAAAGTTAGATACAGAGAAAGCTACGTTAGAAAAAGAAAAAGCAGCAATATTAGAAGAGAAGGCTGCGTTAGAAAAAGAAAAGAAGACGTTGGAAGCACAGAAGAAAAAATTGAGCACAACTGACAAAGAATACCAGAACTGGCTCAAGAAATATAACAGCTTTTTAACCAAATACAAAAAATGCCAAAGTAAATATAAATCATGGCAAACAAAGTACAATACCTGTATAAACAAATATACGACCTTGAAACATAAATATAATAAGTAACAGCAATAAAAACAAGCTATAAAATAGAAACATAAAAGGTGGCTATAAAAGACAGTGTACCAATTTTCTGTAAAATCATAAGTTTCTAGAAGTTATTAGATAAGATTCGATATGTGCAGATCAATTTTATCCATAGCTTATAAAAACTTAAATTGAGTTTACAGCAAACTTGTGACACTGCCAGGTAATTTTCTTAGAGGATTTACGCGCTTGAGGGAAAAAAACACGCATTGACCTGTACGAGTATAAATAGTCATACCGGTCAATACCTCATGCTATTGATTTCTCAGCTCAAGTGCGTAATTCCTACATAAATATAATCTCATTTATTATAAATATATTCACAAGTTCCCATTATATTTCTGCCACGCACATCCACCATATTCCTGTTACACACATATTATTGGAGTTGTATTTCTGGCCTACAGTTCGTTTTGGATTTGGAAGATGTGAGCTTTTTTCTATAGAATTTATTTTCAGGATATATCTTTGCCTATATGAATCTGAAAAAGTCAAGTTACAGCCCGGCTCTTTCGATCAGTAGATCTGCCAAATATTTTGCGTCTTTCAACGGAAAATCCTTTTCAGTAATCAGGCCTTCCGCCTCTCTTGCAGTAACTTCAGCACCACCGATTCTGCCTGTGGTGTCAAGCCCTTCAGGCAAGGCAGCAATCAACTCATCCATCGTGTTTATGGGAAATTTTGCATCTTTAAGTACTTCAATGATCTGTTCGTAAACTTCTTCCTTTATGCCCATCTATTCCCTCCGATACGGGTCTCTTTGTTTCTCAATTTAAAGAGCCTATGAATATCGACTCCTGCCTATAATCCTGTTTTCATTTTATTTCCACATTTCCTTCAGGTTTATTTTTCCCCGTAGATTAAATGGTATTTGTAGCTATAGGCTATTCGTTTCCTGAACGGCATATTCTCTCTCTGAAGACCCATGATATCTTTCAGGTCGATGTCTTTTATATTTTTGAATCCCGCAACCCCGAAATATTCAAGCATTTTTTCAGGAGATACTCCATGCCTGTTTGGAAGTTCGCTGTCCATCTCTCTGGAGTAATGCCCTTTTCTGGGATTTCTTCTTTCAACAAGCAAAGTGCAGAAATCACTTACAAGCCTCCTCGCGTTTGTTTCTATTGAACCGTCATTCCAGACTCCATCAATAACAATAAGCTTTCCTCCTTCCACAAGCACTTTTTTCCAGTTCTGGACCGCAGTATCAGGGTGTGGAAGGGTCCAGAGGAGGTGGCGGTTGACAACTACATCAAATGACCCTGCCTTAAAAGGAGGATCCTCAGCATCCCCTTTTCTGAAAACACTATCAAACCCTCTTCTGGAAGCTTTTTCCCTGGCTTTTGCAAGCATTTTTTTTGAAAGGTCAAGGCCTGTAACATGATGTCCCATTTCAGCAAACAACAGCCCAATTTCACAGGTCCCGCAGCCTACGTCAAGCACTTTCAACCTGCCGGGAGGAAGCAAGTTTTTAAACACGTTTTTCCAGGCTTCTCTTTCAGCTTCACTCTTAATCCCATGTCCTTCATGGCTGTCATAGGTCTCGGATGAAACATCCCATATGCGGGCAATGGTCTGTTTAATCTGGTTTTCCTGAATGGTCATATTTTAACAACTCTCTTTATGTTTTCAATCGAAATAATGGTCCCATTATCGAGATAGGCAATCCTGTGGCAGACCTTCCTTAACATCTCAAGGTCATGCGAGATCAGCAGGTAGGAAACGCCTGTCTCCCTCTGAAGCTTCTGCATAAGGCGCAGAATCTGTGCCTGCACTGAAACATCAAGCATGGAAGTTGGCTCGTCAGCAACGATAAAATCAGGAGATAAAGCCATGATCCTTGCAAGCACTATCCTCTGGATCTCCCCTCCGCTGAGCTGAACCGGATAACGAGCAAGATGTTCAGGACGCAGCCCTGTAAGCTCTGCCAATTCTTCTCCCCGCTTCAGGAGGGCATCTTGCTTCAGCCCGGAATGGAGTTTAAGGGGCTCTATAAGGTTTTCAAAAGCTTTCATACGGGGGTCAAGAGAAGTCTCAGGGTGCTGGAAAATCATCTGGATTTTAGGGCGCAGTTTCCTGAACTCTTTTTTTTCCATGTTCAGTATATTTGCTCCTTGAACCCGGATTTCTCCTCCCATGGGTCTTTCAAGCCCCACAATACATTTACCAATAGTGGTTTTTCCTGACCCGCTTTTTCCGAAAAGTCCCAGGGTTTCTCCGCGAGATACTGAAAAACTGACGTTTGTGAATACCTCCAGAGTTCCAAAGCTCATTGCCAGTTCATCTACTGCAAGGACTGGAAGTGACACCTGATCCACCCTCCGTTATGTTTTTTCATTTCAGGGTGTTTTCTGAAACACTCAATACTCGAGTACCTGCACCTCTCATGAAAAAAACAGCCCTCAGGAAGGTCTATCCTGCTAGGGCTCTGCCCACTCAGGGGAACAAGCCCGTTTCTCGGTTGAGCTCGAATAAGCCCTTTTGTATAGGGATGAAAGGGTGTGTGCAATACTTTTGAAGCCTCATCCAGTTCCACAATCTCTCCTGCATACATCACAGCTATCCGATCGCAAACCTCAAGAGCCAGATCGAGGTCATGGGTGATCAGAAGAATTGTCTTCCCATACTCTTTTTTAATTTTAGTAAAAAGCTCCACTGCTCCTTCCTTTGCCTCGGGATCCAACCCTTTTGTAGGTTCATCTGCGATCACAAGTTCGGGCTCAAAAGAAAGAGACATACAAGCGATCAATCGCTGCCTCATGCCTCCAGACAGCTGGTGGGGATAGAGGTCACAAAGTTTTTCGGGATCTCTCAAAAGAAGTTTTTTCATAAGCCTCAGTGACTTTTTCATTCCCTCCTTTTTGTCAATCCCTCTTTCTTCGAAAACCTCCTCTATCTGAAGCCGGTTTTTCAGGACTGGGGTCAGGGCTCCAGCGGGATTCTGGGGCATGAGGGAAATGCGTTTCCCCCGGATTTTTCGGAGTTCTGAAGGTTTAAGAGAAAAAAGGTCCTGTCCATGAAAAAACACTGTTCCTGAAACAATCGCATTTGCCGGAAGCAGCCTCAGCAGGGAAAGACCAATAACAGATTTCCCTGACCCGCTTTCCCCAATTACCCCAAAAGTCTCTCCTTCCCTGACATCAAAGAAAACGTGAGAAACTGCTGTTACAGTGTTCTCCCCCGCAGGAAACTCAACCGAAAGGTCTCTTATTTCAAGCAGACTCAATCGATTTCGCCTCCTTCGTGGTTCGGGTCAAGGATATCCCTCATACCATCTCCAAGAATGCTGAAAATGATAACAATGAAGGTTATGGCAAGCCCGGGAAAGATCGTCTGGTAAGGAGCTGTCCTCATGAATTCCTTTCCTGCAGAAAGCATTGCTCCCCATTCAGGCACATCGGCAGGCAGCCCTACTCCGAGAAAACTCAGTGTAGCAATAGAGAGAATCACATGCCCAAAATCTATTGTAGCCAGCACGAAAAGAGTGGCTATGGCATTGGGCACAATATGCTTGCGGATTATGTAAAAATCTCCGCCTCCTCCTGTTACAGCAGAAAGGATAAACTCCTGTTTTTTGACAGAAAGGACCTGCCCCCGCATCATCCTGGCGTACTTTGCCCAGTTGACTATAGAGAGGGCAAGCATCAGGTTGAAAACTCCTGTCCCAAGTGCTCCCATTATGGTAAGGGCAAAGATGACCCCTGGAAAAGAAAGGAAGATATCTATAACTCTGGAGATACTTTCATCCACAAAACCTCCATAATAGCCTGCTACACAGCCCGCGGCAGTTCCCAGAAACAGAGAAATCAACACCACTCCTGAAGCAATTGAAAGGGAAGTCCTGGCTCCTATCAGAATTCGGCTCAGGAGGTCCCTTCCAAGGTAATCAGTACCCAGGATATGCTCCTCTGAAGGGCTCAGATTCTTGTTCTTCAGGTCAATTGCATTGGGGTCGTAGGGGGAAAGCAGGGGAGCAAAAATGGCAAGACCGGCAAAAAGCAAAAGGGCTGCCAATGCAAAAAGCATATCCTTCCTTTGAAAAACTCTTTTTGCAAGTCGACTTCCGTAAGCTTCTGGAAGCGAGAAATTCTTTTTTCTTAACTTATTAGCAAATACACTGTCCATAATATCAGCCGTACCTTATCCGTGGGTCCAGATGTGTATAGAGCATATCCACAAAGAAATGCACAAAGAGGAACATCGTAACGATCGCAAGCACACAACCCTGGACCACCGGCAAATCTCTGGCAGAAATCGAGTCCACAAGCAGGCTTCCTATCCCTGGCCAGGCAAAGATCTTTTCAATCACAACAGTCCCTCCAAGCAAGCTTCCCATCTGAAAACCAATAACTGTGAGAACAGGAAGCATGGCATTTTTAAGGGCATGCCTGCTTACGATTTTCCATAAAGGAAGCCCTTTGGCTTTTGCAAACCTGATATACTCCTGTCCCAGGGTCTCAAGCATGCTTGTCCTCGTAACTCTCATAACAGCAGCAACGGAATGAAGAGAAAGGGCTGTAGCGGGCAAAAGCAGATTTTCCAGGCTCCCGTAACCTGTCACAGGCACGAGTTTCAGCTTCAGGGAAAATATAAGGATAAGAAGCAGGGCTACCCAGAAACCGGGCATTGAAACTCCAAAAAGAGTCACAATCCTAAGAATGTGATCCGAAATCTTGTTTTCCCTGAGGGCTGAGTAAATTCCCAGGCTTACTCCTGCAAGTATCGCAATTAACATACTCACCACTGCAAGCTGGATAGTTGCTGGAAGGCGTAAAGCCAGAAGATAAAGGACTGGCTTTTTGAAAACATAGGAAGTTCCGATGTCCCCTCTTAATACTGCTTCTTTTATCCATCTGAAAAATTGCAGGTAAAGGGGGTCATCCAGGTCGTATCTATCTGAAATCTGGTTAAGCTGTTCATCTGTTACGCTTTCTTCCAGGCCCACGAATGTATGTTTGAGAACTAACTCAGCCGTACCTCCCGGAATTACGTTCATAAGGAAAAAGGTCAAAGCACAAACTGCAAAAAGCGTAAGTGCCATGAAACCTACCCTTTTTATGAAATATTTCATGTTTTCTCCTCACCCCGGACAGAAGGCAAAGAAGCCTATCTATCCATATTACTTTGAGTGAATATGGATCCAGGGTTAGAGTCTGAAAAATCCAGACCCTTCCCTGAAAATCCCTTCAGCTTTTATTTTCCAAATACATATCCGCATTTATGCGGTAGTCGTGGGCTGTCGGGTCGAAAACATATCCTTTTACATAATCTTTCTTCACGATTGCACAGCCATAGTAAGCCACTATAATCATGGGCTGTTCATCATAAACGATAGATTCTACCTCATTGAACTTTTTATAGCGTTCATTCAGGTCCGTGATTTTTCTGGCTTCCTTTATCAGAGCATCTACTTTCGGATTGGAATATCCGGGCCCATTATCAGTGCCATTTGTCATGTACCAGTTCGTAAGAATATATTCCGGATCAGGAACCATTGCAATATTGTAAGCAGCGAGGTAGAGGTCCCAGTTGCCCTTTTCTCTTCTGTCATATATTGACCCCATTTCCAGCACTTCGATTTCGGCATCTATACCTGCTTCTTTCAGTTGGGCAGCTATAGCTTCAGCCATTGGGGGAAGTCCAGGCCTTGCAGCATAAGTCATCAGGTTGAGTTTGAGGGGTTTTCCGTCCTTATCCCTTATCCCGTCCCCATCAGTGTCCACCCAGCCTGCAGCTGTCAGGAGCTCATCAGCTTTTTCAAGGTTCTGGCTGTAGGGCTTTAGACTTTTATTTGCCCAAACCATTGTTGGCAAGAAAGGCCCACCAGCAGCTTCTCCTACATTGTATAGCACATCTTCTGCAATGTCAGACCTGTTAATGGCATAGGACATAGCCTGCCTTACTCTTACATCCTCAAGGGGTTCATGCTTTAGATTAAGGTCAATTTTATAGACTCTGGGAGTTTTGTACTTCTCCACATTAATGCCATCTATAGCGTTAATCCTGTCAGTTTCACTATATGGCACATCGACAGTAAAGTCAAGTTCTCCATTTTCGATTGCCATTGCTCTTGTGTTAGGGTCAGGTACCCCTTTAATGATCATTTTATCAAGACCAACTTTCCCTCCCCACCAGTTTTCATTTTTCACGACAGTGAGTGTCCTGGTCTGATCATCGAAGGATTCAAATTTATACGGGCCTGTTCCAATTGGTTTTACGAATTCTCCTTTTTCATTATAAGAAGAAGGACTTATTATAGCAGTATCCGGATAGTGGAGAATTCCAGGAAGGATTGGGTTAATTTCTTTGGTTTTGATTTTAATAGTGTAATTATCAACTGCTTCTATAGAATCTATATTTAGCATGGAAGCAACTTTCGGGTTTTCCGAGATTACTTTTTCCAGAGTGAATTTTACGTCTTCTGCAGTCATTTTACTTCCGTCATGGAAAGTAACGTTATTTCTTAGCTTGAATTCCCATGTATCTTCATCAAGCTGTTCCCAGGAGGTCGCAAGCCCGGGCTTAAGGGAAAAATCTTCATTGGCACCAACGAGAGTTTCGGTTACTGCAGCTTTTTCGCAGATCAGAGTTCCCGCATCGCCATCAATGGGATTGATCGATTCTATATCCCACATTTCTCCAAGCACGAGTGTATTATTTTCAGAGTCTCCTGCTGTCTGGGACGCGCTATCTGATCCGGAGGTAGCTTCCAGCCCGGAGACTGCGTCGTCCGCTCCATTTTCAGTACTGCTGCACCCGGAAGTCGTCAGGATAGCGCAGGTCAGCAGGATAATTAACAATATAATTAAGGGGGAGTTTTTATTTTTCATTTAGGAACACCATCTTTTTTAATGAATATTATTTTCGACCGCAGATGAGGTAGTACTGATAACTGCGTACAATCCGTTCGCCTAACGGCATATTCTCTTTCTGAGCATCTCTTACTTCTTTCAGGTCAAAAACCTGGATATTTTCAAAGCCTGAATTCAAAAGGTACTCCTTTACTTTTTCAAGAGGAGCTCCTCCGAAATGCGGGAGCCTGGCTTTGAGTTCATCAGAATAGTCAGAGTGTCCTTTTCGGGGATCTTTTCTTTCAAGAAGCAGGGTCAAAAGATCACCTGCATTTTTGCGAGCCCTGGATCCCAGGGTCCCACTATCCCACAATCCATCAACAATCACGACTTTCCCATTCTTCCGCAGAATTCGGTTCCAGTTATCCACGGCTACTTTCGGATTAGGGAGTGTCCAGAGAAGATGACGGCTGAATACAATGTCAAAAGAAGATGTATCAAAAGGAGGGTTTTCTGCATCTCCCTCCCTAAAGATTATGTCAGCTCCACAGGCTTCAGCCTTTGCTTTTGCGATTTTCAGCATTTGTCCGGAAATGTCAATTCCTGCAACTTCATGCCCCATCTCAGCAAACAGTAAGCTTAATTCTCCTGTCCCGCAGCCAACGTCGAGAATTTTCAAACTTTTTCCTGGGAAGACCTTCAAGAAAGCCCGCTTCCAGGCGTCTCTTTCTTTTTGAGTCTGGATCCCGTGTCCTGCATGAGTATCAAAAGTCTCGGATGCAAGGTCCCATTTGTGGGCTACCATCTCTTTAATCTGGACTTCTGAATTTTTGGTCTGGATTTCTGAAGAAGACATTAACAGGTACTTAATTATCTTATGATTAATAATTTTCTATTTTGTAATACTAATTATAATAAAATCAGTTATTAATAAGAATAAGTATAGTTAAATTTTTGAAGGACACGAAAATAGGGATTATCTTTGTTTATTTTTTACTTAATAGCAATTTTCTTAACTGAAGCCCAGGGAAATGGCTGCTGGAAGGTTTCAATGGAGGCAAAAAACCAAAAAATCTTGGCTGAAAATTTTGGAAAATATCAAAAATATAAGTTGGAGTAAACATGGAGTTTTTCAGAAAACGATAGTAAGGGGTATTGCATAATTTAGCTGACATGTGAGTTCTACTCGGAATTCTTCCACTACGACCTTAAGGATGAAGAACTTAACACGCTCCTTAACCCTGCAACTAAAACCTGAATATGAGTGAAAATTCCTCTCCAGAAATTACATGAAATTTACATTTTTTTTATTGGGGCAAGCAACATGGGCAAATTTCAATTTTTGCCCTCGTTTTCCCCTTATTAATAATTTGTCTCTGTTTATATCTGCTTTAAATAGGTACGCTTTAAAATATAATGTATGTAGAGCGCATCTTATCCGAACTTTAAAAAAGAATTTCTATATATTGTCCTTTTTTAACAGGAAATTCCTATTTTCATCGATAATTTTATAAAATATATGTTTATATATATTGAACGCGAAAGTTCTGTCTTCCATTTTTATAGATATGTTGAGCGTTACATATCTGGAAGCTATAGAGCTTGGGCTGGTGTTTTTTTTCTGTGGCCGGCCAATATTAGGTTCTATTCCTTATATTGGAATTTCGCCCCGATACAACATGAAAAATAAGTAAGTTCCTGTAAAAAAGTTACTTATAAAGTTACCTATAAATACACTGTATCCTTCTGCGTTATGTTGGAATTTAAAGAATTAGGACTTAGGACTTGTGCGCCTGCGAGACGAAATTACGCACAAAAAGTCGTAATTAAAGAGGAGATTTAAACAGTTAAAGGTTTAACACTATCCACGTTTCAACCGCGTAAGTCCTGACAATATAATTCCTCCAGATAACCTGGCTGTCTTAAATTCATTCTGTTGGTACTTAATATCTTTAGCGTTATGTTTATTTAAACATAACGGTGAAACCCACGGTGGTGTACAAATTGCATAAAAATTCAGATGAAGAAAAACACCAGATGGAAACGATTCTGAAGCAGGTAAAGGATCCTGAACTACTTTCACAGATCGAAAAAGTAGTTCCCTTTCACGGCTTCCTTACCTCTGGGGCGTTAATCGGTATCCAGATGCTCAATATCGCAAGACGGGAGCTCGATGTTCGGGAAGGGGAGCGCATATACGTGACCTGCGAAACAAAAAGCTGCATGCCTGACCCATTCCAGATCCTTGCTGGAGCTACCATCGGAAATAATGGGTTAAAGATAATGAACTATGGGAAGATGGCGGTCACGGTAAATAAACAGGCGCCTGAAGGAGCTAGTAGCGTAAAAGGTATCCGAATTATCCTCGACCCTGAGAAAACGAAGGATTATCCCAAACTCCACGCCTGGTTCCTGAACACTGAAAAGCTCCCTCATGTGGAGGTTTTACCAATCCTCCTGGCTGCAGGAGAGAAAGTGTATTCCTGGGAATTTGTGGACCTCGAGGTTCCGGTTCGAAGAAAAAAGCGGATACAGTGCTGTAAAAATTGCGGTGAAATGTTCATTCAACATGATAACGAGCTGCTGTGCGGCGGTTGCACAGAATAACGTTGAGAGGTAAGCAAAATGGAAGAAGATATGCGATTGTCTGTCTTTGCCGAAAAAAAAGACAAGCAGCTGATCTATTTCCCCGAAAAATGCATTGGCTGCGGGACCTGCGTACAGGCATGCCCCAAAGGTAACCTGGCAGTTGGAGCTGTTGGAGCTATAGCAAGAGGGTTGGTAGATGCGGATTTCCTGGAAATGAAAGAAAGTGAAGCCTGCCTTGTCTGTGGAATTTGTGCGAAAGTTTGTCCCACAGGCGCTCTTGAAATGAAGCAGGAAGGAAAAATCCTCACTGACACGTCTTATCTTTTCAGGGCTATGAAGCCAACGTCAGTAAACGAAAGCTGCGTACACTGTGGGCTTTGTGAGGATATTTGTCCTCAAGGCTGTATTGAGGTAACCCGCGAAATTTCAGCGGATGGAAAACTGCAACTTGTCGGAAAGACCAATATTGATACCGAATGCTGTATCCACTGCGGCTGGTGTGCAGCAGTCTGTCCAGTGAATGCTATTTCTGTAGAAAAGCCTTTTGAAGGACGCTGGACCAGGGATGAAGATGTCTGCCAGACCTGCCACACCTGTGTGGAAGTCTGTCCTGCAAATGCTATTTTCAATAAAAAAGCTAAACCTGGAGAAAGAGTCGAAAAGCTCACTCACCGTCCAGATGCCTGCATTTACTGTGGAGCCTGTGCGGTTGCCTGCCCTGTTGATGCCATAGATGTTAGAAAAACTGCAGTTCTTCCAGAGATGGAGAAAAAAGGCGTTCTTGAGAAGAAGCTGCTTGAAACTCCTGCTCCAGAGGCTATGCTTCGCACCTGCCTGGAAACGGATGAAGCTGCATGTCTGGGCTGCGGAAACTGTGTAATCGTCTGTCCAGTAAATGCCCTTTCTGACCGTGAACTTGCAGCCGGGCACCTGAACAACATGGACGAAAAAGCTCTTCTAGGGGTTAAAAACGGGAGAATTTCAGTCATAGACCAGGAACTCTGTGGAGCAGATGGTACATGTGCCCTTATCTGTCCTGTTGATGCAATCAGGCTTGTAAAAAAAGAGGTGGAATAAATGGCAGGAACAATTGCAATTAAGAACGGATACGTCTTTGATCCCCTTAATGAAATAAATGGGGAAATTATGGATATCTTCATCAGGGACGGAAAAGTTGTAAGAGAGCTTTCTGCAGCCGAACTAAAAGACGCAAAGGTTATTGATGTCTCTGGTATGACGGTAATGCCTGGTGGAGTTGACTCCCACTCTCACGTTGCGGGTGCAAAGGTTAACGCCGGCAGATCGATGCGTCCTGAAGACCATTATAAAGCAAATCTCCAGAAGACTTCAATTACTCATTCAGGCTCAGGTTACTCTGTTCCCTCGGTCTACAAACAGGGATACGATTACGCAGCAATGGGTTACACAACTGTTTTTGAAGCTGCAATTCCCCCTCTTGAAGCTCGCCATACCCACGAAGAAATGCGTGCTACTCCGCTCCTTGACATGGGTGGATATCTGATACTCGGAAACAACTTCTTTTTGATGCGCTATCTCCATGATGGAGACATAGAAAAGGCCGCAGCTTATGTGGCCTGGATGATGAAAACTCACAAGTCCTATGGAATTAAATGTGTCAACCCTGCAGGAGTTGAAAACTGGGGCTGGGGTAAAAACATACATTCTCTTGATGAAGCCAACATCCATTTTGAAATTACCCCCAGAGAAACTATAAAAGGGCTTAGCGAGGTCAACGAACTCCTCGGCATGCCTGTACCTCTTCACCTGCATGCAAATAACCTGGGACACCCTGGCTGCTATGAAATTACTAAGGATTCCCTCAAAATCCTCGACGGCGTAAAGCCCAGACAAGACATGGATGTGGAATGGGCTGAAACCAAAATAGACCCTGCAAGAAACCGTTCCGTATACCTGGCACATCTAATGTTTAACAGTTTTGCAGGCACTTCCTGGAGAGACTGCGAATCCGGAGTAAAAGATATTGCAGACTACATCAACAACAAAGACCATGTAGTAATCGATAGTGGATGCACACCTTTCGGAGAAGCTACGGTTATGACAGGAGATGGGCCTGCCATCCAGGATATGTACAAGCTTACAGGAAACAAGTGGTCGAATACTGACGTTGAGATGGAAGGTGGGTCAGGTGTTATCCCCTTCACTTACTTAAAAGCCAATCCGGTACACAGTCTCCAGTGGGCAATGGGCCTTGAATGTCTTCTGCTTATCAATGATCCCTGGAAGACAATTATGACCACGGACAGCCCCAATGGTGGGCCATTTACTAAATATCCTGAGGTTATGACCTGGATCATGTCCGAGGCTTTCAGGAAACAGACCTTCAGCGAATGCCATAAGTGGGCAAACGACAGGAGTGAACTCGGAGGCATAAACCGGGAGCTTTCCCTCTATGACATTGCAATCCTGACAAGAGCAAACCCCGCTAAAACAATTGGCATGGCCCACAGGAAAGGTTCTCTTGGATTGGGCGCTGATGGAGATGTCACAGTCTATAACATAAATCCACAGAAGCTTGACACAAACAACTACGAGGCTCTACTTCAGGCTTTCAGGAAGGCCGAATACACCGTAAAGGGTGGCGAAATTGTAGCTGTCAAGGGCGATATTGTTTCCACACCTGAAAAGCGGACTTATTATTCTGAAGTACATGTAGAAAACGAGCGGGAAAAGGAAATGCTGGCCGATGTGAAGGAGTGGTTCAGGTACTACACCCTGGGCTTTGCCAACTATCCAACTCCAGAAAAGTATCTGCAAAATCCGACTCCCATAAAGATTAACGTTGAGAGGTGAGGTAATGACAGAGGGAGTTCTTATTAATAAAAATGAAATTGAGAGTAAACTTGAGGCAGTTATAAAGCCTGGCTCATTTACTGGTGAAAGTGCTGGAGAAATGGCAGAAGTAATACTTATTCCTAAAAAAGCGATTGACATTAAACTGGAAGCCGATGTTATAACTCCTGATTCTTTTGCAGGCAAAAGTGCTGAAGAAATAGGAAACCTGTCCGTCTGGCAGGGTCCAAAGACCTATCCTCTCTCCGAGTTTTTTGAAGTAACAGGCAGCGCAGGCAGTTCCGCAGCTGAGACTCTGATCCGCATAAAAGGTGACGTCATGAGGGTCAAAAGGATCGGTGAAGGCATGAGCGCAGGAAAAATCGAAATTGAGGGTTCTGCTGGAATGCATGTAGGCACCGGGATGAAAGGGGGAGAGCTCGTTGTTTATGGAGACGCAGATTCCTGGGCAGGTATGGAAATGATAGGCGGACTCCTGAACATAAAAGGCAATGCAGGAGACCATGTGGGTTGCGCTTACAGAGGTAAATGGCACGGCATGAAAGGTGGTCGCATTGTGATTGAAGGCTCTGCCCGCCACCAGCTTGGAGGCGGCATGGACGGCGGTGAAATTCTGGTTGAAGGCGATGTTAAAAGCTTCTGCGGAATTCGCCAGAACGGTGGGCTCATCTTCGTAAAAGGCAGCGCTCTTCGTGGAGTAGGCGCTGAAATGGCAGGAGGCACCATAGTCGTAGGAGGCAAAATCGAGCGCTTCTCCCCAGGTTTCGAATTTGTATCCATGGAAAATAGCGTCACATCCGGAGAGGTTGAGTTAATAGGCGAATTCAAGAAATTCACAGGGGACTATGCGATCAGCAAGCGGGCAAAAGGAGCGCTTTACGTGGTTGCAGACACAAACCCGGAGCTATGAGGTGAGAACTATGGAAGTATTACTCATTAGCGGAAGTACGATTAATGAAGGCAGGCTTGCCAAAGGTGGGGACAAATTCACGGACGAGTACACTATGGAGTGTGCCTCGTGCTGGATTTCTCCTGTAGATTTTGCATCACTATGCGCCCCTGAGAAAGTAAAAGTAACAAGCCATAATGGGAAACATTCGATCGTGGTTTATACCAAATGTACGGATTCCGTCCAACCAGGGCAGGTGTTCATGCCCAGGGCTATCTGGTCGAATGTTATCGTAGATCCTGACACTCTTTCCACGGGATCTCCTCTCTATAAGGGTGCCCCAGTAACAATTGAGCCCACTGAAGAAGAGGTTCTTAGCGCCGAAGATGTGGTATTGAAAGTTTATATCGGAGGGCAGTGAGTATGATTTACAAAAACATAGTCTGTCCGGTCTGCGGGGCGTCCTGTGATGATATCCAGGTCGAATTCGGAGACGGAAAGATTGAAGCTAAAAACGCATGTAAGATGGGAAATGCCAAATTCCAGGAAGTTGTAAGTTCCCACAGGCTCAGGCAGCCCCTTATAAAGAGCGAAGGTAAACTGACACCTGCAGCCTGGGATGAAGCTCTTGAAAGAGCAGCCGATATCCTTGTTTCAGCAAAGCGCCCCCTGCTTTTCATGGGCAGCGAAACCTCATGTGAAGCACATGAAATAGGGCTCAAGATAGGGGAATACCTTGGTGCAATTGTTGATTCCAATGCTACTATCTGCCATGGGCCAACAGCTATGGGAATTCAGGAATCCGGAAAAGTCGGTGCAACTGAAGGGCAGAAGAAAAACAGGGCAGACCTCCTGGTTTACTGGGGAACCAATCCTCTTGAATCCATGCCGAGACAGATGTCAAGGTATGCAGTTTTCCCGAGAGGTTACTGGACAAAACGCGGACGTTTCGACAGGACAGTTATCACTGTAGACCCAAGAAAAACTCCAACCGCTGAAGCATCCGACCTTCACGTACAGCTCAAACCCGGCTCAGATTACGAACTGATTAGCGCACTTATGACCTTGCTTCACGGAAAAACTCCTCACCCCTCAGTAGAAGAGATTACTGGAGTTCCTATTCCTGTTATGGAAGAGATGCTCGATATGATGAAGAACTGCACCTTCGGAGCTATCTCAGTGGGGCTCGGGCTTTCTTCATCCATTGGAAAACACAGGAATGCCGAAATTGCAATGAACTTTGTAAAGGAACTGAACAATTTCACAAAGTTTACTCTTGGAGCTCTCCGTGGTCACTGCAACGTGGCAGGCTTTAACCAGGTCGCTTCCTACATGTACGGCTATCCCTTCGGGCTTGACTTCATGCGTGGACATCCACGTTATAATCCAGGAGAGTTTACAACCGTGGACTTGCTTCGAGAAAAAGATGTGGATGCAGCTCTTGTAATGTGTGCTGACCTTGTCTGCCACATCCCTGCAGATTGCGCTTCTTTACTCGCCGAGATGCCCATGATTTGTCTGGATATCGCTCCCTGCCCGACTGTAGCTGCTTCGGATATCGTACTTCCAGGAGTCATTGACGCCATGGAATGCGATGGGACTTTCTACAGGCTGGATGACGTTGCTGTGCACTTCGAACCTTTCACAAGCTCGCCCTTCGAGTTTACGAAGAGCAATGAAGACACCCTGAAGCAACTCTTTGAGAAAATCAAGGCAAGAAAGTAAGTTAGGTCTGTTTTCACGTATTCTTTTAAAGGATAGTGCAAAACAAACAACTGATGTGAGAGTGATTAAAGCTCTCACCTTTTTTTCGTTTCATTTTCCTGTGGTTACAATACCAAAATTTTCACCCACGTTTCTCTTTCCATTACTGTACACATATTTTTTGTTCAATATCGGACGACTGCCATAACTGCGACCGTAGTTGAAGTTTAAGTAATTCTTTAATATGTGCGTGTGCATTTATAACTTGTTAGAACTGGTTGAATCGCCAGTTAACGAAGCATCAAACAAGGAGTATGTGAAAATGCCACAGGAAAATAAAAACGATAAGTTTTATTACGTTATCATTGCGCTATCAGTTGTTCTGGTGCTGATGTCAGCAACGATATATGCCATTTCACAGAGTGGGCCCGAAAATAATACGGAAAATACGATTTCCATTAGTGGATATGCTGAACAGAAAGTTATCCCTGACACAGCAACATTGAACATCGGTGTTGTAGTTCAATCTGAAACTGCAAAGGAAGCGACGGATAAAAACGCAGCTCTTATGAGCGCTGTAATAGCAGAACTCAAAGCAACGGGATTGCAGGACAAGGAAATACAAACATCCTATGTTTCCGTATCCCCGGTATACAACTATGCAAATGATACGCAAACAATCAAAGGTTACTCTGCATCCAACAGTGTGCAGGTCACGACCAAAAATCTCAACAACCTGAGCGAAATCATTGACAGGTCTACGACAGCCGGAGCTAATGAGATTGGAAGCATTTCATTTTCGGTATCCAATGAAAAGCAAAAACAGCTTCGTGAAGACCTGATTAATGAAGCAGTAGCAGATGCATCCTCTAAAGCCACTACGCTTGCTAAAAGCCTGGGAACTAAAGTAACCGGCGTGCAGGCTTCATCTGTAAGTGAAAACAGTGGTTCCAGAGCAATTTACGAATACGATATGGCAACAACAGCAAAGGGAGCAGAATCCACCCCAATTCAGCCAGGCGAGTCTACTGTCTCAATGTCAGTACAGGTCACGTACTACATTGAATAAGAAATTTGGACTAAGTAGTTTGAGCACTGAAGTATATAAATAATCAGGAGTTGCAGAAAAAGGTTATTTGCAACTTCCCAGATCAATGCGTCTTCTTGTATCATCCATCGGTTGACGCCTATGGTCTTCTCTTTTTACTTTTTATATGTAATTTTATGAGATTGCAATGTAATTGCAAAAATACGCATCTTTTTCGCTCCGCTCCCCGAATTGCACCTCAAGATTACGCGGTTCTTTTCGCTGCGCTCAAGAGAACTTATTTTTCATTTTATTCGCATTTTCTGAATTCAGAATTCTCTTCACGAATTCAGTATTCTCTTCACAGTACTGACACAGCTTTTTTGACAGAATGCAGCCAAAATCGGTAGAAAAAGTATCCCTTAAAGATTATCTTTTAAAGCACATGAATATAGAAACATAAAAAGTTAAAAAGTATTTTATGTTCTGCCCCAGTGTCTTAGGTAATGAACTTGCGCAGTTGAGCTCTGAAGCCCCTACCTATCTGTACTGCCTATCGGGATTTGCTATCAAAAGAGTAAATAATGCTACACTTAAATTCGCGCCATTTCGAGTATACATTGAGTGTTTATAATATGAATAAAACAGAATGGAATAGAGCATAATAGAATAAAACAGAATGGAATAGAGCATAATAGAATAGAACATAATGGAATAGAGTATATAAAGGAACTCAAAGCGATTTCATGGACATACACTATTGCTTGAAGAGGGAAACAAAGCACGAATTTAATTCTTAAAACTCCCGAGCCTCTGAAGTTCGAGATATTATTGCATGATATTTGTACTCATAATACATTGATTTTACAAAAGTAGTTTCAAAACCATATCTATCTGCTATCTTTTTAACTGTAGAGGGGTTGTGGGCAAACCCAAGAATATCTCTTGGTCGATTACTCAAGCTTGCTGATAACATAACTTTAAACTCAAAACCGATTTTGCGTAAAATTTTCCAGGGACCTGCATCTTGTGAGAACAACCCTATTTTCCACAATGGATACAGACGGGGGTCCAGTATGTCGAAAAACACTATTTTACCCCCTTTATTAAGATAACTTGATGCATTAAAGAGAAAGTTATCAATTTCTTGCGATGTCAAATACTGAATCACCCCAGCTGCAGTTATTCGATCAAAAGAGCATTCCAGTTTGTTCCAGACAGTTTTATCATCAGCCTGAATTAACGATATATTCTCATATTTTCTTTCCCTGATTTTTTTGCTTGCTTCATCAAGCATGGATGCTGAGAAATCAACTCCTATGAGCTGTTCATATTCCGGCGCATAGTAAACCAGGAGTTCGCCTGCACCGCATCCAAAGTCAAGCAGGGTTTTGCCCCCATCCAGATGGAATAGTTTTTCCTTAGCTTCCATGGAAATAAATTCCTCATCTGAATATCTGTGGCCACCATCTCTCCGATCTGCAAAAAATTCTACCCAAAAATCCTTTAGTTTGGATACGTTTTTTTCATTCTCACCAAACATTCTATTTCTACCCCAAGTCTCGCTTTTTATAAATTCCCCGCTATGATATCCCCAAAACGAGTTATTATTTAAGGCTTATAAAGCTTATTCCCTGATTTAAGTAGAATCTTAGGCTCTTCGCTATTTTAAGCGGGTAATTTAAATTTAGCTCCTAAATGTGACCATAGCATATACAAAATATGAAAACCGTTGTTGTTGAAAATCACATTCAAGTTGATGTTTTCATATTGACGGAATACTTTTTAACTAAACAATTATTTTCAACCAATACTAAACAGCGAAGAGCCAATAATCTTCAGTCTGATAGTAAGTTTAAGAGAACCTTAATTAAACTTAGATTTCAGAATCAGGTTATTTTTTCAAAGTACCGACAACAGGATAACCCTTTAATATTTTAGCTCCATGTGGTGCCTTGTCCATTTTTCCAGTGAGGTCTGTCCCGGCATCGCATCCTTTATGAGTACCATTTTTCCAAATATCACTATCAGAGACATTATAGACCTGACCTTGATAGGCAACATATGCCGTCCCATTTTTACCGTTGTACTCTGCAAGTTCTTTAAGTGTGTATTCTTTTAGTTCCGATACCCCTGTCACATTCTGCATTTCAATTGTAGTCTGGCTTTCAGTTGTCTTATTTACAGTTTGAGTAACTGCTTCAGCAGGAGTTATTTCTGCAACAGGAGTTTCCTTTACAGATTCAGTTCCAGTTACTACTTCAGCTGAAGTTACAGCCTGTTCAGATGTTCCTGTTTCGTTTGGAGTTCCCGGTTTATTTTCTGCACATCCTATTGCGAGGAATATGCCGAACAACACTACCAATACAATCAGCGCTTTTCTCACTATTTCACCCATACAATATAGTGCTGTATCCGGAAATGATTTTGCAGATTCAAAACCAGTTGAAAGTTCACATAAAATACAACAGCAGAAAAAGAAGAAGTTAGACGTTGAATAAATCCCAGTCGCACCTTGACACTGAAAGTTATTTTGTAAATTCCAAGTCGAGAATTCTCAGAATAGTTTTACCGAACCAATCTGCTTTATACTCTAACTTTGTAACAAAACTATTTCATGAAGAATCACTTAGAGCCTGTACAAGACAGTGGTTCTTCTGCATACCTTTAACATCCAGAGTTTCCAACGCAATAGCTTGGTTCTAGCTAATAAGTTTAGAAGAGAGTTTATACTGGAAATAATTTCTCTGATTGCTTATTTTTGCGCGGAGTTTTGAAAGTAGCAGTCTTGACTTCTCTCGATTTTTAGATCCTTTAACTTTTCTACTTACTCTTTTTTGCAGGACGTTCAACCGGTTAAGAGAATTTTTTAAGTATTTAGGATTCTCAATTTTTTCCTGTCGAAAGAACTGCAAAATCCTTAATTCCTACATCTATACCTATTGTAATAGATTCTGAAAAATCTGATAACGCAATTTCTTGTAGACATAGAGTTTTCACGTTATCCTGCATTACTTTTCCAAATCTAACAAAAGGATAGAAGAACACCTCAAGTCTACTTTCTCGGTTTCCACTTTACTATTAAGAAAATTAAATTCATGAGGTCATGTTTTAATAGTATGACCCTATCAGGGGACATAGTCTATGAACTCATAAATAATCACAATCAAATAATCACAATCAAATAATCACAATCAAATAATCACAATCAAATAATCACAATCAAATAATCACAATCAAATAATCACAATCAAATAATCACAATCAAATAATCACAATCATAAAAAGCAATAACAAGCAGGAGTAAAAAGGAAGTGATGGTATGACGGAACGACAAGTCGAAAGTGTATTTATTGAGATCCCAAAAGGAAGTCGGAATAAATATGAATATGATAAAGTGAAGAAAGTAATTAAATACGACAGAATGCTTTTTTCTTCAATGGTATATCCCTCAGATTATGGTTTTTTCCCTGATACCCTGGCCCTTGATGGCGATCCTTTAGATGCTATGGTTTTAACATGGGAACCTACTTTTCCGGGCTGCATAATAGATGTACATCTTGTGGCATTATTCGACATGGAAGACGATAAAGGAAGAGATCAAAAAATACTCTGTGTTCCAAAGAATGACCCTATGTGGAATTATATCGAGACCGTTGATCAGGTTCCTCCTCATTTATTTAAGGAAATTACTCACTTTTTCCAAACTTACAAAAATCTAGAGGAAAAAAAAGTGAGAGTTATCGGTTGGAAAGACCTCGAAACAGCAGTCACTGTACTTCAGGAAGCTAAAGATCGATATATTGAACAAAAGAAATAAAATCATCAGTGAGGGGCTTAAGCTCTATAATTTGTCCAGCTAAGTGACCCTTAAAAATTTATCATTTTTATAGTCTTGCCTATGCCCGGAGACAGATCTTCCTCATTGAGCTTGGTAAAGTCCCACTCACTGATTCAACTACCTCAGCTCCTCTGTCTTTTTGACCACTCTATCCGTCGATCATGAGCCATTTTCAGCAGGAAATCTTCTGCGACTTCAGAGAAATTACAGTATTCATGCCAAAGCCATCCGCCTGGTTGCTCTGGCACTACAATTATCCCTTTTTTATCCGCAACACCCTGAAGGATTATCTGTGCGGCTTCTTCAGCTGGAATTGCGTCTTCAGGGGCTTTTATCTCTTCATGAACTGGACCCAGTATAGGCTTTTTCCAGATCCGTGAAACGACAGATGCGGGACATGTAACTGAAAAATGAATGCCTTCTTCAGCAAATTCGTACCGCATGCTTTCACTCATCCCAACAACTGCATACTTGGTAGCACAATAAAGAGACTGGAATGGGAAAGGTATCAGTCCTGCAAGTGAAGCCGTGTTAACAATATGCCCTCCACCCTGAAGACGCATAAATGGCAACGCGGCATTAATTCCGTATATAACGCTCCAGAGATTGACATCAATAATAGATCGCCAGTGTTCAAGCGTAGCGTCACCGGTCGGCATCGTACCTCCAATTCCCGCATTATTAAATAGAAAGTCAATTCTACCTTCCGCGGCAACCGTATCCTGAATAGCTTTATCCACCTCCGGCTGTTTTGTCACATCAACAAGCAGAATTCGAATCTGTTCGGCATATGAATCAAGAGTCTTAGCCGCTGATTCCAGACTTTCCGCATTTCGACCAGCCATGAAGACTATTGCTCCCTTTTCCAGAAGCGCTTCACTTATCGCATACCCGATTCCGGAATTTGCACCGGTTACCAGACAACATTTATCCTTGAAATATTCATCATTCCCCACTTTCATTCCCCATTTTCATTCCCCATTCTACTTTTCACGTTTCTCTTTCGATTGATTCTTTTTGACTTACTTTACTTTATATGAGGGTTAAGACTCACACTGTCGAATTATCGCTAGAGTAGCTACTACATAGGCAACAGGCCCTGTATAAATCCCCTTGAACAGTGCCATTCTGTTTACAGAAAGCTCCGTGATGTCGAATAAAAAGAACATGGAGACGGTTAAAGTCATCATGACCAATACGGTACAGATGAACAGCACCGTGCCCAGTAATACCCCTCTCCTCGGCAACCTTGACAGTATCGGCCCGGGCTGGGGTAGGTTTTCATCTTTGAATCGGCCAGCACGAAGCTGGCGATTAATATCAGCTGCCGAGAAGACCGCCACAAGCCAGGTCATCACGATTGAAGTGATTATCGTATCAACCACAATTCCGGATAAGGCAACGGTATCCACGTTCCTGTTGATGAAAAATGCCAGGAGAGGGTTTACCACCATGTTAATCAGGGCGGCTGCTAGGGCCTGTTTCTGGATATACGAATCTATCGAATCCAAGAATCACCATACCTCCGCCCCACCGTCAAAGTGAGCAGTGAAGACCTTGCCTGGATCCTCTGTCTCCTCTACATTGGGGATCCTGCATGCTTCCAGGTACCCATATCCTGCAGGGACATATAGTGTGAAGTCGAGAGGGTCTGCGCCCTCTGAGACAGCCTTAAAGTAGTTTTTAATAGAAGCTGGATCGCTGACCAATTGATTTGTACTTCCGGTATAGGCTCCTCCGTTTCGAGTTTTATCTGCGTACTGGAATGCTGTACCGTATAGAGATTGGAAGTTGATAGTCTCAGGTGACTGGGAACCATAGATACTGTTAGTGAGCTTGATATGGGTAGCCAGCTGCCAGCTAGGCCACATGCCTTTGCCCCAGATCATTCCCGGAACGAAGGGGTCTTCACCACCCTCTTCAGACCGTGACATCTCAAAGGCCAGGGTTGCCGTCCACACGAGCGCATGCTCCTGCGCAAAATCATGCCCTCCAGGGTTCCAGTTTTTATTTGTGGGCTTGAGGCTGATTTCGGCAATAGTATAGAAATTCCCTCTGAGCTGGCCGTATTCTTCTGTTGTCATAATATCAAAGTAGTGGCTCATCATTCTGAAAAACGGAATCCAGATTCCTTTCCGCCCGTTTTCGTCGTAATCTATTATCCCGTCATTATTCTCATCGAAGCCGTCCATGAATTCCTCTAAAAGTGAGGAGCCGGTCAGCTTATCGTGAGCCTCTGCATAACTCAGCAGAGTCTTCTGCATGTCCCATAGCATGCATGAAGGGTTATAATACATCGTTTTCGTCATTAGCTCAAGGAATTTCTTGTCCTCTATCCTTCCCAGGTGACCCTCCAGGGAAGCCAGCGGTGTCTCTGTAAGGGCGTCCCAGCCGACGACATAGTATTTCTGCTGCCCCACACCTCTCGCTTCAGCATAACGGTACAGGTTGTACCTGAAAAGAGGGGAATCGAGGTCTTCCTCGGTTGCGATATTTTTCCCGTCAATTATTGCTACGGGTACGTGGTGTACAAACTCTGTGGGCCAGCCGTTTTCATCCTTGAGCTTCAATGATTCACGCATAGGTACCGTTTTGAAACAGTATCTGGCGCAGAGGAGGTCGATAGCCACACAGTCCAGGGACGCCCAGACGTAACCTTCAGGAATTTTAACAGATGTTCCATTCCCTTCGTGGTTGATATTAATCATATCTATTCCGTCAATTACATGCACCATGAATATGTTCTGTGCCTGTACTGCCCTGATAACGTCCACCTGAGTCCCTGGCATTCCTGCGGTTTTTGTTGTGATGTATTCTCCTTTCTCATCTCTTACAGGCAGGTTGGTATCGTCATCCATCTTTACTACCCAGGGCATATGCGGTAGCCCACCTTTGAAAGAGGGGAATCTGGACGGGCACGCATATTTCCATTTCATATCACCACTGCCAGGATCGCAGGGAGCCTGCGTGGGGTAAAGGCCGATACCAAGGTTCTTGGTAGCATTTGTGAGAAGGTCCTGAGCATGGATCTTCATCTTTGGGACATTAATAAGGATGCACCCGGGATAGTCTTTCAAGTCGTTACTGTCCCCCGGCTCCCCACCGACTATCACCTTGTGCAGTGTAATCTCTTTGTAGTTCTCTCCCTCCGGGACTGCGACTGTCCTGCCCCTTGAAGTGTCTTCGTCAAGTTTGTTCAGGTCATAGACCATCAGCCGGTTTCCGGCTTTCCCTGGCGGGAAGAACCTTCCGGCAACGCTGTCCTCGTAGCCTCTCATAGGGTCGTCTTCATGGGATGAAGGGTGTCGTTCGGAAAGGTACTTGCGGACAAAGAAAAAACCCCACCCTCCATAGAAATCCTCACTCTTTCCTTCAAAAAGGGCTTCTGTGGCGATGTCCTTTCCGGAGGCTAACCTGAGAGAGATTGTCAACCCCAGGACAGCAGTTGAAGCCTCCCCAAGAGCCATCTGATGATAGTGTATGTCAAGCCTGTCATGGAACCACCTCATCAGGGCGGCTATCAGAGACCAATCGGTACAGATGGGAGCCCCCAGACCTTCGCCATGTGTCCCTGCGTCAATAGCGGTTGGGTTTACCAAGTTAGGCTTGAATAACAATTTTTTTCCGTCCTGTATCTGCGATTTCACCTTGCTGGCGAAACCCGTCTCTCGGTCCAGCCCGCCCAGAGAATGATCAAGATTGGCGTAAATATAATCGATTATTCCAACTATCTCCGCCCAGGCTGCGGTATTATTCTCATTTATTACCTTCTGGAGTAAACCCGGAATTCCGGCATAGGTCTTTGAGACATCCATCCTGCTGCCAGCGACCGGTGATCCTTCAGAATCGATTTTTCTCTTTCCAAGTTGCGAATCGACAACTGCACCTTTTGAAGTTTCTTCATTTATGACACTCATCTTTTCCCCTCACTCATGCAAAGTGGATAAAGTGGCATTAAACACTTCTCGATAACACGACAAAGATTTCTCAATAAAAAGGCAGATTCAAGGCCTTATGTTGACTATCGTGAGATCTCTTTTTTACTCCCTTTGACCTTTTTTACTGTATATCCGCGATATCCGGTTATTTTTTACATGTATTCTCAACGGAATTTAATATACCATATTATATGTAATATGGTATATTTTATGTCTTTTATGATATCAAAAAAATAATAATAAATGTTTTCATATTAGATATTTAATGCCTGAGCTAAACATCTCATCCAGTCAATTTCGAGAAATCGACTGGATGGCGGGAAGAGCGTATAATTTATTCCAGGCCAGTGTATCGGTCCGTTTTAATGGAAAACGTGACCAGCTTGAAGGGAATTTTTTTCTGGTAATCTGGGAGAGTAAAACCGTGCCGATACTCGGGGGCAGGGAACAGATCGGTATGCCAAAAATCTATGTCGATATCGAGGATCTGCATATCATTCGGCCAAACTACTACACCAGCGCCAGTTACGAAGGAAACACATCTCTGCTTCTGAAAATGCTCAGGGCAAAGCCTGTTGATGGGGAAACACTGGCACAGATGCAGGCGTCTATGGCCACAATCAACGCCCTTGGATGGCGTTATATCCCAAAAGTCGGTGCTCCCAGAGCGGACTTAAGCCAGCCCATCCTGTTCCCGCAGGGTGCCGAGGTTCATAGCGCCTGGACAGGGAATGGCAATGTCAAATGGACACAATTGAGCTGTGAGCAGAACCCGGGACAGTGGCATATCATCAAGGCACCGGCAGAGCTGCCTATTTTCGAGATAGCTCCAGTCATCATGTCGAAAGGTATCGTCGTTTTGAAACCTAACAACGGGAGTGTTCTCGAATAGCTGGAAATCGAATAACTGGAGATCGAATAACTGGAAATCGAATAACTGGAAATATACCTGCTACAATCTGCAGATTTTTTTAACTTTTTGCAGGATGACTCGTAAATAAAAACATTTTATGAGTATATCAGCATTCGAAGCTCCTGTGAAATATATAAAGAACCTTTCGGAATTCAAACATCATGTTTTAAAGTCCTCGATAAGTATTTATTCATTAATTTAAGGTTCTTTAAGGTTTTATAGATAGAATAAAGCTTTTTTTTAAAATTAAATCTCTTTAAATCCTTTATTCTCGAAAGTAACTTTATATTTTTGCCAGCTCATTTAATGACTGTCAGCGGATTAATAGTCTGAAGACAATCAAAAATACGGAAAAAAATGTAATAATGGAAAACCCAGACAAGAAAACGTAAAACAACTGAAAAACCAGGCAAGAAAACCACTAAAATAAAGCAAGAAAATCACTGAAAAATCGGGCAAGAAAATCACTGAAAAACCAGCAAGAAAACCACTAAAATAAAGCAAGAAAATCACTGAAAAACCAGCAAGAAAACAACTGAAAAACCAGGCAAGAAAACCACTATAAAATCAGACAACAGAACAATTCAATACAAGATCACTAGCTCGAAAAACAAAACTAACGAAAAAAATAGAGATTGAAGTCAATAACGGAGTACACTATGAAAGTAAAAACAAAAGTGTTAAACTCAATTTACCGTTTTACGGCGGTAATGATAGTATTATGTATTCTTCCTTCAGGCGCTTTTGCTTCGGAAAACAAACCTGTATTTACTCCTGGAGAGAACATAACTGAAGAAAATTTTACTGATGTCCGAGCGGAAATGCTTGATTCCATTAGCGAACAAATTTCTGAACTTCAGAGTTTCTATACTAATGTAAGCGAAGCTTCCAGTGCATCCGACCTTCAGGAAGTCCTGTCAAGTCAAAAATGTGCAGGCATACCTGATGGAATGAATATGGGACCTGATGGAATGAACCATGTTCTCTGTGGGATGCCTGGATTATTTGACATCACCAAGGTTGAGAACGTAACTGACGATAACTACACTGAGGTTCAGGCCGAGATGGTTAGTTCCCTTGGAAATATGACTGAAACACTTAACGATCAGCTGGACAACACGACTGATGAAAATATGACTGCGATGCTCAATGAACAAGTAACTGATCTTGACAACCTGTCCAGCGAAATAAGTTCAGCGTCCAGTGCAGAAGAACTTCAAAATGTTGTATTCACCTATTTGCAAACCCAGGCTACCGACTCACTCAAAATGGAAATCGAACACCTTGAAGAGATGGCAAGTGAAAGCGGGAACACAACCGATGAGAATATGAGTGAGAACCTTAGCAGCAGGATCACAGAACTCAATGGTCTAATAGAAGATATCAACGGAGCAGAGTCACTCGAAGACCTTAAGGAAATCATGTCCTCTGCTCAGGGAATGCCCGGAATGGGAGTTGGAGGTCCAATGCATTACTAAGGCGACTTCCCAATGAACCTTTGGAAGGACGCTTGAAAACAGCGCCGAGAACAACACTAAAGCTTAAACTTAGACAGATTTGATGGATTTATTAAAGTGAAATGAAATTGATAAAAATCGGAGACCGAAGATTAAAAAGGAGATGATATGAAGATCTCTACCTTCCTCTTTCGAAGCAACCTACGATAAATCCTAAAATAGTCAAGGAGATGATATGAAGGATCTCTACCTTCCTCTTTCGAAGCAACCTACGATAAATATCAAAATAATTAATGGAAGGATATAAAATATCTCTATATCATCTAAATAACCTACTGTAAATCTCAAAAAATTACACCTAAATTTTGCAGTATTGTTTAATGTCAAATTATACCTCCGTCATATGGTTCAGCCAAATATATGAAAAAAAATTTGAGGGCCTATTAAAAAGCATAACAGTTGAACCCCTCCATCACTGAAAGTTTTTTGATGACTTCTAAATCCTTTTTGTATTTTTAGTAATCGACAATTACAAAATGTTATTGAAAAATCTGGTATATTTGAATTGACGGACTGGAACATAATATCCTTTCTATTAACAATGGTAATACATGGCGCCATCATCGAGGACTCGGTCAAGCCATTCAATGCAGCCGCTTAGTAGAGGACAGTTATGATTTTGATTCCAGGTCATTTGAGGATATACCGATCAAGCCTGAATGCGATAGTTGTTGTAATCCCAGTGTTCCTGCGGGCTTCGTGGTAAGTTCTTCCTTCAGTAAGGTTGCCTCGATAACGAAACATGCCTGAAGAAATTATAATTTTATAATAAGTAAGACAGAGACTTTATTATACAGTCATGTTTATATAAATAAATATTTATATTACCACTATAATTTTATAAATTGTTCTTGCAAGAAGAATTTTGAGCCATTTTTGAGCCAGGTAAAACATTAAATAACGCAATAATGTTGAGAAGAGAGACTTTTGACTTTACACCTGATTATCAAAGAATAACATGAGAAGCGGCAATAGGATTTCTGGTATTGATATTATTGGAAACGTACAGTGGGGAACACATTTCTGCCAGTTCTACAGGACAAAAGAAGATTTGATGGATATACTTGTTCCTTATTTCAAAGCAGGACTTGAAGATAATGAGTATTGTTTATGGGCCATATCAGAACCTGTAGATGAAGAAGAAGCAAAAGAAGCCTTAAAAGTGGCTATTCCTGATATTGGCGCTTATTTAGAAAACGGGCAAATCGATATTGTTCCCTATCCTTACTGGCATGTAGAAGAAGATGTTTTAGATCCACAAACAGTATTAAACTACTTGACTGAAAAAACCAGTAAGGCTCTCGCCAGTGGATACGATGGTTTGAGGTATAGTGGAAACAGTTTTTCTGGTCACGAAAAATCACTGGACTCTGCTATAGGCAAGTATTCGATGATGGTTCTTTGCACTTATCCAATTGACAAATACAGCCCAGTTGAAATTCTGGACATTATCGCAAATCACCAGTTTGCTTTAACTAAAAAAGAAGATAAGTGGGAGCAGATAGAATATTCCTGTCAGAAAAATAATAAGGAATGTAAGCAGGTTGAGGACGCGCTGAGTGCGAGTGAAGAGCGGTTTCGTACTCTGGTGACGGCAAGTTCAGAAATGGTATATCGTGTGAGCCCGGACTGGAGCGAGATGCGTTATCTTTATGGTCGAGGTTTTCTTGTCAATACGGAAAGCCCAAATCGTAACTGGCTTCAGGAATATGTTCCTCCGGAAGATCAAACGCATGTAATGGCTGTTATCAATGAAGCTATTCGGACAAAGAGCACTTACGAACTGGAGCACAGGGTCCGGCTAGCAGACGGCAGTCTGGGATGGATTTTTTCGCGTGCGGTTCCAATGCTGAATGCAAATGGCGAAATTGTTGAATGGTTTGGTACCGCCAGTGATATCACAGAGAGCAAAAAAGTGGAAGCTAAACTGAAGGACACACTCGACAATTTAGATAAACTTGTTAAAGAACGTACAGTAGAACTTCAGAATGCTTATGATTCATTGAAAAAGAGTGAAAAAAGTCTTGCAGAAGCTCAAGAAATAGCTCATCTTGGAAACTGGGAACTGGACTTTGCAAGCAATGAATTTCGTTGGTCTGACGAAATGTATCGTATATTTGGACTTAAGCCGCAAGAGCTGAAAGTAAGTTACGATATCTTCTTAAGCTACGTACATCCGGATGATCAAAATTGTATAGATAATGCCGCTAAAGAAGCATTAAACGGAAAGCCTGCTGATATTAATTTCAGAATTATTCTAGCAAATGGAGACGAACGCATAGTTCATGCGAAATCTGAAGTTGCTTTCGATGAGAAAAATAATCCTGTGAGGGTCAGAGGGACAACTCAAGATATAACAGAGCATAAAAAGGCAGAAGAAGCTCTTGCAAAGGTAGAACAAATACGCATAAAGGAAATTCACCACAGGATTAAGAATAATCTGCAGGTAATCTCATCCTTACTCGACCTTCAATCAGAAACATTTTTTAACCGTGAGATTTGTAAAACTCAGGAAGTTGTTGAGGCTTTTAAGGAAAGTCAGGATCGTGTAGCTTCAATGGCTCTTATTCACGAAGAGCTGTATAAAGGAGATAATATCGATACCCTTGACTTTGCAGCTTATCTAAATAACTTGACTGAAGACCTTTTCAATTCATATGACCTTGGAAATAAAAGTATCAGGTTGAAGTTGAACCTTGACCAGATATATCTTGGCATGGATACTGCAATCCCTCTTGGAATTATTGTAAATGAGCTAGTTACAAATTCTTTTAAGCATGCTTTTCCTGCAGGAAGGAAAGGAGAAATCCAGGTGAATCTTCGCAGAAATGAAACTTCTGCTGCTCAGAGTGCGATGTCCAGTCCAGATGAAGGTTGCAAAGATAGCTTCAGTTACATATTAGAAGTATCGGATAATGGAAAAGGAATTTCAAAAGTGATAGCCACTAAGAGTTCAAATTCCCTTGGGCTCCAGCTAGTAAACATTCTTGTTGAACAAATAGACGGCTGTTTAGAAATTAAAAGTGATACAGGTACGCAATTCACTATATGGTTTAACAATGTAGGAATATAAAACCACGATTTTCATCTAACAAAGACAGTTTTTTAATAGCCAGCAACTTTGCTTGCAGGCATCAGTGCTCTCATTATCAACTGCCTGACTAAAAGATTAATGATCATAAATGAGATTGATAAAACTAACTGACCCATCAGACTTTTAAGTTCCTTCAACTCTCTTCAGCTACTTTTTAGTAATTTTTCGTGGATCTCTTTATTGAAATCCGGCAAGCTAATTTTAAATTTTGTAATAATCCCTTCATCAATTATTTTCCATTTACAGATGAACTTGTTTTGGAATGCTAATTATTCATATTTTTGACGATAAGTCGTAACCTCATTTGGTTCAATTGAACTCGATTTCTTCTAGATATTTCTTCTAGACATCACATCCAAACCCACTGAGACATATAGTTAATTATTATAATGTTTTGCGTTAACTGTTATTCAGGAACTCACATTTGTTATCGAGCGTAGCTTTTTTTGAATTTATTTGAGGTTCTATAAATTTTACCTTTGTGCTGTTACAATAGAAACTTCTTTGTTTCCAAATATTTCTGGTCGACAAAGCCAACTTATTTTATAACTATAAATTTAAATTTATATATATAAAAACTAAAAGAAAAAGTTTAACTATAATATACAAAAGTTGGTAAATGAAATTAAATTTTTGATTTTAAAAATTAGAGGTGGGTAATGATGGATAAAACAAAGACTTTTTGTAAGGCAAGTTTAGTTTCAATAGCTCTAGTCTTGCTTTTGGTTTCATCTGCAGCATTAGCAGCTACTGAGAATGATACCGGAAACGCCACTATAAAAGACGATTACGTTTCGTCTACAGCGTTGGCATCTGTTGAAGAACATCTTCAGAATGTCACGGAACCGAGCATTGACCAGTCGAATAGCACACAAGCACTAACTAGTACTGTGCCAAAGGTCATTGAAACACGAATCACCACAAGCAAAACAGCGCGATCTCCTGCTATCTATGGAGATCGAATTGTGTGGGAAGATTGGCGCAATAGGAATAATGACATTGTGAACGACATTTATATGTACGATATCGGTACTAAGAAAGAGACTAGGATCAGTACTAGTGGAAGAGAATCCATGCCTGCAATCCATAAAAACAGGATTGTATGGGCGGATACCTGGAGTGAAATGAGGGAGGATACCTGGAGTGAAAAATCCGATATTTATATGTATGATATCTCCACTAAAAAGCAAACTCAGATTACTACTAGTGGAACTGCGTACAATCCTAAAGTCTACGATAACATTATTGTGTGGCAGGATTCGACTTCTGCATATAAATATGGAAATATATGGATGTATGATCTTTCTTCCAAGAAGAAGACTCAGATTACCAAAAATGGATCCGCAGAAATGCCTGATATATATGAGAACAGGATAGTTTGGCAGGACTCCCGCAATACCAATGAAGGAGAATGGTACTCTGACATTTACATGTACGATCTCTCTAATAAGAAGGAAACTAAGATCAGCACTAGCCGAAGAGCATCTGAGCCTGCTATCAATGGGAATAAGGTCGTTTGGTTGGATGGTAGCATTAATGATATAGATCCTAATTATGCCTGTCCCGCAGAAGTTGGTGTGTACGATCTTTCCACTGGTAAGGAGACTTCGATCCCGTTATCTGTATGTGAAGTAGCTATCTATGGTGATAAGATAGTAGGGACGTGGTGGAACGATGGTGAAGGAACCAGCCATATCTCGATGTATGATCTCTCCAATAATACTGAAACCTTGATTGTTGACGGTCCACATACGGTATCCCCTGCAATCTATGGAAACCGTATAGTATGGGCGGATACTCGTGAAGAAGAGATCGGCACGGCTGATGATATTTATATGGGGACGCTTGTTTACTCTCCAGTTACTGCTTTTTCTGCCTCTCCAATCTCAGGAAAAGCTCCACTTAAAGTGCAGTTCACTGACAAAAGCACAGGAACTCCGACAAAGTGGAAGTGGAGTTTTGGGGACGGGAAGTATTCAACCCAGAAAAACCCTGCATATACGTATAGCAAGGCAGGAAAGTATACAGTCAGTTTAACAGTGAAGAATGCAGCTGGAACAAGTACGAAAACAATAAAGAATTATATAACAGTGACAGGACCTGCACAAAAACCGGTTGCTGCATTCTCTGCATCTCCTACTTCAGGAAAAACACCATTAAACGTTAAATTTACTGATACAAGCACTGGCTCCCCAACTTCCTGGTTCTGGAACTTTGGAGACGGGTCAAAGTCATACCTCCAGAATCCAACTCACAAATATTCAAAGGCAGGAATATACACGGTTAGCTTAAAAGCAAAGAATGCTAAAGGCAGTAATACGGTAACAAAAACGAATTATATAACAGTAGTAGCAAAACCTGTTGCTGCTTTTTCAGCCTCTCCGGGGTCAGGAAAGGCTCCACTAAAAGTTCAGTTTACTGACAAAAGTGCAGGAGTTCCTGCTGCATGGAAATGGAGTTTTGGAGACGGAACTTATTCAACAGCCAAAAATCCTGTACATAAGTATAGTAAAGCAGGAAAGTATACTGTCAGTTTGAAGGTAAAGAATGCAAAAGGAAGTAACACTAAGACAATGTCAGAGTATATCGTAGTAACCAAAAAATGAGCAGGTTAAATAAGAAACAGTAAAAGAGGTCAAATCTAAAAAGGAGTGGGGATTTACTAAATTGTCTTATTCAGGAAACCACTAACTTTATGCAGCTGTGGGCATACATACAAAATTTAATGGAACACTTGTGGAAGTCTATAAACTTCGAAATTGGAAAACAAAGATAAAATAGATAAGTTGACTCGCTTAGATTCGAACTCAGGACCTCCACTGTGTGAAGGTAAAGCACTACAAACCATATTCTGAGTAAAAAAATACTACGAATCATATTCTGAGTAAAAAACACTACGAACCATGTTCTGAGTAAAACATCACGGATCATACTTTGAGAAGTAGAAGATATTTTTACAGAATAGTAATGTTTATTTTAATTTAGAGCAGATTTACTTTATGGGTATACCGGGGAAAACACACCTTAGGAGAGCTAATCTTATAGGGGCTGACCTTCGAGGAGCAGACTTTCAGGAAGCTGATCTTGTAAAAACTAACCTTGAAGGAGCTGATCTTCGAGGAGCTAACCTTAAAAAGGCTGACCTTCGAGGAGCCAACCTTTCAGATACTCACCTTCTTGAAGGTAAAGGAGCTAATCTTCAAGAAGCTAACCTTCAAGAGGCTAATCTACAGGGAGCTAGCCTTGTAAAAACTAATCTTGAACAGGCTAACCTTGAAAGAGCTAATCTTCAACTGGCTAACCTTCATCTGGCTAATCTTAAAGGAGCTAACCTTAAAAAGGCTAACTTTCAGGTAGCTAATCTTGAGGGAGCTCACCTGCAGGGAACTAATCTTGAAGAGGCTGATCTGTATGGAGCTGGCCTGCAGGAAGCAAATCTTCAAGAAGCTAACCTCAGAGGCGCTAATCTCTATGGGGCAGACCTTCACAAAGCCTATCTTCTGAGAGCTGATCTTGAGGGAGCTAATCTTGAAGGGGCTAACCTTACTGGAGTTCATGATTTATCCATTGAGCAAGCTTCTAAAGTGAAAACACTTTATAACGCAAAATTAGACGAAGAGATCCTGATTCCATTAAAAGAGAAGTATCCTGCCCTTTTTGAAGAGCCCGATAAGTGAGTGGATATTACAAGAATTTACACTATTTTGTCTTTGCTCAGGATACTTCTTCAGGTTTCTGGCTAATAAGAGCGTGTTTGTATCATGCAACTCCTATTCAGTAAACCACTTCAATTCAATCTTAACTTTCTCTTGTATTCATGCAGTAACTCAATAATGTAACGACCTTACTGAGCAAAACTTTCCCTTGAATAAGACTTAAACTGTGAACTTAAAGTTACACAACCTGAAACAAAGTCTGACCTAGAAGCAAGAATCGAAGCATTAGAAAAGAAGTTCAATAATCACTTAGAACCAGAAAAGAAAACTGAAAACGAATAGTGGGCCCGCTGGAATTCGAATCCAGGACCTCCGCCGTGTGAAGGCTATTTGCCCTCCGATTTAGAAAATGAGCCCATATCTGTCAGTTCTGGACCGGCACAAACGAAGAAGATCATCCTGGATAGGAAAGCGCATCCATGTACCTTGGATAGATATACTATGAGCTTATCCCAAAACCCAAATTCTTCGATTGAAACTTATATGGGCTGATGCTGGTTATTCAGGCAAATCGATTGGGTCAATTCAGTTTGCGGTTGGATTTTGGAAATACTAAGACGTAGAGATGATGTTAAGGGATTTCAAGTTCTGCATCGAAGATGGGCAGTAGAGCGTACATTTGGATGGCTAGGTAGATATTGACGTTTGAGTAAGGATTATGAAGGATTGACTGAATCAATTCAAGCATTCAAATATGTGGCGATGATACACCTAATGATTAGAAGATTGGATAAGATAAATCTTAAGCAAATGAGAAAAATCTGATTTTAAGATAGTCTCTTAGCACCCGTAGTCTTAATATTACCATATACAGAACTTGAGTTTTATTAGAAATATTTATTTGTAATAAATTTATAATAATATTAGTCTACTATATACTAAACTTGAGTTTTTTTAGAAATATTATTTAAAACAATGCAGATCTATCTCAAATACTTTGCAAAGTAGCTTTTGAAATTTAGAGGTGAACTATGGGAGATGAGGGTGATAAATCTTTCTGGGTTACATTACCAGGCATTCTTACAGGAATTGCTGCAATAATAACTGCCATAGGTGGAATTTTATTAGCTCTTCATGCAATTGGTTATTTCGATGGTTCTGATAACCCTACTCAAGTAAATCCGCCCTCAGTAACTCCGACACCGGAGTCCACTCCAACTCCCACCCAAGAGTCAGAAACCGAACCTACGCCAACACCAACAGTGGCGTCAACACAGGCAGAAATAAACATCACCTATCCCCCAGATTCTTCAAAAGTCCAAATGGAGGAGACCATAAAAGGAACTGCAGCAAATATTCCAGAAGGACAACAACTTTGGATTGTAACTCGCTGGTATGATAACTATTATCCACAAAATTATGTGGATATTCAAAGTGACGGAAGTTGGGAGCTTCCGGTTCAGATAGGTGAGGGGGACAGTCATGGAGATTACTATGACATAATGGCTGTATTGGCTGATAAAAATGCCCAAAACGAGTTCAATAACTATTTAAATACGTTTGAGAAGACGGGAGTATTTCCTGAAATGAGGAAGCTTCCAGATGGATCTATGGTAAAGGTCAAAGTTACGGTAGTAAGAGTATAACTCAACGAATAATTTCAGCGTCAATTTCCAAGGTTGTGTTGCAAAAAGTTTATTTTCCAATATCTTTGAAACTCTGGTATAAATCCTTTACATTCTGTCATAATTCCTACTTGCTCCCAAAAATTAGACTTTCCCGAAAACAGGGGTTGTAAAAGCTTCACGCTCAATGATTAATCACTAGATTTTGAAACAGAGTCCTTTGTAGAGCTACCCTTATGAATTCCAATTTAATAGGTGCTTCTTTTCATATGGCTAATCTTGAAGGGGCTTATCTTTGTATGGCTCATCTTCAATAGGCTCATCTTCATTGGGCTAATCTTAAGGGAGCGAATCTTGATTGAGGGAGCTGATCTTGAAGGAGTTGAGAACTTAACAATTAACCAGCTTTCTAAAGTAAAAACACTTTATAATGCAACATTAGATGAAGATCTTCTTGTAGCATTAAAAGAGAAGTGTCCTACTCTTTTTGAAAAACCTGATGAATGATTGGATATTATCAGAACTTCCACTATTGTTTCTTTGAACCAGGTGCTTCTAAAGATTTTGGATTGAGGAATGGTAAACTATTATCTAGATAACTTTTTCATCGAAATCTCTTAGGCTACGGTTTTGCAGAAAAAGTTTGATGAGATTTTAAGGGGCGCATTAGAGCTATCCTTACTCTTCTTCTACATGATAAAAATAGAAAGTTATATAACTATTTTATAACTACCATTTGGTATTGTTGAGGTCAAAAAATGAAGCCGTTAGGAAAATCTAAGGTTATAAAACATAAGGCAAAACCCAATATTTCATATCCTTTAGTAAGGCTGCCACAATCGGAAGTAAATATTGCTGGAGAAACTGCACACATTTTCAAAACAGAGTACAATAGCAAGCCCGTTTATGTGATTTCTTTGGATGAAGAGTTTGATGGCAACATAGAAGTTGTGCAACCAGAAGTAAAATCTGATCTTGAAGCAAGAATCGAAGCATTAGAAAAAGAAGTTTATAAAACCTCTAAATCAAAAAACAAGAATTATTAAGTGGGCCCGCTGGAATTCGAATCCAGGACCTCCGCCGTGTGAAGGCGACGTCATAACCGTCTAGACCACGAGCCCATGTTGTTTTTGAAATCTAAAAAGGAATAAGCACCATAAAATAGAACTTCTTATGTATAAGCTTATCGCTTGTTAACGATGATAAGGGCTGCCCCGACGCGTTATGAAATAATTATTATATTTTACTTGGTCTGGATTTCAGTTTTTTTTGGTCACTTTATCAAGCCCTTTTCAGCCTTTTATCACTCTGCTGATACTTTATATAGAGAGTGAAATCCTTAGTTGCTCTGCAGGAGATTTTTAATTACATAACCAATAAATTAAATAAGTAATAACTGTAAATAACTCTAAAAACTAATTTCATTGTAGGGTTGAAATGATAGAAATCCTTAAAATCCTCTTCAGCATGCCCTTTTTACTGTACTCGTGTTATTCTGACCTTAACTCCCGCAGGGTCTCAAATAAGGTATGGAAATACATGCTTGCATCGGGTTCAGGGTTTGTTTTTTATGAAATTCTTACAGATGGACTTTCCTACCTCATACCTCTTCTTTTATCAGGAGTTCTTGTTTTTACGGTCGTCTATCTCCTTTTCCAGTTTGGGGCTTTTGGAGGTGGGGATGCAAAGGGGTTGATCGTGCTTTCCATCCTTTTTCCTTCTTATCCGGTGTTTAGCTTTTCAGAAAAAATATATCCTCTGTTAGGGGTTCCGCCGATAGGGCTTTTCACTTTTACGGTCCTGGGAAATGCCCTCCTGGTGACAACACTTGTTCCTCTCGGGATGTTCGGCTATAATCTCCTTCATTTTTCGCCTGAGATGATCAAAAATCCGCTTTACATGTTTATAGGATACAGGACAGAGATTTCTTCCCTGAAGTACAAGAAGCACCTTAGTCTGCTTGAAAAATTTGAGTTTGATGAAAGTGGAAGCCTCAAAAAAAAATTCGCTCGTGCAGGCCTCAACTTCGATGCGGACCAAAAACCGGAACTTGAGGAGTATCTGAAAAAAGGTTTGATTGAGAAAGATATCTGGGTTACTCCAGGCCTGCCTTTCATGCTTTCAATTACAGCGGGCTTTATTACCGCTGTCGTTTTAGGAGATTTGATCTTTTATACGGTCATGCACCTCATTGTAAATTAAACTTCATGGTGTATTTTGATAAAATTGAAAACTTTGATGTTTTGAAAACACATATTATTGAGTAAGTGGTAATCTGGTAGACATTTCTATCCCGCTCGGTTCTTGTTTAATCGAGGTGGTAAAGAAAATAATCCCTTGAGAGAGGAATTATTTTTTACACCTGGATATCTAACTCTTCACAAAGTGTCTTGTGATAAAGGATGGTCAAACTTTGGAATAAAACTAATTATCACCGCGCCCTTCTATGACATCAATGATACGCTGGCCGATCAGTGGAGCGGCGGTAGCGGCAAAAGTGGGATTAGGATGAGAATCCGAAGTTGATGCAGCATTTTCCGGCAAGAGGTATAGCCCGCCTCCGGTTTCCAGCTCGCGGAAATCCCAGATATATATATTATCACCGGGTTCATCCCAGGATGTCTTGACCCAGTTCGCAAAGTCTCTTGCTCTTTTGGCTTCTTCGGAATTGGTTGCACTTTCGACTAAAGCCGTACCGGTCCAAACAATGAAGCGGTTATTAGGAAACTCATGCATCTTCGTTTTCAGGGCGTTGTATTGCAGCTTATAATTCTCTTCACTTTTAACATTGGAAGTTATATCCGGAGAACCGGTATCGGCAACAACGCTGCTGACCGGGAAACAGTGCTTCCAAACGATAACGTCATAGGTCTGAGTCAGCATCTCCAGGGTCGGTTCTTTAATATAGGCAGAAGCACCGGCATGATTTACCCAGATGTTCCAGTAATCATAAGGATAGTTATTCCATCCATAGGGATGTGATTTCGGAAATTCCATTTGTGTTATACTGTAGTTTGTGCCGTGATTAGTGTTGTAATTTGCAATTGTAGTGTCTACCCCACCGTCCCAAATGACTCCGCCGGTGCTGTGATGTAGATAAATGACCTTTGCCGAACTCGACATCAGTTCTTCATTTTCATTTTTCACGGCTGTAATATTGTTGTCTGTGCCAGTTACGTTCGTTGTTGTAGTCGCGTTATGTGTAAATATTACTAACTGTGCATTTTCACTGGCGTTTGAATTATCCGTATCTGAGTTTGAACTACACCCCGATGTAGAGATAAATAAAATAGCAGTTAGCAATCCTATAAATTTAATTCCAGAAATTTTACTGGCAAGGCTCATGATAATCCCCCAGGCATTACTTATCATTCTTTTATAAAATGACGTTACTGTCGGTAAAAGTGAATTTACTTGTCACTTAATTAAATTAATGGTTATGTTTATTACAATAAGAACATTGCCTTGCTATTAAACTATGCAAAAATAGTAAAGGAATTTATTAGTAAAAAGTAATAATGTTTTTTAAGAATTAATAGCAATGTTTTTTAAGAATTAATAGCGGCATTTCTTATATAACATCGCTACTCTGTTGCTTTTCAAAGAATTACCTTTTTTGTACGACAAGCAGCCCGTAAAGAATCGTTTCCGGAACCGGCGGGTTTTCAGGCGTACCTTTTTCAATTCTTTCTTCAGGATAGCCGAGGTTTTCGCAGGTATAAAGTTCAGCTTCAATACCCAGCTCTTTAAGAATTTCTGCGACTTCAAGTGAGCCAAAGTTTTCTTCCGGCAGCAGGAAGATATTTCTTCCATTCTTTAACTCCTGGATCAACTCGGCTTTTGCAGGTTCCGAGTCCCTACCGTGGGCTGTGATTGCGCAGAGGTTGGTCAGGTTCACTTTTGTACGCGCACAGGCCACCTGCATTGAAGAAATCCCAGGTATAACTGTATCTTTCTCCCTTGCAAATTTTCCGAGCCCTGAAAACATGGGATCACCTGTAGACAGAACGACTGCATCGGCTGGCAAGAGATGAAGTGATTTATAGTCCTTAATCGGTTTTGCTTCACATGTAATATACTTCTGGGCAATCTCAATAGCTCTTTTTGCACCATAAACCACAGAAGCTTTCCTTATAGCCTTTATTCCTTCTTCCGTAAGCATTCCGGGCCCGACTCCGACTCCTACGACGATCATTATTTTTCTTCCCCTTTACCTGTTTTAATCAACTCTCATTCTTACTGTCCATCAGTACCGACCCATCTCTGTCGATTACCACAATTCTTGCGCCTTTTCCTTTCTCGATTGCCATTTTGAAAGCTTCTTTCAGGCGCACATGTTCAGGCTCTTTTTTAAGCATCTCGACAACAGTTGCATATCCGCTGCCTTCAAGCATCTCAGGGTTTCCCCATTTAAGGACAAGGCCTGGAAGCCCGCAAATAATTATATCACCAGAAGCGTAATCAAGCCCTTCCGAAATCCTGCTTCCGATCATAACGACTGTATAATCAGGAAAAAGCATATGAGAGTAACGCATTCCTATCCGGCCTGTAGTCAGTACCACTCTGTCCGTGCAGCGGATCAGGTCTCCTCTCATTTCTCCCAGATGGTCGTTCCATGGCTCAACAAAACCTGTGCTCCCAAGTACGGAAATTCCGCCTTCAACTCCTATCCTGCTGTTCAGAGTTTCTTTTCCGATCCTCTCTCCATCTGGAATTGAGATTGTAACCTCGGCTCCTTTCAGGCCCAGTTCTTCTATAGCTTCCTGCACTGCGGCCTTTATTTGTTCCATCGGTTTTGGGTTAATAGCTGGCTGGCCTTTCGGAACCTGTAGCCCGTCCCTTCTGACGATTCCTATGCCTTTTCCTCCTAAAATTCGGATTCCTTCAGATTCCCTTGCTTCTCCCACAAATTCAAGTCCCCGTGTAATATCAGATTCGTGGTCGTTTGGAATCTTTTTCACAACTGCACGCCCCTGCGAGGCTTCGCTGACCTCAAGCTGTGCTCTAAGTCCCACAGGAGTCGGAACGGATACTTTATCAACCGTTTTCTTAAGGGAAAGGACTGCGGCTTTTGCAGCAGCACTTGCTGTGGTTCCTGTAGTGTATCCTCGTTTGAGAACAGACCCGTCACTCAGAACCACAATCATCCCGGATGCAACTTTTGTTTCAAGTTCTTCCCTGGCAAGCCCGGTACGGACAATCCATTCTTCAGGGATCTTGAAATTGTTAACAGGATCTATCATGGAAGAATACTCGGAGGTTTTTTATTATAAATGTATTGACATCAACTACCAACGGCTAAAGCACGTTTGCTTGCGCTTCTATGTCTTAGTTACCTAAATCGGAAAAGACCCCGATTGATTTTTGGGATAAGCCTTGCAGTATTTTCTGGTTTTACTGCATATGATAAAAGTAACTGCATCAAAGGTATAATAAAAAGATAGAAAAGAGGTGGCATCATTCCAGAAATGGGGATTTGTTTTTTGGAAATGGGGTTTTATCCTGGATTCTGGAACGATTGGGGAGTCGTTCCTTGTTTGGGGTATTGGGGTTGGTGTGTGAAAAATAGCTTTAGGAATGATGCCTTTTTCAGATGCCGGCACTTGCCTGGCACACTACTACATCTTAAGTTCTATTATATAAATATATAGGAAACTAAGGATGATCTTTCAATATAGAAGTATATCGATTGATTATGGACATGCCAACTATATATCTTCATAATATTTCCATATAATCCTCATATTTTGGTCTCCCAACTGCATTTTCTAACTTCGCTGAAACAAACTTCTCTTTGGAGTATAGATTACTACTCTAAAATTATCAGGTTAAAGAGGGAAGACGCTACCGGACTTTACTCCGGAAATCCGGGGAAAATTAAAGTCCAGGAAAAATTAAACTCCAATATATATAAAAACCGGACTGCTGTTTTTTCAGGTTACAACCCTTTTTACTGGATTCTTGCAAACATGCGGTCCAGTTCCCCTTTCGTAAATGTGATCACAGTGGGCCTGCCATGTGGACAGGAGTAAGGATTTTCAGCTTTTTTAAGCTGCTCTATTAGCTCTTCCATCTGTCTGGAACTACAGGCAGCTCCACCTTTGATTGCAGCTCTGCATGCGAGGGTCTTGCAGATCTTTTCCGAAATTCCGGTATCTTTTTTAACTTTTCCTGAAGCTAAAAGGTCCGAAACTACATCGTGGATAACTTCGGGGTCTTCAAGCCGTCCGAAGACCTCAGGTACAAAGGTGACTACGTACGTATTATCCCCAAATTCTGAAATACCGAACCCGTAATCTTCCAGATAAGGAATGTACTCTTCCATAAGCACTTTCTCTTTAGGTGTAAGGTCTATGGTTACAGGTGTGATCAACTCCTGCACCCTGGACTTTTTCATTTTCAAGACCTGCTCATAAAGAATTCTCTCGTGAGCAGCATGCTGGTCGATAAGCACAAGATCTTCTCCCCTTTCGGCAAGGATATACAGCTTAGATACCTGCCCTATAATCCTCAGGTTTTCAAAAGAATCCGTGTTCGGTTTTTGTATCGGTTTTTGTATCGGCTTTTGCATCTTTTCGGCATTTATACCCTCAAATTTTTTCTCTTCCGAATCTGTTTTTTCAATTCCATTCTCTTGAATACCTGTTACTCTCTTTTTACTTTCTCCTTCTTTCTCTCTTTCCTGCTCGATTTTATTATCCAGCTTTTTATCACTTGTTTCCTGCGTCCCTCCTTCTGCAGTAAAGTCCAGAAGGCGCTCGGAACGTTTTAGCCTCCTCTCGGTATCTTTTACCGGATAAACGTAGGTCTCAGCCTTATTCTTCAGACCTTTGACTCTTTCAGTAAGACCAGTTTCCAGAATCCCAGTCTCCGGAATCCCGGTGTCCTTTCCAGCTTTCTTCCTTCCAAAAATTTCCGCAGCTTCTGAGACCTGCAATCTATCTGAAGAACTTGAAACATCGAAGGTTTTCTGAAAAACCCGGTCTCTTTTTTCCCGAATTTCAGGAGCCAGAGCATTTTCGGAGAGTACTTTTTCTATTGCAGATGTGACCGCATCCCCAAGCTCTTTCTCCCGGCTGAAACGCACCTCGGCTTTTCGGGGATGTACATTAACGTCTACTTCTCCAGGATCGACAATAAGAGAAAGCACTGCCACAGGATAGCGCTCTTTCGGAATTTTGGTATAATATCCTTCGCGAATAGCTTTATTAATGGCTCTTGAGGTTACCGGGCGGGTATTTACGAACAGGAAAAGCTGATCGCTTTCTCTTCGAGTGGTTTCAGGCTTTGAGATGTACCCAAAGATTTCAAAATCTTCGGTCCTGTACTCCAGAGGAAGCATTGAACGAGCCGTATCCGGGCCCAGGAGATTTACAATACTTTTGAAAGACTCACTTGAGCCCGCATTTCTTATGACTGGCTTTCCTTCACTGAGCAGAGTAAAGGAAATATGCGGATTTGCCAGAGCAAGCTGCATTACCGTATCTGTAATATGGGCAAGCTCGGTACGGTCACTTTTGAGGTATTTCTGCCTTGCCGGAGTATTGTAAAAAAGGTCTTTTACATGCACAGACGTACCTGGAGCCGTGCCTGCATCCGAAGTTTCCAGAACTTTTCCCCCATTGATCACTATCCTGGTACCTGTAATTTCTTCCGGAGGCCGGGTAAGAATCTCGACCTTTGAAACCGCTGTAATAGACGAAAGAGCCTCTCCCCTGAAGCCCATTGTAGAAATAGTATCGAGATCTTCAATCCGTGTGAGCTTGCTGGTTGCATGCTTTTTATATGCAAGCAGGGCATCTTCCCTGTTCATCCCGCACCCGTTGTCCCGGACAATAATGGAGCGTTTTCCGCCTTTTTCGACTTCGATGTGGATGTCCGTAGCTCCTGCATCGATTGAGTTGTCTATCAGCTCTTTTACTACGGATCCAGGGCGTTCAATTACCTCTCCGGCCGCGATTTTGTTTATCGTATCCTTATCAAGGAGCCGAATTTTATTTCCTTTATCTTTTTTCTTCCCTTCGATATGTTCTTCCATCATTCCTTTACTCCACCCAGGCCAGAAAAATTTTCATTGGACATACTTTAATCAACCTTTAATCGACCCTTAATAAACGTTTAAGCCAACAATTAATTGATCATTAATCAGCCCTTAGTCCAATCAATCCAGTAGCCTTTTGAGCTCATGAAGCTTGTTCAGAGCTTCTATTGGCGTCATTTCTTCCACATTCAGTTTTCTAAGAGCTGTTTCTACAGGGCTGGGCCTGTTTACCTTTGCTGTATTTTCGCCGCTGTCTCCAGAGTCAAAAAGCATCATCTGAGTATAACGTGCTGTAGCTTTGATTTTTCTCTTTTTCCCGTTCTTGCAGTCTTCAACTTCTTCGAGCACGTTCTCTCTTTCGAGTTCCTTAAGAATCTCATTTGCCCTTTCTATTACCTTTTCCGGAACGCCTGCAAGCCTTGCAACCTGGATTCCATAACTCCTGTCTGTTGCACCCGGCACGATCTTTCGCAGGAAAACTAACTCATGACCTTCTTCTTTTACCGCAACATGATAATTTTTGACCCTTTTTAATTTCTCTTCAAGGGCTGTGAGCTGGTGGTAATGAGTTGCAAATAGAGCTCTTATTCCTACTTTCCCCCTGTTATGCAGGAATTCCACAACAGCTTTTGCAATGCTGTACCCATCATAGGTACTTGTCCCCCTGCCAATCTCATCAAGAAGCACAAGACTTCTTGGGCTTGCATTATTCAGGATATTTGCAAGCTCAACCATTTCTACCATAAAGGTACTCTGCCCACTTGCAAGGTCGTCAAATGCCCCAATTCTTGTAAAGACCTGGTCAATGATCCCTATCGAAGCATAGGACGCAGGAACAAAAGAACCTACCTGAGCCATAATAGCTATAAGGGCAGTCTGACGCATGTAAGTGGACTTGCCTGCCATGTTCGGGCCTGTTACTAGCAAAAACTGATTTTCCTTGCAGTCCATTTCGGTATCATTCGGGACAAAGCCGCCATGTACGGTATTTTCAACTACCGGATGCCTTCCGTCACGAATAAGAATCTTACAGTCATCAGTAAGCTGGGGCCTGATATAATTGTTATTTTCTGCTATTTCAGCCAGATCTGCAAGGACGTCAAGCGTGCCTATTCTTTCTGCAGTTTCTTGAAGTTCTCTTGAATGGGCTGAAAGTATCTGCACAATTTCTTTAAAGATTTCATACTCGAGAGCTATAGCTTTTTCATTGGCTGTCAGGATAAGGCTCTCTTTTTCCTTGAGTTCAGGGGTAAAAAAGCGCTCGGCATTTGCCATAGTTTGTTTTCTGATATAGTCATCAGGCACCTGGCTGCTGTTGGCATTTGTTACTTCTATATAATACCCAAAAACCTTATTATATCCCACTTTCAGGGACTTTATGCCGCTTCTTTCTCTTTCCTTCTGCTGAAAATTTGCAATCCACTGCCTGCTATTGCTTGCAATATCCTTGAGTTCATCGAGTTCTGCATTGTATCCAGACTTTATCATGCCTCCTTCCCGAACTGAGATCGGAGGCTCATCAACTATTGCTCTATCTATCATTTCAGCCAGATTTTCAAGTTCGGAAAACGATGCAAGTCCGACTGCAATATCATTTAAAATTGCGGATTCAATGTTTTCTAGAAGGGAATCCCTGACAGGAGGCAGAGCTTCAAGGGATTTTTTCAGGGCTACAAGGTCCCTTGCGTTTGAGTTCCCATATACTACCCTGCCTACGAGACGTTCTATATCCCTGACATCTGAAAGCCAGTTTCGGAGATCGTAGAGGAGCAGAGGCTTTGCTGTCAGTTCTTCAACAGCATCTAGCCGATGGTTGATTTTTTCTACGGAAAGCAAAGGTTTCAAAAGCCACTTTTTCAGGGTACGGCTTCCCATTGGCGTTTTCGTACTATTCAGAATGCGGTAAAGGGAATTTTCGTCCCCTTCATCTCGCACGTTTTTAACAATTTCTAGATTCCGCAGAGTTACGGAGTCAAGGATCATAAATTCGGAATTTGAGTAGGTTCTCAGGGTATTGATATGGGTAAGCTCCCGCATCTGTGTGGTCTGTGCATATTCCAGGGCAGCCCAGGCCGAATACACTGCAAAATCCAGATTTTCACAGCCCATGCCCTCAAGGGTTGCAACCCTGAAATGAGTTTTCAGTCTTTCTCCAGCTTCTTTTGCTCCTGAAATATCGGGGGCAAATTCCTGCACAATAGTTTGGGCTCTCAGCCGCTCGGCAAGTGCAGGGTTTCCATATAGAGATGAAGGCAGAATGCATTCTGAAGGCCGCATGCGAGCAAGCTCGCTTAGAAGCTTTTCAAAATTTTCCGAATCTCTGAATTGCGTTGTAAGGAATTCCCCTGTAGAAATATCGAGAAACGACACTCCAATTTCGAATTCCTGTTCGCCGTTCTTCTCGGGCTTTCCCATTTCTCGCCCAGCAACTGCCATAAGGTAATTGTTTGAGGCATCTGAAAACATGGAAGAATCAATTGCCGTACCGGGCGTGACTACCCTGACAACCCCTCTTTTTACAATTCCCTTTGCTTTTTTCGGGTCTTCAAGCTGTTCGCAAATTGCCACTTTATACCCTTTATTTATAAGCCTCGGCAGATAGGTGTCAATTGCATGGTAGGGTATTCCTGCAAGCGGCATTCTTTCTCCTGATTTGTCTTTGCCACGGGCTGTAAGCGTGATCTCGAGTTCTTTTGCAATAGTTTTTGCGTCTTCCCCAAAGGATTCGTAGAAGTCTCCCATACGGAAGAAGATAAGGGTGTCAGGATATGCCTGCTTGGCTTCGTAGTACTGGCGCATTGCAGGGGTCATCATTTCAGTCATTTTTTACTCACTGTAGGCCTTGAATTATTCTGTTAATACAATTAAGAAAATAAAATTGGGATTTTTATTGGGAATTTCGATATCTCAGAATTCCTCAGATGCTAGATAATATCTGTATAAGGATTCCATAAATACTGGCTAATACCTTTAGATATTGATTAGTAGATACAACATCTTTATTAAAATCATCCTTCTTATATATATTTAACAATTCGATATTGAATGCCATTTTAAAGGAGGGATTATTCTGGACCAGGAAAAACTCATCGAAGTTTGCCCTGTCTGCGGAAATGCAGATTTATATTATGAAGTTGGCGGGTATGCAGGTTCGGTTTACCACTGCAAAGAATGCGGGTATGTAGGAGCTTTTGTTGTTGAAGCTAATGAGGAAATGATTGAGAAAATCCGGGAAAAATATAGGCGTGAAAGAATGAGTCAAAGTAATAAAATGAGTGAAAATAAATGAGCTAATAAATTATCAGTAAAGCTAATTATATATTTTTACATATATTATTTATTGGTTTACTGAATATTTTTGGAAATAACTCTTTTAGTTGTGTTTGGGCGCTGCGAGAATATACGATAGTGTTTTTATCGATGATGAAAGCAACAATATGGAAGGTATGTATGCAAAAAAACAGTAAGTTGCCACTCACTACTTTCCTATCATGCTTAAGCTCAACCATGAAATTGCTTTACGTTATGAAGAGTTCTTGAAGAAGTCTATGAGCAATATATAGCCCTAAGATAAATATGCATGCAGCAAATATATTCACTGTGAAGAGTGTTTGCCTTCCAACCCATGCAATTATTAAAAAGACAGCCATTATACCTCCGCCTATAGCTCCACCTACTATGAACTTTTTTGGCTTACTTTGATTATGCTTTTTTTCTGGCTTTAGTGAATTTTTGCCAATAACATGAACAATAAGAAAAGCGGTTGCAATGATGATAACATAGGATAACAAATTACCAACAGAAATAGAAATCTGAAAATTCAACTGTTGACCTGTTACTGCATTATAAATTAATCCCATCGTTTCTTTGGACATGACAATATGGATTACTCCAAGAATGGATGTGGACAAAAGAAGTGTATCAATAAGATCCAGGACTCGCTCTTTTTGACTTTTCTGTGGTAGTGCAGCTATCACCTCATCACAGAATGATTTATAGTCTTGCCCGATCAGCGTATTAATATCTTCCCCACGTTCTTGAGCAGACAGGACCATTTGTAGCAAATCGTGCCTTACGACTTCTTGATCATGATCTGAAATGTTTGCCAGGCGCAGGTAGCATACCATATCGGTCATGACAACGTTATCTTCGTCGGTTAACCGCTTATCCAGTTTATTATTTTCTTGGTTCAGTCTTTTTGTTTCAGTCTTCGTCATTATTCCCCACCATGAAATAATTGATTTACAGCATGATTGAGCTCTTGCCAGTTATTTATGAATGTCTCCAATTCTTTTTCTCCCGCTGGTGTGATGGAAAAATATTTGCGTTTTGGCCCAAGAGCCGACTCACGATATTTTGCCTTTATGAGATCGTTCTTTTCAAGGCGTAGCAGGAGCGGATAAATCGTGCCTTCTGAAATACCTGAAAAGCCATATATCTTCAATTGCTGTGAAATTTCATAGCCGTAAGTTTCTTTACTGCTAATTATTTTTAATATACAGCTTTCCAATATTCCTTTGAGCATTTGCGATGGTATCAATATGCTGCACCTCTTTTCGCACACTACATTTTATAGCAAGATGCAATACCTACCTTGCAATACAAGGTAGTTGTATTGGCTATATAAGCGTATCGGCGTATTGCTAATTAATTCGGGGTCATGCCGGTTTTTGTTGAAAGCATGTTTTACTCTATCTTCTAAGTACCTTGTAAACTCTGGCAAAAGTCAAGGCAAATCACATAATGCCCCCTACCAAAAGTAACCAATGATGAAATAACACATGTAATGCATCCAAACTCAAGAAGCAACATGTAAAAATAAAAGTCGTTTTTCCGTGATTGTAACGAGCCATAGTCATCCACAATGGCTTGATTACAATCTATCATTAACATAAAAAAGTAACTTTAGTTCCGCATCTTTACACTTGGTATCGATACATGCGCTTAATTAAGTATCAAACGCAAGGCAATATTTATAAATTGCAATCGTCTGACCTCACAGAGATATGCATAGAATATATGCGCCTAAAAAAGTGGAAGTTAGGATAATAGTCTAGGTGATTTTTCCAGGTGCAAATCTTCAAATATTAAATAAAATTGGATTATATGTAACTATCGATCACCCCCTTTTAAAACTATTACAAATAATTTTTATTTATAACGATACCGAATTCGCTAGTGAAAATGTCCGACACCAAGCGAAAGATTCTGCGTATCGTAATTGTATTTGACACAGTTTCCTCCATCAACGACCCATGAGTACTTTATCAATTTTAGTTTTAAGTATATATGAGTCGTATAATTGTATATTGGAAGTATAAGCATATATAACTTTTTATCGACTTAGATTTCCAAATATGGAGGAAATTGTTATTTTTAAATCTGTTTGATAGTTTTATATTGAACATGAAAAGTAGAAACCAAACATAAAAAATACAACAGGTCAGTTCCATTCTAATAAAATAAAAAAATGACGAAAGAATCTAAGAATTGAACTCAAGAATCTAAATTAAGCCAGAAAACAAAAACAAGTAAATCCCCAGAGATAAATGCAACAACGTTTAAAATCTATCAAAATTAGTACATAAATAAAATTTTGGTGGGGCCGCTGAGATTTGGACTCAGGTCGCAAGACCCCCAGCCTTGCAGGATGGACCAGGCTACCCTACGGCCCCGCAGAGTAGATTGTACTTTATCAATGGCAAATCTCCTTTTTGTTTACCATCGTCAACTATTGTAATCAAATATGTAGTATAAATGAGTATCGGTAGAAAAGCGTAGAGAAATTTTTTTCACTATATTTTTTTACAGTAGTCCATAAATCATAGACGTCATCCTTATCTGGATTTCTTAGCAAGATCTGATCTATTACGGTTTTTGGAAATCAGCTTCATAAGGCTTACTCAATATGCTTTTTGCCCTAAGGACTCGCTGGATAATGGTAATGTGGGAAAACACAGCTACAAGTACCAGAGCCCAGCTTAAAAAACCTGAAATTCCACCCAGAGCCAGAAGAATCATTCTTTCCGTACGTTCGGCAATTCCCACTGACAGTTTCCGGCAGCCTGCGGATTCCGCACGGGCACGAGTGTAACTTACCAGGAAGGAGCCTATCATGGCAAAGCCTGCCCAGAGCCAGCCTTCTATTTGAACAATCGGGGGAAGGACAAGCCTGCCGTTAACAGCGCCTGCTATTATTCCCAGGAACATTAGACCATCGGAGTACCGGTCGCAAACCGAATCGAGCACGCCTCCAAAAGGCGTAATTCGGCCTTTTGCCCTTGCAACTCCTCCGTCAAGGATATCAAAAATACCGCTAAAAAGAATAAGAAGACCACCTGCAAAAGGTTTGCCCAGCGCAAATGCTGCCCCTGCAGCGATGCTTACGACAAAACCCAGCAACGTGAGGGTATTCGGAGATAAGGGAATCAGACAGGCAATGGGAATTATCAGCTTTCTTGCGCTGTTTTTGAGTTCGTTGAAAATATTTAACCCCTTCCTTTTACTGGCTGCGTATATAGCTACATATAGATGATAGCATGGTTGAATATTAGCTTATCTTTTTTTGGAATAAACTTGTTCGCACTTCTAATCTGCTATTAAGGTTTTCCTGAAGTTCATGAACAGTTATCCGGACAGAATGTAAACAGGGGGAATAAAAGAATTTCTGTCAAAAATAGAGTTTTTAAAGATTTTCAGGTGATTTTAAAGGATTTTTTCAGTTACTTACTGACTTCGCAGTAGTTTCTGAGTGGTTTTTATGATTTATAAGCGGCTTGTGAGTGATTCTCATGACCTTTAAGTGGCTTCTAAGGTTTCTTATCAAGAAATAATTTATAAGAAAATTCATATCAAGGAGAAACTGTTAAGGATTTCCTATCAAAAAGGAAGTTTTAATGATTTCTATTAAAGATACCTGTTAAAGATACCTGTTAAAAATGTACATTATAAAGAGATAACAAGTCACATGAATTTAAAATGACATGGAGTTAAAAAATGGGAATAGTAGAAAAACACAGGTCAGAGTGTAAAGAATGTGGACGATGCTTTAAGGTTTGCCCTCGATACAATGACCTGGGTTTGTTTAACCGGTTGTATGGATATCTGGAAGGAAATTCGGACATTGATGCCGGCTCTCTGCTGCGCTGTCTGACCTGCGGACTCTGTACAAAAGCCTGCCCAGAGGGATTGGGAATAAAAATGCTTGTTTCTCCTGCCAGGCAAAAGTGGGTCCGTGAACATGGACTTACCGACAGGCAGACAATGGTAGACCCTGAAGCTGAGAATAACCTCTTCAAGAAAATTGCCGAGCTGGACGAAACTCCTGTGTATAAAGAAAGTTCAGGTTCAGTAGTCTATTTTCCTGGCTGTGCAGGCACGTATATCAACAAAATCATGGCACAGGCTGCGATTGCACTACTGGATAAAGCCGCAGTCGATTACACTGTTCTGAGCGGGGTCGAATACTGTTGCGGAGCCGTATCTGCGGGTGCCGGAGATCCAGGGCCTATTCACAGGAATGGGCAGCGGAACATTGAAGAAATACGAAAAAGAGGAGCTAAAACTCTTATTACAGCCTGCCCTGGATGTTTTAAGGCATTTAAAGATATCTATCCTAGAATTTTTGGGAAACTTGATTTTCAGGTGCTGCACGTTTCCCAGTACCTTGAGCTTCTTATAAAGGGAGGAAAACTCACTCCTGAGGCTGTGCTCAAGCATAAAGTCTTTTATCATGATCCATGTCATCTGACCAGAGCAATGGGAGTATATCAAGAAGCAAGAGATGTGCTTGAGCAAATTCCGGGCACCGAACTTGCCAATAAAACCCCTGAAAATTCGGCTTGCTGTGGCTTTGGAGGTGGAGTAAGGGTCAATTACCCATCTGAGTCCCTGGATGTAGCATCTGACCGCTACAAAGCTGCCGAAAAACTGGGCTGTGATATAATTATCACGAATTGCGGAGGCTGCATGCAGAATCTTATTGAAGCCGGACAGGACGAAAAAATAAAAGTTTTTGACCTTGCCGAATACCTTTCCCTCGCCTGCGGAATAAAAATTGAGAGGGAAGATTCCAGAATGCTGGAACTTGTCAACAGGGCTTACGGGCTTTGCATTTCGGGATATGGGGAATCAGAAGGCTTATGATCTCACCTTGTAATCCACATATTCCTTTTTGATTTCATTACCTTTTTGATTTCATTACCTTTTTGATTTCATTATCTTTTTTGTCAAAAGAAACCTCGTTTTTTGCAACATACAGGACAGATGTGGAACTGGCAGGATCTGTACCCCACTGTTATTACATGATAAAAAGTCTCGTGGCTCATGAAAGACTCTTCCTGTAGTTCATTTCAGTTTTGCAATTAAGGGACTATTTACGAATCTTTTCCCTTACGAATCCTTTCCCGACGCTTTCAAATAAAAATAACTATGGGTGACATACGTTGTAATTGGAAAAAAATATATATATCATTGTATAGTACAACGGTTGCCGGCCTCCCGGCTTGAAAGGACGCAAATAGAGAGAAAGGTAAAAAGGTGAGACAAATAGCAATCTATGAAAAAGTAGGTACTGAAAAATCCACTACAATGCAAAATCTGACTACGGATTTTTCGACCATAGGCAACAAAATTTTGCTTGTGGGGTGTGACCTGAAAGCAGACTTTATCAGGATGCTACCGGAGGCCTGACCTAGAAGAAACTTTCTAAAAATACATTTTGGATATTTAATATTTATATTTTTTGATAATTCGATTTTATTTTCTTCCTTAATATACAAATAAAACCCGAAAAACCAAAAACTATAAATATTACCCCCAAATTCATTACAGAATTTTTAGAAAAATATATATATTCGAATAACCAACAAAGTATTGGAGACATCTGAGAAATGAGTTATCAGACGGGATTAAAATGGCACGAAAAATACTCCCTCTGCTAAAACACTCATGAACCCCAATCAGCGTAATCATGAATTCCTCATGTTTAATTGTCTCGCTTGAGGTGATCATGGCTTCCCACCCATGGTGATCGTGAGTTTCTTCCTGTATATTCATCGCTTTACTCAGAAGCATGAGCTTACAGCCTGAATGTTCACGAATAATCGTGATAATTACAGGAGAGAAGTCTCTATAGTTTAAAAACTAAAACGGAGGATGCAACATTAGCAAAGAAGAATTGCTTCAGGAACTTGCAGATGCTATAATTTCCTGCAAGAAGGATACAGTACTCGCTGTAGTTGAAAAAGCTAAAGGAGAACTGGAACCTTCCGAAATAATAGAAAAAGGACTTGCCGCAGGCATGAATGAGGTTGGTGTCCGTTTCGAGAGAGGAAAATTGTTCCTTCCACATGTGATGATGGCTGCCGATGCGATGACTGCAGGAGTTGCAGCTCTTAAGGATCTTATGCCTGAAGGGGCTTCCGGCTCAAAACTCGGTGTTATTGTGAACGGTACCGTAGAAGGTGATGTTCATGATATTGGAAAGGCAATCGTGTCCACAATGCTCCAGTCCTCAGGTTTTGAAGTACATGACATTGGCCGTGATGTTCCAATCAGGAACTTTATTGAGAAGGCAAAGGAAGTCAATGCTGATATGATTGGAATTTCCGCTCTTATGACCACAACTCTCCAGGGACAGAAAGGTGTAATTGAGCTCCTCAAAGAAGAAGGGCTCAGAGATAAAGTAAAAGTCATGGTAGGCGGTGCACCTGCAACCCAGGCCTGGGCTGACAAAATCGGTGCAGACTGCTATGCTGAGAATGCAACCGAAGCTGTTGTAAAAGCAAAAGAGCTGCTGGCTTAAATCATTCTTATTCGGAGGTTATAAAAATGGCAAAAAATAATGCAGTTGCTGGATTTAATGCACTTAATGGCGTAGAATTAAACCTTTTTACCACTGACGAACTTAAGGCAATTCACTATGCAACCATGGAAGTTCTGATGGAACCAGGAATTCAGGTTTCTGACCCAGAGGCAAGGCAGATCTTCAAGGAAAATGGCTGCGAAGTTAATGAAAAAACAAACGTTGTAAAGATCCCTGAATATCTTGTAAGAAAAGCTCTTCAGCTCGCCCCCTCCAGATTTGTACTCTGGGGCCGTGACAAAAAATTCAACACTGTACAGGAATGCGGTGGCAAAGTACACTGGACCTGTTTCGGTACCGGTGTTAAGGTCTGCAAATACCAGGACGGCAAGTATGTAACAGTCGACTCCGTCGAAAAAGATATTGCAGACATCGCAAAACTCTGTGACTGGGCAGAAAACATTGACTATTTCTCTCTGCCAGTCTCTGCAAGAGATATTGCAGGTCAGGGCGCTCAGGATGTCCACGAAACACTTACCCCTCTTGCAAACACCGCAAAACACTTCCACCACATTGACCCTGTTGGCGAAAATGTCGAGTACTACCGGGACATTGTAAAGGCTTACTATGGCGGCGACGAAGAAGAAGCAAGAAAGAAACCTATTTTCTCCATGCTGCTCTGCCCTACCAGCCCACTTGAGCTCAGTGTAAATGCTTGTCAGGTCATCATCAAGGGTGCACGCTATGGAATTCCTGTAAATGTCCTGAGTATGGCAATGTCAGGTGGTTCTTCTCCGGTATATCTTGCAGGAACTCTTGTAACCCACAATGCCGAAGTTCTTTCAGGAATCGTACTTGCCCAGCTGACCGTACCTGGATCTAAGGTATGGTATGGAAGTTCCACAACTACCTTCGACCTCAAGAAAGGTACAGCACCTGTAGGATCTCCTGAACTCGGTCTTATCAGTGCTGCAGTCGCAAAGCTTGCCCAGTTCTACGGCCTTCCCTCCTATGTGGCAGGTTCCTAGTCTGATGCCAAGGTTCCGGACGACCAGGCAGGCCACGAAAAAACCATGACCACCCTTCTGCCTGCTCTTTCCGGTGCCAACACCATCTACGGAGCTGGAATGCTTGAGCTCGGAATGACATTCTCAATGGAACAGCTTGTTATTGACAATGATATCTTCAGTATGGTTAAGAAAGCCATGCAGGGAATTCCTGTCTCGGAAGAAACTCTTGCAGTCGAATCTATCCAGAAAGTAGGCATCGGAAACAATTTCCTGGCCCTTAAACAGACCAGGCAGCTTGTGGATTACCCGTCCAACCCAATGCTCCTCGACAGGCACATGTTTGGAGACTGGGCTGCAGCAGGCTCAAAAGACCTTGCAACAGTTGCACACGAAAAGGTAGAGGACGTTCTTAAAAACCACCAAGTAACCCCAATCGATGCAGACATTCTCAAGGACATGCAGGCAATCGTGGACAAGGCTGACAAAGCCTTCAGAGGCATGTAATTAATATCCAGATATTCAGGAGATCTAAAAATGGCAAACAAAGAAGAAATCATTGCAAAAGCAAAAGGCGCAATTACCGATTTTGATGATGAACTTGCAGAAGAAGTGGCAAATGAAGCCCTCGCCGCAGGAATTGACCCTGTAGAGCTTATTGAGAAAGGCTTCACCGCAGGCATGGAAGAAGTAGGAGAAAAATTCGGCCAGGGTGAACTTTTCCTGCCCCATGTACTTGCAGCTGCCGAGGCAATGAATGCCGGTATAAAAGTTATCACACCTGAAATGGAAAAGCGCAAGTCTCAGACCAAGAGTCTCGGAACCGTTGCTATCGGAACCATCGAAGGCGACATCCACTCCATCGGAAAGGACATTGTAGCTTCCATGCTTAACATTGCAGGTTTCAAAGTAGTGGACCTTGGAAGAGATGTCTCAATTAACACTTTTGTAGAAAAAGTAAAAGAACTCAAACCCCAGGTTGTTGCATCCTCCGCACTTATGACAACCACGATGGTCAATCAGATCCAGATTGAGGAACAGCTGAAAGAAGCAGGTGTTCGCGACCAGGTAAAGACCATGGTCGGTGGCGCTCCTGTTACCCAGGACTGGGCAGACAAGATCGGCGCAGATATCTATGGTGAAAGCGCTAATGACGCAGTCGCCAAGGTAAAAGCAGCCCTGAGCGTCTGATAAAGCAACCTTAGAAAACGATTTAAACTGCAGAAAATGTATTCAAACATACATTTTCTGCAACACTCTATTCTGTGCATTTTTGTGAGACTGTAGCTTAGGATATAGCTAGAACAGTTCTTACAAATCGTGTCGCTTAAGGGAATATTACAAAAACGGCTGAAGCGATTATAAAAATGGAAAACTTAGATGCAGTCTGAAAATCAGCTAAAAAACAGCAGTTGAAAACCAGCTAAAAAACAGCAGTTGAAAAGAAGTTTGGATCTAAGTTGAAAAGAACTTGAAAAATATTCCCAAGATATGAAACCCGCAAAAGGAGCTTTTGGGCTGCACTTTCAGGTTGTGGAGATGGACTGAAGATTATGTCCTGAGGGAACTCCACAGCTTTCTGAAAAATGGAGGGAGTTTTCGTGGATTTGAAAGCTTTAAAAAAACAGGAAAGTAAAAGAAAAATCAGTAAAGGGTACATGTGGGCCTTTTTCTGTGCTATATTCTGGGGAATCTGGTATTTGCCAGGAACCGTTGTTTGGGTTCTTAACCCTTTTGATGAAATGAGTAGTGCTATTGCTAAAACAAGTGGAGACGGCATATCTCTTGTTGTAACTGCCGTACTGATTACTGCCTTTAATGCATTGGCTGTTATGCTGGCACTTATGGTCTGGAACGGAGTACTTGGAAAATACGGAGAACTCGTAAGGACTCTTAAGGAATTCCACCCCTGCTCCAAGTGGTTCTTCCTTGCTTCCATCTTCGGTGGTCCTATGGCAATTCTAGGTTCTTTCATTGCTATGGGCTTTATCGGGGGATCATTTGCAGCTGTGGCAGGCCTTCTTTACCCTGTAGTGGGTTCGATTCTTGCTTACTACTGGTATGGAGAAAAGATTTCCAAGAGGGCAGCAATCGGTATTGCAGTCATCGTTATGGGAGGTATTTCTATTTACGGCGGTGGACTTTTTACTGAACTTTCTTCAGGTAACGTCCCCTGGATAGGATATCTCGGAGGTTTGATGGCAGCTGCCGGCTGGGGCATTGAAGGTGCAATTGCAGGCAAAGGTCTTGATATTTCAGAACCGGATGCTGGGTTGACTCTTCGCTTCCTTGGTGAGAACATAATCTGGTGGATCATCATTGTGCCAATTCTTGCACTTGTGGGCTTTCCGATGTACTCGTTTGCACTGCAGGCATTTGACCCTTTGACCATACTGATCCTGGTCTTTGCAGGTATCACCTTTGGTTTCTGCTACGTTACATGGTACAAATCTTTCCCACTTATAGGAGTTGGGAGAGGCCAGGGAATTGGAAACCTCTATGGACTCTGTGCAATTATCTTCTTATTCCTCTTCTTTGGAGATGTTCCGGACTGGACCATTATTATAGGCGGCATTCTCTGTATCACTGGAAGTTTCATTATGTTTACTGAAGACGCAAGTGAACTTGAAACTCTAAGAGGTGAGTGAAGTGAGCAAAAATCGTCCTATCAAGTTCAGGATCCTGGAACTTTTCCTGGACGGAAAGGAATACTGGAACTATGAAATCGTTTCGAAGATCCAGGAAGAGTACGGCATGAGGAGCAATTTCCAGAGAGACAGCATTAACTTTGACATCATTGAACTGGCGTCTGGAGGAATGCTAAAAGATGTGGAGCAGAAAGTTGACGACAACGGAATCTATAAAAAAGGCTTCCTTCTGCACAAGTACACGATAACAGATTTCGGCAGAGTTCGAGGCTCTGATGCCTGTCTCAGATATGTTTGATTCAATGGAGGATAAAAATATGACGCAAACAGCAGCGGCCCTAGCAGCTTACAATGCATATTGGGCAAATTCCTTCATACCAGAAGCAAAAATCCTGTGGATGGTTTTGATCCTTATTCTGGCGATGATAGCTCTCTGGCAAGCCAGAACCTTTGTATCCCAATTCTGAACCCCAGAATACAGTTTTCTAAATCTGAATTAGAGACAAATAGAAAGGAGGATAAAAAAATGGCAACTGAATACGCTTTGCGTATGGGAGACGGTAAACGTATCTACCTTACCAAAGAAAAGATCGTGTCTGAAATTGAAGCCGGGACTGCAAATGCTGCCGATCTCGGTGAAATTCCTGCA